>JAZBOQ010000310.1:0-29354 GCA_036351195.1 Thermoanaerobaculales bacterium | reverse complement strand
GGGGTAGGGGAACGGAGCAGTTGCTGAAAGCACCTTTGAGGCTCCGGTTTCTGATGACCTAGGATTCAATTGATAACCCTCCGGCTGGCCTAACTACAATTAGATGTACTAGTGGAAATTGCGAAAGGCGGCTTGGGCCGCACGCCGTTTCGCTCGCCCGCCGTATTGCGAAGATTCCCAACCAAATTGACTCCTCTGTCTATTGTACGAGGGAATTCCAGGGGGTGATAGGCGGCCGAGGTCGCGTCCTAACACGTGGGGTGTTAGACCGCTGGCGGACATGGCTCGCCCGGGGAAGTGAGGGTGTCGGCCGGGCTGATGACGCCATTGCCGCCGCTCATGTTGAGGACGTGGGTGTAGATCATCGTCGTCTTGACGTCCTTGTGGCCGAGCAGCTCCTGAATGGTCCGGATGTCATAGCCGGCCATGAGCAGATGAGTTGCGAAGGAGTGACGAAGAGTGTGGCAGCTCGTACGCTTCGCGATTCGGGCTTTGCGGGCGGCTTGCTTCACCGCTTTCTGAACCACCGACTCATGCAGGTGGTGGCGGCGGGTCTTGCCGGTGCGCGGGTCGATGCCGCGTGAACCGGCGGGGAAGACGTACTGCCAGCGCCAGTCAGTGGCGGCGTGGGGGTACTTACGGCTGAGGGCAGAGGGGAGGTGGACGCGGCCGAATCCATCTGCGAGATCCTGTTCGTGGATGTCGCGGACGTCGTCGAGGTGGTCCTTCAGGCGTTGTCGGCAGGCTTCGGGCAGGAGGGTGGTGCGGTCCTTGTGTCCCTTTCCGTCTCGGATCGTGATGGTGCCGAGGTCGAAGTCGACATCCTGGATGCGAAGGCGGAGGCACTCGAGAATTCGCATTCCGGCGCCGTAGAGCAGGAGCACCACCAGTTGAACGGTGCCCTCGAGGCGGCCGAGGAGGGCGGCGACCTCTTCTTTGGAGAGCACGGTGGGCAGGCGTTTGGGTTGCCGGGCGCGGACCACGTCGTCGATCCAGGGCGGGTCGATCTTCAGCACTTCGCGGTAGAGGAAGAGGATGGCGCTGAGAGCCTGCCGCTGGGTGGAGGCAGCGACGTGGTGCTTGACCGCGAGGTCGGTGAGGAAACGGTTGATTTCGTCAGAGGAGAGGTCCCGCGGGTGGCGGCGGGCGAAGGCGAAGAAGCGACGAATCCAGGCGATGTAGGCCTCTTCGGTGCGGATGGAGTAGTGGCGGACCCGGATGGCGCGGCGCATGCGCTCGATCAGCCGCGGCGCCTCGGCGCCGGTCTGACGGGCGGCAGGGTGGGCGACAACGTTCATGGTGTAATTCGAGTGTAAAATATGGCGACGATTGAGTCAAGAGTGACGTTGGGGAGAATCCTCGATTCCGCTCCCGTTCCCGATCCCGCTCCCGAACGCAGCGCCTGTGCACCCTTTCATCGCGTTTCGGGCATGCCCAGATGTCCTAACCCTCCAGGGCCAACAGCAAGGGTGTCTCCAGCGCCTCTGCGAACCACCGCAGGAAGCGGGCGGCGTCGGCGCCGTCGACGAGACGGTGGTCGTAGCTCAGCGACAACGGCATCATGAGCCTGGGCTCGAAGTCGTCGAGCTCGGGTTCCCACTCGGGTTGGATGCGGCTTCGTGAGACGCCGAGGATGGCGACCTCGGGCCAGTTGACGATGGGCGAGAAACCGGTGCCGCCGATGCCGCCCAGATTGGAGATCGAGAAGGTGCCGCCCTGCATCTCGTCGGGCTTGAGTTTGCGCGAGCGGGCGCGGCCGGCGAGGTCGGTGAGCTCGACGGCAATTTCGGTGATGTTCTTCTCATCGGCGTGTTGAATCACCGGAACCAGGAGGCCGTGTTCGGTGTCCACCGCGACGCCGATGTTGACGTACTCCTTGAAGACGATCTCACCGGCATGCTGGTCGATGCTGGCGTTGAGGGTCGGGAAGCGTATGAGGGCGGAGGCCACCACCTTGACCAGGATCGCGGTTGTGGTGAGCTTGCCGCCGGCGGCTTCCACCCGGGCCTTGAAGGAGCGGCGCGTTGCTTCGAGCTCGGTCACGTCGGCGAGATCGTGGTTGGTCACCTGGGGGGCGGTGAGCCAGGCCCGGCTCATGGCCTCGGCGGTGAGCGTGCGGATCTTGGACATGGGTTCGCGGGAGATCTCGCCCCACCGGCTGAAGTCGGGGAGCTCGGCCTTCGGCAGGCCGGGGCCGCCGGCGTTGCGTTGGAGACGCTCGGCCACCGCGGACTTCACGTCATCGATGGAGATCCGGCCGCCGGGGCCGGTGCCGGCGACCTGGGCGATGTCGATGCCGACCTCGCGGGCGAAGCGGCGAACCGTCGGCGCGGCTGGGACCAGCCGCGCCGAAGAGTTGTGAGTTATAAGTTCTGAGTTATGAATTTCGGATCGGGGCGCTGAAGCTGGCGCTGGTGGCTGACGCTGTTCGCTAGTGCTGTCACTGGTCTGTTTGCTTTCGCTGTCCCTGTCCCTGTCGCTGTCCGCTGACGCTGGTTCGGGATCGGGATCGGGAACGGATGAGGACGCGGACTCGGATGCCGGCTCGAGCTTCAGAATCGGCGCGTCCGGTCCGAGGGTCTGGCCGACCTCGACCAGGACCTCGGTGACCGTGCCGGCGGCGGTGGCCGGCACCTCGACGGCGGCCTTGTCCGTCTCGACCTCGATGAGAGGCTGGTCGACGGTGATCGTATCGCCGACGGCGACGAGCACGGCGACCACGTCGACGCTGTCGACGCCCTCGCCGAGATCCGGGATGGTGATGGTGGTGCTCATTGATGGGCTCCCTGAGGGCAGCGGTGATTCCGGGTCGACATTCTGCTGTCCAGGCCGAACGGCGGGCGGGAGGCCCACCGACACAATCCGCCACCGGCGTCATGAGAACGGGACGGCGTTGTGGCCGCGGGCGCCCCGCCCGCGAGCGGCCGCCGGGAGTCGTTCCCTCGCTGAAGAATGCCAAGCGAAGAGTGCATCCTTCGCCTCCTCACACCGTCACGGGGTTGGGGGCGTCGGTGTCGACGCCCAGATCGTCCATCGCCTGGCGGACGGTTTCGGGCTCGATGGCGCCGTCGCGGGCCAGTTCGTCGAGGGTGGCGACGACGATGGCGGCGGCGTCGACCTCGAAGAACCGGCGCAGGGCGTCGCGGCTCTCGGACCGGCCGAACCCGTCGGTTCCGAGGGCTACCGGAGGCCTGGGGAACCAGCGGCCGATGGACTCGGGCAGAGCCTTGACGTAGTCCGAGGCGACGATGCAGGGACCCTCGGCCCCGGCGAGGCAGGTCTCGATCCAGGTCTCCCTGTGCTCGCTGCCACGGTGGAGCCGGTTGTGGCGGTCGCAGTCGGTGCCGTTCATGTAGAGCTCCTTGAAGCTGGTGATGCTCCAAACGTCGGCGGCAACCCGGTACCGCTCGGCCAGGATCTCCTGGGCCTTCAGCGCCTCGTTGAGAATCGCGCCGGAGCCGAAGAGCTGAGCGCGGAGCGGAGCCTGGTCGGTCCCGGCGGCGGGGCGGAAGCGGTAGAGCCCGCGCAGGATGCCCTCATCGCAGCCTTCCGGTTTGGCCGGCTGAGCGTAGGGCTCGTTTTCCACCGTGAGGTAGTAGAAGATGTCTTCTTGGTCGACGTACATCCGCTTGATGCCGTCGCGGACGATGGTGGCGATCTCGAAGGCGAAGGCGGGATCGTAGGCCTTGAGGTTGGGAACCGGATAGGCCAGCAGGTGAGAGTTGCCGTCCTGGTGCTGCAGGCCCTCGCCGTTGAGGGTGGTTCGGCCGGCGGTGCCGCCGATGAGAAAGCCGCGGGACCGGATATCGGCGGCCGCCCAGACCAGGTCGCCGATGCGCTGAAGGCCGAACATGGAGTAGAAGATGAAGAACGGAATCGTGTTGATGCCGTGTGTCGCGTGGGCGGTCCCGGCGGCGATGAAGGAGCACATGGAGCCGGCCTCGGTGATGCCCTCCTCGAGCAGCTGGCCGTCCTTGGCCTCTTTGTAGTACATCAGGGTGCCGGCATCGACGGGCTCGTAGTTCTGCCCGGTGTGGGAGTAGATGCCGATCTGGCGGAAGAGGGACTCGGCGCCGAAGGTGCGCGCCTCGTCGGGAATGATCGGCACGATGAGATTGCCGATCTGGTCGTCCTTCAGCAGCTGGGTGAGCAGGCGGATGAAGGCGCCGGTGGTGGACACGGAGCGATCCCCGGACCCTGTGTCGAACTCGGCGAAGGGCGCCGGCTCGGGCGAATCCAGCGGATCGCAGCGGATCCCGCGGGTGGGCAGAGGGCCACCGAGCTCCGACCGTCGATCTCTCAGGTACTCCATCTCGCGGCTGTCCTCGGGAGGCCGGTAGAAGGTCGCGGCGCGGGCGTCGGCGTCGCTGAGGGGAATGCCGAACCGGGAGCGGAACTCGATGAGTTCGTCCTGGTTGAGCTTCTTCTGGTTGTGGGTGATGTTTCGGCCCTCGCCGGCCTCGCCGAGGCCGTACCCCTTGATGGTGCGGGCGAGGATCACCGTCGGCCCTTCGCTGTACTCCACGGCCGCCTTGTAGGCGTTGTAGACCTTGACCGGGTCGTGGCCTCCCAGGCGCAGGCGGCGAAGCTCGTCGTCGGAGTAGTCTTCCACGAGTTCCAGCAGCTCGGGGGACGTGCCGAAGAAGTGCTCGCGGATGTAGGCGCCGTCGGAAACCGAGAAGAGCTGGCTCTCGCCGTCGACGACCTCGTTCATTCGCTTGACGAGCCGCCCGGTGGTGTCCCGGGCCAGGAGGGGATCCCAATCGGCGCCCCAGATGACCTTCAGAACGTTCCACCCGGCGCCTCTGAACGCCGCTTCGAGCTCCTGGATGATCTTGCCGTTGCCGCGCACCGGGCCGTCCAGGCGCTGGAGGTTGCAGTTGACGACGAAGATCAGGTTGTCGAGGCGTTCGCGTGCGGCCAGGGTGATGGCGCCGAGCGACTCGGGCTCGTCCATCTCGCCGTCGCCGAGGAAGGCCCAGACCCGGTGGTTGGAGTCGGGGTGGAGACCGCGGTCCTCGAGATAGGAGTTGAACCGGGCCTGGTAGATCGCCTGGATGGCGCCGAGGCCCATGGAGACCGTCGGAAACTCCCAAAAGTCGGGCATCAGCCAGGGGTGGGGGTAGGACGAAAGCCCGCCGCCGCTGCCGCCGCGGAGCTCGCGACGGAAGTTGAAGAGCTGCTCTTCGGAGAGCCGGCCCTCGAGGAAGGCCCGGGCGTAGATGCCGGGGGCGGCGTGACCCTGGAAGTACACGAGATCGCCGTCGAAGGGCTCGTTCTTTCCGCGCAGGAAGTGGTTGAAGGCCACCTCGTACAGCGTCGCGGCGGAGGAGTAGGTGGAAATGTGCCCTCCGATGCCCTCTTCTTCGGCGTTGGCGCGAACCACCATGGCCATGGCATTCCAGCGGACGAGGCTCTTGATCCGCCGCTCGACCTCGCGGCTGCCGGGGTAGGGGACCTCCTGGGATGCGGGGATGGTGTTGACGTGCGGCGTGTCGGCGGTGAAGGGAATGTCGACGCCGGACGTGCGGGCGTGCACTCCAAGCGCTTCGAGAAGGGCGCGAGCTCGGTCCCGGCCGCCGTTGGCGATGACCCAGTCCAGGGACTCGATCCACTCTCGCGTTTCGACGGTCTCGTGGCTGGTGTCGCGTTTGGTGTTGTCGCCCATCGTCACCTCAGTACAGAATCGGATTCTCGAGGCTCGGCGCCTCGAAGATAACAACAAATCAAATCGCATCTCTGTTTCCGGTTGACCCGAGCGTCCCCGCCCGTGCTCGGACTCGATGGGACGATCCGCCCCGGACACCGCGGTCCAACCGCAAAGCCGGGGCCTCCGAGAAGGGCGGCTGCGTATTTTCTGATCCATCAGACCTCAGAGGTGATGCCGTCACTCTTCGAAGATGACGAAGCCCGGGTCGGAGATGTGATGCTCCGCGGTTTCTTCGCGTCCTCCGTGTCTCTGCGGCTCGATTGTTCGCACCGGTTCGATCGCCGCGGAGGTTGAGCAGTTGTGGATGACTCGGTGTGCAACCCGACAGATCAGCACGCGGCAGGCTCCGGACAATCCGGGTAGACTCATGCTGTGAAACGCCGCCGTTGGATCATCATCGTCGCCGTCGGGCTGGTCGCCATCCTTGCCGCCGGGTTGGTGCTGGTGCACGCCCCGGCTGTGCAGAAGCCTGTCTTCCAGCGGGTGATCGCCGCCATCGAGGAGCAGACGGGCCTGTCCGTCGCCATCGGGGATGCCGGCGTTCGCCTGTGGCCGGGGAGGTTGACAGTGCGGGAGCTGTCGCTGGCCGCTTCCGGCGTCGAGCTGGCAACCGTCGAACGCATCGAGGCGCATTGGCACTGGTTCGCAGCGGCCGGCGAGCCGCATCGCATCGAGTTCCTGGTGGTCGATGGTCTCCAGCTGACGCTCACCGAGATCCCCGAGCTGCCAAAGCGCCGCCCGGACGACGGTGGCGAATCGATGGATCCGTGGCGGACCGTGGAAATCGGACGCCTGGAGGTCCGTGGACACGGCGGTACCGGCGCCTATGCGGACATCACCGCCTCCATGGACGGGCTCGGCGTTCAGGCAAGCCTGGTTGACGGCGCAGCGGAGATTGTGGTCGAGGCCGCGAGCCTCATCCTCGATCGCTCGAACAAATCCATGGACTTGGGAGCGATGTCGGTCCGTTCGACGGCTTCGGCAGCGGGGCTCGCCGCGGAGGAGCTGACGCTGTCGGGCGGGGATGTCGAGCTCGTCGCTCAGGGGAACTGGGCTCCGGCGGGGCCCTCGGCACTCGCCTCCTTCCGTTTCGGCGCCGATGCCGCCGCCCTTCTCGAGTGGTGGGACGCCAATCTGGCGAGCGGTTTACAGCCGAAGGGGCGGCTCGATCTCCACGGCGCGGTGTCGTCGGCAGGGGACGGGGATTTCGAGGCCGAGGTGGAGCACCGGGGCGGGCGGCTGGAGCTCGCCGGCTATGCCATCGACGACCTGAATGCGCGATGGGACACGGGGGTGGTGTCGGCCATGGTCGCCGGGAAACCGTGGGGCGCCGCCGACGTGTCGGTGACCCCGGACGGCCATGCCACCGTCGACGCGGATCTCCGCGGCGCCCCAGTGGAGAGGGTCCTCCTGGTGGCCGCTCCAGAGCTGGCCTCCCGCCTTGCCGGGCCGGTGGTGCTCACCGGAAAGCTGACCGGCACCGTGTCCTACCCCTTCGACCTGGACACGCTCTCGGGCGACGTCGACCTGATCGCCGAGTCGCCTGAGGGACGCCTCGAGCTCACGGCCCGGGGGGCGCGCGACCGCTGGCAGGTGAGCCGGGCCCGGATCGACGCCGCCGGCGCCGTCCTCAGCGCCCGGGGTGAGCTGGAGTCCGCGGACGCCATGCGCTTCGGGGGGACGCTGGAAGTCCCGGATCCCGCCGCATTTGTTGCCCGCCTCGCCGATTTCGTGCCCGAGATCGCGCTCCCGGCCATCCGAGGCGGGGGCGTCTCGGGAACGTTCGACGTCAGCGGTCCGCCGGCGGACCCGAGGCTGGAGGGCGAACTCCAGTGGCGGTCGCCGGTGGTGGCTGGGATCACCGTCGAGCGGGTTGGGATTCGGGCCGCCGGAGGTCTCCGCGAGATGGAGTTCTCCGCCGTCGTCGACGCGGAGGCGGGCTTGGTCGCGGTGGAGGGTTCGGCGGATCCCAGCGCCATGATTGTGGAAGGTGTATGGAGAGCCGAGATCGACAACCTGCAGCGCGTCGCCGACCTCGTTCCGGGCGAACCCGCGGCGGGTCTCGGGCTCGCCGGGAAGGTGACCGGCGGCGGCAGCTGGTCCTTTGCGCCTGGTCAGTGGTCGGCGGACGGGACGGCCGAGCTTTTCAACGCCGGCGTCGGCGCCTGGTCGGTGGAGCGCGCGGAGGTCTTCTTCGCTGTCGAACCCCAGCTGCTCGACATCTCCAAGCTCAGCGCCGAAGCCTTCGGCGGTCGCGTGGTCGGTTCGGCCGCTCTCGGGCTCCAGCGTGGTTTGAGCTCACCGGTCGAGGGCACTCTCGAGTGGAGCGGCGTCGAAACCGGGCGCCTGCCCCTGGGACGTGACGCCCTCGCCGGCGGATCGTCGCAGGGTGTGGTGTCGGTCGAAGGGACGATCGAGGCGCCGGAGGGTGAGGCCGAGCTCCAGTGGCGGCCCGACGAGGGCTCGAAGCTCCCGGCGGTCAACGTCGGAGCGGTTCTCGCCGGGGGCGTTCTCCAGGTGGTCACGGAAGAGTTGGAGGCCGGCGACGGTGCTCTGTGGATCGACGGTGTGGCCCCCCTGGGCTCGTTCCCGACACCGGACTGGTTGTGGCCCGATGCCCCGGGCGGGAAAGCTCGCCTGTCGGTCCAGGGGAAGGCGTTGCGCTCCGGGGCGGTGCTCGAGCTGCTCGGGCTGGAACGGCAGCCTGTCGAAGCGTTTGCGGACGTGGACATCGAAGCCAGCGTGGATCCCGCCAGGCCGGACGACATGGAGGTCGCCGCGGAGCTGCGTGGCCTCGAACTCGTGTACACCGGCGGTACGTTGTCCGCCGACGGACCGGTGCTGGTGACCATCGTCGACCGCCGGCTGGAGCTCGCTCCGGTGGTGCTCTCCGGGCCGCAGACCTTCCTTCGGGCAGCGGGATCCGCAGACCTGGAGAGTGGGGAGCTGGCAGGCTTTATCGAAGCCTCGCTCGCTCCCGGCTTTGCCCGCCTGATTCCCTATCCGGTGCAGCTCCAGCAACCGATCCAGGTGGAGGCGACGGTCGCCGGGAGCATCGACCGGCCGCGCGTCGATTTTCGCGCCGATCACTCCGGCGGGACAATCGTGGTTCGCGATCCGCCGCTGCGCATCCGTGATCTCCACCTCGCTGCAGAGTTCGCGGACGGACGTCTCTGGATCAATGACGGACGGGCGCAGGTGAATCAGGGGACCATGGAGATCGGTGGGGGGTGGGACCCGGTCTCGGGTCAGGGGCTCGTCGCCGAGGTCGAGAATGTCGTGGTCTTCGTCGAGGGCGTCTTGAGTCAATGGAACGGCGCACTGGCCGTGGAGCCGAAATCCGACGGCATCGCCACGGTGGTGGGCGAGCTCAATCTGGTGGCGGGCCTTTGGGACGAGAACGTCGATCTCGGAGGCGCCCTCTTCGGGGGCGTCTCTCTGGATCCTGCCGGCGACGACCCCCTGGACGGGGTCTCGCTCGATCTCGACGTGCGGGGCCGGGGAGCGGTCCGGGTCGAGAACAACCTGGGGAGGTTCGACGCACGCTGGGATGTCATCCGGGTCACCGGGACCGCGGCGCGGCCTCGGATGACCGGCGAGATCATCATTGCACCGGGCGGCCGATTCTCCCTGGCCGGCCAGAAGGTCACGGTGCGGCGGGGGAGCCTGCTCTTCACCGGCGATCCGAATCTGGATCCCATCGTCGAGATCGTGCCCGAATCGGACTTCGGGGCGTTCGGCGGCGACGAGGGCCAGATCGACACCACGTCCATGGCCGCCCAGGGGCTGGTCGGAGGGCTCGCCGGCGCGCTGGGCTTCGAAAACGAGACCCTGCAGCCCGCCGAGATCTCGGTGGAGACCGAGAAGGACATCGCCGACCAGTTCATGATCGGCCAGCGGATCAGCCACAATATCGCTCTCTTCTTCGCCACCAGCACCAGGGATGTGCAGGATCGAACCTCCATGCTCCAGCTGTGGAATCTGCCGGGCCTCAAAGGGCTGGCGCTTCAGGCCTACGAGAAGACACTGACCGAGGAAAACGGCGGCAACGCGATCCAACGGTTCCAGTGGGGGGGGGCCTCGCTCTACGAGGACCGACCGACCATCCGCAAGCTCCGCCTCGAGGGGGAGTGGCCGCTCAAGACCCGCCGGTTGAAGAAGGCCACCGGTCTGCGAAGAGGACAGCCCTTCGATCCGTTTCTCCCCTTCGTGGCCCGGGTCCGAATGGAGCGCGAGCTCGCCGGCGCGGGCTACCAGGAGGCGCGGGTGAGTGTCGACGCCGTGGAGTCTGCCAACGCATGGACCCTGCGTTTTCAGTGTGAACCGGGGGAGCGACGCGTGGTGATCTTCGAGGGAGACGTCCCGCCCAGGGAGATTCGCGAAGAGGCGGCCAGGCTGTATCAGCACCCGCCGCTGGAGAATTACTCGCTGCGCAACATGGCGTCGCTGATCGACCGCTACTTCGACGCGAAGGGTTTCCCCGAAACGACCGTGTCGGTAAAGCGCCGGGGCGACGTGATCGTCGCGGAGGTGGCGAAGGGGGGGCTCACCGCTCTCGAAGGACCCATCCTCGACGGCGTGCCGGAGGCCGTGGCCGACGCTGTCGTCTCGAGGTTGGGCAGCCCTGCCGAGCTGGCGGTTCTCGCTGCGGATCCGGAGCGCGCGGCGGAGATCATCGCGGAGGTGCTGGCGGACCAGGGCTACCACCGTGCTCGCGTGGACGCGGTCGAGGTCGTCACGACGGGTCCGGAAAGCGCCGATGTTCGCGCCCGGGTCGAGCTGGGTGAGATGGCGGTTGTCGGCGAGCTCGTCGTCACCGGTTCCGATCCCCTGGAACTCACGGCCGCCGCCGGGTTTCCCCTGCGCGAGGGCAGCCCTCTCGATCGCCTGAGCGTGGACCTCGCCGCGAGCCGACTGCGGGCGGGTTACGACGCCGCAGGGTACTCGGATGCGGTGATTCGCGGGTCGACCGAGGAGTCCGCGGACGGGCGGTGGCTGGTGACGCTCCACATCGAGCCCGGGATTCGGCGGGTCTATCAGGGTGTGGAGATCAACGGTCTGCGATACACGAAACGGCGCGCCATCGAGTCCGGCCTGACGCTCGAAGAAGGCGAGGTCCTGAAAAACTCGGATCTCGACGTCGCCGCGGTGCGGATTGCCAACTTCGCTCCCATCGAACGGGTCGAGGTGCGGACCGTGCCGGAGGGGAGTACCGGCGCCAAGGTCGAGCTCGACATCGTCGAAAAGAAACGCTGGGCCGCGGAGCTCGGCGCCGGTTGGAGCTCCGAGCGGGGTGCTCAAGCCCGTTTCGGCCTTCGCGATGACAATCTCTTCGGACGCGGCTTCAGCCTCAACCTGCGCGGCCGGTGGGACAAGGTGGAGTGGCTCGGTTTCGTGGTCGCCTCGCTGCCTCCGCTTCCCGGCAAGCGCCTGTCCTTCTCGTCGACGGTGGGTTTTTCCCGGGGCGATGCTCCGGACAACCCGGACGAGTTCATGCAGGACGAGAGCTTCTGGAGCATTGAAGGGACTCGCTGGCTCGGGCGGGGAGAGCGGGCGACCGGCCACGCGGGCGAGCAGATCACCGCCTACTACCAGTTCACGCGGACCAGGACCTACGACAAATACCCTCCGGATCCCGATGAGTGGTGGATCATCCCCTTCGACTACACTTTCGATATCGGCCTCCTCGGCTCGCGCTACGTCCGCGACCGGTTCGACTCGCCCTTCGATCCGACCTCCGGATACGGCCTGCTGCTGGACGTCGGTTACGCCGACGAGTTTCTCGCCTCGGATCTGAAGTACTGGACCGCCCTCGGCAACTGGTCGATGGCGATGGGAGTCGGTTCCTCGACCTGGGTTCAGGGCCTCCGGTTGGGAGCGGCGGAGTCTCTCGAGTCGGGGGTCGATCTGACGTCGGAGGTCAGATTCTTCGCCGGCGGTCAGGGTTCGATCCGCGGCTTCGACCGAAACACCGTCGGGCCGATGGAGTTCAGCTTCGGCGATGAGTTCGATCCCGCCGGCGGCGGCGCGCTGTTCATTCTCAACGAGGAGCTTCGGATTCCCATCAAGGGCGGTCTCCGCGCGGCGGTCTTCGCCGACATCGGGCAGGTCTGGGAGAGCTGGAGCGATGCTGACTTCGAGCTTTCCATCGGCGCCGGGGTGGGGATTCGCTGGGCGACGCCCATCGGCCCCCTGTGGGCCGACGTCGCCTGGCCGGTGGTCAATCCTTTCGTCCGTTCGGCCGGCGTTCCTCCCGACTATCCGGTTCCCGACGAGGGCATCACCTCCACCAAGCCGAAGTACTACATCGGCATCGGAAGGACCTTCTAGCCCGAAGTATTCGTGAGATTTCGTAACGAGGCCGACGATGCCGGTTGCGTTTCACCTCACCGACGAGAGGATCGCCTTTGCCTGCTTGGCTTCAGGCGAGTTGGGCGCAAGCTTGACGAACTGGTCGAAATCGTTCAGCAGTTGGGCCTTCTGCCCAAGCTTCTCCGCAGCGATGCCGCGGAAGAAGTAGAGATGGGCGAATCTCGGGTCGATCTCGTGAACATCGTCGAATGCGGACTTGGCCGCCTTCCAGTTCTTCTGCATGAGATAGGTCAGACCGATCTGGAAGTCCACCATCACCGGATCGAAGTCGTCCCTGGCCGCCTTCTTGAGAGCCTTGCGAGCCTCGTCGGCCTTCTTCATCCGCACCAGGGCGGCGCCCAGGTAGTAGCGTGCGGTGCAGTTCTTCGAGTTCTTGGCAACCGCGGCGGCGGCCTTGTCGTGGGCTTTCTTCCACGCGGCCTTGGCCTCGTCGTGGCGCTCCAGCCAGCGGAGCACCTCACCGCGGTAGAACTCGGCCACCGGGTCCGCCGGTTCCTTCGTGGCCTGCTTCTCGAGGATCGCCAGGGCCTTGAGGACGAAGTTCTCGTTCTTTTCCAGACTGTAGGTGGCCATCAGGAAGGCTTCCGCCGTGAGGTAGGGTTGGGACTGCTCGTGCTTCGTCCCCTTCTTCAAGGTCGTTTCGGCAGACTTGGTTCGCCACGCAACGGTCTTGGCGATGACATCGTCGCGGAGGATCTCCGCAGCGGTGGGTTTGAACTGCGCGGCGGCAGCGTCGGTCGCCAACACTCCGGTGGTCGTGACGAGGAGGGCGACGCTCAACACGGTTCTCAGTTTCATCCTGGTCCTCCTTCGCGATTCCGTTCCCGAAATAGTGCCACACCTCGGGTGCTTTTGAGAAGAGTGAATGTCAAACGTTGTAACCTGGCGGCGGCGCGGGGCACGGGTGCCGCAGAGCGGCGTTCCTCGACCGGCGGTTGGTGGTACTCTTTGGCGCCGTGAGCCGTGGCGGCGACAGGTACCGCCGAGAATGGAGAACCGGCCGACCGGCTCTCGATCCCGACAGCGCTCAAAAGGAGTGACATGAGGTTTGAACAGGTTTCCATCCTCGGGGTGGCCCACGTCGATGCGCCCCACGTCGTGACCTCGCAAGAGATCGAGGAACGGCTCGCCGGGACCCTGGAACGGCTCGGAATGAAACCGAACCAGCTCCGGGACGTCTCCGGCATCGAGCAGCGGCGGGTGTGGGACGAGGGCTTCCAACCCAGCGATGCCGCCGCCCGGGCCGGTGAGCGGGCCATCGACATCGCCGGCATCGACCGCAACGACCTCGGCGTCCTCATCAACACATCGGTCTGCCGCGACTACGTGGAACCGTCCACGGCCTGTATCGCCCATGCCAACCTGGGACTGCCCGAGACCTGCATGAACTTCGATCTCGGCAACGCCTGCCTCGCGTTCATCAACGGCATGGACATGGTGAGCAACATGATCGAGAGGGGTCAGATCGACTACGGGATCGTGGTCAACGGCGAGTCGAGCCGGCTGCCCGCGGAGAAGACCATCGAGCGGCTGAGCGCACCGGACGTCGACGAGGCCGTCTTTCGGGCGAACTTCGCGACCCTGACCCTGGGCTCGGGCGCCGCCGCCATGGTCCTCGGCAGGAGCACCGGGGCCCAGGGAGAGCACCGGTTTCTCGGTGGGTTCAACCTGGCGGCCACCGAGCACTGCCGGCTGTGCTACGGCCAGGTGGACGGCATGACGACCAACACCCGGGAGCTTCTGGTACAAGGCCTCGGGCTGGCGTCGAAGACGTGGAAACGTGCGGCCGAGGAGTACGGCTGGACTGTCGACGACTTCGACCACTTCGTCCTCCATCAGGTGAGCAGGACGCACACCGAGAAATTCGCCGAGATCATCGGTCTGGATCTCGAGAAGGTCTACCGCCTGTACCCGCGCTTCGGCAACATCGGACCGGCGGGGGTGCCCATCGTGCTCTCCAAGCTCCAGGAGGAGGGCAAGCTGATCGCCGGGCAGCGGGTGGCCCTGATGGGCATCGGCAGCGGTCTCAACTGCACCATGGCGGAGGTCGTCTGGTAGCGATTCGCGGAGAGGCGTCCGGCGCTCTGCCACGAGTCGTTGTTGAAGCTATGAAGCACATCGCAAAGGACCTCTATCCGTTCGACAGCCACTTCATGGACCTGGGCGGTCTGCGCCTGCACTACCTGGATGAGGGCGAGGGCGAACCCGTGGTCGCCGTCCACGGCAACCCGACGTGGTCGTTCTACTACCGGGAGCTGGTCAAGGACCTGCGGGCCGACCACCGGGTGCTCGCCGTGGACCACATGGGCTGCGGTCTGTCCGACCGGCCCGACGACGAATCCTACCCCTTCACCCTGGAACGCCGGGTCGCCGACTTCGAGACCTTCATGGACCGGCTCTCCCTCGACCGCGTCAACCTCGTGGTCCACGACTGGGGCGGCGCCATCGGGTGCGCCTGGGCCGGACGCAACCCCGACCGGGTCAAGCGCCTGGTCATCCTCAACACCGCGGCCTTCCACCTGCCGCCGTCCAAGCCCTTGCCGTGGCAGCTGTGGCTGGTCCGGAACACGCCGCTCGGGGCGGGGCTGGTGCGCGGGCTCAACGGTTTCGCCAGGGGCGCGACCTGGCTCGGCTGCACCCGGCGGCGCATGCCGAAAGAGGTGCGGGACGCGATCTGCGCTCCCTACGATTCGTGGGAGGCCCGCCGGGCCGTGCTGCGCTTCGTCGAGGACATTCCGCTGCAACCCGGGGACCGCGGCTTCGACCTGGTCACCGAGATCGCCGGCAACCTGCCGAAGCTGGCCTCCAAGCCCGTTCTCATCTGCTGGGGCGACAAAGACTTCGTCTTCGACCACCACTTTCTCGCCGAGTGGCTGAAGATCTTTCCCGATGCGGAGCTCCACCGCTACCCCGACGGCGGGCACTACATCCTCGAGGACTACGCCGACGAGATCGTCCCGCTCATCCGGGACTTCGTGACCCACAGCGCAACGAGCTAGCTTTCTTTTTCTGTCGGTTTTCTGCTCCCTCTCTCATGGACGGGGGGGGGTGGGAATCACTGGGAGAGGGAACTAAAAACCGACAGAAAAAGAGGAGAGGGTCGTTTCGGGTCGCGGAACGTCGACAACCGTGCTTCAATAGCGGGTAATGGGAGAACGAGTCAACATCGCAACATCGGTGAGTGAGATGGCGCAGCGGCAGCCAGCGGCGACGGCGGTGATCTGCCCGTGGGGCCGGCGTGGGGGCACCCTGACCTACGCCGAGCTCGACCAGCGGACCGCCCACGTGGCCGCCGGGCTGGAAGCCTACGGCATCGGGCGCGGGGTGCGCACGGTGCTCATGGTGCCGCCGGGCCTCGAGCTCTTCGTGCTCGCCTTCGGGCTCTTTCGAGCCGGCGCGGTGCCGGTGCTCGTGGATCCCGGAATCGGGCTCAAACACCTCAAGGCCTGCCTCGGCAACGCCCGGCCCGAGGCCTTCATCGGCGTCACCAGGGCCCACGCGGCCCGGGTGGTGCTCGGGTGGGCGAGAGCCACCGTCACCACGAAGGTGACGGTGGGGCCGCGCCTTTTCTGGGGCGGCCGCGCCCTGGGGGCCATCGAGGCCGCCGGCCGGACCGTGGGCGGTCGAGGCATCGCCGACACCAGGGCTGACGAGGTGGCGGCCATTGTCTTCACCTCGGGCAGCACCGGTCCGCCCAAGGGCGTGGTCTACCGGCACGGCAACTTCGAAACCCAGATCGAGGCGGTCCGGGGGGTGCTCGACTGCGGCCCCGGGGACATCGACCTGCCCACGTTTCCGCTGTTTTCGCTCTTCGACCCGGCCTTGGGGATGACGACGGTGATTCCCGAGATGGACCCGACGCGGCCGGCGCGGGTGGATCCCGAAAAGATCATCGGCCCCATCCGCGAGTACGGCATCACCACCATGTTCGGGTCGCCGGCCCTGCTCGACACGGTGGGGCGCTACGGCGTCGAGCACGGGGTCAGCCTGCCCACCCTGCGGCAGGTGGTGTCGGCGGGAGCCCCCGTGGCGCCGCGGATCATCGAGCGGTTCGTGTCGCTGATGGCGCCCGGGGGGCGGCTGCTCACGCCCTACGGCGCCACCGAGTCGCTGCCGGTGGCGGTGACCTCGAGCCGCGAGATCCTGGCCGAGACCCGCCACGCCACGGACCGGGGCGAGGGCACCTGTGTCGGCAAGCCGGTCCCCTCCATCGAAGCGGCGATCATCGCCATCGACGACGGTCCCGTGGCCCAGTGGTCGGACGACCTGCGCCTGCCGGCGGGCGAGGTCGGCGAGATCGTGGTCAAGGGAGGCCAGGTCACCCGCGAGTACTTCAACGCCGAGCGGCACAACCGCCTCGGCAAGATCGTCGACGGTGACGGAGTGCGCCACCGCATGGGCGATGTCGGCCGATTCGACGGGCAGGGGAGGCTGTGGTTCTACGGCCGGATGTCCCAGCGCGTGGTCGCCGGCGGCGAAACCTTCTTCAGCGTTCCCTGCGAAGGCGTGTTCAACACCCACGCAGAGGTCTTCCGCAGCGCCCTGGTGGCCGCCGAGCTGAACGGCGAGACGGTCCCGGTGATCTGCATCGAGGCCGAGCCCGGAGTGGCGTCGAAGGACCATCCCAGGATCCGCAGCGAGCTGGTGGACCTCGCCGGGAGCTTCGATCACACCAAGGCCATCGAAACGGTGCTCTTCCACCCCTCCTTTCCGGTGGACATCCGGCACAACGCCAAGATCGGACGCCGCGCCCTCGGGGAGTGGGCGACGTCGCAGCTGCGGAGGTCGGCATGCCGACGCTGGTGACCGGAGGCGGCGGTTTCCTCGGCGGCGCCATCGTCCGCCGGCTGGTGGATCGCGGCGAGAGCGTCCGCGCGCTGCAACGCGGACACTACCCGGAGCTCGAGGCGTTGGGAGTGGAGTGCTTCCGCGGCGACCTCGGCGATCCGGAGGCGGTGGATCGCGCGGTGGCGGGCTGTGACGTGGTCTACCACGTGGCCGCGAAGGTGGAGATGTGGGGGCCGCGGGAGCCGTTTTTCCGGGCCAACGTGGAGGGAACCGACAACATTCTCCGGTCCATGCGCCGGCACGGCGGCCGTCGGCTGGTCTTCACCAGCTCGCCAAGCGTGGTCCACGGCGGCGACCACATCGCCGGCGCCGACGAGTCGCTGGGCTATCCCGAGCACTACGAGGCGGCCTACCCCGAAACCAAAGCCGCGGCCGAGCGTCGGGTGCTGGCGGCGAACGGACCGGAGCTGTCCACGGTTGCACTCCGGCCGCACCTGATCTGGGGTCCCGGGGACACCAACCTGGTCCCCAATATCGTGGAGCGGGCGAGAGCGGGGCAGCTTCGGCTGGTCGGCGACGGCTCCAATCTCGTCGATACCGTCTACATCGACAACGCGGTGGACGCGCATCTGGCGGCCGCAAATCGTCTGGCGCCCGACGCCGCCTGCGCCGGTCGGGCCTATTTCGTCACCAACGACGATCCGAGGCCGATCAAGGAGATCATCAACGGATTTCTCACCGCAGCGGGTCTCGAGCCGGTCGAAGCGAGCATCCCGGTGGGCGTCGCGGTGGCTGCCGGCCACGTTTTCGAGATGCTCCACCGGATCTTCCCCTCGGCAAGCGGACCCCGGATGACGCCGTTTCTGGCGCGCCACCTCGCCACCGCCCACTGGTACGACATCTCGGCCGCGAAGCGCGATCTCGGTTACGAGGTCACGGTGGACGTCGACGAGGGCATGGTGCGGCTCCGGGAGTGGTTTCAGTCGGCGTAGCCGGGTGAGAGCCCCGTTGCAGCGACTGAATGCCGAGCTGGAGCTCGGCGGTCCCAGCGATGGCAACCGTGAGAGGTGATGGGTCAGTACTGCGATGGATGCGACAGCATCTGCGGTTGAGTTGGGATGCCCGAATACGAGGCGCGCGAAATTCCTCCCAACGTGCGTAATTTTTGCTATTCTTCTTCGGATGCTCGAACTCGTGCTTTTTTTCACACAGCGCCGAAGGGACACCCTCCGGTGCGGAGAGTCTTTTTGAGAAAGGAGTCAGCATGCTCAACAAAATCGGTCTCATCGGAGGTGGTTACATCGGCGGCGTCCTACTGCAGGAGATCGTCCAGCGCGGTCTCGCCCGCGAGGTGGGGATGTCGGACCCCGCGCCGTTCGTCGATCCCAACGCAACAGAGGAGCTCCAGGCAACCCAGGCCAAACAGTCGGTGGCCAAGGGCAAAGCCCTGGACATCGCCGAGGGCACTCCGACCATCCGCTCGGACGTGAAGTGCTACGGCTCGAAGGATTACTCGGCCATCGCCGGCGCCGACCTCATCATCAACACCGCGGGCGTCCCCCGCAAGGCCCGGCCGGACGGCAGCTTTCCCACCCGTGAGGAGCTTCTGACGATCAATCTGAAGGTCACCAAGCAGGTTGCCGAGGGCATCAAGAACAACTGCCCCGACGCCACGGTGATCTCCGTCGCCAATCCGCTGGATGCCATCGTCTACACCCTGGACAAGACCCTGGCGCCGCCCAAGAACAGGCTCTTCGGCATGGCCGGTCAGCTCGACTCGGGCCGCTACTGCTACTTCGTGGCGGAAGCCGCCAACGTCTCCGTCGAGAACGTCAACGCCATGGTGCTCGGCGGCCACGGCGACACCATGGTGCCGGTGCGCTCCTCCTGCCAGGTGGCCGGCATCCCCGTGGAGAAGTTCGTCGACGCCGAGACCCTGGCGGCCATCGAGGCGCGCACCCGCAAGGCGGGCGGCGAGGTCGTCGGCCTGCTCGGATTCGGCTCGGCCTTCGCGTCGCCGGCCTGGGCCGCCCTGGAGATGGCCGAGGCGTTCATCTACGACAAGCGCAAGATCATCCCGGTCTGCGCCAAGCTGGAAGGCGAGTACGGGGTCGACGGGCTCTTCGTGGGCGTTCCCGCCATCGTCGGCAAGAACGGCATCGAGGAGATCATCCAGCTCGACCTCACCGACGAAGAGAAAGCGGCCTTCGAACACTCGGTGGGCGCCGTGCGCAAGACCTGCGACGAGGTCGAGTCGATGCTCGCCAGCCTCTGATCTTTCTTAAAACCCGATCATTCTGGCCCTCCCACTTCGGGAGGGCCGTTTTCTTTCATCGCACCATCGCGGTTTTTCGACACGGATTTCACGGATTCCGCGGATCCATCGCAAGATCAACTCATCGCCTCCATAGCAGAAACGTAACGCAGAGACGCAGAGACGCAGAGGGGCAGAGGGGATCGGCCCCTCGTCGCGTTGGCTTTGCCGAATCGACATCGTACGACCGCGCGGAATTTATTAACGCAAAGACCATCGCAAGGGCGCAAAGCCATCCCAATCATCTCAACTATTGACTCATCGCATACGAACCGAAACGACCTTAATCGCGATGCTGCGATGGCTCAACAACGCGGTGCGACGATCCGCGTCATCCGTGAAACCCGCGTCGTAAGCTGCGATGTCTCTGCGCCTCTGCGTCTCCGCGTTTCAATCCTGCGATGGATGCGACGACTCAGAAATGCGATGCATTGCGCCTTAGCGCCTTTGCGTTAGAAACCTGTGATGGATGCGATGACTCAGAAACGTCGTAGGTTCTGCGCGCCGACGATCTCGCGAACAAGCCTCAAGAAGCGTCCGGTTGTCCGACCGGAGTGCGGTGGAGATGCGCCTCGATGGTCTCGATGAGCGTGTCGAAGTCGGGCGGCTTGGTGTGGAAGCTCTCCACGTCCACCCAGCTCTTCTCCAGGCGGGACCGCACCTCGAAGATCCGGCTGACCCCGGTGAGAATGATGATGGGAATGTGGGCGGTGCCCGGGTCCTTCTTCAGGGTTGCGGCGAGATCGTACCCCTCGGAGGGGTAGGTCAGCATGACGTCGAGAATGATGAGATCGGGGTGGGCGCTGCCCAGCTCTGCCATGGCCTCTTCACCGTCGGCGGCGGTGCGGACGAGGTAGCGGGTGGAAAGCACCGCGGTCATCGCATCGACGAAGACGGGATCGTCGTCAACGAGCAGAATCGAAGGCTGTGACACGGCTCTACCCCCTGTGAGGGGAGTATAGCGAACAAAGAATGAATGATGAGTTATGAGTTATGAATTTCATCGCGACCGGTTCAGAAGGGCACCGCTGAGCTGGTTGCGATGTGATTTTTTTGATTTTGAATTCTGAATTTTCCATCGCAGTGGGCTCACGGGGGCATGGAATCTCCGCGACTGTTCCACGAACCCAGGAGTAGCCGTCCGTTCTGCAATGCGGAAGTGGCCGGCTGGCGCAAGAAATCCCCTGCGATGGACCTCAGGGCTCACCACCAGACGTGTTCCACACCCTCCGGCACTCCCTCCCCGAAGAGTACTCTCTGCGATGTCAACTCATAACTCATAACTCATAACTCATAATTAAATCAATGTCTACCACGACCCATACCGTTCGTCGTCCTCGATGTCCTCCAGGCGAACGCGGACTGCTGCGGCGAGCTGGGTGTCCGCAGTGGCGGAGGAGTCCTCGGCGGGCGGCTGCCAGACGACCACGTCGGGCTGGGCGCCGTTGTTCTCCATGTTGGTGCCGTCGCCGGCGACGTACCAGCCGCGGCCGGGCAGGCGCACCCACCCGCCGTTGATCAGCCGGGTGCCGCCGGTGGAGATCACCGCGCCGAAGGTGGGGGAACCCACCAGCGGGCCGCGCTCCAGGGTTTGGAAGGCCCACGAGAAGATCTCGGCGTTGGAGTAGGAGTCCTCGTTGCACAGGGCGACGGCGGGTCGCGTGTAGGCGCCCACCGGCAACCGTTCGGACGTCGGATAGGACCGCTCCGTCGCGTCGGCGTCCCGCGGGACGGTGTAGGCGTGGCGGCGGACCATGAGCACCGCCATGAGGTAGTCGGTGGTCCAGCCGCCGCCGTTGGAGCGGACGTCGATGACGAGTCCCTCCTTGCCGTCGGCGGCGGCGAAGAGGTCGCGCTCGAAGACCTCGAAGGAGGGCGCGCTCATGCCCTGGATGTGGAGGTAGCCGAGGCGTCCCTCGGACCACTCGTCGACGAGGGCTCGCCGCTGACGGACCCATTCCTCGTAGCGCAGCTGGCTCTCGGCGCCCGACGACACCGGTCTCACCACCGCTCGCCGGACGTCACCGTCGGCGCCCCGGATGGTGAGTCGAACGCGCTCGTCGACCGCGTCGACCAGGAGGCCGTAGATGTTGGTCGCCTCGTCCACGGCAACACCGCCGACCTCCAGGATTCGTTCACCGGCCGCGAGGCGGACATCGGGATGGTCGGCGGGAGAGTCGGACAGCACCTCGGTGACGAGCAGGCCGGGGCCGCCGGCGGCGGGATCGAAGACGGCGCCGATGAAGCCGGTCTGGTCGCCCGGGTTGGCGGCGCGACGGCCGCGGGGGTAGTAGCCCATGTGGGAGGCGTTGAGCTCGCCGAGCATGAGGTTGATCACGTCGGCGAAGTCGGCATCCGACGACGCCGCTCGCGCCCAGGGCCGGTAGCGGTCGTAGATGGCGTCCCAATCGGCGCCGTGGTAGGCGGGATCGTAGAAGTTCTCGTCCAAGGCCTGCCAGGCTTCGTCGTACACCACTTCGCGCTCGACGCGGGTGTCCACCGTGTACCGGGCCCTGAAGGGCACCGGATCGCCCGCGGCGCCGTCGAGCCCGATTCGTTGGATCGAGCCACCGGAGTTGAGGAAGAAGAGGGTGTCGTCGCCGATCAGTTGAACGGCGTCGGGGCCGGTGTCTCCTTCGGTGAGGCTCTCGACCTCTTCGCCGTCGAAACGCACGCTGAAGAGGTCGGCCTCGCCCTCGGCGCGGCTGAGGAAGACGATGCGCTTGCCGTCGGGGCCGATGGCCACCGGGAACTGGTCGCCGTTCATGGAGGTGAGCTGGCGGCTCCGCTGCCACAAGCGGTCGAAGTCGATGACGACCTCGGGAAGATCGGGGGCGTCGTCGCCTTCATCGGCGTCTTCATCAACGTCGTCATCGGCGTCTTCATCGTCGCCTTCTGATTCGTCCTCGCCCTCTTCGGGCTCGTCGTCGCCGTTCCAGACCTTGAGCCACTCGGCGTTGGTCCGACGGTGGTCGGCGTCGGTGAGCCAGACCGCCCAGACGTCGAAGCTGTTGTCCTGCCGCTGCGAGGCCCACGCCAGACGCCTGCCGTCGGGCGACCACACGGGGAGCTCGTCGAAATCGGGGTGCCGGCTGACGTTGTAGGGCTCGCCGCCTTCGGCGGAGACCAGGTAGATCTCGGAGTTGGCGTGCTGGTCCTCGGAGGCGAAGGCGATCCACTTCCCGTCCGGCGACCAGGCGAAGGTGGGTGGGTAGAAATGATGGTGGAGCACGATCTCGTTCCCGCCGTCGGCGTCGGCCACCACCAGATCGCCCTTGCCGCGGACAAAGGCGATGCGGTCGCCGGCCGGGGAGAAGCGGGCGTCGCGCTCGTTGGCCGCGCCGGCGACGACCGGGGTGACCTCGAAGTCGAAGCTCTCGGTCCAGCCGAGGTCGTCGTCGGTGAGGGCGACGGAGTAGAGGTCGAAGCCTCCGGCCTCGGCCGCGGCGGCGGTGAAGAGCAGGTGCTCGCCGTCCGGGGACCACCGGATCGAGCCCTCCTGCTCGGGGGTGTCGGTGACCTGGTTCGTCGCGGGTGCGGCGATCTCCTGGTCCTTTTTGGAGACGATGTCGGTGACGAAGATGTCGCCGTGGACGACGAAGGCGGCGAGGGCCCCGTCGGGGCTGACCGCGAGGTCGGTGGCGTCGGAGGTCGAGGTGCGGCGGGCGACGGGATTGACCAGGCTGTCGGCGGGAACCGAGATGCTCAACCGCGACGGGCTTCCGCCGCCGGCGCCGACGGTCCACAGCGCGTCCTCGAACTCATACGCGATGAGCGATCCGTCGGCCGCGGCCCGGGGGAATCGCACCGCCGAGCCGTCGTGGGAGGTCAGGGCGGTGACGGCGCCGGTTGCCACGTCGAGGGTGAAGACGTTCTTGCGCCCGTTGCGGCTCGACAGGAAGGCGACGGTGTGGTCGTTGATCCACGACGGACAATCGTCGTCGCCGTCGAAGGTGGTCAGCTGCTGGTAGTCGCCACTGCCGTCGGTGAGCCAGAGCTCGCGGTTGGCGGCCCCGCGGTAGCCGCGGCGGGTCCACTTGGTGGCGCCGCGTACCGTGACCATGGTCTCGCCGTTGGGAGCGTAGGCGGCCTGCTCGGCGAAGGCCGCGTCAGCCATGGCGGGAGTGCCGCCGGCGACGGGCACCGTCCACAGTTGGGGCATCCACCGGATTCCCATGGCGCGGTCGGAAGCGAAGAGCACCGCCGATCCGTCGGGAGTGAAGTCGAGGGGAGTGTCGGTCACCGAGGCGTAGGTGAGACGGCGGGGCGCTGCGCTGCCGTCGGCCGGCATGACGAAGATGTCGGCGTTGCCGTGGCGGTTCGAGGCGAAGGCGATGAGGCTGCCGTCCCGAGACCAGAGAGGGTGCCGTTCGTCGGCGGGGTGGGCGGTAAGCCTCCGCGCGTCACCGCCTCCGGCTGCCACCAGCCAGATGTCGCCCTGCCAGGAGAAGGCGATCCGGTCGCCGTCGGGAGACGGAGCGGGGTGGCGCGGCAGCGGTGCGTCCGCGGCGGCGGCAACGGTGGTGACGACGAGAGCCAGAACGACGACGGCCACTGAGCGAAAGAACATCGAGATCCTCCTCCTCGAGGCGGGAACGTCCGAACCTGCGTCCCGCCGGTGGTGCATGATTTTACGACAGCTTATTCCTGAGCTCAGCGATTCTCGACGGCGATCTGCACGAATCTCTTGGTCTCTGTTGGCTGCGAAAATGCTCCACCGGGTACGCCTCTGCTTTTCGCAGCCAACAGTGCCTCAAGAGCTTCATACATCTCATCCGCGAGAATCGCTGAGCTCGGGAATTTCGTCACAAGTTTGTAGAAATCGTCGGTGGGCCGATTCTTCGGGGTGACACTGGTATCAGAGACTCGAGCCGATTGAGATTGACAAACGAACCCGGGAGGAAGCCATGAAGAAACCCACCGGCATGATCGCGTTGGCGATTCCGATGATCGTCTGGGGATGCACCCCGGCGCCGACGGTGGGTGTGCTGACTCCGGAGAGCGGTCACGCCGAGGCCTACGGCCGAGCGGTCAGCAACGGCATCCGACTCGCTCTGTCCGAAGCCGAGTCCGGCGGCTCGCTGCCGGCGGAATTCAGTCTCGTGGAGGCGGACACCCGGTCCGCCCCCGATCGGGCGGCGACCGAGCTGCGGCGCCTGGCCACCGAACTCCAGGTGGAGCTGGTGGTGGGAGGTGTGACCACCGACGAGGCGGTGGCGTTGATTCCGGTGGTCGAAGACGAGAAGGTCGTCTGCCTCTCGCCGTCGGCGTCGGCGAGCAGCTTGACCGGTCGGAGCCCCTACTTCTTCCGCCTCTTCGCCACCGATGAGGTCGAGGGCAGCACCGCTGCGAGGTATCTTTACGACTCGGGGGCGGTGCGTTCCGTGCTGGTGCTCACCGACGACTCGACCTTCTCCCGCGGCCTGGAAGCCGAGTTCCGGCAGCACTTTGACCTTCGCCTCGGTGGTGTCATCGTCGCCACCGTCCACCAGGAGCTGGAGTGGTGGAGGCGCAAGGCGACCGACATGATCACGGCCTACGAGCCCGACGCGGTCTACGTGGTCGGGCACGCCGCCTACATCGCCGATGCGCTGCACCTTCTCGACCAGGTGGGGTACGAGGGCCTCAAGTGCACCACATCGGCGATCTACCTGGCCGAGCTGCTCGACAGGGGAAGCGACGCCCTGGAAGGAGTGGTCTTCCCCATGAGCGCCCTGCATGCCTGCGGCCGGTCGGCCGACCCGGATCCGGACTGTCCGTTCGTGGATCGCTACCGCGAGGCCTTCGGAACCTCGCCGGACTTCTACGCCGCCCACGGCTACGACGCCATGCGGGTGGCGTTGCAGGCCCTGCTGGATGCGCGGTCGGTGAGGGTGTCGGATCTGCGGCGATACATGCGGGTCGGTCTGCAGGAGTTCGACGGCATCACCGGGACCATCGCCTTCGACGAGCGCGGCGACGTGCGCCGTTACCCGACCATGCACACGATCTGGAACGGCCGGGTCGTCAGCTGCCGGTGGCTCGCCGACCAGAAGAAGCGCACTCTCGACGAGATCCTGAAGGGCGTCATGCCCTCCGAGGCCCCAACACGGCGGGAGGCGATTCGCCTGGATGTGTGACGATCAGACGGTGCGGGCGCCGAAGTGAATCGGCGCCTCCGCCGACTGTTTCTGGTGCGTCACGGATGGAGAAGCCTCCACGTCATCGCGCGGATCTCGTCGAAGAGATTCAAGGTGACGACTGCCTTTCCCCGAGGCACGGCGCCCGAGATGGAGAGAATCCTCAGGTGGCTGTTGGGGGGCTCGTTGTTCATGGTGATTTCCTGGGAATTCATGGCTCCCTCCAGCCGATGGCGGGGCCCGGATTCAAGGGGTCGCCTCCGAGGCGATACACCTTGCCCCTTGAATCCGGGCTCCCCATCGGCTACGTGTTGCCTTCGGAATTCCCAGGCTTCACCATGAACGGCGGGTCCCCGGGCGCGCCGCGGTCGCTGTTGCCTGCCGCTGCCCGCTGGGGCTGTCCCTGCCGGCTGCCGCTGCATCGGGAACGGGATCGGGATCGGGATCGATACGGACGCGGTCGCTGACTCCTGCCGCTGTCGTTCGACGCTGTCGTGTGGTTGGGTTGCAGGCGTCGCCCCCACCGGGAAGTCAGCGACTTCGCGGTTCAATGGCCGGCGGACGTGTTAATCTGCGCGCGTCGTGAGTCAATCGAGGAGTTGGGTTCCGTGGATCGGGTGGACGGTGGTCATCGTCCTCTTCGTCGTCTTCGCGTGGGGCCTGCAGCGTCGGTCGAGCCTCGAGGCGTCCGGGCAGAAGGCCGTCCAGATGCTCTTTGTGCCGTCGGTGGAGCAGGGGACGCTGGTTCGCCGCGGCGACGAGCTGGCCCGGTTCGTGCGCGAAGACAGCGGCCTCACCCTGCGCTCCCAGGTGCCCACCAGCTACGCCGCGGTGATCGAGGCGCTGGGTGCGGGCCAGGCCGATGTCGCCTGGATCCCGGCCTTCGCCTACGTCCTGGCTAACGCCCGCTACGGCGCCGAGGCCCGGCTGCAGGTGGTTCGTTCGGTGGACCGTTACGGCGTCATCATCACCCGCACCGCTCCCGGCGAGCCCGAGCGGCTCGAGAACCTCGTCGATCAAAAGATCGCCTTTCCCGCCACGATCACGGGCCGTTTGCGGGCCATGCTGGTGGAGATCCTCGACGAATCCGCGCCGGGGTGGGTCGAGGTACCCGTGGCCGACGACAAGGAGGCCGTCTGGTACCTGGCCGAGCGGAAGGACGGCGTGGTCGCGGCGGCGAGCCGTCACGTCACCTCCGGGCCCAACGACCGGGTCGGCGACGGCCGCAAGGAGCTCGAGTACGACCGGCCGGGAACTATGCTCGAGACGAGGATCGTCCACCGCACCGGGCAGGCGGCGCCCGAGCTCAAGAAGGTCTACTACGGCTGCGTGCTCAGTCGCGCGGATTCCGGGATCAATCGCCTGGAGGACCTCAACGGCAAGACCTTCGCCTTTTCCGACGAGACCTCGACCTCGGGACACATCTTCGCCCGCGCCCTGCTCCAGCGAGCCGGCGTCGAGCTCGGCCACGTCTTCTTCGCGGGCGGCCACCCGAACGCCGTGCAGGCGGTGGAGGACGGTAAGGTCGCCGGCGGCGCCGCCTTCTACTCGCCGCCGTCACCGGCCAACGAGCGAGACGGCACCAAGGTCGGCGACGCGCGCTTTCTCATCCTGAAGAACATGGACGACCAGGAACGCCGGGACACCTTCCTGGAGAACGTTCGGGTGCTCGCCCTCACCGACCCGATCCCCAACGATGTGTGTTGCGTCCGCCGCGGCTTCCCCGAGTCCACGTGGCAGCAGTTCGAGACATCGCTGCAGCGCTTCCTCGAAACCTCGGAAGGGCAGGGCGCCTACTACGACCTCGTCGCCGGGGTGGCGGCGGCCGAATGCGCCGACGCCGACTTCGACGAGTTCCGCGACGCCCTCAAACGCACCGGTGTGAGCGCCTCCAAGCTGCTCGAGGCGGCCGAGGCCAAGCTCGAGCGGCGCAAGGCCAAAGGGGGAGGCTCGTGATCGCCGAGACCGCGATCCGCGTCGAAGACCTCGGGATGGTCTACCCCGGCGGTGTCCGCGCCCTGGAAGGGGTGACCCTGGAGGTCCACACGGGCGAGTTCCTGGCGGTGCTCGGGCTCTCGGGCTCGGGCAAGTCGACGCTGCTGCGCTGCATCAACCGGCTCATCGATCCCACCGAGGGCCGGGTGTGGATCCTCGGTGAAGAGATCACCGGCGCCAAGGGCGCCAAGCTGCGTGACATGCGCCGGCAGGTCGCCATGATCTTCCAACAGTTCAACCTCGTGAAACGCCACACCGTGCTCACCAACGTGCTCTCCGGCGCGCTCGGCCGCAGCCCGCTGATCTCGAGCATGATGCTCTCGTTCTCGTCGGAGGAGCGTGACCGGGCCATCGCCTGCCTCGACCGGGTCGGTCTCGGCGACCGCTTCGCCAGCCGCGCCGACGCGCTCTCCGGCGGCCAGCAGCAGCGGGTGGCCATCGCCCGCGCCCTGATGCAGGAGCCGCGGCTGATTCTCGCCGACGAGCCGGTGGCCTCCCTGGACCCGGCGCTGCGCCACTCGGTGATGCGCCACATCGAGGCCCTCAACCGCGACGAGGGGATGACGGTGATGTGCTCGCTGCACGACATCGATCTGGTGACCAAGTACGCCACCCGGATGGTGGCGCTGCGCGACGGCCGCCTCGTTTGGGAGGGCGTGCCCGACCAGTTCGACCACGCCACCTTCAAGGAAATCTACGGCGAGGATGCCCAACCGGCGTCCAATACGGGGTTCTGAGATGGCCGACAGCACTGCCGCCGCGCCGCCCACCGCCTGGGAGAAGAGCCTGGCCCGACTCCAGGCCACGGCGTTGGACGCGGTCCTGCTGGGGATCACCATTCTCATGGTCGAGTTCCTGATCCTGGCGTTTTCGGGTCAACGGGGGCCCACCGGCCTGCTGCTCTCGGCGGAGCAGATCCTCGATCTCCTGCACTACGGCTGGGCGGCGGCCGGCGGTATCGCGCTGGCGGTGCTGTGGAACCTCTTCTATCGCCAGCTCGGGGCCTCTCTCGGTCGCGCCTGGGTGCGCGGCGTACCCGAGTGGGAGGAGCCGCTGGAGTGGACCCAGACGCTCCGCGGCTGGTTTACGGCGATCTTCATCGAGCTCACCTTCTTCACCGGCTGGCTCATCACCGAGCTCGACCTGGTGACCTTCCTGACCAAGTTCGGCAAGGCCGCCGACATCGTCCGAGGTCTGATGAACCCGTCCAGCGCGGTGCTCCACGAGGGCCTCGTTCTGTTGGTCCAGACCGTCTTTCTCGCTTTCATGGCGACGGCGTTCGCCATTCCCGTGGCCTTCGTCCTCGCGTTTCCGTCGGCGCGGAACCTGACCCGCAACACGGTGACCGCTCGCATCTCCTACACCGTCGCGCGCACCTTCATGAACTTCGTTCGCGCCGTCGAACCCCTGGTCTGGGCGCTGATCTTCATCTCCTGGGTGGGCATCGGCCCCTTCGCCGGCGTGCTCGCGCTCTGGGTGCACTCGGTGGCGGCGCTGACCAAGCTCTACTCCGAGCAGATCGAGTCCATCGACACCGGGCCCATGGAGGCCATCGCCGCCACCGGGGCGTCCGCGCTCCAGGTGCTGCGGTTCGGCGTCGTGCCTCAGGTCATTCCGCCCTTTCTCAGCTTCACCATCTACCGCTGGGACATCAACGTCCGCATGTCCACCATCATCGGCTTCGTCGGCGGCGGCGGCATCGGCTACATCCTCAAGCCCCGCGTCGATCTCGGTGAGTGGGGCGAGGTGGGTACCCTGGTACTGCTCATCGCCGGCACCGTCTGGCTCATGGACGTCATTTCCGCCAAGATCCGGGAACGGATCGTCTAGCGATTCGCGTTCGCGAATCGCGATCGGGCCTCGGCGGCCCGAAGCCATCGCAATCGGCTTGCATGCGGCCTCGTCGCGCTCCACCGCCTGACGGTTGAGCCTCGTGCAAAAATACCGGGCTCCAGGAGAGGACGAAGATCAAAGGCAGATCGCCGGCGGGGGCGCCGGCACTACAATGGAGCTCAGTACTTTGTAGCGTCGGCGCCCCCGCCGGCGATCTGCCTTT
>JAZBOQ010000309.1:0-4603 GCA_036351195.1 Thermoanaerobaculales bacterium | reverse complement strand
TCGCCCGGTGCATCTCGAACCACTTCAGGATGTGGGCGACCTTGGCCATGAGCTGGCTCGGGCGGCGAGCGATGCCGTGCGAGGCGCCGGGGATGCGGACCAGGGCGGCGTCCACCTTCCGGATCTTCAGCGCCTGGTAGTACTGCTCGGACTCGGACATCGGCGTCCGATAGTCGGCCTCGCCCGTGAGCAGCATGGTCGGTGTGGTCACGTTGCCCACCAGGGACAGCGGGGAACGCTTCCAGTAGTGCTCGAACTGCTCCCACGGAGGTCCGGGGAACCAGTAGCGGTGAAATGTCGTGTAGAAGTCCGCGGTCAGTGCAAAGCTGGTCCAGTTGATGACCGGTTTCGCGACCACGGCGGCGGCGAATCGATTGGTCTTGCCGACGATCCAGCTCGTCAGCACCCCTCCCCCGCTGCCGCCCGTCACGAAGAGCTCGTCGACGTCGATGAAACCGCGTGCAATGACGGCATCGACCCCCGACATCAGATCGTCGTAATCCTGGCTCGGGTAGTTGTGGTGGATGAGATTGCCGAACTCCTCGCCGTAGCTCGTGCTGCCGCGGGGATTGACGTACAACACCACATACCCGGCGGCGGCGTAGAGCTGGACCTCAGCCGAAAAGCGATCGCCGTAGTTGGCGAAGGGGCCGCCGTGGATTTCGAGAATCAACGGGTAGCTCCTCGACGCGTCGAACCCCGGCGGCGTGGCGATCCACCCCTGGATCTCGCGGCCGTCGTACGACGAGGCGAAGCGGATCTCCTCCACCGCAGCCAGCTCCTTGTGGTTGAAAAGATCGTCGTTGAGGCTGGTGAGCCGGCGGATCTCGCCGCCCTTGGTTCCGACCGCCACGTCGGCCGGATGATCCGGCCGCGACAAGGTGAAGGCAAAGCTGCCATCGTCCGCCACCGAGTAGGCGCCCCCCGAGTACGGCCGGCCGAGGGAGAGCCCCCCGACATCGGCGGCCAGCAGGTCGATCTCGCCGTCCCGGTCGACTCGGGCGAGCTTGGTGTTCCCCTGATCGTGGTACATGATGAAAATGCCATCGCCGTCCGGGCTCCACACAGGATTGGAGACGCTACGGTCGAGACCATCGGTCACAACCCTCGCGCCGCTGCCGTCGGCGTTCATCACCGACAAACGGGTCACCTGATACCCCTGGTACCTGTCCTCGTAACCGAGATAGGCGATGGCGTCGCCGCCGGGTGAGATCGCGGGCGAGGCGTCGGGCCCGTGGCGATCGGTCAGGGCCGTCACCTCACGGGTCGCCAGATCGACTCGATAGATCTCGCTGTTGCGCGGCTCATACTCCCAGCCCTCCCGCCGGTTGGCCGAAAAAAGCAGGCTCGCTCCGTCGGGAGACCACACCGGATTCCGGTGATGGTGCGGACCGCGGGTGATCTGACGGGGCGAGCCTCCGTCGGCCGGAAGCGTGAAGATCTGGAAGAAGACGTCCGGCAGGTAGCCGATCCCGTCGGCCCGGTAGAGAACCTTGTCGATGACCGTGGGTTGTTCGGCCCAGCTCGCTCCCGGCGGCGGCGACGGCATCGTGACGAAGGGCTCCTTCTTCTCCCGTACAGGCATGGAGAAGGCCACCTCCTTCCCGTCCGGCGACCATGCGATGCCGCCGGCCGGAGCCGGCAGCTGGGCCAGTCGAGCGGTCTGTCCGGTATCCATCCAGCGGATGAACGCCTGGGCCGTGTGCTCCTCTCCGGAAAGGTAGATCAACCGGTCGCCGCTGGGCGACCAGCGCGGCGAGGAGTGGTTCTCGTCGCCGGATGTCAGCGGCCGGTGGCGGCTGCCGTCGGCGTTGATGATCCAGAGATTGGACCGGCGTCGGTCCGACATCACATCCATCGAGGTGCGGACGTAGACGATCTGCTCGCCGTCCGGCGAGATCTGGGGATCGGCCGCGACCTCGAGCTGGAAGATGTCGGCGAGCTTGAGGACCTCGTCACCAAAGTCCTCGGTGCCGTTGTCGGCAACCGCGTCTCCGAAACCGACGAACACCAGGCATGCGGCGGCGGCGACCAGCCGGCACGAACGCTTCATGAAGTACGACCTTTCCCTTGGTTCGATGGTCGACACCCGATCATCCGGTCTCGCTTTGGACCAGACCGCAAGTCCTCCCGTCGTGTCCAGCGTCGCCGAGATCGCGCCGCCGTGAAGAGCAGGAATCTCCGGGTTCCCGACGTGCTCCGACCGGAACGGCAGCTCGACCCGCGCCGCACCGTCTCCGACCTCGAGACACCGCATCCCGAGCAGCTTGTTGAATGGAATGAACTCCTCGAAGGCGCGGGCGAGATCCCCGGCATCTCGCGTCTGGAACTCGAGTTTTTCGCTCAACGCGGCACCCTCCAACGGATGGAGTGCCAGTGTACTCCTCCCCCAATCCAGCTTCCGCCCCCGTTCCCGATCCCGTTCCCGATGCCAGGGTCCGCGATCAGCAGCGGAAACCGCGATGAGCGAGCGCAGTCTCTTTGCAACGCCCCAGACACCCACGGAGAGCCTCGGCGAGCCGAGAGGCGATCCGACTACGGCGAGATCGACCCCCAGACCGTGGCGTCGCCGGTTTCGAAACCGTCGGCGAAGATCGGATCAACGAACTCGACAGAGCCCACATCGGCCACCGACACGCCGTCGAAATCACCGTCCGCCGGACGGTCCATGCCCCGCTGGTCGACAGCGAAGAAGGCCGCCGGATCGCCATGGTCGATGGCCGGGCTGCCCGCCGGCAGCGCGTGGGTGAGCGTGGGTCCGCCGTTGTCCGCCAAGGGACCCAGCATCGGGTCGGTATCGCTGAGATCTCCGGGGCCGTCGAGCCCGCACCCGGTTCCATCCTCCAGGTTGTAGCCGTAGCTGGTGACGCGGTTGGCGCAGTTGAAGGGCATGTTGCCGGCGAGAACGGTCGAGTGGAGGGACACCGAGTCCCAGTTCATGACCCCCGAATGCTCGGTGTCGATGCCGCTGTTGTCCGCCACCGTGCAGCCGTCGAGACCGGCGACTGCCAGGAAGTCGTTGAAGAGGCCGCCGCCGTCGTTTCCGCTCACGGTGCTGTTTTCGACGAGAAGGTTCGCCCACTGCATGTTCGCCAGTCCGCCGCCGAGGCTCGCGGTGTTCCCGTGGATTGCGCTGTCGACAACAATCGACCAACCCTGGTTGACGACCCCCCCGCCGCCGAACTCGGTCGCCGTGTTGTCGGCAATGGTCGAGGCCTCGATCCGCACGTGGCCGTTGATCGCCACACCGCCGCCCCAGGGCGCGCTGTTCTGGCTTACCGAGCTGTCGACGAGCCGGGTCCAGCCGCAGGCTGCGAGACCGCCGCCCCGTTCTCCGGCCGTGTTGCCGGTGATCACCAGGTTCTCGAGCACCGCGCCGGCCTCGCACTCGACGTAGATGCCTCCCCCCATGATCTCGGCGTCGTTCATGGTGACGACGGCATCTCGCATCTCCAGACGTCCTCGCCACCCGACGTAGACCCCGGCCCCGAACTGGACCTGTCCATTCCTGATGGTCACTCCCGACAGGTCGAGCTGGGCGAACGGGAAGATGTCGACCACCGGCGCCCAGCCCCAACCTTCGATCACGGTTGTTCCGGCGCCGGCACCGACCAACATGACGGGTTCATCGATGGGGAGGGTCTCGGTGTAGGTCCCCGCCGCGAGGTGGACCACCTCTCCCGGCGCCGCCATGTTGAGCGCCGTCTGGATGGTCGGGCAAGGCGTTGCCGGCGACGCACAGTCGTTCCCGACGACCCCGTCGGGGGCGGCATACCAGGTCGACGGATCCGACGTCGTCGCGATAGCGATCGGTGCGGTCAGCTCGCTGAATACCGTGTTCGGATTCTCCGCGTTGGTTTCCGTGACCGCGCAGATCTTGAAGAAGTAGGTCGCACTCGGCAGCAGACCGAACACCGTCCACGCGTCCGCGGTCTTGTCCACCGCCCGGCCGTGGTGGAGGAACGGACCCGAAGGGCTTTCCGAGACAAAGATGTCGTAGCCGCCGGGGTCCCAGCCGTACGGGATGGGGTTCCAACCGAGGGTCACCGAAACCCCCGTCGACGCTACCGTAGAGAAACCGGTCGGCATCACCGTCTGGACCTCTTTCCAATCGGGACCGCACTTGGCGTCGAGGAACCCGACGACCCCAGGGTCGCCGCTGTACAGGCCGTTCATCTGGATGTCGCTGCTGTTGTCCCCCAGCGACGTGAGGTCGGTGATCGTGGTCGGGACCGGCCCCATCAGTTTGTTCGACCGCAGGTTCATCCACTGGAGGTTGCCGAGGTTTCCGAACTCGGAGGGAATCTGCCCTTCCAGGTGATTGAAGGCGAGGTCGAGCCCCCACAGCGCTCCCAGGCCGCCGATCTCCGGCGGGATCGAGCCGGTGAGCTGATTCCAGGCGAGGAAGAGCTCGCCGAGGTTGACCAAGCCGCCGATCTCGGCCGGGATCGCCCCCGACAAGGCGTTGGCCGACAGGTTCAAAAAACCGAGGTTGACGAGGGCGCCGATCTCGGCCGGGATCGCACCGGACAGGTGATTCTGGCTGAGATCGAGATGCCCCAGAGATGTCAGGGTCCCGAGCTCCGGGGGGATCGAACCGGTC
>JAZBOQ010000308.1:0-19185 GCA_036351195.1 Thermoanaerobaculales bacterium | reverse complement strand
TTTTCATCGCGAGGGACGGTGCGGCGGATGAAGCGGGCTGATTCAAGCAGGAGCGAAAGCGGCACAAGCAGATTCAGCCGGTGATAGCCGGCGCTGTGACGCCTGCGATGACTGCGATGAAACTCATAACTCAAAACTCCTAACTCAACACCATGGTTCATCCCGCCATTTGCGGGATGAACCATTCTCATTCGTCGCCGGTGAAATCGTAGCGCCAGGTCACGAATGCATGCGTCGTGATGGCGACCCCAGCCTTGGTGCCCGGCTTGAACCGGTAACCCCGAGCGGCCTCCATCGCCGCCTCGGGGATGCCCCAGCCGGTGTGATCGGCACGGAGAACGGTCACGTCCTCGACACCCCCCTGGGCATTGACCGTCAGCCGCACGACCACCACGCCCCTGCCCTTGGAGCGGGCGGCGTTCCGCGGCCACTCGAGCGGCTGACTCTTGATGATGACCGGCCGCGTGTCCACCGATTCCAGCGCGATGAAATCACCGACGGCAACCTGCGGCTCTTCCCTGCGCGGCGGCAGGTCCAGCTCGGCAGGGGTCGGCGACGGGGTCGGCGGCAGTGGCGTCGGCGCTGCGACGTCGGGTCCGGGGGCGGCGTCGGCCGCCGAGGTCGAGGCCGCAGCCGACGCACCGGATCCCTCGGTTATCGAGTCCAGGGTGTCTGCGGCCTGCTCCAGGGCCTGCTGGCGCTCGCTTTCCAGGGCATCCTGTTGCGCCCGTTGCGCCGCCTCCTGTTGCTGAATCTCATCCATGAGCGCCTGCTGGGTTGCGGCCTCGTCGCGCGCCGCGGCGGCGCTGGTGGCGGCTCTCGCCTCGCTCTGCTGGAGCCGGCGCTGTAACTCTTCGATCCTCGACTGGCGGGCGACGAGCTCCTGGCGGATCTCCTCCTCCCGCTCGGCCATCATCGATTGAACCATTTCCTGGGTCAGGCTGCGCAGTCGATCCTCCTGCGCCCGCCGTTGGGCCGCGATCTCCTGGGGCGTGGGTGTCGGCGGCGGCGGGGGCGCCGAGGGGCCGCCGAAACCGCCCAGCCAGTACACGAGGCCGGCGACCACGATGACCGCTGCAGCGCCGATCCCGGCCCACACCGGCCAACGGCTGGGCGCATTCGGGGAGGGCCTCGGCTCGGACCACGGCTCGGATGTCGCGACCGGCGCAACCTCCGGCTCCGGCCCGGTGAGCGGTGCTTCCGCGGCGGGATCCTCCTCGGCGGCCCCGGCGGTGATGTAGAGGGTCGGATCGATCCCCTTCTCGAGTTCGACGGCGAGCTCGTCGGCCTCGATTTCGGCGCGGAAGAGCCGGTCCATGAAGAGGGCGAGATTGAAGGTGGTCGGCGAGTAGGCGCCGCCGAAGACGAGGTCGTCGAGCTCGGACCGGAGCTTCGCGGCAGACTCGTACCGGCCGCCGGGAGTCGGCGCGAGGGCTCGATCGAGGATGGAGCGAATGTCGTCGGGAACGGCTTCCCCGTCCCACGAGAGAAGACCGGCGTCGAGAGCTGCGGCGCGGGCGTCGGGGTCGCCGGGCAGGGCGGTGCCGGTGAGGAGGTGGAAGAGGATGGCGCCGACGGAGTAGACGTCGCTCCGCACGGTCGGAGCTTCACCGGCGAGGACCTCGGGCGCCATGTAGGCGCGCGCCCCCGGGGCGGCCTCGGGCCGTGACAGGCCTGAGGCGAGGGCGGAACCCAGGCCGACAGCCGTCACCGTCACCTCACCGTCGTTGCTCAGGAGAACCAGCCCCGGATGGAGGAAGCCGTGGGCCAGTGGGACGCCGTCGAGCTCCACGGTCTCGACGGTGGCCAGGGCCTGGGCGATTTTCTCGGCGACGAGTAGGGCGTTGTCCGGTTGGAAGGGAAAGGCCTCGTCGCGGGCCCGCTCCAGCGTACGGTTCAGGGGCTGTCCGGCCACGTAGTCGCAACCGACGGCCGGGACGCCGTCTTCGGTGAGGAAGAACGACCCGCCGGCGAGCTGAGAGCCGTTCAGGTGCTCCGCGATCTCCTCGGCCTGGACCATGGCGTCCTCGATGGCTTGCGCCGGCAGGTGGGGAGCCCCGAAGACCCGCAGCCAGGCGGTACGGTCGACGGATCCGTCCTCGACGACCGCGGCTCGGAATAGGCGGCCGAGATCGTCCGAATACACCTCTCTCAGCAGGATGCAGGGGCCGAAGAGCCCGTAGTTCTCAACCAAGTTTCCCTCCGTTGCACACGGTACACCGCGGCCGGTTGGCGGTCAACGACGGGACCGTTGCCAGCGGGCCACCGCGCGGTTGTGCTCGGCCAGGGTGCGCGAGAACGCATGGCCGCCCTCGGGCGCGGCGACGAAGTAGAGGTAGCGGTGCTCCTCCGGAGTCATCGCCGCGCGGAGGGCCGCCCGGCTCGGGGAGTTGATGGGGCCGGGCGGCAGCCCGGGGTGCCGGTAGGTGTTGTAGACGTCGTCCACGCCCCAGTGGACGCGCAGCAGCCGCCCGGTCCACTCGCCCCGCTGTTTCAGGGCGTAGACCACCGTGGGATCGCACTGCAGCAGCATGCCGCGGCGCAAGCGGTTGCGGTAGACCCCGGCCACCCGGGCGCGCTCGGCGGCGACCCCGGTTTCAGCCTCCACCAAGGACGCGAGGATCACGACGTCGAAATCCTCCCCCCAGAGCGGCGCCGCGGCTGAGCTCTCTTCGGCCCAGACCGCCCGGAAACGCGCCACCAGGTGCCGCGCGACCGTCTCCACCGAGACACCCTCGGCGAAGTGATAGGTTTCGGGAAAGAAGAAGCCCTCCAAAGACGGAGCTCGTGGCATGAGGTCGGCGATGAAGTCGGTCCGGTCCCCCATGGCGATCCAGTCCGCCTCGGTGCCGATTCCGGCGGCCGCCATCTGGGTTGCGACGGCGCTGAGGTCCGATCCCTCGGTGATCGTGACCGAGATCATCTCCACCCGCCCGTCCAGCAGACGTTCCAGCATGTCCACCGGCCGCGAGCCGGCGGGAAACCGATAGCTCCCCCAGCGGATGGAGCGGCCGTCGGCCGCGAATCGAAGGTACAGCCGCCCCATGGCCAGCGACGGCAGGAGACCTTCCTCGTGCAGCAGCTCCAGAACCTGCCGTCCGGCGAGGCCCGGTGGGATGTTGACCTCCACCGCTTCGGTCAACTCGTTCCCGTGCAGCTGTCGCCAGCCCCAGGCAGCGGCGCCGCCGACGGCGACGCCGGCCACCACCAGGACCAACAGGAGTGTCACGGTCCAGCGCATCAGGCACAGCCGTCGCCGGGGTGGCGGGCGAAGAAGTCCTCGAGGATGACACAGGCAGCGAGGTCGTCGACGGCGGCGGACCGTCGGCGTCCTGCCAGGCGCGCCCGGCGCCGGGCCTCGTTGGAGCTCAGGTACTCGGACTGCAGGTGCACCGCGACCCCCAGTTGGTCGAGAGCGTCGGCGAGGGCGTGGGATCTGGCGCAGGCCGGCGTTTCCTCGCCGTCAGCGTCGGTGGGCAACCCGACCACCGCCCCGGCCGCCGCGTGGTCCTCGACGGCCGCAGCGATGAGCTCGGCGGCGGCGCCGCAGCCCGGATAGGCCACCACGTCCACAGGAGAGGCCGCCGCCGTGAACTCGTCGCCCACGGCGAGACCGAGGCGCTTGCCGCCCGGATCGACCCCCAGCCATCGCACGAGCCCATTGTACGGGGCACCGATTACAATGACGTGGTCCGGTCGCGAATTGTGGGCGGTCGCCGGGCGACCGGAGAGGAGAGCGTGCATTTTCTGACCCGAGCTCTGCGGATCATTGTCCTCTCGCTGGTGCTGTCGGCGGCGCCGTGGCTGGCGGTGTCCGCCCAGGAGCCGGCGCCGGCGGAGCCGACCGAGGGTGCGGCCCCCGCCCCGACCGACGGCGCCATGCGCCTGAGGGCCGAACGCCAGGACTGTGACGAGGAGACCCAGGTCTGCGTTTTCTCGGGCGGGGTTCAGATCTTCTATCAGGACGTCACCCTGTCGTGCGATGAGGTGATCTACGACGGAACGACCATGGATCTGGTGGCCGAGGGCAATGTCGTCGTCGATCAGGGACCGAGCCGGTTCACCGCCGAGAAGCTCCACTACAACCTGCGCGAGAAGGCGGGGATCTTCCGCAACGCAACGGGCTTCATCACACCCATGTACACCTTTTCCGGCGAGTCCATCGAGAAGATAGACGAGACCCACTACCGCCTCGACAAGGCGGTCTTCACCACCTGCGAGGACGAGACCAAGCACCCGCCCTGGAGCTTTCACCTGAAACGAGCTCTACTCGAGGTGGAGGGATTCGGCAAGTTCACCAGCTCTGCGGTCAAGATCCAGGGCGTTCCGGTCTTCTACGTGCCCTACATGGTGTGGCCGATCAAGGAGGAACGCTCACCGGGGCTGTTGATGCCCAACTTGGGCTACTCGGACCTGCTTGGAACCTACCTCGGGCTGCCGGTCTACTTCCCCCTCGGCCGCAGCTGGGACACCACCTTCACTTTCGAGTACTTCTCCAAGGGCTACTACGGAATCGGCAACGAGCTTCGCTGGGCGCCCATGGCCAACGCCCGGGGGCAGCTCGATCTCTACACCATCTACAACCAGGACCAGGAGGAGTGGGAGTGGCGGATCAACGGCCGCCACGACCAGGCCGACGTTTTCGGCTTTCGGCTCCAGGCCCAGGTCGAGTACCTCAACGACCCCGACTTCTTCCAGGAGTTCGAGCGGACATTCGAGGCCAACACCCGGCGGGATGTCTACTCCTACCTCTTTCTCAGTCGGAGCTGGGGACCGTACTCGCTGAACATCAACGGCGATTACCGGGGCACCTATCTCAGCAGCAGCAGCAGCGAGAATAACCGCAAGCCGGACGTCGTGCTCTCCCGCCAGCCCGAGATCCAGCTTCGCGTTCGGTCGACCCGGCTCTTCGGCAGCGACGTCTACTGGAACATGGTTTCATCGGTCGATCATTTCGACATCGACCGGGGCAACGACCTCGCCGGCAACTACTGGCGCGGCGACATCTTCCCGACCCTCAATTACACGCTCCCTGGACCCCCGTGGTTGACCGTGACCCCCCGGCTCGGAGGCCGCTACACCTACTACACGGCCCAGTACTCGGACGACAGGACCGAGTACGTCGACGAGCCGATCGACCGGGCCTATATCGCGGGCGGCATCGACATCGGCGGGCCGTCATTCTCGAAGATCTTCAACAAACCACGGTGGGGCTTTGCCAAGCTCAAGCACCTCATCGAGCCGCGCATCGAGTACGCCTACCTCCAGGGCCTCGGGGACGAGACCACCAACATCCCCATCGCCGACGAGGTCGACAGCACACCGCTGGACAACCGGGTCCGCGTGTCGCTGGCAAACCGGGTCTTCGGTCGCTCGGAGAAAAGTCTGAGCTCCCGCGAGCTCGGTTCCCTCGAGTTCTACCAGGACTACTCCTTCTCACGACCACTGAGCTTCGGCCCGGACGGCGAAACCAGCGGCATGGGACCGCTCTGGACAGCCCTCCGCTTCACCCCCACCCCCGGTTCGGGGATCGACGCGCGAATCGCCTACGACCTCCTCAATAACAATCTTTTCTCCACCTCGCTCACGGGAACCGGCCGCACCGGACTCGGTTCGATCAGCCTCACCTGGTACGACGGCTACAACTCGATGACCGGTGACAAGCTCTCGTCACAGGTGCGAACCATGATCAACTTCCTCAAACCGGGCTTCCCGCTGTCAGCAGCCGTCCACGTCGCCTACGACGTCGAGCAGTCCGAGCTCCAGCAACAGCGCTACCAGGTCGGCTGGAAAGGGAGCTGCTGGAGCATCTCCGCCGAGTACCGCGATCTCGCCATCGGCGCCTATCCCACCAAGGACTTCCGCATCCTCTTCGAGCTCAAGGGCATCGGCGGGCTTCCCGAGATCAAGGGCTCGTTGGGCGGGAGCTAGGCAATTCGTCGGACGAATTGCGGTGGCGCGTCGGACGCGCCAAACGGGATCCACCGCAATCTCGGGATCCTCATCCGCCTCCCCGATCGCAACGATTGCCACGAATGTGGCTGTCGCGGCCGCCGGTTTTCGAGCGAAGCCTGGCGGAGGGAGTGGGATTCGAACCCACGGAGGCGTGAACCTCACTGGTTTTCAAGACCAGCGCCTTCGACCGCTCGGCCATCCCTCCGGTCGCGCGCAGATGCGCGCATGGTGATTCTACTCGATAGTGGGTCGAGGTGTGGGCCGGCTCAGCGGTAGCTTACTCAAGAGAGGAGAAACTCCCGAGGCGGTCGCTGTTTGCTGACGCTGAACCTGATTGCTGACACTGACGGCTGCCGCAGGACGCTGTCGCTGTCCCTGATCCGGAAACGGATTCGGCCACGGTCTCGGATGCGGATACGGTTGCTACCCTCGACGCCGGCCTTCTGGCCGCCTCCGCCTGACGGCGTCGTTGGCCAGCGTCGCCCGAGCAGAGCGGTCAGCGGTGGCGACCGAAAGAATAATGACCGCCCTGCTCGGACGAGCGGCGGCCTACGTGCAGGCTTCAGCCCATCTTTGAGTGGCTGGGCTCGGCGATTGCCCCCTTTGACATTGTGATCGGCGCGATGATTGCCGGAAGGTGCTCGGCACAATGTTAAAGACGGCACGTCCATCCCAACACGCTGGGGCGCTCGGAGAGAGGGAGGCGGTCGGTCGCTGCCACTGTCGCTGCGTTCGGGATCGGGAACGGGATCGGGAGCGGGATCGAGTCGGACGCGGACGCGGGTACGGAAGCTGCCTCGGGTCTTCCTACGATATCCAGCATCGAGTATCGAACATCCAGCATCGGAGGCGGGTGCGGCGCTTTACAGTCAATCAGACTATGCGTACAATACCCGTCCCGGCCGGAGAGGTGCTGGAGTGGTTGAACAGGGCTGCCTGCTAAGCAGTTGTCCGGGGCAACCTGGACCGCGGGTTCGAATCCCGCCCTCTCCGCCAAACGAAAACCCCGCCGCCTGTTGAGGCGGCTTTTCTATGTGACAGGAAGAAAACGAGGACCGTGATGGCCCACGCTGTGAGAACCCGCATCGCCCCGAGCCCCACCGGCGACCCGCACGTGGGAACCGCCTACGTCGCTCTCTTCAACTACGCGCTGGCCAAGCAGCAGGGCGGCCAGTTCGTCCTCCGCGTCGAAGACACGGATCAGAAACGGAGCTCTGGTGAGGCCGAGACCATGATCTACGACGCGTTGTCGTGGCTCGGGCTCGACTGGGACGAGGGCCCCGATGTCGGCGGTCCGTGCGGACCCTACCGCCAGAGCGAGCGCACCGAGATCTACACCGAGCACGCGGAGCAGCTCATCGCGTCGGGGGACGCCTACCCCTGCTTTTGCACCCGCGAGCGGCTCGACGAGCTCAGAGCCGAGCAAAAGGCGGCCAAGAGCCGTTTCGGCTACGACGGCCGCTGCCGCGGCATCGACCCGGAAGAGGCGGCGGCGCGCCGGGCGGCGGGGGAGCAGCACGTCATCCGCCTCGCCATGCCCACCGGCGGCGAGATCGCGGTGAACGACCTGCTCCGCGGCGAGGTGAGCTTCGCCGCCGAGCAGATCGACGACCAGGTCCTGGTGAAGTCCGACGGTTATCCCACCTACCACCTGGCCAACGTGGTGGACGACCACCTCATGGGCATCACCCACGTCATCCGCGCCGAGGAGTGGATCTCGTCGCTGCCCAAGCACGTGCAGCTGTACCGCGCGTTTGGATGGGAGCTTCCGGTCTTCTGCCACCTGCCGCTGCTGAGAAACGCCGACACGTCCAAAATCTCCAAGCGCAAGAACCCGGTGAGCCTCAACTATTACCGGCGCGCCGGCTACCTGCCCGAGGCCGTGTTGAACTACCTCGCCCTCATGGGCTTCGCCATGCCCGACGAGCGCGACCAGTTCAGCCTCGGCGACTTCATCGAGGTCTTCGATCCCGCCAAGATCAGCCTCGGCGGTCCCGTCTTCGACCTGGAGAAGCTGCGCTGGCTCAACGGCAAGCACATCCGCGAGCTCGCGCCGACGGAGCTTCTCGGGCGGCTGCGCTCGGAGATGCTCTCCGACGAGTACCTGCTCCAGGTGCTGCCGTTGGCCCACGAGCGCATCGAGACCCTGGCCGAGTTCATCTCCTACGCCGACTTCTTCTTCACCGGCGATGTCACCTACGACGAGACGGCCGCGGCCAAGATGGTGGCCAAGGGAATGACCCCGCCGCAGACGGCGAAGCTCTTCCGGGTGCTCCTCGAGGAGAGCCTCGACCCGATCTTGGAGTGGAACGTGGAGACCGTCGAGGCCGCCATGCGCGACCACTGCGAGCGCCACGAGCTCAAGCCCAAGCAGCTCTTCATGCCGGTGCGGGTGGCCGTCACCGGCCGCACCGCAACTCCCGGGCTTTTCGACACCATGGCGGTGTTGGGCAAGGAGCTCTGCCGGCGCCGGCTGCGCTGCGCCATGGACGTCCTGCGGACCATGAAGGCCTGATCGGGGGAATGATGAGCACCAACGACACCACCACCGAGTCCGTCGACTTCATCCGCGAGATCATCCGCTCCGACCTGGACTCGGGGAAGCACGAAGGCACCGTCACCCGGTTCCCCCCCGAGCCCAACGGCTATCTCCACATCGGCCACTCCAAGTCGATCTGCCTCAACTTCGGCATCGCGGCGGAGAACGGAGGCCGCTGCCACCTGCGGTTCGACGACACCAATCCCATGAAGGAGGAGATGGAGTACATCGAGTCCATCCAGGCCGACGTGCGCTGGCTCGGCTTCGACTGGGGCGAGCACCTCTACTTCGCCTCGGACTACTTCGATACCCTGTACGAGTGGGCCGAGCACCTCATCGAGCACGGCAACGCCTACGTGGACGACCTCACGGCGGAGGAGATCCGGGCCTACCGCGGGACCCTCACCGAGCCCGGCACCGAGAGCCCCCACCGGAACCGGCCGGTGGCGGAGAACCTGGACCTCTTCCGGCGCATGAAGGCCGGCGAGTTTTCAGACGGTGAGAAGGTGCTGCGCGCCAAGATCGACATGGCCTCGGGCAACATCAACCTGCGCGACCCGGTGATCTACCGCATCCTCCACGCCGCCCACCCGCGCACCGGTGACCGCTGGTGCATCTACCCGACCTATGACTTCGCCCACGGCCAGTCCGACGCCATGGAGCACATCACCCACTCCCTGTGCACCCTGGAGTTCGAGGCCCACCGGCCGCTCTATGACTGGCTCGTGGAGCACCTACCGGTGCCTTCGGCGCCGCGCCAGATCGAGTTCGCCCGCCTCAACCTGAGCTCCACGGTGCTGTCCAAGCGCAAGCTGCTGCGGTTGGTCAACGAGGGCCACGTGGACGGCTGGGACGACCCCCGGATGCCCACCCTGTCGGGCATTCGACGCCGCGGGGTGCCGCCGGAGGCCATCCGCAACCTCATCGACAAGGTGGGCGTCGCCAAGCGTGACAGCATCGTCGACTACGCGCTGTTCGAGCACTGCATCCGCGAGATCCTCAACCGCGAAGCGGAGCGCCGCATGGCGGTCCTCGATCCCCTCAAGGTGGTGATCACCAACTACCCCGAGGGCTCGTCGGAGGAGCTCGACGCCGTCAACAACCCCGAGGACGAAGGCGCCGGCACCCGCAAGGTCGCCTTCGGCCGTGAGCTCTACATCGAGCGCGGCGACTTCATGGAGGACCCGCCGAAGAAGTTCTTCCGTCTCGCGCCCGGGCGGGAGGTGCGCCTGCGCTACGCCTACTTCATCACCTGCGATGAGGTGGTGAAGAATCCATCGGGCGAGATCGTCGAGCTGCGCTGCAGCTACGATCCGGCCACCCGCGGCGGTGACGCCCCCGACGGACGCAAGGTGAAGGCGACCTTGCACTGGGTCTCAGCCGAGCACGCGGTCGACGCCGAGGTGCGGGTCTACGACCACCTCTTCGAGGTCGAGAACCCCGGCGCCGACGGCGACTTCGTGGACGACCTCAACCCGGCCTCGCTGGAGATTCGCTCGGGCTGCAAGCTCGAACCGAGCCTGGCCGGCGTCGAACCCGGAGTCCAGGTCCAGTTCGAGCGCCTGGGCTACTTCGCCCCGGATCCGACCTCGACCCCGGAGGCGCCTGTGTACAACCGGATCGTCACGCTGCGCGACACCTGGGCGCGGATCCGCAAGCAGCAGAAACGCAAGTAGATTCCGCGTCTTGGGTATGAGCTGTTTAGGTATTAGGTATTAGGTATTAGCCCATCGCAGGGTCATCCGCATCGATTCGGCGTGCTTGCGATGAACCTAACACCTAATACCTAATACCTAATACCTCGTCGGCCGCGGGAACCGCGGCGATGTAGGTCGGGTCGTCGGTGGCGCGATCGACCACCGAGGCGTAGGCGAAGAAGCGCGCGCCCGGCGTGGTGCTGTCGACGACGGCGTAGGCGGTCGCCTCGGGCAGCGGCTGGTTGAGCTGGAGCCAGGCGCCGCCGTCCATCAGGCGGGACACGGTCTTCAGGACCGCGCCGTCGGCGTCGTGGGCGGTGAGCCGCAGGGTAGCCGCGTCCTGGCCGATGTTGACGAGTCCGATGTTGGTCCGGAAACGGTCGTCCTGGCGCAACCCGGGCAGGATCCCGGTCTCGCCCGCTGCCAGGGCCTGGCTCTCGGCGACGCCGGGGATGCCCTGTCCGTACGTGCCCGGTGCGGTCTCGGCGAAGGTCCGGCTGGTGGCCATCACGAGGCCCATGGTCGGCGTGATCTTCAGGGCCCCGACACCCGCGCTGCCGAGCTGGCCGGCGACCACATCGGGAAAGTGGTGGAGCCAGCCTTCGGGGGCGTGGACGGTGGTCTCCGCCACGGTGCCTTCGGGGCCCACCAGTTCGATGCGGGTCAAGAGGTCTCCGGTGGCGGGATTGAACAGGTGGAGGTCGGTGCGCCAGCGGGTGCCGCCGACGCCGTCTGCGTGGGCCGCTGCGGGGATCCACAGCGGGTCGCCCACCCGGCCGATGGCGGTTTCCCCCAGGAAGGTCGGGTCGTTAGTGCTGTCGTCCACCGCCGAGGCGTAGGCCGAGAACGCGCCGTCCCTGGAGGTCTGGCGAATCACCGCGAGCTCGGCTTCACCGGCGATGCCGAGACGGGTCAGGATCCGGTTGAGCTGGAGCCAGCGGCCGGGGCCGAGGGTGCGTTCCTCCTCGGCGAGCAGGGTGGTCTCTCGGTCGTAGAATCGGATCGCCAACCCCACGGGTACGCCGCCGGGATTGACCAGGCCGAGGTTGGTCCGGAAGCCGTCGCCGCCACTGAATCCAAAGAGGCGAACGGCCTCGCCGTCGGCGGCGGCCGTGGCGGTGTCCAGGGCGGGGATGCCCTGCCCGTAGCTGCTCTCGACGGACCCGGACCAGCTTCGGGATGACGCCGCGACGACGGTCGGCGCCTCGAGGTGAATCGCCCCCGCGCCGTCGCCGCTCGTCAGCTTGCCGACCACGTCGTCGAGGGTGAGAGCCTCGCCGGCGGCGAGATTGCGGAGCGTTGAAGCGGGTTCGGTGCCCGGGCCGGGCAGGAGGGTGATGGAGACCGCCGCATCGGCGGCGGAGGGGTTGACCAGCTGCAGGCTCGAAGTCCAATCGCTGTCGCCGGCGCCGGCGGTGCGCGCCGCCGCCGGGATCAGCAGGCTCGAGCCCGGCGCCGGCGGCGTGCACGAAGGACAGTCCACGGTGAAGCGGAGGTGTCCGAGCTCGTTGTGCCGGGTGCCGCCGACGAGCAGCCGGATGGTGTCTCCAGCCGCGAGGTCGAGCTCGAGCCACGAGTCGGTGTCGCGGCCGCGGCAGTGCTGCAGGCGGTCGTCGTCGTTACAGCCGGCGTCCACCGCCTCGTAGGGCCCGCAGGCGGGGCCCCGCCAGGCCGAGAGCGCGGTATCCGGGGTGGAGCCGCAGGTGGAGACGGTGTAGGTTCCGGACATTGCGGGTGTGAACTCGAACCAGATCGATCCCCAACGGCCGGCGTCCGGGTCCCCCGGCCAGGCGGTGCAGGGCACCTCAGGGTCCTCGGCGCCGATGGTGGCGTCGTCGCTGTCGCTGAGAACGGTGTGGGGAAACGGCCCGGCGCCCGGGATCACGCGGGGTGTCGAGCAGCTGTCGCCGGGCTCGAAGGCCGAGACGAGAATGGAGTCGAAACCGCTGCGGCCCGACGCGTCCTCGGCGGTGGCCGCCACCATGTACTCTCCGGCGACGGGAAAGGCGTAGGAGGTGGTGGCGCTCAGCGGGGTCCCGCCGGCGGCGCCGTCGCGGATTCGCCAGTCCACCGACGAAAGGAAACGCAGGGCGAGGGGATCACCGTCGCTGTCGGACGCGGAGGCGGTGTAGACCGCCGGTTCACCGAGGAAGACCCGGTGGGGACCCGTGAGCTCCACCCGGGGCGAGGCGCCCGGAGGTTGGAAGAGGTTCAGCTCCCAGATGCCGCGCCCGTGGGTGCCCACAACGACCCTGGAGCCGTCGTCCTCGACCACCACGTCGTGCACCGACACCGCCGGCAAACCGTCGCCGGCGGGAGCCCAGGTCCGGCCGCCGTCGTCGGATCGGTACAGACCCACGTCGGTGCCGGCGAAGACCACTGAGGGATCGGTGGGATGCCAGGCCACGACGGGAACCGCGAACGGCGGCAGCCCGCTGTTCGATCCGTACCAGGTGCGGCCGCCGTCGCTGCTGCGCAGGAGCCCGGCACTGCCGTCCTCGGTCCGTGCCAGGCCCGCCACCGCCACGAGGGGGTCGGCGGGGGAGATCGCAACGCTGTTGACGATGGCCGCCGCCGGGGTTTCAAGCCACGTCGCGCCGCCGTCGACCGAGGCGAGAATGCTCGTTCCTTTGGCGATGAGGAGGCGGTCGTGCTCCTCCGGAGTCACGGCCACCGACCGCACCACGTCGGAACTCCAGTTGCCACCGGAGACCTCGGTGCCCAGGGGGCGCCACGTGTCGCCGGCGTCGGTGCTCCGCCACACCCGGCTCGAGCCGGTGAAGAGCTCCCACGGCCGGTCGCGCCGCATCACCAGCGGGGTCAGGAACGGGGTCGGGTCGCCGCCGGTGGACGGCGAGATCTCGGACCACTGGACGCCGCCGTCCCAGCTGCGGAAGATCTGGGTGGCGTAGATCGTGCCGTAGACCACGTCCGGCACCATGGAGTTGACGGCGCAGTCGAAACCGTCGCCGTCGAGCACCCACTGCCAATCGTCGTCGCCTTCCCCGGTGCGGAGGTTGGTCTTGTTGTCCTGGGTGCCGCCGATGAGCCGATGGCGGCGGATGGGGTCGGTGGCGATGCCGTAGAACTGACGGGTGACGAGACCCGAGTTGCGGCCCGTCCAGGTGGCGCCCCGGTCGGTGGAGCTCCAGACGCCGCCGTCGCAGCCCAGCCACAGGGTTCCGTTCTGCCAGGCGAAGATGTGGCCGTCCACGTGGGGCAGGGTTTCGGTGCCCATCCAGTCGCCGTCGAGGAAGGGGTCGAGGGCTGACCAGGTGACGCCGCCGTCGGTGGAGCGGACATACCAGACCCCGGCTCCGAGGACCACATCCGGATCGTCGGGGTCGACGGTGAGCTCGTTGTCGTACCAGCCCTGGTGGATCAGGTAGGGCCCCGGGTTGGTGGTAGGTCGCCAGCTCGCGCCGCCGTCGTCGGAGCGGTAGATCGCCACCTCCGGCCCCTGGGGCGTGTGGTGGCCGGTGTTGAGGGCGGTGTAGAGGACCCGGTCGTCGGACGGCGCCACGGCGAGGGCGATCCGGTTGAGCGTCGGGTTGTTGAGCAGCGCGTCGGGCAGGTCGCCCACCGCGGGCAACCAGGTCTCGCCGCCGTCGCTCGAGGTCATGATCCGGCCGAGGCCGTCGGGGCAGGTGCTGAAACACCACAGGGCGGCCCACAGGCGATCCGGGTCGGCGGGGGAGCGAACGAGCTCGGTGACGCCCTCCAGGGAGGGATCGGTGAGAATCGACTGCCAACTGACACCGCCGTCGATGGTTGCAAGAAGGCCCCGTTCGGTGCCGGCGAGAACCCGGTCCGGGTCGCGGGGATCCACCGACAGGGCGAAGAACTGCTCGGCCACGACCTCGCCGGGATCGGGAAGGAACCAGGTCTCGCCGCCGTCCGGGGATCGCAGCATACCGATGCCGGGAACGAAGAAGCCGCCGAGACCGGCCTCGCCGGTGCCCAGGTAGACCACGTCGGGATCAGAAGGGGCGTAGGCCACGGCGCCCACCGAGAGGTCCGAGAGGCCGTCGGTGAGAGGCCGCCAACTGGCGCCGTGGTCGGTGGTCTTCCACAGGCCACCGCTGGCGGCGCCGGCGAGCACCGTGCCGTCGAAGACAGGGTGGGGCGACAGGGCGGTCATGCGGCCGGCGCTGTTGACCGGACCCAGGCTCACCCAGCCGGCATCCAATTCGCCGCCGGTGCTTCGGCGGCGCTCGGCGGCGAGCCATTGCTCGTAGCCCCACCGGGTGCGCTCGAGCATCTGTCCCGAGTCGAGGTCGCCGCCGACGCCGTGGCGCTCGCGATAGAGCCGGATGCGCTCGAGGATCGAGCTCGCCTCGTCATCGCGTTGGGAGACCGGGGATGAGGCAGCAGCGGAGGCCGCCAGGGCGACGAGACAAAGAGTGATGGCAGGTTTCAGCCGCATGAGGGCATGATAGCGGCTCAGGAGCAGGAATGATGTGACCCGGCCAGTCCACCGGGCGTGCCGAACTGGAACTCGGCAGTCCCGGGCGCCGTGAGGTCTGAGCCGATTCGAGGCCGGTCTCACGGAGACCGGCCTCGAATTGGTGCCGAAGGCCGGACTCGAACCGGCACGGATCGCTCCACACGGCCCTCAACCGTGCGCGTCTACCAATTCCGCCACTTCGGCAGCGCAGGGGATTCTAGTCGTTGAGCCTGCGAAAGGCAAGCGTTACTCGTTCTCAGAGGGGTTTTCGTCGTCGGCCGCGGTATCGCCGGCCGCCGCGGTGTCCGCCGCCGGTTCCGTCTCCTCGACCACGACAGGCGCCACGGCCTCTTCGCCGGCCTCCTGGGTGGTCTCGATCGCTGCCGGCGCGGGGGCCTCCACTGCCTCCATGACCGACGATCGCTGCTTACCGGAGAGGATGGCCAGGGCAAGCGAGAGCACGACGAAGAGCACGAATGAACCGGTGGTCATGCGGTGCATGATGTTCGATGCCGAGCGCGGACCGAAGGAGGTTTGGGAACCACCGCCGCCGAAGGCCCCGGCGAGATCGGCGCCCTTACCCTGCTGGAGCAGGACGACGAGGACAAGAAAAATACAGACCAGAACGTAGATGACGACTAGTAGAATGCTCATTTACTCTCCCGCGGCGCAGTCTGCCGCAGCGCGGATGATAGCGGAAAACGAGTCCACGTCAAGACTGGCCCCGCCGATGAGGCCCCCGTCCACATCCGGTTTGGACAGGAGATCGGAAGCGTTGGAGGGTTTCATACTGCCTCCGTAGAGAATCCTAATGGCCGCCGCGTCGGCGGCCGAGAAAGCCCGCTCGAAACACGAGCGGATGAAGGCGTGCGCCTCCTGGGCCTGCTCCGGCGAAGCGGTCACCCCGGTCCCGATGGCCCACACCGGCTCGTACGCCACCACCAGGTGCGCAGGGTCGAGAGCGCCGAGGCCGTCGGTCTGGGACTGGAGGACGTCGAAGGTCCTCTCCGCCTCCCGCTCCTCGAGGGTCTCGCCGATGCAGTAGATGACCTCAAGACCCGCCGCCTGGGCGGCGCGGGCGCGATCGCGGGCGGTGCGGTCGGTTTCGGCGAAGAGGGTTCGTCGCTCACTGTGGCCGACGATGACCCAACCCACGCCGAGTTCCGCGAGCATGGCGGCGGAAACCTCGCCGGTGAAGGCCCCGGAGGTCTCCCAGTGGCAGTTCTGGGCGGCGAGACCGATGGGGGACCCGGTGAGCAGCATGGCGGCCGAAGGCAACGAGGTGGTGGGCGGTCCGATGAGCACGTCCACCGCGGTGGACAAAGCCGCCGCCGTGAGTCCCTCGATGAAGGCCGAAGTCTCGGCCACATTCTTGTGCATCTTCCAGTTGCCGGCGATGACGAAGCGTCGCATCAGACCTCCAGTGCCGCGAGGGCGGGGAGTTGCTCACCGGTGAGGAAGCTCAGCGATGCGCCGCCGCCGGTGGAGACGTGGTCGATCGCGTCGACGACGCCGGCGCGGCGAATGGCCATCACCGACTCGCCGCCGCCGACGACGGTGAAGCCGGCGCACGAGGCCATGGCCTCCGCCACGGCCATGGTGCCGGCGGCGAAAGCGTCGATCTCGAAGACCCCCATGGGGCCGTTCCAGAAGACGGTCTCGGCGCCGCCGATGGCGTCGGCATAGCGCCGGCGGCTCTCCGGGCCCAGGTCCACGATCATGAGATCGCCTGGCACGGCGTCCGGGGCGACGGTCTCGATCAGCGACGGTTGCTCCAGGTCGTCCGTGACCACCACGTCGGTGGGGATGAGGAGCTCGATGCCGCGCTCGGCGGCTCGGGCCATCACCGTCCGCGCAGTCGAGAGCATCTCGTCCTCCACCAGCGAACGGCCCACCCCGTGGCCCTGGGCCTTGAGGAAGGTGTTGGCCATACCGCCGCCGATGAGGAGGGTGCGGACCCGATCCATGAGGGCCTCCAGCGGGGCGGTCTTGGTGGAGATCTTGGCGCCGCCGACGGCGGCGACGAAAGGCTGGGCGGGCGAGTGCACCACCCGGTCCAGGGCGGCGACCTCGCGCTCCATCAACAAGCCCGCCGCCTTGCGGCCGGCGGCAAAGCACTGCGGCGCCGCCGAGACCGATCCGTGCTTTCGGTGGGCGGTGCCGAAGGCGTCGTTGACATAGTGGGTGAAGCCCGCCGTGAGCGTGGCCGCGAAATCGGCGTCGTTGCCCTTCTCGCCGGGATAAAAGCGGAGGTTTTCCAGCAGGAAGAGGGTTCCCGGCTCGGCCGATTCGACATCGACGTCGAGGCAGTCCTCGACGAAGATCACCGGCCGGCCCAGAGCCTCGGCCAGCACCGGCGCCACCGGCGCCAGGCTGAAGGCCGGGTCCGGTGTGCCCTTGGCCTTGCCCAGGTGGGAGCAGGCGGCGATCACCGACACCCGCTTTGCCAACCACGTCAAGGTCGGCAGGGCGGCAACGATCCGGGTGTCGTCCTGGACGATGCCGTCCGAGATGGGCACGTTGAGATCGAGGCGGGTGAGGACACGAGCGCCGTCCACACCTTCGAGGTCGGTAAGCGCCGGAAGGGTCATGCGTTGTCCTTTGCAACCATCCAGGCGAGCAGGTCGACGCAACGGACCGAGTAGGAGTTCTCGTTGTCGTACCAGCTAACCACCCGGAAGAAGTTGGGAGCGGTCCTCGAGACGAGCTCGAGATCGACGATGGAGGAGTGGTTCTCCCCGATGATGTCGGATGAGACGAGGGGTTCGTCGGCGGCCCGGAGAATGCCCTTGAGATTTCCATTGGCGGCCTCGACGATGGCCTCGCGGAGCTCGTCCACCGAGGCGTCCCGGCCGGCGACGAAGATGAGGTCGCAGACCGATCCATCGGGAACCGGGACCCGCATAGCGGCGCCGTCGAGCTTGCCGGCGAGCTCGGGATAGACCAGCGAAATGGCGCGGGCGGCGCCGGTGGAGGTGGGAATGATGTTGATCGCAGCGGCCCGCGAGCGGCGCATGTCCTTGGGGTGCTGGACGTCGAGGATCTTCTGACCGTTGGTGTAGGCGTGGATGGTGGTCAACCAGCCGTGCTCGATGCCTACCGTCTCGTGCAGAACCTTGGCGATGGGGGCCAGGCAGTTGGTGGTGCACGAGGCGTTGGACACGACGTGGTGGTTGTTGGGGTCATACAGCTCGTGGTTGACGCCCATGACGAAGGTCTCGTCCACGGTCTTGCCCGGGGCGGTGATGATGACCTTCTTCGCCCCGGCCTCGAGGTGGGCGCCGGCGGAGTCGCGGTCGCGGAAGAGCCCGGTGGCCTCGAAGACGTAGTCGACTCCGAGCTCCTGCCACGGGAGCTTCGAGGGGTCGCGCTCGGCGAAGACCTTCATGTCGTCGCCGTCGATGGTGATGACCTGGCCGTCGACCTCGACGGAACCCTGGTACAGCCCGTGAACGGAATCGTGTTTGAAGAGATAGGCGAGCATTTCGGGTGAGGTGAGATCGTTGATGGCCACGAGATCCATATCGTCACGGGCCTTGAGATGGCGGGCCACGAGGCGGCCGATTCTTCCGAAACCATTGATCGCGACGCGAGTTTTCATGCAGTACCTCCAGGGTTTGTCAGCAGAATTCAGCGCGGCAGTATAACAAACCGTCTCGTCGGGCGGGGTGTTGCACGTCAAAAGGCCTTGTGGTACCGTATCGCCTCGCGTGGCCCGTTCGTCTAGGGGTCTAGGACGCCGGCCTCTCACGCCGGTAACACGGGTTCGAATCCCGTACGGGCTACCAAACAAATACAGGCCGCAATTTTCGCTCGCGAAAATTGCGGCCTGTATTTGTGTTGAGGTTTTCTAATGCACTTCCTGCAGCGCGACCGCACACATCGGCGTTGGGCGGGGCGTGCCATGCACGACATTGTGATTGAGTACCTTTCCGGTCGAGAGCGCCCGTGCACAATGCGTGCTTGGCAACCCACGACGAGCGCGCTCTGGGTACGTCGTGGAAGCGATAGGCCGCCGCTCGCCTGGTCAGCACGGTCATCGCCCGTTCGTTCCCCTTTATGACCGTGCTGACCAGGCGACGCTGACCCGCTTCCGCCGTTCAGGCGGTGGCGGGTCAGAAGGCCGGCGTCGCGGGTCTCGTCCGTGCCCGCACCTGTAACCAATGACCGTGATATGAGCGGTGCCGGTGACCAGCGTCGCCGTAGGGGTCCCAATGCTCGGACCGCCGAGCCCCAGCTCGGCATGGGTCGCCGACGGGATACATCGCGCAGCATTGTTCTGAGACCCGTTTTCGGTTTTCGTGCCGGTTCGGGTAAGATTCCTCCGTTCACTCAAATATTCTCGACCCCGAAGGGAGACACGCATGATGGATGGAACCCCCCCCCAGGATCCCGGCGATACGGCGCCGCCTCCGCCCCCCCCCGCATCACCGCCCCCGGTGGAACCGCCGCCGGAGCCCGCCGCGCCCTCCTCCGCAGGGAAGGTGTCGGACAACCGCAACATCTGGATCGTGCTGTCCTACCTCGGGCTGCTGGCGCTGATCCCG
>JAZBOQ010000307.1:0-2934 GCA_036351195.1 Thermoanaerobaculales bacterium | reverse complement strand
TGGCGGCGGTCTTCATCAGCCACGACGTCGGTGTGGTGCGCGCGGTCTGCGACCGGGTGGCGGTCATGCAGGCCGGGGCGATCGTCGAGGAGGGCGATGTCGCGCAGGTCCTGGACGACCCCGCTCACCCGTACACCAGAGAACTCCTCGACGCGGTTCCTACCATCAGTATTGAATTCTGAGTGGATTGCGCTCCCGGGTCGGGAGGCGATCTGGTGGGCCGAGGCCCACCCTACGGCGCTGCAGTATCAGAGACGAAGAAGTCAAATTTTTTTCTTGTGGTGCTAGACTCCGCCCATGCAGAACTCGGCGGTTCCGGTCCTGGTCAACTCGGCCGAAGAGAAGCTCAGCGTCATCCGCGAGCTCCGCGAGTTGATTCAACACCGGAACCTGCTGTGGAACCTGGTGCACCGGGATCTGACGGTGCGCTACAAGCGCTCGGTCATCGGCTTCTTCTGGACCATGCTCAACCCGCTGCTGCTGATGATCATCCTGACGGTGGTCTTTTCCACCATCTTCCGTTTCGAGGGGATCTCCAACTACCCGACCTACTTCCTCTCCACCTACCTGGTCTTCGGCTTCTTCGCCCAGACCACCAACCAGAGCATGGCGTCGCTGGCCTGGAACGGCGCTCTGATGAAGCGAGTGCGGGTCCCCAAGTCCATCTTCGCCGTGTCGACGACGATCTCTGGACTGGTCAACCTCTGTCTGGCATACATCCCGCTCTTCCTCATCATGATCGTTACCGGCGCCCCGATCTGCGCCACCGTGCTCTACCTGCCGATCAGCTTTCTGCTCATCGCCATGTTCACCCTCGGGGTGTCGCTGCTGCTGTCGGCGCTGGCGGTCTACTTCGAGGACGTCCAGCACATGTACCAGGTGGCGACCTTCGGGCTGATGTACATGACGCCCATCATCTACCCCATCAGCATCATCCCGTTCAGGTGGTTGTGGGTGATCCGGGCCAACCCCCTCACCCACCTGGTCAAGCTCGCCCGCGACCCGGTCTACGGGTGCACCCTGCCGGGCCAGCACGTCATCCTGGCGTCCGTGGTCGCCGCGGTCGTCGCCCTCGTCCTCGGCTGGGTGGTCTTCCACCGCCTCGCCCGCGGCTTCTACCTGCATGTGTGAGGCGGTGATGAGCGATCCGGCCGTCGAGTTCCGCGGGGTCTCCCTCAAGTACCGCATCATGGCGGAGCAGGGGATCAACTCGTTCAAGGAGTGGTCCATCCGGTGGCTGACCCGGCGGATGCGCTACCAGGAGCTCCTGGCCCTGTCCGACGTCAGCTTCTCGCTGCCCGCCGGCCACGCGGTGGGCATCATCGGCCACAACGGCGCCGGCAAGTCCACCCTGTTGCGGGTGGCGGCGGGAATTCTCCGGCCCACCGCGGGCACCGCGGTGGTGCGTGGCCGCCAGGCGCCGGTCATCGAGCTCGGGCTCGGTTTCGAGGCCGAGCTTTCGGGCCGCGAGAACATCCACTTCAACGGCGCCCTGCTCGGGAGGTCGCCGGCCGAGATGGAAGAGCGCATGGACGAGATCGTCGACTTCGCCGATCTCGGGGACTTCATCGAGCAGCCCATCCGAACCTACTCCACCGGAATGGTGGCCCGCCTGGCCTTCGCGGTGGCGACCACCGTGGACGCGCATGTCCTGCTGCTCGACGAGGTCCTGGCGGTGGGCGACGAGAGCTTCCGCCTGAAGTGCCGCGAGCGGCTGCAGGCCTTTCGCGAGGCGGGAATCACCATCCTGCTGGTCTCCCACGATCTCGACGCGGTCAGGAAGACCTGCGATGACGCGCTCTGGCTCGACAAGGGCTCGGTACGCGCGTTCGGACCGGCTTCGGAGGTCACCGCCGCCTACAAGGCCTCGGTGGGGGAGGGGCCGGCGGTGGGCGGCGCCATCGGACGCCTCGAAGCGGGCGAATGAACCGTCCGGTCCTGTCGGTCGTCATCCCCACTCGCGACCGGCGCGAGACGCTCATGGCCACTCTGCGCGCGCTCAATGCACAGCGTGAGATCGACGGCCGATTCGAGGTCATCGTGGTCGATGACGGCTCGGCGGACGGCACCTCAGGGGTGGTGAGAGGGTCGGCCTTCGAGACCTTCGAGCACCGGGTTCTCGTCCGGGACGCCGGTGGGCCCGCGCGCGCCCGCAACCGCGGCATCGCCGAGGCGGCGGCCGACCGGGTTCTGCTGCTCGGCGATGACACGGCGCCGGCGCCCATCGCTCTCGCCGCCCACCTGAGGGCAGCCGGCGATGACGAGGTGGCGGTGCAGGGGCGCATCGACTGGGACCCGGACGAGCCGGTGACCGACGTCATGCGGTTCCTCGCTCCGGCCGGACCCCAGTTCTGGTTTCGCGGGCTGACCGACGGCGGTGAGGTCCCGTGGTCCCAGGTGCTGGGGTCCAACCTTTCCGCCCCGGTTCGCTGGTTCCGGGAAGAGCCCTTCGACGAGCGCTTCACCGACGCCTGCATGGAGGACACCGAGCTCGCCTGGCGGTGGCGCCGCCAGGGGTGGACGACGCGGTGGTCGGAGCACGCCCTCTGCCACCACCGCCACCGCTACGACAGCATCGAACCGTTCGTTCAGCGTCAGGAGCGTACCGGCCGCTGGGCCAGGATGGCGGTTGCCTCGAACTGGGGCATGGCAGCGAAGCTGGTGTTGGAGCCGTTGGCGGCCTTCGTCTGGAAGGCCGTCAAGAATGGAAGGTGGCGCGTGGCCGGCCGCGGCCGCGACCGCGACGAGTGGGACCTGATGTGCCGCCGCGCCTACCTCCGCGGTCTCGTTACGCGCTCCCAGTGACCTAAAATACTTGAAAACTCAGCCTCTTGCAAAATTCGGCGAGTCGTCCGAGTGATGGCCTTACCGGGAAGAGATCACGCCGGCGGGGGCGCCGGCGCTACAAGAGAGCTCAGTACTTTGTAGCGCCGG
>JAZBOQ010000306.1:0-2264 GCA_036351195.1 Thermoanaerobaculales bacterium | reverse complement strand
GTGGCGACGGCCGCGATCCGGCTGCCGTCCGGGCTGAGACGCTGGTTCCACATCTGCATGAACCGGCTCGTCCAGATCGGCTCTCCGTTCTCGGCCATGGTCCAGGAGCCGTCGACGCGGACGGGCGCCAGCAGTCGGCTGCTACCGTTGCGGTACACCGGCTCCCAGATGCAACCAAAGCTGTTCGCCCAGGGGACGGAGTTCTCTGCCAGCGTGTAGTCGCAGATGTCGAGTCGAACCTCTGCCGCCACCTTCCGGCCGTCGTCCGAGAAGGTGGGAGCGTAGACGTTGATGAACTTTCGCTCCCAGGGCTCGCCATCGACGGCGAGGCTCCAGGTGCCCTCGAAGAAACCGAAGACGTCGGCCTCCGCCAGGGCTTCCACTTGGACGACCGCAGCGGCGTGCTTGCCGTCAGAGCTGATGGCCAGACCGCGCGACGAAGGGAACTTCTTTTCCCAAGCTTCGCCGTCGAGCGCCACCGTGTACTCCATGTTGTCCTTGATCTGGACGGCGATGACGCTACCGTCACGGCTGAAGATGGGATTCCAGGCAAACTCCCACCGGTTCTCCCACGGCTCGCCCTCCACCGCTACGGTCCACTCGTCGTCGATGCGGACCAGAGCGGTCAGGCGTCCATCCGGGGTGAACGCAAGGTGCCAGGCCTTCTCGAAATCGCCCTCCCATCTGCCGTCGTTGACCGCCACCGAGAACGTGTCCGGCGCGGTCAGGACCGGTGCCGCGATCCGCTCGCCGTCGTGGCTGGCGATCCACTCGTGAACATCGTCGAAACTCCCTCGAACGCGACCGAGATCACAGATGGCTCGCTTGCCCGTGTTCCAGTCCCACTCTTCGCGATTGACCATGGAGTGGCTCCCTTCGTCGACGGATTTGATCCTCCGAGGACTCCGCCGACAGTTGGGGAGCCTGCTGCAACGCCCGTGCCACTCTTGTGTCGTTTTTCACACGCTCTACAAAGGTTTTATTTACAGTAGTTTCTACTTAGAACCCCAGCAACAGCACAAAAGGTTCCATTGCAGATTGCCATAAAGACAACCGGCAAGAACGTGCAAGATGCAATGTTGCGGATTGCACGGCGCTGATTGTCGGGGTGTGAAACCCCGTCCCGGTCCCGCTTCATCGGGCACAAAAAGGCCCGCCGATCGGCGGGCCTCGTCGTGCTTGAGCCGTCGGGCTGGAGTTTAGTGCCACTCCCAATCGATGAATCCGGGCTGAACATCTTCCATGGCGTTGACGATGAGTTCCACCAAACCGCCGTAGTAGATGCCGGCCTTTTCGAAGGCGTCGTAGTAGTTGATGATGTCCCTGATCTGACCCTTGCAGTTGGAGCATGGCGCGCAGACGTACTTGTAGTGCGTCGGATCCATGCTCTCGTCCTGGAAGGCGTCGAGAATCTGCCGGAACTTCCGTCGACCGGTCATGCGATGGCGCCAGTCCTGGAAGTTGTGACCCGACATGATGGCGAATCCCGAACCGCCGCCGCAACAGTAGTTCTCGACCCCGTGCGGGGCCATCTCACGGAACCGACCCTCGGGCACGACCGCATCGATGACCTCTCGCTGGGGCGACACGATGCCCATCAGACGAACCATGTTGCAGGGGTCGTGCAGGGTAACGGGGAAGTCGTTGCGGCTCTTGTCGATCTTGATCACGCCCGACCGGATGATGTCCCGCATGGTGACCATGGCGCTTTCGCGGGGGATGTTGAGGTCTCCGGTGAGGACCTTGTCGGCGATGACCGTCAACGCCTTGTGAGCGTGTCCGCACTCTCCAAGCACGATCTTCTTGACACCGAGCTTCTTGGCGATTTGCGCGTGCCTTACGGCAACCCGGGCGAACTGAACATCGTCGTACCAGACTCCGTAGTTGATGCCGTCGTAACCGATCGCATCGGAGGACAGGGTCCAGCTCAGACCGGCGGCCTCGAAGAGGGTGGCGAAAGCGCCGGGGTTTTCCGGCCAGGCCATGATCTCGCCGGCGTTGTGGATGAGGAGAATATCCGCACCCTGAACATCGAACGGTGTCTCGATGACGATTCCGGTTCGCTCTGCGGTGTCCTCGTCGATGAACTCGATATTGTCCTTGAGGATCATCGGGGTCATCCCGGTGGACGACCCCACCTGGAGCTGAAGGACCGAGCCGTCGTCGTGAATTTCTCGCGGAACGATGCCCATCTCCATGCTCGCGATCTTACGGATCTCGCGGGACAGCAGCGCATTGTCGGCGCCGATGGGGCATGTCTGGGC
>JAZBOQ010000305.1:0-2396 GCA_036351195.1 Thermoanaerobaculales bacterium | reverse complement strand
TTCCTGTCCGCATACGAAAGAATGTCTCTTGCAGTCTCGACATTCGAGCGGGAGGAACGCCTGTGGAAGCAGAAGGTTTCCTCGGAGCAGGACTACCTCGACGCAAGAAAGGGCCGGGCGGAGGCGAGGATCGAGCTCCGCGCCGCCGAGCAGAAGCTCCACGCCCTCGGTGTGCCGCAGTCTCAGCTCGACGAGCTGCCGGACCAACACGACACATCCTTTACCGAGTACAGGCTGACGGCGACCTTCAACGGCACCGTGATCGACCGGCACATCACCATTGGAGAGTCGGTGGACGCGGGATCGCCGGTGTTTTCGGTGGCCGATTTGCGAACGGTCTGGATCGACCTCTCGGTCTATCAGAAGGACATCGGCTCGGTTCGCGACGGACAGACCGTCCGGGTGGACACCCCCCACGGAGATGAAGTCGAGCTGTCGATCGATTTTGTCCAGCCCATCGTCGGCGAGGACACCCGGACTCCCAGGGCCAGGATCATCGCTCCGAACGCGGACGGCATCTGGCATCCGGGCTGCTTCGTCAACGCTCGTGTTATCACCTCCAGCGACGAAGTCCGTGTAGTGGTTCCGACTTCTGCGGTAATCAGGATGGAGGATGGCGATGACGTTGTCTTCGTGCAGACGGACGAGGGCTTTGAGCCTCGCCCAGTCACCCTAGGACGGATGGCCCCAGATCACGTTGAGGTCGTCGACGGTCTCGAGCCTGGCGACCGCTACGTGGCCGCCGGCGGTTTCAGCCTGAAAGCCGAGCTGGGCAAGGAAGCCTTCGGCGACGACCACGGGCACTGAGGGAGGTCATCATGCTTGATCGTGTCATCCACGGCGCGCTTTCCAGCCGCCTGTTGATCGTCGTCCTCGCAATGCTCGTCATGGCCGGTGGGTGGTTCAGCTACCGCCAGCTACCCGTCGATGCGTTCCCGGATGTGTCACCCAACCTGGTCCAGGTCTTCACGATTACCGAAGGACTGGCGCCCGAGGAGATCGAGAAGTACGTCACCTTCCCTGTGGAGGTGGCGATGAACGGGCTGCCGGGAATCGAGGAGATCCGCTCGGTCTCCAACTTCGGCCTGTCCGTGGTCAACGTCTACTTCGAGGACGACGTGGACATCTACTTCGCCCGCCAGGTCGTGGGTGAACGACTCCAGGAGGCCCGCGAGCAGATACCGGACGGGTTTGGCGACCCGGAGATGGGACCCATTTCGACAGGCATGGGGCTCATACTCTTCTACTACCTGGAGGACACCACCGGCCGATTCACCCTCGAGGAGCTGCGGACGATCCAGGATTGGCTCGTCAAGTTCCAGCTGCAGACCGTCCCCGGCGTCACCGAGGTTCTCGGGATCGGAGGCTGGGAGAAGCAGTTTCACGTCGAAGTGGATCCGACGGCGTTACTGCGCTACAACGTGTCGCTCGAGGCCGTGCTCGAGTCCATTCGAGCCAACAACCTCAACGTCGGCGCTCAGTTTCTGGAACGCAACGCCGAAGAGCTCATCGTCCGTTCGGTGGGTCTGGCAACCGGGATCCCCGATCTCGAGAGAGTGGTGATCAAAACGGTGGACGGCACCCCGGTCTTTCTCTCGGACCTGGCGACGATCCGCGTTGGCGGCGCCATTCGCCGTGGATTGCAGACCCGCAACGGCACCGAGGAGGTCGTTGCCGGGCAGGTCATAAAGCTCTTCGGCACCAACTCCTCGACCGTGATCAGCGCCGTCGAGGAGAAGCTCGAGGAGGTCAACGACATCCTCCCCGAGGGTGTCCGTCTGGTGCCGTACTACCAGCAGAAGAGCCTTGTGGAAGCCGCCGTACGGACCGTGACGACGGCTCTGTTGGTCGGAATCGCCCTGGTCGCCGTTGTCCTGCTGGTGTTCATGGGGGGAGTGCGCGCAAGTATTGTGGTGGCACTCTCGATCCCGTTCTCCGTGCTGGCCGCATTCATCGGCATGCGGCTCTTCGGACTCTCGGCGAACTTGATGTCTTTCGGCGGGTTGGCCATCGCCATCGGCATGATGGTAGACGGCACCATCGTCATGGTCGAGAACATCGACCGCATGCTTCGCGACGCCAAGCCCGGGGGGAGCCGCCTCGAGATCATCGGTCAGGCCTCGAGCGAGGTCGCACGACCAATACTGTTTGCGATCTCGATCATCGTCATCGTCTTCCTGCCGCTCTTCACTCTTCAGGGGGTCGAGGGAAAAACCTTCCGGCCGCTTGCCTACACCGTCGCGATGGCCATGTTCGGATCGCTGATCTATGCACTCCTGGTTTCCCCCGTGGTGTCATGGCTGCTCATGCGCCGACCGAAAGTCTCCGGCACCAGCCTGAGCGACCGCGTCGTCGCTGCCCTCAACCGCCCCTATGAGCCGCTCGTCCGGTTCTTC
>JAZBOQ010000304.1:0-2718 GCA_036351195.1 Thermoanaerobaculales bacterium | reverse complement strand
GACGAGGTCGTCGATGGCGCGGCGCCGTTCGCGGTGAGCGAGGGCCGCGGGGTTGGCGTAGAGCCGGGTTGACGAGGTCATGAGCTCATCAACGATGACGAGGTTGTTGGCCTCCAGGGTCGATCCGGTGGCGGTGTTGTCGACGATGAGATCGGCGTCTTCCGGGGGGAAAACCTCGGTCGCCCCGTAGGATCTGACGAAGTCGGCGTCGAGCCCCTTGCGGGCGATCCAGCGGCGCGTGAGCCGCTCGTACTCCGAGGCGACGACGAGGTGGCCGCTGGGAAGTCCGCCGGTACTGATGAGCTCCGTCGGCGCCGCGACGACGACCCGCACCGGGTCGAGTCCGGTGTCCACCAGCTCGACGAGATCGCCATCGAGCTCGGCGACCCAGTCGGCGCCGGCGAAGCCGACGTCGCGGGAGCCGACGTGCAGCATCTCGACGATGCTCTGGGGCTTGAGGATCTTGACCTCAGAGCCCGCCAGGTTGACGTGCGGCCGGTAGTTGCGGACGGTCTGCTTCAGGTCGATGCCGGCCTCGGCCAGAAGACGGACCACACCGTCGTACATGCGGCCCTTGGGGATGGCGAGCTGCAAATTGTCATCTTCTCGTTGGCGGATCATCTGTCCTCCGATTTCGGCCCCGACGGCGGTGCAAAGAAAAAACGCCGGCTGGGCCGGCGTTGTGGTTTCGGGTTCTTTGTGGACCTACACCATCACCGTGCCCCGAGCTGGGTATGTCCGTGATGGTGATGGTGCATCCTCGCGTTCACGCAGACGACAGTAACTCGAAACTGGAACGGGCGTCAAGAGGGGCTCGCCATTCCGCTCCCGGCGGATTGAACCAACAGCAAAGGCGCAACGAACGCAAAGGTTCGTTGTGGTGCGGGCGTCCCGCCGGCCTTCTGGGCTTCCGCCGCCTCATGGCGTCGTTGCCCAGCGTCGCCCGATCAGCACAATCAGCGAAGGTGACCGAAAGAGGAATGACCGTGCTGATCGGGCGAGCGGCGGCCTACCTCAGGGCCGGAACAAGGGACCCGGAGCGGCTGGGCTCGGCGATTGCCCGGTGTCGGATTTGTGCGGCGCGCGCTGGGCGGCCGGTAGGCCGACGGAGAGCACAAATCCGCACCCGGCACGTCCGCCGGTGGCGCGCTGAAGCGGTCGCGAAGATCCACGCGAAGGGTGTTCGTGTTGATCGGACGAGCGGCAGTCAAGAGAGTTTTTTGAATGATGAATGATGAATTCCATCGCATGCACGGAGACCGGTGTGTGGAAGGTACCTTGAGACGCCTTGCGGTCGATGAAGGCAGCTGCGGACCATCGCGGGCAGGGATGAAGCGCTACCAAAGTGTCGAGAAACCTTGTAGCGACCGCGTCCCAGCGGGCGATGATCGAATTCAGAGTGGATCTCACATCCAATTCCCGAGCTTCGTCTCACGGCAGGCCAGGAGCCCGAAATTCATGCCTCATCATTCATCATTTGGGATGGTCCGTCCTCGAGCCGCACCGACACGATCTTGCTCACTCCCGGCTCTTCCATGGTGACGCCGTAGAGAAGGTCGGCGCGCTGCATGGTCCGCCGGTTGTGCGTGATCATGACGAACTGGGTGTTCTCGGTCATTGCCTTGACGAGATCGGCGAGGCGCTCGACGTTGGCATCGTCGAGAGGGGCGTCGACCTCGTCGAGGATGCAGAACGGCGACGGTTTGATCCGGAACAGGGCGATGAGCAACGACAGCGCCGTCAACGCTTTCTCGCCGCCGGAGAGCAGCTGCACCGACTGGTTGCGCTTGCCGGGCGGCTGGGCGGTGATGTCGATCCCCGACTCCAGCGGGTCGTCCTCGTCCACCAGGTCGAGGCGGGCGGTGCCGCCGCCGAAGAGGTTCGAGAAGGTCTCGGTGAAGACCGCGTTGACCTGTTGGAAGGTCTCGACGAAGCGTTCGGTGCAGGTGGCGTCGATCTCCCGGATGGTTTCATGCAGACTCTTGAGGGCGTTGACGAGGTCGGTGCGCTGGGTGTCGAGGAAGGTGGATCGCGCGGCGAGCTCGTCGACCTCTTTGAGGGCGAGCAGGTTGACCGGGCCGATTCGGTCGATCCTGGTTCGTAGATCGTCAATCGTCTCGGTGATGGCGGCCTCGTCGGCAGCCTCCGGGAGAGCCTCGTCGAGCAGGGTTTCGGGCGCGGCGCCGAGCTCCGATACCGCGGCATCCCGCAGCCGTTCCCACTCGGCGCCGATGCGGGTGGACTCCACCTCGATGTCGTGCAGGGTCTCGCGCCGGCTCTCGTGCTCGCTTCGGCGCTGCCTCACCTCGCGGTCGAGCTTCTCGACCCGGGAGGCCCGGATGCCGACCTCCTCGCCCAACCTCCGGGCCTGCTCGCGAGCGGCGGCGAGCTCGCCCTGTTCTTCGGCCAGTCGGGTCCGGGTGTGGACGATCTCGTCCTCGGTGGTGGCGAGCTCGCCGGCGAGCCGTTCGACCTCCGCACCGAGTGCCTCGAGGCGCCCTTTGATGGTGCGGCGTTCAGCGTCGAGCCGGTTGAACTCGGTGCCGGCGGCCTCCAGGCGTTCACCGGCGAGGCGAGCTTCCGCCTGCCAGCGGTCGAGCCGCCGCAGGGTCTCGCCGGCCTCCTCGCGTCTGGCGTCGAGGTTGGTGACAGCCGTCTCAACCGCCTGCTCGGTCTCGAGGCTGAGGCTCTCGAGCTCGGCGACCTCGGTCTCGAAGG
>JAZBOQ010000303.1:0-18604 GCA_036351195.1 Thermoanaerobaculales bacterium | reverse complement strand
TCACGCCGGCGGGGGCGCCGGCACTACAAGAGAGCTCAGTACTTTGTGGCGCCGGCGCCCCCGCCGGCGATCTGCCTCTGATCTTAGTCCTCTCCTGGAAACCGGTATTTTTGCACGAGGCTCAACTAAAAACTGAGAACTCAGAACTTGTGTTCATCCCGCAAATGGCGAGATGAACACAATAAAACGCCTGTGCGATAATCCGCTCGAGGCGAGCCAATTGAACCCACCCGAAACCACGATATCGGATCCCTCCGGCGACCGCGGGTCATCGTCCGCGGACCGCAGCATCGCGGCCCTTGAGCAACAGGTCCGCCGGCTGGAATTCGAGCGCGACGGCTACTACGCCGAGTGGCAGCACGCCAAAAACCAGCTCGAGGAGATCCACCGGTCGCGGATGTGGAAGCTCTGGATGGCCAGCATCGAGCTGCGCCGACCGTGGCGGAACCCGGGCTCGCTGCTCAAGCGGGGATCCGGGGGGATCCTCGGCGCCGTCCTGCTGCTCGCCAAGTGGCTGATACTGCTGCCGTTCCTGGTGCTCCGGGGAGTATTCCGCGGCCTTGGGTGGCTGTTCGCCCGGGCGGCGCGGGGAGTGGGTTGGGTCTTCCTCGCCCTGTGGTGCGCCGGGGCGCGGCTCACCGCGAGGCTGCGCCCACATCGAAGGCCCGAGGAACGCGCCGCCGGCGAACCGACCACCGCACTCGCCGCCGACGGCCGACCGCTCCGCGTCCTGCTGGTGATGCCGTACCACATCCACCCGCCCGACCACGGCGGCGGCGTCCGGCTGTTCAACCTCGTCCGGGAGCTCGGCTCTCGCTGCGACCTCTATCTGCTGGTCTTCTCCCAGGCCGGCGAGGATCCGGAGCAGCGCGAGGTCCTCGAGCAGCTCTGCCGCCGCGTCGACTTCCACCCCTGGCGCCCCCGCCTCGATCCGGACCGCTTCGGGTTGGTTCCGCCCAACGCCCAGCTCTTCGCCTCGGACCGGGCCTCGGCCAAGATCCGCGACATCGTGCGCGGCCACGACATCGACCTGGTGCAGCTCGAGTACACCGAGCTCGCCCAGTACCGCGAGGCCGTCCCCGAGGGCGTTCCGGTGATCCTCACCGAGCACGACGTGGCCTTTCGGTCGTTCGCCCGGCGGCGAGCGCTCGGCTTCCACCGGCGTTTCCCCGAGGGCGGCGCCTTCGGCACCAGTGCCGCCGACGCCCGCCGGCTCATGCACTACGAGATCGCGAGCTGCCGCGCCGTGGACCAGATCCACACCATGTCCGTCGACGACGCCGAGTACCTCGCGGGCTTCCTCGGAGACGGCGCCGATCGCATGGTGGTGGCGCCCAACGGGGTCGACACCGGCTATTACGCACCGCCCGAACCACCCCCCGAGCGCGCCCACGTCCTCTACGTCGGCAACTACCAGAATCTGCCCAATGTGGACGCCCTCGAGTACTTCGTCCTCGATGTCTGGCCGCTGCTCCGCCTCCGGCGCCCGGACGCCCGCCTCAGCGTCGTCGGAGCGAACCCCTCCGAGCGGGTCCTACGCTTCGACGGCCGTGACGGCATCGAGGTCGTGGGGCCGGTGGACGACCTCCGCGACGCCTACCACGGCCACCGCGTCATGGTGGCTCCGATCCGGGCCGGCTCGGGCACCCGACTGAAGATTCTCGAGGCCTTCGCCGCCGGCATTCCGGTGGTCTCCACCACCCTCGCCGCCGAGGGCATCGGCGCCGTGCACGAGCGCCACCTGCTGATCGCCGACAACGCCGTCGACTTCGCCGACGGGGTCGTCCGGGTGCTGGACGATGACGAGCTGGCGACGGACATGGCCCAAAACGCCATGGACCTGGTGACCACGACCTACGATTGGAAACGCGTGGCGGCCGCCATCCTGGACGCCTACCGCGACATGGTCCCCGGGGCCGTCGCCGGCGAACCCGAGCCGCTTCCGGCATCCGAGCTTCGCGTGGAGAGCGGCGACCGGCCGGAGATCTCCATCGTCATCCCGACCCTCAACGGCGGCGAGGATCTGGGACGCTGCCTCGAGGCCATCCGAAACCAGGACACCGGCAGGACGTTGGAGGTGCTCTGCGTGGACTCCGGTTCACCCACCGCCGACCTGGCGACGATGGAGCGATTCGGCGCTCGTCTGGTCTCCATCGACCGAGCCGACTTCAACCACGGGCTGACCCGCGACCTCGGCGCGCGCCACTCGACAGCGCCGGTGATCGCCTACCTCAACCAGGATGCCGTCCCCGCCCACCGCCGCTGGCTCGAGGAGCTCATCGCCCCGTTCGACGACGACGGCGGCACGCTGGCGGGGGTCCAGGGCGGCATGGCCGAGGCCCCGGATCCCTCCCAACGGTGGTTCTGGGACTCCTGCGGCCAGCGCTTCTACTTCACCTCGGAGTCCGACAGCTGGATCGCGGATCACGACGGAATCGGTTTCTCCACCGTCAACTGCGCCATCAGCCGCCGAGTCTGGGAGCGCCACCCCTTCGGCTGGGCGCCCATCATGGAGGACAAGAAGTGGCAGCGCGAGGTCACCGAGGCGGGTTTCGAGCTGGCGATGCAGCCCGACGCGCTGGTCCACCACACCCACCTCTATCCCATGCGGAGCCTGCTCCGCCGCTGCGTCAGCGAGGGCTACGGCTGGCGCACCCTGGGCGAGCGCTACACCTTCTCGGCCATGGCCTCGGACATGGCGCACCGGCGCACCCTGCGCGAGCTCGCTTCGGGGCTCCGGCAGCGCAGGATCAGATCCTCCAGCGAGCTTCTCTTTCCCTGGCTCCGCCCCGCCGCCCTCTACTGGGGCAACCGGTTCTCCCAAGGCGTGAAGCTGTAGCCGATGCGCGCTCCCGCGGGCAGGCAGGGATGCCTGCCCCTACAAGCTTCCCGGTCCGTTGTTCCACTCCCGCTGCGTCTCCTTCGCCCTTGTAGCCGCAGGCATCTCTGCCTGCGGGACCTCACTCGAACGGCATCCAGGGCGCCACGGCGACACCGGGGTCGGCCGGGCGGTAGCGGGGCACGCGCAGGGCATCGAGGAATCCACGCCGGTAGCCCCGCACCGTGTGGCGGTGGCAGTCGGCAAAAACGCCGCCCACCTGAGCCCGGTTCCGCCGCACCTCCGCTGCATGCCTCCGCGCGGTGCGCAAGCCGGCTCTCAGCCCGCGCCACCCGGCGTGCATCCAGTTGACGATGGCTTCCGACCGGCCCTGGGCGGCGAACCGGGCGGCAAGCCACTGCGGGGTCAACCGGCCCACCGGCGTCAGGTGGCTCACCCGCGCACCCGGCTGGTAGAGGGTGGCGAAGCCCGCCCGCTCCAGGCGCAGGCAGAGCTCGATCTCCTCGCAGGAGAGCAGGCTCGCCCCCTTGCGGCCGAGGTGCGGGCTGAAGCCCCCTACACCATCGAGCCCGCTGCGGCGGTAGGCGACGTTGGCGCCCCGCGGGTACTCGTTGTAGACCAGCTCCACCGGCTCCGCGCCGAGATCCCAGACCGTGAGATAGGGAAGGAAGCGGCCGCGGAACCAGTCCGGTAGCTCGCCCTCGATGAGCGGCGCCACCGGCCCTCCCACGCACATGACCTCCGGCCGGTCGAAACCGTCGACGATGGCGGTCAGCCACCCGGCTTCGGGGAAGGCGTCGTCGTCCAAGAACGCCACGATGGGAGCCGCGGCCGCCGCAATCCCGGCGTTCCGAGCCGCCGACAGGCCGATCTCGGGCTCTACCACGAGCCGGGCGCGGCCGGGGTTCGCCTCGACGACGCGGGCCGCCACCTCGGGCGTGTCGTCGGTGGAGGCGTTGTCGATGACGACCAGCTCCCACGCGGCGGGATCGAAGTCCACCGCCAGCAACGCCTCCAGCGCCCCCGCCAGGGCGGCGGACCGGTTCCTGGTGCACACGACGACGGAGACGGCTGGTTTCTTCGTGCTCATGATCCCGCACATTCTACAGCCGCGGTACCATGCTTTCATGAGAACCGACCTGCGTCTGATTCTGCGCTGGATCTCCACCACACTCGTGATCACCGTCTGTCTGGCCTCGCCGGCAGTCTCCGCGCAGGAGACCTTCCCCGACGAGATCGAGCTCCCCCAATCTCCGCTGGTCGTCAACCTGAACGACGCCACGGTTCGCGTCCTCGCCGACGCCGACGCCGCGCCCATCCTCAGGTGGCGCCGCCTCCACCGGGATGCCCCCGGCGCCGCCGAGCTCTCGGTCTTCCAGGACGGCGCTGCCGTCGTCATCGAGCGCACGCCCCTGCCCGAAGGCGAGCGTGCCGCGGCGCTGCTGGTGGAGATCGTCGCCTCGCCGGAGTCTTCCGTCGCCGTCTTCGGCGCCAACCTCGATCTGACGGTGGAGCGTACGGCGGTGGTTGAGACCCCCGCGCTCGACATCGAGCCTCCCGGGAATCTCGCCCCCGACGGCCCCATCGAGCTCCAGCTCGCCGACTCCCGGATCGAGCTTCAGGGCGCCGCGCAGCTCTCGGCGACGCTCCACGATTGCGAGACAACGGTCCGAAACGGCGAAGGAGACCACGAGATCGCGGTTTTCGGAGGAAGGCTGCAGGAGGTGAACCACCGCGGCAAGCTGATCCTGCGCTCGGAGAACGCTGACGTCACCACCGAAGGGGGTCGCGGCCGCCTGGAGCTCAGCGCCGCCGGCGGCTCCGTCGAGCTGCGGGCAGCCAACTACCGGTTCACGATCGAGGTCACCGACAGCGGCCTGCAGATCATCGACGCCAAAGGACGCGGCTCCATCGTTGCCGTCGACACCAGCGCCGACCTTCGAGACACCCGTTTTGAACACTTCAGCCTCACCTCGAGCATGAGCCACATGACGGCCTCACAGGTCCGCGGCAAAGCCACCATCACGCTCGACGGCGGCTCCCTCACCATGGACGAAGGCGAGGGCGAGCTCACCGCAACGACGCAGAACGGCGCCACTTTCGAGGTTGCCGATCACCTGGGCAACCTCCGGGTGAACGTGCACGACGACAGTCGGGCCATCATCCAGGAGGTGAACGGCGAGGTCACCTTGACCGTGCGACTGGGCGAGGCCTCCGTGGTCCAGGCCAAAAGCCTGGCGCTCAACGCCAGGGGTTCGTGGGTCACGGCCTCGGGGATCCGGCGGCTCAGCTCAATGGAGGCCTTCCAGAGCGAAGTCGATCTCGACCTCACGGAGCTCGCCGACAACGCCGTCACCTTGGCGGTTCAGACCGAGTCTCGAGTCCGCGTTTCCGTGGAGACGCCATGCCGCGTTCACGCCCAGGGTCTGGCGTCGTCGCAGGCCAGCCAGGTGGACGTCCGCGGCTGCGAGCTCCAGCTCGGCCGGGCCGGGCGATGGGCCACCCGGCGGGTCAGGGGCATCGACGGCCGGCCGCCGATCACCGTCACCGCGAAGGTCGCTGACACCGCCGAGCTGATCGTCGAGGGACGCTGAACCGTGGCGGTGCGAGATTGAGATCTCTCCTCGGCCGCCTGTACCTCCGGGCCTGGCGGAGCTGGGGCGGTCCCGGAGAGGCGCCGCCGGCGCACACCCCGCCGCGTCCGGCCGGCCCCCTGAGCGGTGGGCGGCGCCCGAGGGTTCTCGTCGTCACCCCCTACTCCATCCACCCCGCCATCCACGGCGGCGCGGTGCGGATCTCCAACCTCATCCGCCAGATGTCGACCTTCGCCGAGGTCTGGTTGCTGGTGCTCGGAGAAGCCACCGACGACGAGACCACCCGCGAAGCCTACGAGCCCCTCTGCAGGCGGGTCCTCTTCCACCCGATCTCCCGCGGAGCCGCCCGCCGTGGGGATCCGTGGGGCCTGATGCCTCCCTCACCGTCGCCCTACTCGGACCCCGCGGTCTCCCGGCGGATCTCCGATCTGGTGGACGCCCACGGGTTGGACGTCGTCCAGCTCGAGTTCGCCGAGCTCGGCGCCCATGTTCGTCGGCGCGATGGGGCGAAGACGATCCTCGTCGAGCACGACCTCTGCTTCGAAACTCAACGACGCCAACGCTCTCTCGACATCGGCCATCGCTTCGACGCCACGGGTTCGCTGGGCGTCGATGCGCTGGACGACATTCGGCAGGAGCGTTTCGAGCTGCGCGCCTGCACCGCCGCCGACCAGGTCCACTGCATGTCCGACCGCGATCGCCGGATCCTCGCCTCCCGGCTGACCGACGCGGCGCACCTGCGGGTCATTCCCAACGGCGTCGACACCGAGGTCTACCACCCCGGCCCGGCGGCGGACAGGCGGGGCGTCCTCTTCTTCGGCTCGTTCCCCCACCTGCCGAACCTGGATGCGTTCGAGTATCTGGTGGAGGAGATCTGGCCCGACATCCGCCGCAGGACACCCGACGCTCGCCTCACCGTGGCGGGAGCGAGACCGCCCGCCGCGGTCCTCGACCACGACGGACGCGACGGCATCCGCGTCGTCGGTGAGGTGGACCAGGCCGCACCGCTGTATCGTGACCACCGGGTCCTGCTGGTGCCGCTGCGATCCGGTTCGGGAACCCGGCTCAAGATTCTCGAGGCGCTGGCCTCCGGCCTGCCGGTGGTTTCCACCTCCCTGGGCGCGGAGGGTCTCGAGCTGTCGAATCCACCCGAGCTGACTGCCGCGGACACCCCCGCGGCAATGGCCGAGGCGGTCACGGCGCTGCTCGCCGCCGACGACGGCGAGATCCAGTCCATCGGCGAGCGCGGCCGTTCACTGGTCACCGCCTCCTACGATTGGATGGGCATCGGCGAGCGCGTGCGCAGCGCTCTAGAAGAGCTCGTCGCCGTCGAGCCCAGTCGCGGAGAGCTTCGCGCCGCGGCACCCGAGCCTCCGGCCCGCGATGACGATCCCGATCTCTCCGTGGTCGTGGTTGCCCGAACCGGTCAGGACCTCGGTCCGGAGCTCGCCGCCGCCCTCGAGGCGCCGGCGAAAGACCGCACCTGCGAGGCCGTCGTGGTCCATTGCGGCAGCCCGACGGATGCCGTCGCCCGCTGGCGGGCGAGGGGTTTTCGCGTCGTGTCGGTGGAGGGCGCCGACGCGGAACAGGCACCGATGCTCAACGCAGGCGCCGCCGCCGCCCGCGGCCGCATTCTCGTCTTCACCGCCGCCGACGCCATCCCCGCCGGTGACGACTGGCTGAAGCTGATCACGGCGCCGTTCGACCACGACCGTGCGCCCGCCGCCGTCCAGGGCGGCATCACGCACCAGCTCGAGGACGGCATCCCGGCGCACGATCCGGACTTCACCCGCGAACGGCGACGGTGGAAACACGAGCGCGGCGGCATCGCGTTCGATCTCGCCAACGCCGCCATGCCGAAGGCGGTCTGGGAGGCGTTCCCCTTCCCACCGGATGCAGCCGTCGCCATGGCCTGGCAGCACACCGCCGCCGATCACGGCATGCTGATCATCCCCTGCCACGCCGCCGCGGTGAGATTCGTTCGCGCCGCAGAGTTCGCCGACGTCTTCAAGGGGGCATTGGACGACGGCCGGGCCATGAGACGCTTCGGCGTCCGCCCCACCCTCGGCGACCTCGCCGACGATCTGCGCCACCCCATGCCCGCCCTCACCGCCGACGGCGAGCCCGCTCCGCCGCACCCCGACTACCCGCAAAAGGACTTCGCCGTGGCCCGGGCTCTCGGTCTCTTTCTCGGCGCCCGCTTCCCCGGACGGTGAGCCCGAGCCGGTATACTGCCTCCAGATGATTCGATTCCACCGTCCACGGTGTTCTCTCCGGCACGACACCGGTGCCCACGGAGGTTGCGCATGACCCGCGACCCGGTCTCCGGAATCCGGATCCTCGATCGGACCGTGGACTACGCCGACGGCGCCGAGGACCGGGTGCTGGAGATCCTCGACGGCGCCGGCGACCTCGGCTCGCTCTCGGACGAGCTCGCCGCCCGCATCGACGACTGGCCCACCCGCTACCACCTGGCCCGTGAGCGGTCCAACGTTCTCCGTCCACTCCGCCTGAACCGGCGCCACCGGGTGCTCGAGATCGGCGCCGGCACCGGGGCCGTCACCCGCTACCTCGGCGAGACCGGAGCCACGGTGGTGGCGCTTGAAGGCGCGCTTTCCCGGGCTCGGGCCACCGCCCGGCGGTGCCGGGATCTGGACAACGTGGAAATCGTCTGCGGCGCCGCTTCGAGCTTCGAGGCCCCGGAGGGCTTCGACCTGGTCTGCCTCGTCGGCGTCCTGGAGTACGCGGCCGTCAACGACCACGGCGCCGACCCGGAGGCGTTCATCCGATCGGCCGTCCGCCACCTGCGTCCCGGCGGTTCGTTGGTGGTCGCCATCGAGAACCAGATCGGTCTCAAGTACCTCGTCGGCTACGAGGAGGATCACCTGGGAAGGCCGTGGGTGGGGCTCGAGGGCTACCCCGGCGGCGGCGGTGCGAGAACCTTCCCGCGGCGCCGCCTCGCTGCCGCCTTCGAGAACGCAGGCCTGGACCACCAGCTCTGGTTCTACCCCTTTCCGGACTACAAGCACCCCACCACCGTGGTATCTCAACGCGCCTACGCCGAGCCCGACGCGACGAGCTTCATCGACCAGGTCGTCGGCTCGCCGGTCTCTCCGGGCGCCTCGGCCCCGGCCCTGCTCTGCGATGATCGGCGGGTCCACCGGGTGCTCCTCGACGCCGGACTGGGCGCCGAGACCGCCAACTCGTTCCTGGTGGTCGCGTCGGCCGGCCCGCCCGCCCACGGCGCCGAGCCTGATCCCGGAACGCTCGCCTGGCTCTTCGGCAACCCGCGCCGCAGCCTGTGGATTCGCCACCAGGCGGTTGAGGAAACCGCTTCCGGACGGCGCGTCCGGACGGTGGGCCCCCCCGGCGCCATCGGCGTCAAGGTCCTGGAGTGGCTCCGCCAGGAGCCCTTCAAGAACGAGGAGTTCGTCCACGGAACCACCGTCTGGGAGCTGGCGGCGAAGGCCGGCCGATCCCGCGACGAAACGTCGCTCGCCGAGGTGCTCGGTGAGTGGCGCCGGACCATCGACGAGCAGCGGACGTCGGCCTGCCGAGTCGACGCCACCCATCCTTTCCTCTACGCCGATACCCGCGACGTCCTGCCTCCCGACCACCTGGACGTGTGCCCGTCGAACTTCGTCGTCACCACCGACGGCATCGTCTACATCGACCGCGAGTGGGTGGCCGAGCCCGCTGTGGACGCCGATCTGGTGTCGGTTCGCGGGCTGTGGCTGCTGGCCCAGAGCCTGGTCTTCGGAGGCGGCATCCACCCCTGGGATGCGTCGCTCACGGTGGACGAGGTCACCGCCGAGCTCGCCCGGCTGGTGGATCTGCCAATCGAGAACGTTCTCGAGCGAATCGTCGCGGCGGAGGCCGAGCTGCAGCAGCTGGTCACCGGCAGAGACAGGATGGCGATCGATGCCGACCTGGCGTGGACTCGTACCTACCGGCCCACCGATGCCGAGAACCTGAAGCGGCTGCCTCTGAGCCGCCTCCAGCTTCTCAACGACGCGCTCCAATCCGACGTGGAACGGGCCCGGGATGCCCTTCGATCGAGCGTCGCCGAGCTCGAAACCGAGCGAGGAGAGCGTAGGCGGCTGGAGTCGGAGCTTGCCGGCGAGCGCCGTGAGGTGATCCGGCTCTCCGCCGACCTGGCCGCCACCCACGAGCTGCTCGCCGAGGTCGGCGGCAAGCTCGAGGAGGTGGCGGCGGCATTCAAGGAGAGCAGCCTCGAGGTCGACCGCCTCCGCGTTCAGGAGGCGGTGGCCGAGGCGCGCGGCAACAGGATCGTCGAGCTCGAGACCGAGATCGACGAGTACGGCCGCCGGTCCGCCGAGCTCGAGGCCGAGGCTGCGGCCCTCAGGAGCTGGCGCGAGGCCTTCGAACGGCGGCTGCCGGTCCGCGTCTGGCGCCGCCTGAGACCGTCCCGGCGCTGACCCGGGTCAGCGGCGTTTCTGCGGGTCTGGAACCGCCGCGCACCGGGGCGGCCGGTCGCCCCGCCGATCCACCACCACCACCGAGAGCTGGCGCCGGCTCCGATCGGTGTAGAACCGCAGGCTCGGCAGCAGCACCTCGCCCCCGGGAAGCGCGACCCCACCGAAGGAGATCTGATTCTCCCGGCCGACGAGCACCTCCGGCTCGCTCCAGGACGCCCCCCCGTCCTCGGACCTCCGCGTCTGGATCACCGCCCGATCGTACGATCCCCCGCCGGCCGCGGCGTCCGACGATGCGACCAGCCACAGCTCGCCGTCGTTGAAGAGCACGTAGCCACCGGGCTCCACGTCGCTTCCCTCCCACACCACTTCCGGCCGGGACCAGCTCTCCCCACCATCGACGGAGCGCAGCTGGATCAAACGGGATGGACCGGCCTCTTCCGGCTCCAGCTCGTAGACCATCAGCAGCTCGGCACCGCCGAGGTGAACACTCCGGGTGTCCTCCAGGTGCTCGCCGCGGCGCCCCACCACAACATCGGCGGCGCCGGACCAGCTCGCCGCGGCGTCGGTCGAGCGGTAGCGGCGGATCGAGTAGACCGCATCGTTTAAATCGTCGCGCGAGTCGATGTGGGTGGCGAAGAGCAGGACCTCGTCGCCGCCGACGGCCTGGAGGCCGGTGTCGATGATGAGCTCAGCGCCGGCGTCCACCTCCACCGGCGGCGACCACGAGCCGTCCTCCCGTTCGGCGATCACCAGCAAACGCCCCGGCGCCTGCGGTTCGGAGCAGGAGACGACCAACCGGCCGCCGACCTCGGCGATCCCCGGCCAGCGGCACCTCACCGGCAAGCGCTCGCGGCGCCAGCTCGCGCCGAGATCGTCGGACCTGAGCAGGTGGAGGCCACCGCCGGCGATGACCAGCTCTCCCGAATCCCGACGCAGCGCCGCGACGTCCCCGATGGCCCCGGAGACGCGGCAGTCGAGGGGGTCCGGCACCGGATCGGTGGACGGGCCCGAGGACGCGCAGCCCGCGAGGGCGGCGAGCAGGAAGCAGCCGGCGATGCGTGGGATTCTCATGGCCGGTCGATCATACCTCCGTCGCTTCGGCTAGACTGGCGGTGTTCGAATGACGATCACCGGAGTTTCCAGACGACTCGCCACTGCGGCGAGGAACTTCGCCCGGCGCGCGAGGTACCGATATGCCCTCGCTCTCGGCGAAACCGCCGGCGGCGACGTCTCCTACCGCTTCGAGCATTGGAACGAGCCCGATTCGCCGCTGGTGGAGCTGCGGCTGTGCTCCGACGAGGTCTCCGAGGACGAGGCCCGGGCCTGGTGCCGCGGGCAGACTCTCGCCGAGCTGCGCGCGGTGGGGTTCACCCGCAGCGGTCACAAGACGTGGCGGGTCGACCCACCCGACGGTGATTTCGCCGAGACCGACGCCGCCTGGTTCGCCGCCCCGGGAAAGCTGCCCGACGCGGCCGCCGCCCACCTCGAGACCTGCCTTCTCATCGCCGCCGCCGAGCGGATCGACGCCGTCGTTCTGCGCGAACGGGTCGAGCCGGCCGTCGGAACGACCGTCACCGACATCGGCAGCCTCCACGAGGGAGAGCTCCGGCCGTGGGCCCTCTTCCGCAGCGACGCATATGCCTGGAATCCGGCCGAGGACGCCCTTCGCCCCACCCGCCGCGGGCGGATCGGCAAGCTCGTCGACACCGCCGGCGTCGGCGACCAGCCCCGAACCGGCGCCTTCTTCAACCGCACCCGCCGCGGACCCTACCTCTTCGATGCCGATCCGGGCCCCGACGCCCGCGTCGCCCTGCGGGACGCAGCGCTCATGAACCGCTCGCCCCGAACCGGAGATCTCCCGGCCGTGCTCGTCACCGCGCCCTTCCTCGCCCGCGGCGGCGCCGAACAGACGCTGCTCGCCACCATGCAGGCCATGACCGACCGCTTTCGCTTCTCCATGGCCACCTTCGCCCCCCACCGCGCCGCCCTCGGCGATCGGCGGGACGACTTCCTCAAGATCACCGATCGCATCTACTGTCTCGGCGACGTGGTCCACCCCGACGCCATGGTGGGCATGGTGCTGAGCCTTCTCGACGCCGCCGGCGCCGAAATCCTCTACAACGCCAACGGCACGACCCTCTTCTACGATTTCGCACCACGGCTCAAGGCGGCCAGGCCCGGCCTGCGCATCCTCGACCACCTCTACGACCACCGCATCGGCTACATCGAGGCCTACGGTCCCGGCACCGGCGACGCGGTGGACATCTGCGTCGCCGAGAATCGCCCTATCGCCGACGTGCTGGTGGAGGAGCACGGGTGGCCGCCCGCCAGGGTCCCGGTGATCTGGCCCTGCGGACGGCCCGACGAGGCACTGCCGCCGGCGGCCGAGCGCGACGCCGTGCGCCGTGACCTCCGCCGCGAGCTGGGCTTTCGCGACGACGACGTGGTGGTGATCACCGCGGCGCGCATGCACCCGCAGAAGCGGCCCCTCGACCTGGTGGCCCTCGCCGAGCGGCTCCGCGATCTCGACACCGTTCACTTCCTCATCGCCGGCGGCGGCGATCTCGAAGACGACGTCGACGAGGCCATCGCCCGCAGCGGTGGAGCGCGGGTCCGCCGACTTCCCTTTCACGACGACATCCCGCGGCTGATTCTCGCCGCCGACGTCGGCTGTCTGGTGTCCGAGCACGAGGGGCTGCCGGTGTTCGCCCTGGAGTGCCTCCAGCTCGGCCGGCCCTTCCTCGGCACCCGCGTCGGCGACCTGGGTTCGATGCTCGACGAGACCGGCGCCGGCATCGTCGTCGACCGGCCCGGAGATCTGGACGCCCTGGAGGCAGCGGTCCGACGGCTGGCCGACCCGGCTCACCGCACCGAGCTCGCCGGGCTCGCCGCCGCCGCGGCGCCCCGCTTTTCGGTCGCCGCCTGCGCCGACGCCTACGCCCGCGCCCTGCTCGGCGAGGTCTGAGGTGGCGGTGTCGCTCGTCAACCGCCTGCGGGGACTCTACTGGGAGCTCAACCCTCCCCTCCGTCGCGCGGCCCGACGCCTCAAGACCGAAGCGTCGGTCACCCTCCACCGGTTGCGCGGGCTCACGGGCCGTTCACCCGGCACCAGGGTCGTCCCGGCGTCGGCCAAGGGACCTCATGTGGCGCTGCCTCAGCCCGCAGTAACCGTCATCCCGACCGACACCAACGGCAGTCACGACCCCCCTGACACTCCGTACCTCGCCCACGCCGACGGTCTCGATGAGCTGCCCGCCGCCCACCTGGAGGCGCTGCTCATGGCGGCCGCCGCCGAGGACCTGAGCTGGGTCGCGGGCGGGTGGTCGGCCCCCGCCCCGGGACTTTACGGCCCGTCGGGGAGGGTCCTCCGCGAGCCCGACGTCCCGCAGACGGCCCACGTCCTGCTGCGCCGGCCGGACGGCGCCGACCGCCGCGACCCGGTCTCCGGCCGGGTGATCGGCCACATCACCTCTAAGGAGCGCTGCACCGGTCTCGAGCCGGTGGACGACTTCGACGCAGTCGGCCCCTACCGGCTGCGGCCGGACGGCGGACGGCCCGCCGTGCTGCGCCGGCCGTGGCGGCCGGTGGACGAGGTCCTGGCCGCCGTCCCGGAAGTCGACGGTCCCAGGACGGCGCTCTTTCTTCTGCCCTTTCTGGCGGTTGGCGGCGCCGAGCGCCTGCTCTTCGACCTGCTCGAGGGGCTGAGGACCCGCTACCGCCTGCTGATCGCCACCACCGACCCCCACACCGAGGCTCTCGGCCAGACCGTCGACCGTGCGCGCGAGCTCACGCCCCACGTCCACACCCTCGGCGACTGGCTGCCCCGCCCCGCCATCACCTCGGCCGTGCGCCATCTCATTCGCCGTTGGAAGGTCGAGACCCTGTGCTGCTGGAACGGCTCGGTTCTCTTCTACGACGAGGCCGCCGCCCTCCGCCGAGCCTTCCCCGATCTGCGCATCGTCAACCAGCTCTTCAACCACCACGGCGGCTGGATCGACCACCTCTCACCGTCCCTCATCCGGGCCGTGGACACCCAGATCGCCGTCAACGCCCCCATCGCGCGGACGCTGACCAGCGAGCGCGGCGTCCCCGGCGAACGGGTGGAGACCATCCACCACGCGGTGGCGACCCCGGCGCCGCGCGACCAGGACCGCCGCGCCCGGCTCCGCCGCGAGCTCGGCGTCGACGACAACACCGTCGTCATCGGGACCTTCGTTCGGATGCACCCCCAGAAGCGCCCGCTGGACGTGGTGCACATCGCCCGGCGCATGGCGGACGAGCAGGTTCATTTTCTCCTCGTGGGGGGCGGGCCGCTGGACGCCGAGCTCGACGCCGAGATCCGAAGAGATCCGCCGCCGAACCTCACCCGTCGTCCGATGCTCGAGGACGCGAGTCCGCTGTACGACGCCCTCGACCTCTGCCTCATGACGTCGGACTTCGAGGGGCTGCCGGTCTTCCTCCTCGACGGCCTGGCGCGGGGACTGCCCGGTGTCGCGCCCGCGGTTGGGGACATCCCCCTGCTCTTCGCCGACGACGGCGGCCGCTGCGTCGACTCACCCGGCGACATCGACGCCGCCGTGGCCGCCATCCGCTCCCTCCTCGACGTCGAGCACCGGCAGGCCGCAGGAGAGCGCGGGCGCGCGACCGTTGCCGTCCGCTTCGGGCTCGACCGCTATGTCGCGGAGTACGAATCGGTCATCTTCACCCGCCTCGGATCCTGACACGCATCTGAGAACGACGATCGTCCGAGTTATGAGTTATGAGTTATGAGTTGTGAGTTGTGAGTTTCAGCTCAGGAGCGGCGGCTGAAAGATGACACGACTCCGGCACGACTCGTCGTGTCTCGAAGCTGTCGTCGACGTCTCGCGAACGACGCCCTTACCGGCCCAATCACTCGCAATGTCATTCATAATTCGTCATTCATCATTCATAATTGGCGGGTGAACCCCGCTGTTTCCGTCATCATCCCGAGCTACAACCACGAAGCGTACGTCGGCGCCGCTGTCGAGAGCGTGCTGGCAGGCTCATTCGAGGATCTCGAGCTCATCGTCGTCGACGACGGCTCGACGGACGGCAGCCGGGGCGTGCTCGAAACCTACCGTGACGACCCCCGGGTCGTCCTCCACCTTCAGGAGAACCGCGGCGCCCACGCCGCTCTCAACCGCGGCCTGGAGCTGGCCCGGGGTGAGATCGCCTTCATCCTCGACTCGGACGACGCCTTCGACCCGGAACGAATCGGCGTGCTGCACGACCGGCTGCGGTCCAACCCCGGCGCCGCCATCGCGTCGAGCTGGATCCGGGTGGTGGATGCCGCCGGATCGGAGCTCGGTATCAAGCAGGCCTGGCGAACCCTGCCGCCGTGGGCGCCGCCCGGGCCCGGCCCGCGCCTCTCGGACCTCGGCGATGCCCGCCTGGCGCTGTTGGAGACCAACTGGATCTCCACCACCTCGAACCTGGCCTTTCCCATGCGCCTGATCCGCGAGCACGGGCTCCGCTTCGCCGGCCTCCGCTACGCGCACGACTGGGACTTCATTCTCTCCGCCTGCGCCTTCGGAGCCGTCGAGCTCGTCGAACGGCCCCTGCTGGATTATCGCGTCCACGGCGCCAACACCATCGGTGAGGGCGCCGACGAAGGCCGGGGCGCCATGCGCTTCGAGATCATGTGGGTGGTCGCCCGCCACGGAATGCGAACGATCCGTGACGCGGCGGGAAACGAGGCCGAACTGGCCCACCTCCGCCGGGCGTTGTGGGGGTCGGCGCCCACCTTCGGGCGTCCCGAGGTGTTTGATCAGCTCGTGGTTCTCAGGGGGAGTGGCGACGCCCCGTCGTCGGGGTACGATGCTCTCACCGATCCGGCCCACCCGCTGAACCGTTCGGCTTCGGCGGCCCTTCAAACCTGAGCCTCGCGAGACCCGCCAGGACGAGCGCGGCCAAGAGAGACGCGACGAATCCCGGTGCGAGCCACCGCGGCCGGTACTCGAAGACGACGGACGACGCACCGGCAGGAACCACGACGCCGCGAAGCGCCAGGTTGGCGGGGTGGACCACCGCCGGCTCGCCGTCCACCACCGCCTCCCAACCCGGGTACCACGTGTCGGCCAGCACCAGCACGGCCGCCTTTTTCGCATCGACCTCCACCTCGATCCGGGTCGGATGATCATCGACGATGCGGGCCGGCCGCATCTTGCCGCCCGCTGCCTCGAAGTCGGCTTCCAGGCGATCCGCCTCCAACACGACCTGGTGGCGGGAGCGGAAGCCCGGAGATGTCAGGATCCTCTCCACCGCCTTCACGTCGCCCCGAGGCGCCAACCGCACGCCGTCGACCAGGCGGGCCCTGGGCAGCGCCCGTTGGTTTTCCCAGATTCTCACCGGCCCGTCCTGGAGCAGCCGAAGCACCGAGCTCCGCTGCTCCGCACGCAGAGCCTGACTCTCCGGCGTCACCACGTACCGGCAGGCCAGGTCGTTGAGCAGGGATCCGCAGCAGTCGTCGAAGTAGAGAAACGGCACCCTGAGATAGCGTGCGCCGGTGAGCCGGGTGTAGCGGCTGAAGCGGGTCAGGCCCCACGATGAGTACGACGAGATCGACGGCAGCTCGAACCTCGTGGGCACCTGACCGGGGATCACAAACTGCGACGGAACCGGCAGGATCCGGGCCGAGTGCTCCGACCGCGCGACGAGATCCGTCAGCCGTTGAATGGTCGGTGTGGACGGCAGGATCTGCTCTGGAGCGAAGAACGGCGTCATCCCGGCGCTCGTGTGCAGGAGATCGGCGGCTGCAATGACAACCACCGCCCAGACAAGCCGCGGCCGGGGCCGTTCATCGCGTTGGCACCACAGCACGACCGCAGCCGCTGCAATCGACCACAGACCCGCCCAGAGGAGGCTCTCGACCCGGAGATCCTCCAACCAGTTCAGCCCCGGGGAAGACCCCATCTGCTCGACGGACCGCGGCCGGTGGACCCGATCCACCCAGGCCGCCGCCGACCACACCGCCAACGAAAAGGCCACCATCGCCGCCGCCCACCTGCGCCGGTGCCGGCGTTGCGCCTCGGTCAGAAGCCAATGGGCGCCCAAGCCGGCGGCCACCGCTCCCGCCAGGGCCGAGATCGCGAAGATCCTTCCGGGGAACGACTGGTACACGATGGGATAGATCCAACCGAGCACCGCCCGGAGTGGGGGCAGGTCGAAGACCACCATTCCGCAGGCCACCGCCGTCACCGCGAAGAACCACCCCTCCAAGCGGCGCCGGCCCAGCGGCGCCAGTGCGATCAGGGCCAGCGGCAGCACCCCGAAGTAGAGCCCGAGCTCGGCGACGTTGAACGGGCCGGCATAGGTACCGCCGTGGAACCGGTGCCCCCACAGCCACGGCGCCACGATGCGCAGGCCCTGCTCGAGGGCGATCGTGCTGTTGGCCCCGATGGTTTCACCGCGCGGCGTCTGGAAGTAGAGCTCCACGGTCAGAAAAAGCTGCGGCGCCGCCACGAGGGCGCCGCCGACCAGGATGCACGCCGCCGTGGCGATCGGTCCCGCCAGCGCCCGCAGGCCGCGCGAAACGCGAAAGCGGGCCCCGCCTCGCACCACCGACCAGATGCCGAGGGTGATCGCGCCGAAGAACGGCGTGGCAATGTGACCCTCGAGGATCTGAACCGCGAAGACCACAGCCCCCAGGACCGCCCACGAAACCCTGCCCGTCGCCAGCGATCGCTCGAACGCGAAAAAGACCATGGGCAACCAGACCATCGCCCCGAAGAACGGCGTGTGAGGGAGCCACACCAACAGGTAGAGATTGAGCCCGAAGGCGACGGCGCCGAGGGCCGCCGCCGCGGGGATGGCGGCGAACTGGCGCAGCAGCAGGTACGCCCCCCACAAAGCCATGGTGAGCTGCAGCAGCGCCGTCCAGCCGATGGCGCGGACGGGCCCCGCCACCCTGGCGATGAGGTTGAATCCGGGGTTGGAGAACATCTTGCCCTGGGCGATGCCCGGAACGCCGCAGGCGACATTCGGCTCCCACAGCGGCAGGCCGTCCGACCACAGACGATGGGCGGCGATTCCATCGGGCACCACCTGCCACAACGCGTCGGTCATCAAGGGGTTCCACGACGTCCCGCGGGGGATGGTGCTGCCCGCTTCCGAGTGCCAGGGCTCGATCCCCGCAAGGGCGTCGGCCGGCGCCGGCACCTGCCCGAGGAAGATCACTCGCCAGAGCACGATGGACGCGATCGCCGCTGCGACCAACAAGGAGAGGACCGCTTCGGTCCGACACAGACTCGGGTGGCGTTCGGTGGAGCTGCTCACGGTGGAAGGGAGCGTACCACGAGGTTCGCCAAGGGGTTTCATCCCGCAGATGGCGGGATGAACCGGAGTTTTAAGTTATGAGTTTTGAGTTATGAGTTTCATCGCAGTCATCGCAGGCGTCACCGCGCCGGCTGTCACCGGCTGAATCTGATCCCTATCTGATTGAATCAGCCCGCTTCATCCGCCGCACCGTCCCTTGCGATGAAAACTTAGCCTCATGCAAAAATCGGTATTCGCCAACAGGAATCGAGCGTCCTTGTAGCGCCGATCTCCAGATCGGCGTTGATCGCTTGGAGTTCCGTCAGGACGCCGATCAGGAGATCGGCGCTACAAAGCGCGCTTACGGATTTTTGCAGGAGGCTGAACTGAAAACCGAGAACTCAGAACTTCGGATCATCCCGCCATTTGTGGGATGATCCTCACTTTCTCACCTTCTC
>JAZBOQ010000302.1:0-39649 GCA_036351195.1 Thermoanaerobaculales bacterium | reverse complement strand
GCAGCCAACAGCTCCCAGATCGACTTGCACGCCTCGGAATCCGGATCGTCCGACTCACCAGCCTTCAACGCCGACCCCCGGATCACCGGTATGTCGTCACCAGGAAAGTCGTACTCCGACAACAGCTCCCGAACCTCCAACTCAACCAGGTCCAGAAGCTCCTCGTCGTCCACCATGTCCACCTTGTTCATGTACACGATGATGAACGGCACTCCCACCTGACGCGCCAGCAAAATGTGCTCCCGCGTCTGCGGCATCGGCCCGTCCGCCGCCGACACCACCAGCACCGCACCGTCCATCTGCGCCGCACCCGTGATCATGTTCTTCACGTAATCGGCGTGCCCAGGACAGTCCACGTGCGCGTAGTGACGCGCCTGAGACTGGTACTCCACGTGCGCCGTGTTGATCGTGATCCCCCGCGCCTTCTCTTCAGGCGCCTTGTCGATCGCGTCAAACGGCGTGTAGTCGGCCAGCCCCTTCGCTGCCAAAGTCTTCGTGATCGCCGCCGTCAACGTCGTCTTCCCATGGTCCACGTGACCAATGGTCCCGATGTTCACGTGCGGCTTCGTCCGCTCAAACTTCGCCTTGGCCATTCCTGCCTCCCTCTCTGATTTCGGGCTTCGAGAGCTCGCGAGGTGACGAGCTCGCCCGGTTATTCACTCATTTTGAGACCGCGACAATGGAGCCCACGACCAGACTTGAACTGGTGACCCCGTCCTTACCAAGGACGTGCTCTACCACTGAGCTACGTGGGCCGACAACTCGGGTGTTGCTGGAGCGGGAGACGGGACTCGAACCCGCGACCAACGGCTTGGAAGGCCGAGACTCTACCACTGAGTTACTCCCGCGTCGTTGGCGCCCGCCAATCAATAAAAACAACCAATAAATGGTGCAGGCGGATGGATTCGAACCACCGTAGGCAATTGCCAACAGATTTACAGTCTGCCGCCTTTAACCACTCGGCCACGCCTGCGCCTCATCAACGCATTTCATTGGAGCTGGCGATGGGATTCGAACCCGCAACCTGCTGATTACAAATCAGCTGCTCTGCCGTTGAGCTACGCCAGCCCATCGCAGTCGACTGTTCGTCTCCCTGACTCCTCGATCACTTGAAAAAGAACACACCTCTGCCTCACGCAGAGGGACCGAGACATTAGCATAGGAGTCGGGGAGATGCAAGGGATGTACCGGGGGTTTTCTTGGTTGTTTTTCAAGGGCCTTCGCAACATCTTCGTTCCCGATCCCGTTCCCGACGCAACCGGTTTCGGGATCGGGATCGGGAACGGGATCGGGATCGGGATCGGGATCGACTCATCGCAGGGCGCTCAAGACTTCTTCGCGCTCGTCAACTGGTACATGAGAACCCCCGCCGCCACCGACAAATTCAGGCTCTCCACGCCATCGGCCATGGGGATGGCGACGAACTCGTCAACGGCGCTCTTCGTTTTGGCCCGCAGCCCCTTCTGCTCGGAGCCGAGACACAGGACCCAGCGGTCGGTGGGATCGACCTCGGGGCTCGGCACCCCTTCCATGGCAGCACCGAGAACCCAATAGCCTTCATCGCGGAGAATCCTCAGGATGTCTGCGGCCACGTTCACCCGGGCCACGGGGACGCGCTCGAGGTGGCCCGCCGCAGCCTTGGCGGCCGCCCCGCCCAGGGGCGGCGCCGACGGGCCGGCGACAATCACGCCGTCGATGCCGAAGGCCGCCGCCGAGCGCACGACGGCCCCGAGGTTGTGCGGATCATCGATGGCGTCGAGCAGCACCAACCTCGCCGGTTCCCGTTCCGCCCGGACGAGCTCGTTCACGTCCCTCAGGGCCACCGGTGCGCAGCGCATCGCGCACCCGTTGTGGGGCTGACCTGCGGCGATCCCGTCGAGTCGTCTCCTCGGTACTCGCCGAAGGGGAATCCCGCGCTTCCGGGCGACCGCCTCCAGTCGTCCCAGACGCCCGTCCCGACGGCCATCCTGGAGCCACAGCTGCTCCACCGGACGGCCGGCTTCGATACCCGCCAGCACGGCGTGAAAGCCGACGATCCAGCCCGACTCACTCATCCTCGACCTCCTCGATCAGCACCACCGCCATCGCCGCCAGCCCTTCGCCGCGACCGATGCAGCCGAGGCCGTCGGTGGTGGTCGCCTTGACCGACACCCGGGGGACCTCGGTCTCGAGCAACTCCGCCAGCCGGCGTCGCATCGCCTCGCGGTGACGAACAATCCGAGGCCGCTCGCCGATGATGGTGAGATCACAGTTCGCCACCCGGCAGCCCGCCTCCCTGACCTCCGCCAGGGCGCGACGTATGAAGACCGCCGAGTCGGCGCCCAACCAGCGGTCGTCCGAGCCCGGGAAGTGCTCGCCGATGTCGCCCGCCGCCACTGCACCGAAGAGGGCGTCGCACACCGCGTGCAGCGCGACGTCAGCGTCGGAGTGGCCCGCCAACCCGGTTTCGTCCGGCAGCTCGAGGCCGCACAGGGCGAGCGGACCGTCCCCTCCGAACTCGTGGACGTCGAAGCCTTGTCCGATTCGAAATGAGCTCATGGCGCCACTCCCGCGAGGGCTCTCATCACCGCGAGGTCGGCGGGGGTGGTCAGCTTGGGGTTCGGGTGCCTGGCGGCAACGCATCGGATCTCGAAGCCGGCGGCCTCGAGGATCGCCGCTTCGTCCGAGTAATCCTCCGTCACGTCCAACGCTGGCCAGGCTGAGCGCAACGCCGACGAGCGGAATACCTGGGGCGTCTGCGCCAGACGCAGCGAATCCCGATCGAGGGTCGCCGCGACGACGCCGCGATCATCCAGCCTTTTGACCGTGTCCGGGATTTCGGCGCAGAGGATTGCACCGTCGCCGTCACCGAGGGCGTCAACGACTCGCCGGACGTCGCCGGGGTGAACCAGCGGTCTCGCGCCATCGTGAATGAAAATGGTCTGGGCACCCTGGTTCATCGCAAGCTCCGCGGCCCGCCGGACCGAGTCTTGGCGTCGCCCGCCGCCGGCGACGACCGCATCAGCTTCGAGCTTCGTCCGCCATGTCTTCATCCGGTGCGCCGCCACCGCGACAGTCAACGGCGCTTCCGGGAGCGCGGTCCGCAGCGCGGCCACGGTTCGCTCGAGCACCGTCATCTCCCCGATCCTCTCGGCGAGCTTGTCCGAGCCGTAGCGGCGGCTCGAGCCTGCGGCGGCTACCACGATTGCGAGTTTTGACGACCGAGATAGTGGGCCAAGGCCCACCCTACACCTCGAGGATCTCGGTTTCCTTCGCCTTGAGGATCTCGTTGACCTTGCCGACGTAGGCGTCGGTGAGCTTCTGCACCCCGTCCTGGCCGTCGTGCATCTGGTCCTCGGAAATCTCCTTGTCCTTTTCTTTGGACTTGAAGGCGTCGTTGCCGTCGCGGCGAATCTGGCGGATCTGGTTGCGCGCAGCCTCGGCCTCGCCCTGAGCGATCTTGACGATTTCCTTGCGGCGCTCCTCGGTGAGCGGAGGAATGTTGAGCCGGACCACCTTGCCGTCGTTGTTCGGGGTCAGCCCGAGGTTGGACTTGAGAATCGCCTTCTCGATGTCGCCCAGGATGCCGGGCTCCCAGGGCGCGATGGCGATGGTCGTCGGGTCCGGCACCGAAAGGGATGCCACCTGATTCAGCGGTGTGGCGCTACCGTAGTAATCCACCATCACCCCATCGACGACTGCCAGTGAGGCCCTCCCGGTACGGAGCTTGATCAATGCTCCCTTGAAGGCTTCGGTGGCATCCAACATGCGGCTCTCAATCTCTTTCAAGATGTCCTGGCTCATGCTTCCTCCCCGGGGCCGACCAACGAGCCCACGTCTTCGCCCAGCACCACCTGCTCGAGGATGCCGGGTTTGTGGATATTGAAGATCTGAATCGGAATCCGACTCTCCATGCACAGCGATATCGCCGCCGCATCCATCACCCGCAGACCCCGCTGCAGCACCTGCTGATAGTCGAGCCGCGGCATGAGCTCAGCGCTGGGATCGGTGACCGGATCGGCGGTATAGACCCCGTCGACCTTGGTCGCCTTCATGACGACCTCGGCACCGATCTCGTTGGCGCGCAGCGCCGCGGCGGAGTCGGTGGTGAAGAAGGGGTTGCCGGTCCCCGCGGCAAAGACCACCACGCGGCCCTTCTCGAGATGGCGAATGGCCCGCCTTCGAATGAACGGCTCGGCGAACTGGTGCATCTCGATGGCGGTCTGAACCCGGGTTTCCACACCGAGCTTTTCCAGCGCAGAGGAAAGCGCCAGTGCGTTGATCACCGTGGCGAGCATCCCCATGGAGTCGCCCGTCACCCGGTCGATGCCCTGCTCCTGCGCCGAGACGCCGCGGATGATGTTGCCGCCGCCCACGACCACCGCGACCTCGACGCCGAGGTCGACGACGCCGGCCAGCTCCTCGGCGATGGTCTGAACGACTCCGGGCTCGATACCGAAGGGCTGGCTCCCCATGAGGGCCTCGCCCGAGAGCTTGACCATGATCCTCCGGTAGCGAACGTCGGTTTCGGCTGCGCCCATCAGTCCTCTTTTCCGGTCTCCTCACCGAGCTTGAATCGAACGAAGCCTACCACGGTGGAACCCGCTCCACCGGCGTTTTCGACGTGCTTTCCGACGGTGATGGCAGTGTCCTTGGCGAAGGGCTGCTCGAGGAGGACCTCGGACTCGAAGAACTTCTCCATCTTGCCGGAGACGATCTTCTCGGCAATGTGCTCGGGCTTGCCCTGATCCATCGCCTGCTTGAGAGCGATTTCCTTCTCGGTGGCCAGGATGTCGTCGGTCACCTGCTGTCGGTTCACGAAACGCGGCTCGGAGGCGGCGATGTGCAGCGCCACATCGTGCAACGCCTCGTCTCCTGCGCTCTCGGAGCCTTCGACCACGACGCCGATCGAGCCGGCGCCGTGGACGTACGACGACAGCGCATTCCCCTCACCGGCCTCGACCAGAGCGATCCGGGTGAGGACGATATTCTCGCCGATGGTCGCCACCATCTGGGAGATCATCTGCTCGATCGTGTGGCTCTCGTCGCCGGCGAACGGCAGTGCCTTGAAGGCCTCGACATCGGTCACGCCCGACGCCAGCACCTGGTTGGCGAGGGCGATGGCGAAGTCCTGGAAGTCGTCGTTGCGCGCGACGAAGTCCGTCTCGCAATTCAACTCGAGGGCGGCCATCTTGCGGGCGTCGCCGACGATGACGACCGCACCCTCGGAAGCCGAGCGGTGCGCCTTCTTGGCCGCCGCGGCGAGTCCCTTCGTCCGGAGGACCTTCACCGCCTCGTCGATGTCGCCATCGGTCTCGGTGAGCGCCCGCTTGCAGTCCATCATGCCGGCACCGGTCTTCTGCCGGAGCTCCTTCACCGCCTGTGCTGTGATTGCCATTTTTTCTTCCCTTCGTGCACGAGGGGCCAGGAGAGTTGATGCTCCTGGCCCCACCGAGTGTTTGATTTTCGGTTGCGGGCTCAGGCCTTGGCCTCAGCCTCCTCGTCATCGGTCTTCGGCGCGGCCTCGGCGGACTCTTCGGCGGGCTCGTCGGCCTTGGTTTCTGCAGTCTCCACGGCCGGGGCGGCTTCGGGCTCTTCCTCGGCCTCGGGCTCGGCGGGCTTTTCATCAGTCGGCGCGGCCTCGACCTCGGCGGGCTCTCCCTTCGCCTCGGGCTCAGCGGGCTTCTCTTCGGCCGGCGCGGCCTCGGGAGCCGCCTCGACTGCGGGAGCCTTGGCGGACTCGGCGGCAGCAGGTGCAGCCTCCTCCGTCGCCTCTTCAGCCGGCGCGACATCGGCCTCGGCTGCGGCCTCAACCTGCTCGTCGGCGTCAGCCTCGGCCTCGTCCTCGGGTCCGACGAAGCGCTCGTCGGCCAGGTTCAGACCCTCGAGCACGCTGTCCGCGATGCGCGACGTGAAGAGCCGGATCGCCCGGATCGCGTCGTCGTTCCCCGGAATGGGATAGTCCACCTCTTCCGGGTCGCAGTTCGTGTCCACGACGGCGATCACCGGAATGCCGAGCCGATTCGCCTCCTTGACGGCGATGTGCTCGTGCACCGTGTCGATAACGAAAAGCGCCTCGGGCAGGCTGTCCATGTCCTTGATCCCACCGAGGGCGCGGTCCATCTTGCGCCGCTGGCGCTCGAGCCGGATTCGCTCCTTCTTGGTGAGGTGGGAGTCCTCGGCAGCCAAGGTCGCCTCGATCTCTTTGAAGCGATCGATGGACTTCCGGATGGTGCGGAAGTTGGTCATCGTGCCGCCGAGCCAGCGGTGGTTCATGTAGAACATGCCGCAGCGAACCGCCTCCTCGCGGATGGCGTCCTGAGCCTGGCGCTTGGTGCCGACGAAGAGCACGTTGTGGCCGTTGGCGGCCAGGTCGCGGATGAACTCCGCCGCCTCGTCGAAGTAGTGCAACGTCTTCTGGAGGTCGACAATGTGAATGCCGTTGCGCTTGCCGAAGATGAACGGCTTCATCTTCGGATTCCAGCGCCGAGTTTGATGCCCGAAGTGGACACCCGCTTCGAGCAGTTCCTTCATCTGAATCGTAGCCACGTGCCTTGTCTCCCTTACCGCTTCGAGAACTGGAAGCGTTTACGGGCCTTGGGTTGACCGTACTTCTTCCGTTCGACCTTACGCGCGTCCCGAGTCAGGAAGCCGGCGGCCTTCAACCGCGGGCGAAGCTCGGCGTTGTACTCGAGCAGGGCACGCGAGATTCCGTGCCGAATTGCGCCCGCTTGACCGGTGGGGCCACCGCCGTCGACATTGACCAGAATGTCGAACTTGTCGTTGGTCTCGGTCAGCATCAAGGGCTGCCGGATGATCATCTTGAGCACCCGGTTGGGAAAATACTCGTCGAAGGTGCGACGATTGACGACGATGTCGCCCTTGCCGGGCCGCAAGAAGACGCGAGCCACGGCCGTCTTCCGCCGACCAGTGCCGTAATATTGGAGCTCAGCCACGGATCCCCCTCTTTCTAGAAGACGTAGTTCTTGGGCTGCTGGGCCTGGTGCGGATGCTCGGGTCCGCTGTAGACCTTGAGCTTGCGCAGCAGCTTGCGACCGAGGCGGTTTTTGGGCAGCATGCCCCACACCGCGGCCTGAATCACGCGCTCCGGGTACTTCTCCATGCGCTCTTTGGCCGTCTCGACCTTCAAAGCGCCCGGGCGACCCGAGTGGCGATAGTACTTCTTGTCCTCGAGCTTGTTACCGGTGAGGCGAACCCGCTCGGCGTTGACCACGACCACGAAATCGCCGGTGTCGAGAAACGGCGTGTAGTCCGGTTTGTGCTTGCCGCGCAGCAACTTCGCCACCTCGGTGGCGAAACGGCCGAGGACCTGATCCGAGGCGTCCATGACGACCCACTCGCGGCGGATTTCATCCGGTTTTGGAACGTAGCTTTGCATCGCGTGCGTCCTTTTCTGCAATCCCCTTGCGGGCGCAAGGGAACAAGACTCTAGCCGAGAGGGTGGTGGCTGTCAAGCGGTTCTCGGGGTGTTTTCCTTCCCGCTGTCCAGCGCCGCCGGCGGCTTTTCTCCGGAGGCCAGTCTTTTGCGACCGAAACCGGGCAGATCGGTGAGGCCACCGGCGCCGAACCACAGGTGGAGCGAGCTCTCTGTGGCCTGCACCGTGACGATCTTCAAATCGAGCTCCGGCGGCAACCATCGCCTGAGGTCGACGACCACGATTCCCTGGCCGCGGAAGACGGTAATGAGCTCGTTGTCGATGCCGTCGAGGATCGCCTCGACCGCCGCCCTCGGCACCGGCACACCACCATACACACGCAGCTTCCGCATCCGGAAACCCAGATGGCGGTGGCGGAGACGAAGCTCGGCGAGCTCGAGAGCCACCCGCGAGCGGACACCCTTCCACTTGACGGTGGCCGAAACGTCGAGGGCATCCCCGGCGGCGGCGAGAGCGAGCCCGTCGAGCTGCTCCACCTCGGCGAGCAGCCGCATCAAATGCTCTTCGACCAACACCAGATCGAGGACGAGGTGGAGGCCATCCCAGCGCGCCAGCGAGCGGGGAGCAAGGTGGGTGGTCATCGCTGCAGTATATGCGATTCGTTGGACGAATCGCGGTGGCGCTCGCGGACTCGCGCCAAAGGGGTTTCCGCACCGGATCCGTACCCGGCAGGTACCATGGTCCCGTGCTCCTTCCACCCCTCACTCCCGCCCGCCTGATCCGCCGTTACAAGAGATTCCTGGCCGATGTGGAACTCGACGACGGCGAGGTGATCACCGTTCACTGTCCGAACTCGGGATCGATGAAGGGCTGCCTTGGTGCACGGTGGCCGGTGATGCTCAGCACCAGCGACAACCCGAAGCGGAAGTACCCGCACACCCTCGAGATGGTCCACAACGGCTCGTGTTGGATCGGAATCAACACCGCGAGAACCAACGGTGTCGTCGAGGAAGGAATCCGTTCGGGCCTCGTCCCCGAGATGGCCGAGTTCGACGCGCTCCGCCGCGAGGTCAGGCTGGGAGAGAAGAGCCGGATCGATCTCGTTCTCGACCGCGCCGGGCAACGCACGTGGATCGAGGTCAAGAGCGTGACGATGGTTGACGAGCACGGGCGCTTCGCTTTTCCCGACGCCGTCACCACCCGTGGAGCGAAGCACCTCCGCGAGCTCGCCGGCGCCGTCTTCTCCGGTGATCAGGCGGCGATGTTTTATCTCGTCCAACGATCTGACGGGAGCGGTTTCACCGTCGCCGACGACATCGACCCCGCCTACGACAACGAGCTGCGACGCTCCATCGACGCGGGTGTCGACGTCTTCGTCTATCGCGCCGAGGTGGGCCCCGAGGAAATCCGGGTGACCGAATCAGTCGAGCTGGAGATCGAGCCGCCAACTCTCTCCCCGTGACCACCTCAACCGTCACCCGCGGTGGGCCAAGGCCCACCCTGACAGCTCGGAATGCGGAAACGGAGCGCGACGGTTGCCGCAGCGCCGTAGGGTGGGCCTCGGCCCACCAGATCGCCTCCCGGCGTCGAACCAACCTCCGGGTACCCCACAGCGTCGAACGCCGCCCTTCAACGCGACCGCACACATCGGCCTCCCGTCGGGGCGTGCCATGTACGTCATTGTGCTCACCATCGACCTCCCGGCCCAATGCGTGCTGCGCACAATGTGCGTACGTGGCAACCCACGGGAAGCGCATCCAGGGTCCGTCTTCCCGGCACTGAAGCAGGCCGCCGCTCGCCCGAGCAGCGTGGTCACCTCCTCCTCGTCCCACAACATGACCGCGCTGCTCGGGCGACGCTGGGCCGCCGTCGCCGTTCAGGCGAAGGCGGGCCAGAAGGCCGGCGTCGAGGGTATCGTCCGTATCCGATCCCGATCCCGACGGGTTGAACTGCAAGAACGCCTCAAGCGCAAGGAAGATCGTCTTGATTTCCTCTCCCGTATCCGTACCCGTGCCCGATGACCGTGGCCGTGGCCGATGACAGAGACGGTGGCAATGGCAGGGGCCCGCCACGAGCTGCGATAAACTCCCCCCATGCCCGACCAGCAACGTCTCCTCGACATCATCGACCGCTTCAGCACAACCCGGGTTGCGCTGACCGGCGACCTGGTCCTCGACCGCTTCATCCTCGGTACGCCGAAACGGATCTCACGCGAGGCGCCGGTGATCATCCTCCGCCACGAGGGCCAGCGCGACGTGCCCGGCGGCGCCGCCAACGCCCTCGCCAACATGGCCGCCCTGGGTCTGCAGGTCACCGCTCTCGGCGCCGTCGGCGACGACGAGCCCGGCCGGGCGCTGAGCCACGCGCTGGCCGCACGCGGGATCGACACCGGCTCGCTGCTCGTCGTCCCCGGCTACAGCACACCGACCAAGGTGCGAATCCTCGGCGGTGGCGCCTCGTCCCTCAAACACCAGGTGGCCCGTTACGACATCGAGGACGAGCTCCCCGACGGCGGCGACTGGCACCGAGAGCTCCTCACCCGGCTCGGAGACGTCGCCCGCGGCTGCCCGGCAATCGCCATCTCGGACTATGGCTACGGCTTCGTCCGGCCGGATGTCGTCGGGGCCATGCGCGATGCCGTCGGCTCCGAGGGGTGGATCACTCTCGACTCGCGCTACCGGATCGGCGAGTTCGTCGGTGTGGACGGCGCGACGCCCAACCTCGAGGAGCTCGAGGCCGCCGTGGGCCGGCGTTTGCACAACGACGACGACGTCGCGCTGGCGGCTGCCGAGCTCGGTGGGCGCCTCGGCGCCCGTTTCCTCCTCGCCACGCGGGGCAATCAGGGCATGACCCTCGCCTCGGACATCGGCGACGCCGTTCACGTTCCGGTTTTCGGGTCCGACGAGGTCGCCGACGTCACCGGCGCAGGCGACACCGTGCTCGCCGTGCTCACGGCGTCACTTGCCGCCGGCGCGACTCCGGTGGAAGGCGCACGGCTCGCCAACGTCGCCGCGGGACTGGTGGTGATGAAGCTCGGCACGGCCACCGTGACCGCCGCCGAGCTGGCCCGGGCGATTCGGGGAGGCGGCGCGTGACGTCGCCCCAGGACAAGCTCCGCACCATCGATGACCTCGCCGCCGAGTGCGCCGGCTGGCGTGCCGCCGGAGCGACCTCGGTGCTGGTCAACGGCGCCTTCGACATCCTTCACGTGGGCCACCTGCGGTACCTCGCAGCGGCGAAGGCCGAGGGCGACCACGTGATCGCCGCCGTCAATTCCGACGTGTCGGTGCAGGCCTCGAAGGGCACGAGCCGGCCCATCATTCCCGAGGCCGAACGGGTGGAGATCCTCTCCCACCTCTGGATGGTGGATCGCATCTGCCTTTTCGACAGCGTCACGGTGGGGCCGGTTCTCGAGGTTCTCCGCCCGGACGTCCACGCCAAGGGAACCGACTACACCGTCGACACGGTTCCGGAGCGCTCGGTCGTGGAGGCCTACGGCGGTCGGACCGCCATCTGCGGCGATCCCAAGGACCACGCGACAACGGACGTGATCAGCGTCATTCTCCAGCGGTTCGGACGGCGATGAGGGTCGTTCTCGTTCGCCTCTCCGCGCTCGGCGACATCGTCCACACCTGGCCCCTCGCCGAGGCCATCAGGGCGGCCAACCCGAACCTCCACCTCACCTGGGTGGTCGAGGACGCGCTGGCGCCGCTGGTTGACGGCCACCCGGCGGTGGACTCGGTGATCGCCGTCGCCAGCAAACGTTGGCGGACCGCTCCCTTCGCCGCCCGCACCAGGGCCGAGATCGCCGCATTGAAGACCCGTTTCTCCGAGCTCGCCCCGGACCTCGTCATCGACGCCCAGGGAACCGCCAAATCCGCTGCCGCCACCCGCTGGACCCGGGCCGAGAAGCGGATCGGTCTGCGTCGGCCCTGGCGCCGCGAACTCGCCGCGGCACTTGCCTACACGGAAACCCTGTCCGGCGCTCCCGGCCACCGCCACGTCATTGCCACCAACCTCGAGCTGGTTCGGGCGGTAGGCGGTCGCCCGCCGGATGTCCCGACAGCTCCCGACGGGCGATGGCTTCTCAGCCCCGACCGCGCCGAATCCACCTCGCCCAGCCGTCCCTTCGCCGCGCTGCTGCCGGGAGCCGGCCACCCCGACAAGATCCTGCCCGCGATCACCCTGGCCGAGGTTTCCCGGCACCTCATCGACCGCGGTCTGGAGGCGGTCGTCGTGTGGGGTCCATCCGAGGAGGGCCGGGCCAACGAGATCGTCGAGCTCGCCGGCGACGGCGCCTCGCTGGCGCCCCCCACGGGGCTGCGCGAGCTCGCCGAGCTCTTGGCCGCATCGAAGCTCGTGGTCGGCGGCGACACGGGACCCGTTCATCTTGCCGCCAGTCTCGGCGTTTCGACCCTGGCGGTGTTCCTGACCACCGACCCCGTGCGAAACGGGCCGGTTGGCGATCGGGTCGCCGTCGTCTCCGGCGCGGCGCCCGGCCGCGGACCCCGAGGGTCGGCAACGACCGGTCGGCTTCGCGACGTGTCCGCCAACGAAATCTGCGACGCCGTCGACGTTCTACTCACCAGTCCGGTTTGACCGTCCGTTCAATGAGGCGGCCATCACAAAAGAGGGACCCTGTTTCAGTGCTACAATTTGCAATGAAGTGATTTAGCTCGGTCCGACGGAAAGGGAACATGCCTCTACGAATTGGAGAACTGCTCACCAAGGCCAAGCTGCTGAACGAAGAACAGCTCAACCGGGCCCTCGACGAGCAAAAGCAAAGCGGCGGACGGATCGGGGAACACCTGATTCGCCTCGGTTACGTCACTGAAGAGGACATTCTGGACTGCCTTTCGCAGCAGTACGGGGTGCCGTCCATCAACCTGCAGCATTTCGAGATCGACGAGTCCATCATTCGCCTGATTCCGGCGGACGTGGCGCGAAAGTACCAGTTCATTCCGGTGTCGAAGACCGGTGCGACGTTGACGGTCGCGATGAGCGACCCGACCAACGTCTTCGCCATGGACGACATCACCTTCATCACCGGCTACCGCGTCGAGCCCGTTGTGGCGTCCGAGGAGGCCCTGCGGGAAGCCATCGACAAGTACTACGGCACCACCCACGCCATCGAACTGAAGAAGGTGATGGACGATCTCTCGACGGTGGAGGAGACCGCCCTCGAAGTCCTCGACGAGGACGAGCTCGAAGAGGATCTCGACATCACCGACGACGAGGCGGCGGCAGACGAAGCGCCCGTGGTCCGGCTGGTCAATTTGATCCTCACCGATGCGCTCAAACGCGGGGCGTCGGACATCCACATCGAGCCATATGAGAAGAGCTATCGGGTTCGCTTCCGGGTCGACGGCGTGCTCTACGAGATCATGAACCCGCCCATGAAGCTCAAGGACGCGATCTGTTCGCGCCTGAAGATCCTCGCCCGCCTCGACATCGCCGAGAAGCGCCTGCCCCAGGACGGCCGCATCAAGATCAAGATGAAGCTCCAGGGCAAGCTCAAGGAGCTCGACTACCGCGTCTCCACCCTGCCCACCCTGCACGGCGAGAAAATCGTGCTCCGGCTGCTCGACAAGGACAACCTGATGCTCGACATGACCAAGCTCGGCTTCGAGAAGTCGAGCTTGAAGAACTTCGAGCACTGTATTACCCAGCCCTACGGCATGGTCCTCGTCACCGGACCCACGGGATCGGGCAAGACCAACACGCTGTACTCGGCGCTGTCGAGAATCAACACGCCCGAGGTCAACATCATGACCGCTGAAGACCCGGTGGAGTTTCAGCTGCCGGGAATCAATCAGGTGCAGATGAAGGAGTCCATCGGGCTCAACTTCGCCGCGGCCCTGCGGTCGTTCCTCCGTCAGGACCCGAACATCGTGCTCGTCGGTGAGATCCGCGACTTCGAGACGGCGGAGATCGCCATCAAAGCGGCGCTCACCGGCCACCTGGTGCTGTCCACGCTGCACACCAACGACGCGCCGTCCACCATCAACCGCCTGATGAACATGGGTATCGAGCCTTTCCTGGTCGCGACGTCGGTCAATCTCATCGCCGCCCAGCGGCTGATCCGCCGCATCTGTCCCAACTGCAAGGAAGAGGAGGATGCTCCCCTGCAGGCGCTCTTGAACGTCGGTTTCACCGAGGCAGAGGCGCCGGAGATCCAGCTCTATCGCGGCCGGGGTTGCGACAACTGCAATCAACGGGGATACAAAGGTCGGCTCGGTATCTTCGAAGTGATGACGATCTCGGATGACATTCGTGAGCTGATCTTATCGGGCGCCACTGCGATCGAACTTCGCCGCAAGGCCCTCGAGGAGGGAATGATCGGTCTCCGCCAATCAGGTCTGCAGAAAATCCGCGATGGTGTCACGACCATCGAGGAAGTCGTCCGCGAGTCCGTGCTGTAGACCGGACGGAAAGGACACGGCATGACGGTCAGCCTGCACCAGTTGCTCAAGACGATGGTCGAAAAGGGGGGCACCGACCTCCACGTCACGACCAACTCACCACCGCTCGTCCGAATCGATGGTCTGTTGGTGCCCCTCAACCAGGCCGCGCTCACCGCGGTGGACACCAAGAAGCTCGCCTACTCGGTCCTCACCGACGCGCAGAAGCACCGGTTCGAGGAACACCTCGAGCTCGACATCTCGTTCGGCGTCAAGGGTTTGGCCAGATTCCGCGCCAATATCTACGTTCAGCGTGGCGCGGTCGCCGGCGCCTTCCGGCGAATCCCATACGAAATCCTCGGATTCCGTGAGCTCGGCCTCCCGCCGGCGGTGGAAAGCTTGTGCTCGAAACCGCGTGGACTGGTGCTGGTCACCGGTCCCACCGGTTCCGGGAAATCCACCACGCTGGCCGCGATGATCGACAAGATCAACCGTGAGAAACCGCTTCACATCCTCACCATCGAGGACCCGGTGGAGTATCTCCACACCCACAAAAAGGCCATGGTCAATCAGCGCGAGCTCCACGCCGACACCCACAGCTTCCCCAATGCGCTTCGGTCGGTGCTGCGTGAGGACCCGGACGTGGTGCTCATTGGCGAGATGCGGGATCTGGAGACCATCGAATCGGCGCTGCGCATCGCCGAGACCGGTCACCTGACCTTTGCCACCTTGCACACCAACTCCGCGCCTCAGACCATCAACCGCATCGTCGACGTCTTTCCCGAGCACCAGCAGGCACAGGTCCGGGCCCAGCTCAGCTTCGTCCTCGAAGGTATCATCTGCCAGACCCTGCTGCCGCGGGCCTCCGGCAAGGGTCGCGTGCTGGCCTGTGAGATCCTGATGCCGTCCAGCGCGATCCGCAATCTCATCCGAGAGGACAAGGTTCACCAGATCTACTCCATGATGCAGGCGGGCCAGATCAAGCACGGGATGCAGACCTTCAACCAGGGTCTGGCAACGTTGTACCACCGGCGCCTGATCTCGCTGCAGACGGCTCTCGGTTACAGCTCGCACCAGGACGAGCTGCAGGACATGATCAACCGGGGCGTCGGCGCCGTCTCGCAGTCCGAGAACCCGACGACCTCGAGGAGGAACTGACATGCCCAGCTTTGAGTGGAAGGGGCGAGACCGCCACGGGAACTCCCAGTCCGGCGTTCTCATCGGCGACAACAAGGACGCGGTCATCGCCACGCTGCGCAAACAGCAGATCGTCGTCACCACCGTCAAGGAGAAGGGCAAGGAGATCGCGCTGCCCAAGTTCGGCGGCGGCATCTCCTCCAAGGACATCGCGGTCTTCACCCGCCAGTTCTCGGTGATGATCGACGCCGGCCTACCGCTCGTCCAATGTCTCGAGATCCTCGGGCAACAGCAGGACAACAAGGCTTTCCAGAAGGTGATCCTCCAGGTCCGGCAGGACGTCGAGGGCGGCCTTTCGCTCGCCGAAGCGTTGCGCAAGCACCCCCAGGCCTTCGACGACCTCTACGTCAACATGGTCGCCGCCGGTGAGGCCGGCGGTATCCTCGACACCATCCTGCAGCGCCTGGCGACCTACATCGAGAAGAACGTCAAGCTCAAGAGCCAGGTGCGGTCGGCCCTGATCTACCCGGTGGCGGTGATCGTCATCGCGGTGATCGTCGTCTACATCATTCTGTGGAAGGTCATCCCGGTCTTCGCCTCCCTCTTCGAGGGCCTCGGGGCGAGCCTCCCCCTGCTGACCGTGATCATCGTCAACATCTCGCACTTCATCGGGAACTTCTGGTGGCTGATCTTCCTGATCATTGGCGGCACCATCTTCGGCATTCATCAGTACTACCAAACCGAGGGCGGGCGGTACCAGCTCGACAAGCTCCTGCTCAAGCTGCCGGCCATCGGCATCCTCCTGCGCAAGATCGCGGTGGCCCGCTTCTGCCGCACCCTCGGCACCCTGCTGAGCTCGGGTGTCGCCATCCTCGAGAGCCTCGACATCACCGCCCGCACCTCGGGCAACGCGGTCATCGAGGAAGCCATTCTCATGGTCCGCAAGGAGGTCGAGGAAGGCAAGAACCTCGCCGACCCTCTCACCCGAACCGAGCAGTTCCCCCCCATGGTCTGCCAGATGATCGGCGTCGGCGAACAGACGGGCGCCATGGACACCATGCTGTCGAAGATCGCCGATTTCTACGAGGACGAGGTCGATGCCGCGGTTGAGGGCATGATGGCCCTGCTCGAGCCCATCATCATCTCGTTCCTGGGCGTTGTCATCGGAACCATCGTGGTCGCCATGTATCTGCCCATGTTCAGCCTCATCAGCCAGATCGGATAATGCTCCCTGGCTTCCAGTTCGGCCGATCGGGCGGGGCGTCGACCCCGCCCGTTTCGTCCCCGTCTGAGAAGACCCTGCGCTGGCTTATCGGGATGCGGCTGGTGGTGGTTTCCACCCTGTTCGTCGGCATCCTGCTGATCCAGGTCAACACCCAGCTGATCCTGCCGCTCAAGTCCTTCTACACCCTCATCCTGTTCGCCTACGGCCTCTCCCTCCTCTACCTCATCTTGCACGTTCGGCGAGCTTCCACCGCTCTTCAGGTCGCGATCCAGCTCGCCGGCGACCTGGTGATCGTCACCGGCTTCGTCTACATGACCGGTGGCGTCTTCTCTCCGTTCTCCTTCCTCTACCTAGCGGTGATCGTGGTGGCGGCGGCCATGGTCCCCGCCGGAGGCATGGTTTTCGCGGGGCTCTCCGCGGTCGCCTACGGGCTCCAGGCGGTTCTGATGTACTACGGACTGCTGCCGCCCCCCGCCAACCTGGAGGGCGTTCCGATCAACCCGTCGGCAACCCGGATGCTCGCTCAGATCCTCATCCACATCGTCGGCTTCGCACTCGTTGCCATCCTCGTCTCCTATCTCACGCGATCCCTTCGACAAGCCCACAGCCGCCTGGAGGAGGAGACCGAACGCGCCACCCAGTTCGTGGCGCTGACCCAGCATGTGGTTCGTTCGGTGGGCGCGGGAATCCTCGCCGCGGACCTCGACGGCAGGGTTCTCTACATCAACCCGGCAGGGGCCGCGATTCTCGACGTGACCGACGTCGAACATCAGATCGGCAAACGTCTCGAGGAGGTGATGCCGCTCAAAGAGCACAATTGGGGGCTCATCGCCACCCGGGCTCGGAGCCACAGCATCGCGCGAATCGAAGGCAGCCTGGCACGAACCCTCCACGGCATTCCCGCCATCGAATCGGAGGCCCGGCTGGGCCTTTCGGTGGACCCTCTGAAGGACGAGAACGCCGAGGTCGTCGGCTTCATCGTCAACTACCAGGACCTCACCGAGCTGCGCATCGAGGCCGAGCGCCAGCGCATGCGGGATCGGATGGCCGCCACCGGCGAAATGGCGGCTCGCATGGCCCACGAGATCAAGAACCCGCTGGCCTCCATTTCCGGCTCCGCCCAGATGCTCGGCTCCGTGGGCGGCATCGACGCCACCGGACGCCGCCTGCTCGACATCGTGGTGGACGAGAGCCGCCGGCTGTCGAGCATCCTCGACGGATTCCTCGTCTTCGCGCGGCCCGGCCAGGCGACCCACTCCGTCTGCGATCTCTCCAGGCTCCTCGCCGACTGCCTGGACCTGTTGCGTCGTTCCGACGAGATCACCTCGAACCATCAACTCGTTCTCGAGTCTCCCGACGAACTCGTCGTTCTCGGCGAGGAGCACCTGTTGCGCCAGATCTTCTGGAACCTCTCCCGCAACGCCCTCCAGGCGATGCCTGACGGGGGCCGCCTGAAGATCTCCGCCGAGCGCCGGGACGATACCGCCGTCATTCGGTGGAGGGACAATGGAATCGGAATGTCCGAGGAGATTCGCCACCGGGCGTTCGAGCCCTTCGTCACCACCCAGAGCGAAGGCACCGGGCTCGGGCTCGCGGTGGTCTACTCCGCGGTCCGCGAGCACGGGGGTTCGGTGGACATCGTGAGCGCCCCGGAGCAGGGAACGACGGTCACCGTGAAGCTGCCCGCCTCCATGGGGGAAGAATGAGCGCCGGACGCATCCTGGTCATCGACGACGAGAAGTCCATCAGGGAGTTCCTTACCATTCTCCTGCAGCAGGAGGATTACGAGGTCATCACCGGCGCCAATGTCGCCGAAGGCATCGAGCGCCTCACCGACGGCCGGCCCGATCTGGTGATGTGCGACCTCAAGCTCCCGGACGGCACCGGGCTCGAGGTTCTCAAGCACGCCCGCAGCCACCACATCGCGACCCCGTTCATCATCATCACCGCCCACACCACCCCGCAGCATGCGCTCGAGGCCCTTCGCGCCGGCGCCGCCGAGTATCTCTCCAAGCCCTTCAACGTCGACGACCTCAAGGCCATCCTCACAAAGCTCCTCACCGGACCCTCCTCCGAGGTCTCTTTCGAGGTTCCCGAGTTCATTGGATCGTCGGAGCCCATCAAACGTATCCTCGACATGATCCCGCGGGTCGCTTCGACCCCCTCGACAGTGCTCATTACGGGTGAGAGCGGCACCGGCAAGGAGCTCCTGGCCCGCGCCATCCACGCCGCCTCCGCCAACGCCGCCGGCCCGTTTCTCAGCGTCAACTGCGGTGCCCTTCCGGAAGGGCTGCTCGAGTCCGAGCTCTTCGGTCACGTTCGGGGCGCCTTCACCGGCGCGGTCCGGGACCATGCAGGCCTCTTCGTCGAGGCCAACGGCGGCAGCCTGCTGCTCGACGAGGTCGGCGAGCTGACGCCACCCATGCAGGCCAAGCTGCTGCGGGTTCTCCAGGAGCACCGGGTGCGTCCGGTGGGCGGAACGCGCGAGGTCGAGTTCCAGGTCCGGTTGTTGGCGGCCACCAACCGCGACCTCCAGGCCGATGTCGAAGAGGGTGTCTTCCGCGAGGACCTCTTCTACCGCCTCAACGTCCTCAACCTCCACCTGCCGCCGTTGAGTCAGCGCGCCGATGACCTGCCGGCGCTGGCGCACCACTTCGTCAGCCGCACCTGCAGCCGCTTCGGCATCGACGAGAAACGGCTGGCCCCCGACGCCGTCCGGGTGCTCCAGGCCTACACCTGGCCCGGCAACGTCCGCGAGCTCGAGAACATCATCGAGCGCACCGTCGCCCTCGAGACATCAGAGCTGATTTCGTCGGGCAGCCTGCCCGAGCACCTGCGTGGAGCTCCCCGCGAAATGACCTCCGACCACGTCGGCCTCCCCGAGGAAGGCATCGATCTCGAGGAGCACCTCGCATCGGTTCGAGCGAGCCTCATGCGGCAGGCATTGGCGAAAACCGGCGGGCACCAGAAAAAGGCCGCCGAGATGCTGCGGGTCTCCTACCGCGCGTTCCGGTATCATGCCGAGAAGCTCGGGCTGGCGCACGACGACGACTGACGGCGCCGCGGCCCAGGAGACATCCATGACTCAACCACCGCAGCTTCGTTTCGCCTTTTACCCGACAGCCGTGGCCGTGATGGTCCTGGCCGTCGCCGGGATCTCGTGCTCGCCGGCCCCCGAACCCATCGAGACGCCACCACCGGAGACAGCGACAATGCCGGACCCGCCGACCGCCAGTGAAGCAGCGCCGATCGCGACGCCGACCGCCGTGCTCCCGGACGGCTCCACCATCGCCATCGAGCTCGCCATCACACCCGACGAGCTCGCCCAGGGCCTGATGTTCCGGCCCCATCTCCCGGACGACCGCGGCATGCTGCTGCTCTTCGCCGAGGAGCGCCTCCCCAACATCTGGATGATGAACACGCTCATCGCCCTCGACATCATCTATCTCGACTCCACCGGGAAGGTGGTGGACATCGTCGTCTCGGCTCAGCCGTGTCCTGCGGAGCCCTGTCCGCGGTTCACCCCCAAACAGGCGGCACGCGCCGTCTTGGAGATTTCCGCGGGAGGTGCTGCCCGCTACGGCATCGTCGAGGGCGCCGTTCTCGGCTTCTCCCAGGTGCCGGGGTTTCCCGCCACAGATTAATCGGACCTCTTCGTCGCGGTCTCTTCGCCGACGTCCTTCGCCGGCGCCGCAGCACCGTTTGACGAGGTCCCGCCGTTGCCCTCTCCGGTGGCGGTGGTCCCTTTGCTCCGCCCACTGCCGTAGTCGGTGACGTACCAGCCGCTGCCCTTGAACTGCAGCGCCGGAACCCCGAGCAGTCGGCGCACCGCTCCACCGCATGCCGGACATTCGGTCACGGGATCCTCCGAGGCGCGTTGGATCCGCTCGAAGCGGTGGCGACAGAGAAAGCACTCGTACTCGTAAAGCGGCATGGACGTTAGGGCTCCCTGACCTGGGCGCGAACAGCGTCGGACGCCTGCTCCGCTTCCACCAGGCCCAGGCTGAGCATGGCGTAGAGCATCCTGGCGCTCAGTCCCGGGTTCGACGACGACGCCTGGCACAAATCATACAGCGTGCGCGTGCCGTCGACGAGATCCAGCACCTCCTGCTCCTCTTCGGCCAGCTCGAGACCGGCGAGATGAGCCGGCGGCTTTACCCGGCCCAGAATCCCGCTGCGCCCTCCCAGCCGCGCCGTCACGATTTTCGGATCGGTGAGGAACCGGCATCCTTCCATGATCGCCCGCCCGGTGGGAATCTTGATCTTGTAGACCTCGTCCTCTCGGAACGTCCCGACGCGGAAAGTCACCGTTCCTTCGGTCCAGGCGAAAAGGCTCCAGACGATGGACTGGACCTGCTTGCGAACCGCCGAGCCCAGCTCGTGAGGCTCGAGGAAGCCCATCTGCACGAGCACGGTGCCGTGGCGTCGGCCGGGCGTCCGCCTGAGCTCGTCGGACGACAGTCGAAGCTGATCCGCGGTGATCAGACCGTCGCGGAGGAGGGACTGGCCGAGGCTTTCCTCGCGATCCGTCGAGGTCGCGAAAATAATGTCCCCAGTGGCGAAAAAAACACACTTCGACACCTTCTGGTGCGAGCATTCCAAGACGCCGGGGACCCCGTGGCGGTGAATGGTGGCGAGAATATCCGGCAGCGCATCGCTGGCCAGGTCCCCCCTGAAGACAAACTCCTCACCCACCATCAATCCAGCCCCGCTCCGAAACTGATGAATCTAAAAAACTGGCGGAAGCGCAAGGGGATCGAACCCTCCGACCGACCCGACAAGAGCCGGCCCAACGGATTTGAAGTCCGCGGAAGTCACCAGACTCCACGCGCTTCCCCGTACCCGCTATCTTAACACCCATCCCATCGTCGATATGCCCGGGCCGGCCAACCGGAATCCACACGCTCACCGACAAGCATTGACACCTACCCGCCCATTTGCTACAACTACGCTCCCTCGTGGGGCCGTAGCTCAGTTGGGAGAGCGCCTGAATGGCATTCAGGAGGTCGTCGGTTCGATCCCGATCGGCTCCACCAACAATTCGCTTTCGCGAATTGTTGCCACGGCGTAGCTCCGAGCGAAGCCGGGCTCACCCTTCAAGCCAGCACAACGTCGAGAACTACGCCCTGGCAAGCCATCCTTCTTACCAGCCGAAAGACGAGATCGAAGCCTGCTTGTGACGGCGAAGCTGAAAGCGAGGCCGCATCACGGCGTAACCGGAGGCAAAGACGGAAGCCCTGGCAAGTCTCTCTCAGCATCTGCTACAGTCATCTCACTCCCCGTCCACGCCACCATGAAAGGTGGCGACCTCATGCGCGGTTTCTTCTTCGTCTACATCCTCGTCAGTGAATCCCCTGCAGACATTACACCGGGCTGACACACGACCTCGAGCGACGACTGCGTGCCCACAACACCGGTCAGGTCCCGCACTCCTCGCGATTTCGACCATGGCGGTTAGAAACGGCCTTGGCCTTTCGTTCCCACGCCAAAGCCCGATGCTTCGAGGTCTACCTCAAGAGCCACTCCGGCAGATCGTTCGCGAAACGGCACCTGTGACGAATCAGCTCAACAGCCCCATTCACGAAGCGGCGCACGTCTTCCACAACTGGAAACGCACGTACGCCGGTCTACCCTTCACCAGGAAACGCGAGTGGCTGCTCCCGATCGAGTTTAGGATGCGGGAGACCTTCGCGTACGCCTGCGAAGCGTTCAGCAGAATCTCAGACGGCGCCGCCAATCGAGCAGAGCGCAGGAGACGATTCGCCGAGTATCGCGAGCACCACGTACCCGGCATGGCAGAAAACCCAGCCGGGCTGGTGGACATCGTGGCCGAAGCCGTCGAGGCCCGAAAAGGATGGAAGAGAATCCTGAAGCGTTGTTCGTACCTGAAGCACCCTTGACCCCAGCGCCCCGGCAATTCAGTGACCGGCTCTGGATGGCCGCTCGCCTTCACTCTCGGGCTTAACCCGGTCCGGCGAACAAAGAGAAGACGTTCTGGCTTTTTTCGGTCAGGTCGATTGAATGGTCACACTAAGGTCTCGACGAACTCACTCATCAGCGTCCCGACGCCGGAGATTTCACCGCTCGTTTGCGGGCCTTCTTCTCCGCGTCGCGGCGGACTTTTTCCTCGATCGACAGCACCGATTCCGGCCGTTCTCTCCCAAACCGTTTGAGGTAGAGGTGCTCGATGAACATCCCGAGTGGCAACTTCCAGGGCTCCTGGTCGTGGTTGTCCTTCCCGCCAAGCTTCTTCGGGTTCATGCCCAGCTCCCGCGCCATCTGCACCTGGGCATGGGAGAGACGGTGGCGTCGACGGGCGTCGATCCATGCCTGCATCTTCGGGTTCGGCGCTGCTTTCTTTATTGCCATGAACTCCCCCGGGTTCGGAACTGGTCAGAAGAGGAGGTCGTCGTCGGGTTCGTCCTCGTCGTCGAGCCCCGCAAAAACGTCGGCCATCGCCATGGCTTCGTGGGCGGCTTCGACAATATCTTCATCGTCGTGGTCCATGAGATCGACGAGAGCCATTCCGGCTTGTTTCGGTCGGATCGACGCGACCGCTTCGATGGCCGCGAGCATCATCGCCTTGTCGTCACAGTCCGAGGCCAGGATCCCGGCAACATGCCGCCATGCCGCGTCGAGCTCCCAGGCTCCCGCCGCGCACACCGCCTGATACTCGATCTCGTCGTTCTCACTCCCAAGGGAATCGAGGATCTCGTCCGCAAACCCCCGCACGAACTCCATGGCGAAGACCGCGGTCAGCTTCCAGTCGTCGTCCGCCGAGGCGTAGGCCTCTCGGATCGCCTCTCGATGCCAGTCCTGCGGCGCGCGTACCGATGCCTCCAGGATCCGGCGGCGGAGCTCTTTCGGGAGCGCGGTATCTCGAAACAGCTCCCGAAGAGCTTGGTTCGTTTCGAAGAAACAGCGCTCCGAGATCGGAGCACCGTAGTCCTCGTCGAACCCGTCCGTGTCGCCGGACTCGAGGGCGGGTCCTAACGCGATGACCGCCCGGGTCCGCAGCTCGTCTGATGCTTCGCCGTTGGCGACGATCGCGGCCAGCTCGGCAGCGAGATCGTCGTTGACCACAACAAAGTTGCCGGCCAGCTCCGCCGCGATCAAACGATCCGACGGGGCGAGCCCGTCGTCGCGAAGCGCGTCGAGCAGCACCTGCCCGGTCTCCTCCGGCCAGTCCCACGGCGCGAGTTCGGCCAGTGCCTTCAGGTCCATTCCGTCCTCCTTGTCGCTTGTCACATCCCCGATTGTTCCACGGTATCCCGGTTGGACAAACTCAGCACCCGGTCCTCACCTCGGTACGATCGGAAAGCCCGTCAAGGCCGGTCATCAGTCCTCTGATTCACCGAGGCTTCTTCGCAGTTCCTTCAGCCGGTCGCGCGCAATCGGAAGCACCCGATTCACCGGAGGTTCGAGCTTGAGTTCCCAATCCCGGCCGTCGACCTGAAGGCGCAACAACCGGATGTGGGCGATGTTCACGGCATGCTCGCGGTGGATTCGAACGAACCCGAACGGCTCGAACTGCGGCGCGACCTCGCCGAGCGGTCTGACGTCGACGAGCGGCGTTCGAGACCGCAGACGGATCTCGGTTTCCCCTCCCTTGGCCTCCAGGTGGTAGACGTCGGCGGGGTCAAGCACACGGTGCTCGGTGCGGGAGATGTGTATTAGCACTCGGATTGGGACCATGATGGTGTTGTAGCACGACTTGGTCATGACGCGCACGATTTGGCAAGACACCGCATGGCTTGGTGTTTTGGCCGATGGGTTGGTTTCCCGACCCCCGTTACACAAACAGTTCAACCAGCATTATGGAAATCGGTTTTCGGAATCTCAGTTTTCGTGATAGGGATTGAGTGTGAGCAAGAGACAAACTCGGCAAATCGTGTCCCGCCTTCGCGGTGAAGTCGACGGTAGGGAAGCTGTCTTCACTCTGACGCAGGGCGACAACACCATCGGCGCCAATCCGGAGTCGTCGATCCACCTCCCGGTTCCCAAGGTCTCCCGTCAGCACGCGGTGATACGCGTCAGTGAGGGAGAGGTCGTCCTCGACGATCTGGACAGCACCAACGGCACTTTCGTCAATGGGATCAGAGTCCGTACGAAAGTGCTTGAGCAAAAGGACTGGGTCCAGGTCGGTCCTTTGATCCTGACATTCGAGTCGATTCCGGCATCCGAGCACGAGCTTGCTTTCGCCCTCGATAGCCCGAAAGAGAAGTCGATCGACCGAGAGCAGATCGACGAACTGCCGAGCACCGAACTCAGTATGCGCGAAGGGTCCCGAATCGGTTGGTTGACGAGCCTGAACGACTTTGCGGCTGTGGTCTTCGAAAGCAATCAGCCGAAACTCGATGTCGCACTGACGAAGCTAGGCGAGGCAGTCTCGGCGACTTCGGTCGCGTATGTCGATTGGGGCGGCGAAGGATCGCCGTCGGTACTCGCCTGTTCCGGGGAACTGTCGAGCCTTGCCGATGCCTTGAAACCGGACGCTCTCGTGCATCCCGAATCGTCGCCTCAAACAGGGGATGACGGAATCGCGAGCTTCCGCCCGCGCGGTTCAAAGGACTATGCGGCAGCGGTTGAACGTAATGGGAACACATGGACGAGAACTCTGGTCATGAGCGGCGACAGACTGCCGTACGAGACAACTGGCTTGCTGGAGCTCGCATTGAGGATTCTCGTTGTCCGTGAGCCCGAATCAGGGATGGCAGGTTCGCCGACCCACGCTTCTCCATCCTCAGGACTGGTCTTTCCGGACTGGCACGTCAAGGGGCACAGCCCCACCATGCACGCCCTCTATCGGCAGATGGAGTCGTTCGCCCGTAGTTCGTCGCCGGTTCTCGTCACCGGTGAGACTGGTGTCGGCAAAGAGCACATCGTCCGCATCCTTCACGCCTCGTCGGATCGCGCATCGGGCCGACTCCAGGTCGTCAATTGTGCGGCCATCCCCTCCGAACTCCTCGAAGCCGAGCTCTTCGGCATCGAGGCCCGTGTTGCCACCGGCGTCGATCGCCGTCCCGGCAAACTCAAGCTTGCCGACGGCGGCACCCTTTTTCTGGATGAAGTCGGCGACATGGACGTGGCCCTCCAGGCCAAGCTCTTGCGAGCCTTGCAGGAAGGCGAAGCCCATGCCGTCGGTGCCCCGTCACCGGTCCGCGTGGATGTGCGGGTCGTGGCTGCCACCAACGCGGATCTCGAGGCCAGGGTTCGTGAAGGCCAGTTTCGCAAGGACCTCTACTACCGGATCGCAGGCTGTGAGCTCCATGTGCCCCCATTGCAACACCGCCGTGAGGACATCCCCGGTCTCGTCGATCACTTCCTGCGCCGCGCGGCAGAAGACAGTCGCAAGAACATTCGTGGCCTCTCGATGCAGGCACTCGCCGTGCTTCAGCGCGCAGAGTGGCCCGGAAACATCCGTCAGCTCCAACGCGAGGTCGAGAGACTCGTCGCGTCCTGCCCCGAAGGACAGGTCATCGAGAGCCTTGCGATCTCGCAGGCAATCGCCGATCGTGAGCATGATGGGCCCGCCGCCGTCGACCCCGACGACCTCGATCTCAAACGTAACCTCGAGATACTCGAGCGGCGGATCGTCATCCGTGCCTTGAGACGAGCCCAGGGGAACCACTCCGAAGCCGCCCGCCTCCTTGGCGTCACACGCAGTGGTCTGACCATGAAAATGGAGCGCCTTGGCATCGAACGATAGGGCAGCTGCCAGACCAGTGCCCTAACGGCAAATGATCCCTCGATCACGCAAGTCAGCGGCTGACCAGTCGGTAACCGCATTGTCTAGTTGGTAGGCACTCGTCAAGGTGAATCGCGCTTATTATTCAAGGATCCGTTTTCTTTAAAATCCACCTAATCAATGAGTTAAATCGCTCTTCGGTGCGTAGTGATCTTGGCATGCTTCCTGCGAATCAAGAAAGAGGGAAACGTATGGATTCGAATTTCGTCAACTGTCCGTGATTCTGATCTTATTAGGAGGAGAAGCATGAGACGAGGATTTGGTTCGGGCCTTCTAGTGGTTGTCGCCATCACATTGACCGGGTGTACAACGATCGCACTGATCTCGGCGCCTGAGTTCCTGAATGTGGGAGATACGGCAACCTTTGTTCTTGACGTCAGTGCGTGGGTGCCGGGAACCGCCGATTGGGTGTACGTGGTGGCGGAGGTCCCGGACTCGTGGACCCTGCAGGCGAGCACGTATCAGGGCTCATCAGATGGCCAGCCCGTGTCCGGGTCAGGGACGGTGGTGTCTGACCCAAACCCGGGCTGTGTCCCGACGGCAAGAGATGGGTACCAGATCCAGTGGATCTCTGACGGTCCATTCACCTATTCGGTCTCATCCGACGGCGCCGCGGTGACGCTTGAGTACCAGGTCAATGACCTGCCGGCGGGCGAGATCACGACCCGGTTTTGGTTTGTTTCCTCAGGTGATTTCAATGCGAGCTGTTCCGAACCCCCGGTTGTGGCGACGATCAATCGGGAACCTCGTTCGCTGGTCTTCGATCAAACGACGCCGATACCCGCCGCAAGGGAAACGCCCGTTTTGACCCATGGTGGCAGGTACCTGCTGATCAGCAACACGAGCGGATCCCCCATCGTCATCTTTAGTAGGGACGTTTTGACCGGTGACTTGGTGTTTGTCGACAGCATTCCCGGCCCCAGCATCTCCGGACTCGACGACCTGGTAAAGAGCCCAGAGGAGAACCATCTGTACGGGGTTGACCGGGTCAACGACCAACTGGTCGTGTTCGATTACGGTGATCCACCGTCCACATCCACCCTGGTCGAGGCCTACGTGGATGGCGTCGGGGGTGTCGACGGGTTGTCGGAGGCTGAGGACCTGGCCATCAGCCCCGATGGGACCTCGGTGTACGCCGCGGGTCAGGAGGATGATGGCATCGCAGTCTTTTCGAGGGATCCAGTCTCCGGGCTGCTGAGCTTTCAGGGTGCGATGATCAGCGGCGTCGGTGGCATCCCATCTCAAAGTCTCAACAGTCCGAAGGAAATATCGATCAGCAGCGATGGCCTCAGTGTCTACGTCGCTGCGGAGCAAGGGATCGACATCTTTGACCGTGACTCGTCGACGGGTTTGTTGACCTTCAAGGAAACCGACAGCTTCTGTGGTATCAAGGCGCGTTCAATCGATCTCGATCCAACCGGTGAATACCTCTACGTGGTGACGTCGCTCGACAATATCTGTACCTATCGAAGAACACCTGCTACTGGTGATCTCTTGTTTATCAGTATCTATCAAGGGCAGAACGGTATTCTCGGTCTGTCAATCCCAAGTCAAGTCCGTGTGAGCTCGGACGGAACCAAGGCCCTGGTGGCGGGCGAGATTTCCCTGGCGGTATTTGATCGAAACCCTGATACCGGCCTGCTAACGCCTGGCGAGGTCAACTACTCAAACGACAACGGTGTGCCCGACCTCTGGTACCAAAGCGGCCTCCTCGTCAGTCACGACAGTTCCGACGTCTTCGACGGACAGTACGTGTTCACCTGGAGGATCTTCGGGGATGGTTTCGAGTCGGGTGGCGTCACAGCTTGGTCTCAGGTTCGCTGGTGATGGGTGCGATGGCATTGGTCACAACTGTGAAGGAGAAAAGATGAATTGGCTCCATTCGATCCGTCTGAACGTGAGTCGTGTCGGTCTCTTCGTTGTAGCCTGTCTGCTCATCCACCCATCGACAGGCGAAACAGATTGCCTCGATTTGGTCGGTCGGTGGTCGTACGGCTCAGCGAACGGCGTCACAGTTCATGGAGATTTCGTGTTGTACGGGAGTGGTCCGGTTCTCATGATTGCTGACGCTCAGAATGGCTCGAATCCAGCTGTTGTCGGGGAGATTGAGCTTCCCGGGAGAAGGATCGAGGACATTGCAGTGTCGGGTTCGTACGCCTATGTTGCGAGCGACAACAAGGGGCTGAGAGTGGTCGACATCAGTGCCCCGGCGATTCCGGTAGAAGTCGGTTTCTTCGACATTCCCGGCAGAGCGAGAGGTGTGGATGTCGCGGGAGGAATCGCCTACGTTGCGGCATCATTTGACGGATTGCGACTGATCGATGTCTCCGATCCGAGTCAGCCTTTCGAGATCGGGTTCATCGAACCAATGGGGAGCGCCGCCCGAGTGGTTGTATCGGGTTCGTTCGCCTACATTGTGACCGGTTCGGATCTTCGCGTGATCGATGTCAGCGATTCCACGAACCCCTCGGAAATCGGTTTCTTCGACGCCCCCTCTCAGATATTCGACCTGGCCATCCATGGAACTGTCGTGGCTCTGGCGGGGTTCGATTCGATGCTTCATCTCGTTGACGTGAGCAGCCCCGCCAACCCCATCGGACTGGGATCGGTCGCGACCCCGGACTGGGCTATCGGTGTCTCGATTGAAGGTGACTATGCGTTTGTCGGTGCGTTTTCGGCCGGCATGCGTGTCATTGACATCAGCACGCCTTCTGCACCGTCTGAGATCGGGCACATCGTCACCGCGGGCAGAGCAGGAACGCTGGTCTCATCGAACGGACAGGTGTTCATGAAGGCCAATGAGGGCGGGCTTCGAGTGATCGACGTGGGATCGCCAAGCGCGCCGCTGGAGTTGGGTTCCATCAAGGCTGTAGGTTATGCGACGGATGTCTCAGTCCAGGGTGGGTTCGCGTACGTGTCCGAGAACTACGGTGGCCTGAGGATCCTAGATGTGTCAGTTCCATCAGAACCGTCTGAGATGAGTTTTCTGCCGCTTCCCTGGCCAACGATGACTGTTGACGTGGCCGGTGACTATGCGTTCACGGTGGATTCTGATGTCGGCTTCCGAGTAATCGACGTGAGTGACCCACTCTCACCTGCGATTGTCGGCTCAACATCGATTTCTGGTGATATTCGATCGTTGGTGGTGTTGGGCGGTTACGCCTTCTTGGCAGATCAAGACTATGGACTGCGCGTGATCGACATCGACGTCCCGACAGCACCGAGCGAAGTTGGGTCGGCTCCAACGGATTCAGCCTATGGGGTCACGGTGGAGGGGGGCTACGCGTTTGTTGCCGATGGCGCATCCGGTCTTCGAATCTTCGACATCGGAGTGGCATCGTCTCCGGTGGAGGTTGGTCAATTCGATACGCAAGGAGGTGCCCAGGGCGTTGCTGTTGCGGGTGGTTTGGCCTACGTCGCTGACGGGTCCGGCCTGCAAATCATCGATGTCTCCAATCCGGCTGCGCCGATGGATGTCGGTGTCTTCACCACACCCAGCAACTCTTCCGCCGTGGACTATGAAGCAGGGACGGCATACTTGACAAATTACTCGACCGGGGAAGTTTATGCGGTGGATGTCAGCGATCCGTCGATGCCGTTGGGGGTCGAGACCTTCGACACCAACGGATACGCGTCGAACATCTCTCTTGCAGGGGCGCACGCGTACGTGACCCGAAACTACTCCGTGCTGACGGTTCTTTCCCCTTGTCCCTTGTTCGCCGACGGTTTCGACCGGGGAAACACGTCTGAGTGGTCAGCGGTCGATCCATAAACGGCCGCAGCAACAGCATCGTCAATGAACAGTGTGCGATGGGTTTGACTCGGCTGATTCAACAGGCTGGGCAAGCAGTTTGGAGCCGTGGAGAAAGGTCGATGATCCATAGTCGAAATCATCGCTAGACGCCACATATTTCTTCGCCGAGATATCGGGAAGAGCAATGAGAATTTCGGGCCGGAGGTTCTGCTCGGCTAGAATCCAAGGGACGACCTGCCAAACTCTGGTCGGACCGGGGGTATGTGGGCCAACAAGACACCGAAATGAACTCCCTGCCGTCCGCGACGCCGGGGCCGGATGACACGGCTGAGAGCGCGAAGCCGGGCGCAATGCTCGGTGGCCGGTTTGTTCTGCGTGAGCGGCTGGGACGTGGGGCCGTCGGCACGGTCTTCAGCGCCCTCGACACCCAGGTCGGGCAGAAGGTCGCGCTCAAGGTCCTGCACCCGGAGCTGATCGATCATCGGAGTCTCGAGCGGCTCAGGCGGGAAGTACGGGCGTGTCGGCCCGGGCACCCGAACGTCGTGGCGATCTACGATCTGCATCAGGATGACGGGTTGCGGTTTCTGAGCCTCGAGCTGGTGGAGGGGGAGAGTCTCCGTGACCGGTTGGCGCAGGGCTCGCCGCCGGACGTCGAGTCGGCGGTTTCGGTGGGGCGGCAGGTGGCGGCGGCGCTCGATCACCTCCACCGGCGTGGGGTCGTGCATCGCGACGTCAAGCCGGGCAACATCCTGCTCGCTGAGGACGGGATGGCCAAGCTCTGCGACATGGGTTTGGCGCGGCCGATGGCCGAGGGGATGACGGTCACCGAGACCGAGATGGTGGTCGGGACACCGGCCTACATGGCGCCGGAGCAGGCGTTGGCGGGCGAGCTGACGGCGGCGAGCGACGTCTACGCGCTGGGGCTCACGCTGTACCAGTGTTTGACCGGCGAGGTGCCGCTGCAGGAGGACACGGCGGTGGCGACGTTGATGCTGCGGCAGAAGTCGAGACCGCCGAGGCTTCGCGAACTCGCGCCGAAGGCGCCGGCGTGGCTCGATCGACTTCTGCGGCGAATGCTCGACCCGGAACCGGGTCGGCGGCCGACGGCGGCGGAGGTGGAGCGGGCGTTGGCGGAGGAGAGGGTGCGGATTCGCATCCGGCCGCGGCGCCGGCAGGTCGTTGCGGCTGCGATACTCGCTTCGGTGGCAACGGCCGGTGGCTTCGGGCTCCGCGCGTTTTGGGAGCGGCCAGCGTCGGTAGTCGAGGTCGAAGGGCAGGATGTCGTCGGTTATGACAGTGGCGGCGATGAGCTGTGGCGGCGGTCGTTCCCGCAATCGCTGATCGAGGTTCAAGAGGTCGATCTTCACGGGGACGGCGAGGAGGAGGTCCTGGTTGTCGGTCGGCTGGATGTTCTGAATCAAACGCTTTCGGAGGAGCCGCTGGAGTCGGGCATCACCATCCTTTCGAGGGCGGGAGAGCCGATCACCGGGATCGTGCCGGAGCAGATGATCGGATCGTGGGAGTTCACTTTCAGGCTCGAGGTCACTCCAGCGCTTTATGTCTTGGACACCGACGGCGACGGGGTGTCCGAGGTGCTTGCGGTCTGCAGGCAGCGGCGCTACTTCCCGACTGTCGTTCTGGCGTACTGGCCCCGATGGGACGTGTGGACCGACGTCCTGCACCACCCGGGTTTTTTGTACCACGTGTTTCCCACTGCCGAAAGGTCTTCGCCGGGCTTCGGGTTCCTGGCTCTCAACAACCAACTTGCCATGCTTCCTGTCGTCGGTTTGGTCGGGCTCGATCAGCCGGATGAGCGACCGAACGGCATCGAATATCCGAGGAGTGGACTTGCCAGTCCCCCGCACACCGGTCTCGCGAACCAGCCGGACTCGTACTGGATCGACTATGTACCGTTCGCGAGCCCTGAGTATCGGAAGGAAGATCTGACGCCACGGATGGCTTGGACCGAAGACGGCGGCCTGGATGTCGCATTGAACGGAATGTCGGCCCGATTGGACCGCTGGCTGAATCCCGTCGATGGCCCCAACGCGGGGGTTGATCTCTTTGAGATGCGGGACGGTTTCTTTCACAAGATCACGCTGGTGAGGAAGGGGGTTCACGGGTCCTCGATGGCGAGGGTCGAGCAGATCAGGGATGAGATTTGGCGAGACTACGGCCCACTGCTGCGCGATCGCGCGTATCGGGTGATTGCGGTCGATGCCGTGGCACGCGCCTTCGCGGTCGTGGGTGGCTACGAGACCGCGGCGGCGATACTGCAGGCGGAGTATGAACGCTGGGAGAACGACGACATCGGGTTCCTTGCGGCCAACCTCCAGGCGCTCGCTGGGGATCTCGATGCCGCAGCAGCTTCGTTTGAGAGGCTCATGAATCAGGGAAATACCCAGCGTGCCAGATTCGATGCTCCAAGAGCCCTGCTGAGGGTCGCGATGGAGTCGAGAGACCGCGCACTGTTCCGGGCCGGGGTCGAGTTTCTCAACATGTGGTATCCAATGGAAAGCGGGGGTCCAAGGACCAACGCCGCGTTCTGGGCCACCGCTCGTTTGTGGTGGGACGAATCCACCGCATCGGACGCGGATGTCGGGTCGGCGGACTTCGTGGAAGAAGGCGACGCGGTTGCCTGTCTCGTGCGATGGAGGCGGGGCGAAAGCCGGCCGGATGATGTTGAGGTCATGCGCCGGTTCATCGTGACGAATCCCGAGTCAGCGGGGATTGGAAGATCCGCTCTCGTCGCCTCGCTGATCGCCCGAGGGGAGTTTGCCGTGGCGATCCGGGAGTGCGATGAGGCACCGACGAATCTCCAAATCGGACAGAAAACCAGTTTCGCCGACTACCAGGACACCACGCTGATTTCCGCCCTGAGGACCGTGGCGATCCTGGATTCCGGCGACCGGGAGCTGGCCCGGAAGGAGGCTCTCCGCCTCTCCGAGGAGCTCGATCCCGAGCTGCTGCCGGGGATTCTGGTCGCCGAGGTGCTCGCCGCGACGGAGTGAGGCGCGTCGGACTCCTCGAAGTGACAGAAACGGCATGATGTGCATGACGATGGCGGTGACGACGTGGTCCCCGAAACCCGGTCCAAGGAAGATGTCTATCCAGACCGAAGAGCAACGTCAGCTCGCTCCGCTCCTGGCACACCCTCGCACACGGCACGCTCCGCAACCCCAGCAGCGCAACTTCAGTCCAAAAACGAGGTATTGCAAGGGATTCCTCCGCTTTGCTGGAGCCAACGCACCGCCTTGCCGACCGTCCACCTGTCGACGCCCAGCTTTCTCCCGATCGCCGGACAGGCCATCCCGAGTTCGCGGAGCTGAGTCGCCTTCGCAGCGATCCGTTGGTACACATGCGGTTCCCGGGTTTCGGCAATCGGAATCTCAACCGGAATCGAGGCAGCAGTTCGAATTCTTCGCGACCGCGTCCACCAACGCGAAGAATTCGAACCCGCCGCCGAAAGGCGGCGGGTGTTTTTCATGATGTAGAGGGGTCTTCTCCGAACTCGTAGCCGAGAGCCCGATAGCCTCGGAATCTCCGCTCGGCCATTCTCGTCAATGTCGGGACATAACGATCGACGTAGTCGTAGACAATCACCTCAGCCTTGCCATGGTGGAGACGATGGAGCCGACCGACGTATTGGGCGAGCGTGCCCTTCCATGAGATCGGCATTGTCAGGAACAGCGTGTCGAGACGATGGTCATCAAACCCCTCACCCAGGTACCGCCCAGTGGCGACCAGGAGTCGTTCCTCGTCTTCGGGAATCGAGGCCAGATGATCGAGGGCAGCCTTGAGCTGCCGCTTTCCCATTCCACCCTTGAGGACGACGACGTTCTTTGCGAATCTCGCGAAACGTTCAGCGAGGTGTTCAAGGTGATCTCTCCGCTCCGTCAGAACCAGCGGTGATCGTTTGGCCTCAAGCGAAGCGATCACATCGTCAAAGATCATGTTGTTCCGGCCTTCGTCTTCGGCAATTGCTCTGTAGATCTGATGGATGGGAACTCGTTGGCTTCCATCACCGTTCGGCTTCATTGCGAAGTCTGTGTACCGTGGCTCGACCCGATGCCGGAAAGGCCGTTCGTCGGCCTGTTTCTTCGCCGCGACTCGGTGTCTAACCGGGCCACACTGCATCAGCACAATCGGGTGGTGGCCGTCCTTCCGAGTCACAGTGGCGGTCAGTCCTAGAACAAACCGCGCGTTTGACGCACGGGCCACCGCCTCGAAGCTCACCGCCGATAAGTGGTGGCACTCGTCCACGATGAGGTGTCCGTATTCGCCAACGAGGTCGTCCACCTTGCCTCGGCGGACCAAGCTCTGGATCAATGCAACGTCGATGACGTTTGACGGTTTTCGCTTTCCTCCGCCCACGCGACCGAGGTCATCTGCGTCCACGTCGAGAAAAGCTGCGAGACGCTCAAGCCACTGTTCCAACAGCTGCTGCCGGTGAACAACGACAAGTGTGTTGCGCCCACGCTCGGCGACCATCCTCGCGGCAACAACGGTCTTTCCGAAGGCTGTCGGTGCGACGAGAACCCCGTTCTCATGTTTGACGAGCTCCTCGACCGCCATCTCCTGCTGAAGATCGAGGGTTCCAAGGAAAGCCGCGTCGATTGGGCTACCGTCCTGGCGTTTGTCTTCGAGGCTGACCTCGACTCCGAGTCCGTTGAGCAGCTCGTAAACCTCTCCTTCGCAGCCGCGAGGTAGACCGATGTGGTCTTTGAAGTCCTCAGCACAGCTGATGATTCTTGGTTTTCCGTAGGTCGATAGACGCATCGCCTGAGCGCTGTAGAACTCCGGATTCTGAAATGCAGCCAGCCGAATCAGGCGCGTCAGGAGGGCTGGAGGCAGCCCCTCCTTGGGAACGTAGATCTGATTGGCACGCACAAGAGTCACTTGAGGTGGAATCGGACCCACGATTACCGGCTCACCAGCGCCACTCCGTTCCCAGGGCCGATCGCATTCTTCAGACATCGCTCGTCGGACCGGTACAACTCGGCCTCGGTCCCAGGCCTCACGAGAGATTTCATTCACGGTACTGGGGTCCAACCGGGTTACGTTCGAAAGGTGCAGCCACTGATCCTCGAACGGAACGAGGTCGGTATCCACGAATACCGTGTTCCCGTCTTTGCGTGACCGACCTTGAAGCGGAAGGGCGATCAGATTGCCGAAGCCACCGGCCGGAAGCGTGTCTTGGTTTGGGAACATCCGGTCATACGATTCAAACCCGAGCCCGGGTTTTCGTTCCATGGTTTCGGAGATCATCCAGGCGGCGGTCCTTCTCGCTTCTGCGGCCGGGACGGGGCCGGAGAAGAAGATCCAGACGTGTCCGCCGTTTCCTGAACGGGACCTCTCAAGTGTTGCCGGAATGCCGTGGTCTCCGCAGGTTTGGAGATACGCCTGAGCGTCATCCGTCCAGGTCTCCTTGTCGAAGTCGACCGCAAGGAACCAACACGTCTCGTCCGGCAACAGCGGATATACGCCGATAGTGAAATCGCGCTGGTCATTCTGGCCATGACCCACAAGATGGTCACGGATTGCCGCATCCGTGACAGGCAGGAGATCGCGCACGGGGCAATCGCCGCACTTCACCTTCGGTTTCTCACAGATCCCGGGCACCCATTCATTGCGACAGGCTGGCGCGTATCCTGATCGACCGGTTTTCGCACTCTCCCATCGGCGTGGGTAGACGTCTTCACGTCCGCGGAAAAGCGATCGAAACAACCGGATCTTGTCGACAGATGAAGAGAGCTTGTGGACCATGTTCGACGAGTCCGGCTCTCGTACAACCTGAGGCGGTGCTTGCGGTGCCCCTTCGCGATTCAGTCGCGTCAGCTCAGCACCTAGCCGCCGTCGCTCCTCCTCGATCTCGGCGAGTCGGTCCTTGATTTGAGAGATCTTCTCATCGGTGTTTGGGTCCCTATCGCTCACGACGCTCCGGCCGCCCCTTTCTGTTGTCCACGAGGATAAGCTCATTCTTCCGCCATCTGTGGTGTTCGGTCACAACACGTTTTGTTTGTTTCAAATGTTGCGTTTATTTCGATTAAGGCCCATACTATGAGTGGAGGCCGAACGATGAACAACGCAGCTCTAGATTTCAGTGGACCCACGCTTCCGTCAGAGGACGAGGCGAGGGTCGCCAGAGAAAGCAGCAGGTTGCTGGCCACGATCATCGGTCGAGGCGACGCGGCCCAACTTAGGGTTGTCGATGGGGAAGACGAGATCACAGTTCCCCTCCCTGCGCTTCGAATGCTCATGTCGGTTCTCGCTCAGATGGCCGAGGGTCGAGCCGTAACAGTCGTGCCCTACGATGCCGAGCTGACCACCCAACAGGCAGCCGATTTTCTGAGCGTCTCGCGTCCTCATCTGGTGACCCTATTGAAGCGGGGTGAGATCCCATACCGAAAGGTCGGCACTCACAGAAGGGTGCGCTTTGAAGACCTGGTGGCATACAAGAAGGAATCGTATGTGCAGCGAAGTCGCGCCCTTGACGAGCTTGCCGGAGAGGCTCAAGAGCTGGATTTCGGGTACTGACGAATGTCGTCATTCGTCGCCGTCCTCGACGCCTGTGTGCTCTACCCTGCCCCGCTGAGAGACCTGCTGCTTCGTCTTGCCCTGACCGATCTCTATCGAGCTCGCTGGACAAACAGAATCCACGACGAGTGGATTCGATCACTGGTGTCGCGCCGGCCCGATCTCTCCAGGGAGCGTCTCCAAAGAACCCGCGCCCTGATGGATCGAACGGTCCCGGACTGCCTAGTGACGGGATTCGAAGAACTTATCGACTCTCTTGATCTTCCGGACCCGGAAGACCGGCACATACTCGCGGCAGCGATACGATCCCAGGCTGGTGTGATCGTTACGTACAACACCAAGGACTTCCCCGAGGACATCTTGGACGGATACGGGATCGAGGTTCAACATCCCGACGAGTTCGTGACCCACCTCTACGATCTCTCCCCTGGAGCGGTGTGTCGAGCCGTTCGCAGCCAGCGGCAAGCCCTCAAAAATCCGCCATACTCAACCTCGGATCTTCTCAACACGTTCTTGAGCCTCGGGCTTGCAACCACCGTTGCACACCTTCAGTCGATGGAGGAGTTGATCTAGGTTCTTTCCACATCGTGTTGGCGCTGCAGCCAACGCACTGCTTTGCCGACCGTCCACCTGTCGACGCCCAGCTTTTTCCCAATCTCCGGATAGGTCATCCTGAGTTCGCGAAGATGCGCGGCCTTTGCAGCGATCCGTTGGTACGCAGGTGGTTCCCGCGTCTCGGCGATCGGAATGACTACCTGCATCGAGGCAGCGGTTCGAATTCTTCGCGACCGCGTCCACCAACGCGAAGAATTCGAACCCGCCGCCGAAAGGCGGCGGTTCTTATTGAACCCCATTCTTTATCAGCTCAACAAGAGTGTTCCGTTGCCGACTCGTTTTGTTTGTTTCAAAGGTTGCGTTTATTTCGAGTGGAGGCCGAACGATGAACACCGCAGCACTTGATTTCAGTGGACCCACGCTTCCGTCAGAGGACGGGGCGAGGGTCGCCAGAGAAAGCAGCAGGCTGCTGGCCACGATCATCGGTCGAGGCGACGCGGCCCAGCTCAGGGTTGTCAATCGAGAAGACGAGATCACCTTACCCCTCCCTGCGCTTCGAGTGCTCATGTCGGTTCTCGCTCAGATGGCCGAGGGTCGAGCCTTCACGGTCGTCCCCTACGATGCTGAGTTGACGACCCAACAGGCAGCCGATTTTCTGAGCGTCTCTCGCCCACATCTGGTGACCCCGTTAAAGCGGGGCGAGATCCCACACCGAAAGGTCGGCACTCACAGAAAGGCTCGATCCTCACGGCTCAGGGCGACACCCTGCTTCCCTCCGACCTCAACCAGTTTGCCGTTTACGAAATCAGAACCTACCTGCGAGGAAGCGGTGAGAGGGAAACCGTCAAGCTCACGTTCCCCGTTTCGAAGAGCGCCTCGGGTCCCGTCACCAGGTCCCGCATCTCTCGTAAGACGGGGATCTTCTACCAGGCGACCCTGGACCTCGGCACCCGGTCGGTGACCACGACCGTGTCGACCCCGACGGGTGAGCGTCAAGAGCTCAGCGTCCCCATCTCGGTCGAGCTCATCCACGACGGCGATGTCGTGGCGATCGACGGTCACCCCCACTTGGATATGCCCTCGGATGAGCGCAGGATGGTCTTCGGAGGATTCGGCAACCACACACGCATCGATGTCTATCTCGACAGCTTTCAAGGGGCGCTCATTTTTCTGCCACTGCCCCAACAACCGTATTTCGAGGTCCTTCCAATTCCCCAGCTGTGGTGAAAACGGATGGGTCCCAGATGGGTGCCAGGGCCGTAGTTCCGTAGTTACGATGGACGCCTGTGGAATAGGTTCCAGAACAGGGTGCGTCCTTGCCGTAAACAGTCTTGACGAGATCACTGGTTTGAAAAAGGTGCCGGATCCGGATGGGCGCCACTCATCAGAAACGACCGCACCTTTCGCGTCTTCCTCGCTTCCCTCGACCGGAAGATCTCATCGGCTGCACGCGACAATGCGACGATGCGACGTGCGGCGCCCTGGGCTACGATACTCCCATGGACCAGACGTCACGTCCGCGTGGACTCCTCGCCACGGTGTTTGTCCTGTTCTTCGCCTCGGGCGCCTTGGCGCTGGTCTACCAGGTTGTCTGGACTCGGATGATGACGCACGTGTTCGGTTCGACGGCCGTCGCCATCGGAACGGTATTGGCAGCATTCATGGGCGGTCTGGCAATCGGGAGCTGGACTTTCGGCCGCATCGCCGATCGAGTGCCTGACCGGCTGCGCCTCTACGCCCGAATTGAGGTCGGGATCGCCGTCGCGGCGGGTGTGGCGCACCTCGCGCTCGGTCGACTGGACGCACTCTATCCGGCGCTGTACGACCTGACCGGCGGCATGGCGCCGCTGCTCGCGGCGGTCCGTTTCCTCTGCGCATTTGCACTGGTGATGGGCCCGACAATCCTCATGGGAGCGACGCTCCCAGTGCTCGGCCGGCTCGTTGTCGACGATCTCGACCGGGTCGGGCTGCGTCTCGGCACGCTGTACGCGGTCAATACCGCCGGCGCCGTCATCGGCGTTCTGGTCACGGGCTTCTGGTTAATCGGCGCGGTCGGCGTGCACGCGTCGGCCTCTCTGGCCATGGCGGGGAATCTGGTGATCGGCCTGTTGGCCTGGATCGCCGCCGGCCGTTTCGTCACCGCGTTGGACGAGCACACTTCGGACGCAGACGCGAAGACCGAGCCGCCGGCAGGGCGCAGCGAAACCGAGCATGAACCACTGGGCCGCTTCACCCTGCGCCTCCTGCTCGTCGCCCTGGGAATTTCCGGTTTCACGTCCTTTGCCTACGAGATCTACTGGACCCGATCCCTGGTGTTCATCCTCGGCAACTCCACCTATGCGCTCACGACGATGCTGAGCGCGTTCCTGACCGGGATTGCCCTGGGGGCCTTGGGAGTGCGCTTTCTCATCACCCGGGCACGGGACCGGGTCGCCGCCTTCGGCTGGCTGCAGGTCGCGCTGGGCGTATTCTCCGCGTTGGCGCTGCCGCTGCTGTTCGCAATCGGCGATCCGCAGTCGCTCAGCCAAACCCTGCTCGGGCTCTGGTCCGAAGCCATCCCGCTGGTGATGGCCAGCTTTGGAATCGCTTTTCTGGTGATGCTGCTGCCCGCGACCCTCATCGGCGCGACCTTCCCGTTGGTCGGGCACGTGGCCGTGAGCGAGCTCGACCGCGCCGGCACCGACGTGGGACGCGTCTACGCGGTGAACACGGCCGGCAACGTCCTGGGCGCCCTCGCGCCTGGCTGGTTCCTGCTGGCGTGGCTCGGCATCCAGGGGGGCATTGTCGCCATGGCGATCATCAACATCGTCCTCGGGCTGGTGATTCTCGCCGTGCGATTCTGGCGCCCGGGCGGCGCCAAATCATGGCGTTTCGTGGTGCCCGCGATTGCGGTCGCCGCCGCGGCGCTGGTGTCTC
>JAZBOQ010000301.1:0-23983 GCA_036351195.1 Thermoanaerobaculales bacterium | reverse complement strand
TCACTACAAGGGAGCTCAGTATTTTGTAGCGCCGGCGCCCCCGCCGGCGATCTGCCTTTGATCTTCGTCCTCTCCTGGAACCCGGTATTTTTGCAAGAGGCTCTTCCAGCCTGCTGTTTGGGCGCATTGACGTCTCGAGCGCGATGGGCTTGGGCGCCGTCAACTCCGGCCTTCTGACCCGCGTCCGCCTGTACGGCGGAAGCGGGTCAGCGTCGTCCGATCAGCGCGGTCGTGATGGGGTACGAGGACGAGGTGACCACGCTGATCGGGCGAGCGGCGGCCTACCTCAGTGCCGGAAAGACGGACCCTGGATGCGGTCCCCGTGGGTTGCCCGGCAAGGTATTGTGCGGAGCGCCCTCGGGACTGGAAGGTTGTTGGACAGCACAATACTTTGCCCGGCACGCCCCGACGGGACGCCGATGTGTGCGGTCGCGTTGGAGGGTGTGCTCTCGAAGACAGGGTGCCCGGTGCGTGGTTGGGTGCCGTGAGGCGATCTGGTGGGCCAAGGCCCACCCTACGGCGCCGGAACCGTCGGTCGGGCAGGTGCTTGAGCGGAAACGAGCGATGAATGGCGCTGTAGCCGCTTCAGCGGCTCAAAGTTGGATCCGCTGCGATGCAATTCATCATTCATAACTCATCATTCATTATTCGCGATGGTCTGTTTCTTGCTCAAGTGAGCATTCTTTTCCCTTGTTTCGAGTGGTTTAGAATGCTCTCGACAGGATGGGAGGAGTGCGTATGGCGAAGAATGTCGGTCTCATCTACTGCGAACGGATCCAGGACACGAGCTGTGTCGGCTGCGCCAAGTGCTACAAGGCGGTCAACGAGAACACCTTTGCGTTCGAGGACGCCGGCGACGTCAAGATCGTCTTCAAGTGCGGCTGCGGCGACTGCCCGGGCCTCGTGGTGCCCAAGGTCGATCTTCAGATGGTGGTCCTGAACGCCCTCGACGTGAAGGTGGACGAGATCTACTTCGCCACCTGCGTCAAGAAGGCCACCAAGCTCATGAACTGCCCCATGAACGTCGAAGGCGTCACCGAGGTGATGGAGGAGAAGTTCGGCGTGCCGGTGCACATGGGAACCCACGACTACTGATCTCGCTGCGCTCGATCAGTAGTCGAATGATGAATGATGAGTTATGAATTATGAATTTCATCGCACCATCGCACCATCGCATCCACTGCAGGGGTCCGTTGCGACGTCATTCATAATTCATAACTCATAATTCATAATTGATTTAACTCTTGCATTCCGGCTGGAAATACGTAAAATAGCGGTCCCGGTGCGTCCGCGCGCCGGAGATTAACTCCTTGCCCCGGGCACAGGGTTTCGGGGCCGAAGGCCATGAGGAGGACAACATGCCTTTGTACGAGCTGGGTCTCATCGTAGACCCCGAGGTTCCACCCGAAGACGAGACGACAGCCCTCGAGCGACTCGAGACCATCATCACCGAGAATGGCGGAAAGATGGTCGAGAAGGACGCCCGCGGGCGCCGGCAGCTCGCCTACCCCATCAAGAAGAAGAACTACGGCGTCTATCACTTCTGGACGTTCGACGCGCCCGGTGAGATGCTCGAGAAGCTCAACTTCGAGCTGCGCACCAGCGACGTCGTCCTGCGTTCGCTCACCCTCAACCTCGATCGCGAGCTGAAGCGCAAGCGCAAGCTGGACAAGAAACGCGACGAGCGGCAGGCCAAGAAGGCCGCCAAGAAAGCCGCTGCGGCCGAGGCTGAAGCCGCCGCGGACGCGAGCTGAGGAGGCTGCAATGGGACATCACAAGAAGCGTTTTCGCCGCCGCGCCAAGATCTGCCGTTTCACGGTCGACAAGATTCACTACATCGATTACAAGAACATCGAGCTGCTGCGCGAGTTCACGCCGACCAACGGCAAGATCCTGCCGCGGCGGGTGACGGGCACCCGGCCCATCTACCAGCACAAGCTCGCCCGCGCCATCAAGCGCGCTCGTTTCATGGCGTTGCTGCCATACGGCGGCCACTAGATTTCCCGGCCGAAAACGGCGCCTTCCGGCAGTTTTGGCGTCAGTCTGCGGATTTCCTTGTGCGACGTACCTCGGTACGCCTCCACGCAAATCCTTGACGACCTAAGACCTGCTCGAAAGTTGCTCGTTTTCACCTCGGGAAATCGGCTATTCTGTACGATAGGCCACGTCTGATGACGATCAACGACGAACCCGATCGGGCGGCGGAGGACACTCCCGCCGCCGTTCCACGTCTGCCGCGTTTCGGCGCCGGTGCGACGGGGCTGGTGTCGTTGATGCTCGTTGCCGCCGTCCTGGCGGTGCCGCTCTTCGGCATGCTCATCGGACCGTTGGGCCTGGTACCCATGCTGCACTTCCAGGCCGACGGCACCCCCGGCATTCGATCCTGGGGCTGGGTGGTGGCCGCGCTGGTGGCCGGATCGGCCATGGGCCTCGGTCCGCTGGCCCTCGCCCTGCTCGCCGCCTACACCCTGATCGTGGTGATTCCCGCGGTCTCGGTCCAGCTGTGGGCTCACAGCGGGTGGTCCGAAGGACGGTGGGCCGCCGTCGCCGTGCTCGCTGCCACGGCGGTCGTGCTCGCCGGCCTCGCGGCGGTAACCGCCCCCGCCGGCCCGGTGGAGGGCGTGACGACGGCCATGCGGCAGGCCGAGGACGACGCCAAGGAGATGTACGGCGCCATGGGCTTCGCCGAGGGCGAGATCGAGCTCGCCTTCGACGCGTCGGCCCGGGTGATGCCGTGGGTGCTCCCGGGGATCATCGTCGCCTACGTGGTGGTCATCCTGTTCTGGATCAGGCCTCGGATTCCGCTGCTCGGCTACCACGTCGAGGTGGGGGCCTTCGAGGCCTACAGCGGCGAGGAGTGGCTCGCCGCCGGGTTCGCGCTGGCCGGGCTGGGCGCACTCTTTCTCGAGGGCACCCCGCGGTGGGTGGCGCTCAACCTGTTGATCGCAGTGCTTTTGTTGTATTTTGTCCAGGGGTTGGCTATGATTCGGGCCCATCTCGCGCGCTGGATCGGGCGGGGTTGGTTCGTGCGTTGGGGTGTCGGTCTGCTGTGCGTCATGTGGCCGATGCCGGTCCTGGTGACCACCCTCGGTGTCGCCGACAGCTTCTTTCCCCTGCGACCGGCCGCGAGTGATGACGGAGGAAACGAATGAAAGTGATATTGAACGACTACATCGAGCACCTCGGAGAGCGGGGCGACTCGGTCCAGGTGAAGCCCGGATTCGCGCGCAACTATCTGCTTCCCAAGGGCCTCGCCTACCCCGATACGCCAGGCAACCGGCGCCGTTTCGAGCAGGAGCAGGCGCACTGGGAAGAGATGGACCTGTCGCGCCGCAGTGCCGCCGATGCCCTGTCGAAGGACATGGACGGGACGGAGCTCGTCTTCGAGCGCCGCGCCGGCGAGAAGGACGTACTCTTCGGTTCGGTGAGCGTGGCCGACATCGCCGGTGACCTGGCCGAGAAGGGCTTCGAGATCGACCGCAAGCGGGTCATGCTCGACCATCCCATCAAGGAGCTCGGCAACTTCTCGGTGGATATCAACATCCATCGCGACGTCAAGGTGACCATTCCCATCTTTGTGGTTCGTCCGGGCGAGGAGCCCGACCGCGGAGGTGACGAGGAGTCGCCGGCCGAAGCCGAGGCCGCCGGCGTGGTCGAGGCCGCCGGCGTGGTCGAGGTCGCCGAGCCCGCCGCCGAGAACGAGGCCGCGGCCGAGTAACCCATGAGCGACGACCCCGTCGCCCCGGGCACGAAGCCGCCTGTCGACGGCGGCGAAAAGATCGAACTCGAGGGCCTTCAGCGTTGGTTGAAGGCCCTTTTCGACCGTACGACGCTGGGCCGGATGTTCAACCGGCACGTCGAGTCGGTGAACCTCCTTCGCGAGCAGGGCGAGGTCCTGGTTCGCCGTGTGGACGACGTCACCGGCCGCCTTGAAGGTCGCCTCGACGGCGTTGAGGAGCGGCTCGACGGCCTCGAAGGCTCGGTCAGGCGGGGCCAGACCGAGCTCGCCGATCTTCGGGAGGGCAGGGTTGCGGTGCAGGAAGGCCGGCTCGACGGCGTCGAGGAGGCGTTGGCCTCGGTGACCGGCGATGTCCAACGCCTGCGCGACGAGGTCGTGCCCGCCATGGTGGGCCGATCCGACGCCCTCCTCGAGCGCCTCTATGCCGAGATCGACGAGGTGGGCTCCCTGACCGAGCGCATCCTGCGTCGGGAGCCGCTGCCCGTGGCCACCGGCACCACCGGTGACGGCGCCGATCTCTACCGTGCGCTGGCCGACATCCAGCCGGGCCTGCTCAAGGCCTTTCGCGGCCCCGAATCCGAAATCCGCCACCGGCTCGAGCACTACCTCGAGCCGCTGCGGGAGTGCCCGCCGGTGCTCGACCTCGGTTGCGGTCGCGGCGAGCTGCTGCTGATGCTGCGGGAAGCCGGGATCGAGGCGGCCGGGATCGAAGGCGACCCGGCGGTGGCGCAGGCGACGCGGCGGCGCGGGCTCGACGTTACCGAGGGCGATGTTCTCGAAGCGTTGCGCAACCGGCCCGACGACAGCTGCGGCGCCGTCACCGCGATTCACCTCTTCGAGCACCTCGAGCCCGCGGTCCTGGCGGCCGTGCTGGCCGAGATCCGGCGCGTGCTCACGGCCGGTGGGCAGCTCATCATCGAGTGCCCGAACCCGCACTCCCTGCGGGTCGGCGCGGCCCTGTTCTGGATCGACCCGACCCACCGGCGACCGCTGATGCCCGAGACGCTGAGGCTGTTTCTGACCGGGGGAGGCTTCGACGTGGCGAAGACCGAGCTTCTCCACCCGTTCCCGGCGGAGCAACTCTTCACCGGCAACATCGCCGACGACACCCTGGCGCGTCGTCTCGATGACCTCGTCAACGGTCCACGCGATTTTGCCGTCTGGGCGACGAAATCTGACGACGAGTCAAGCTGACAGGTGAGTTTTTTGCAGGAACGGTGCGATCACGGATCTGTCGAGCACCACGGAGCGTTGTCGGCCGTGCGTCGGCTCTACGGGGACGCGTGGACCTTTGCAGCGTCGGCGCCTTCGCCGGGGAACGGCTCCCGACGGCAGCCGATAAACCCTTCAATTGTCATGATCTTGCAGCAGGATGAGGCGGTTGTTTCGGCCGCTCAACCTGGTGCGTGTTGATGGAGGATGTCATGGAAAGAACAGGATTGGTTGTGCTGATGATGACGACGATGATGCTTGCAGGTTGCGGCGCAACGCCCGAGCCACCCGAGGCGGAAGTGGGTCTTTCGGTGGTCGACGACATCGCCGAGCGGCGCGCCCAGTTCGTGCCGCAGACCATCTCGGCCGAGATCGACCACCTCTCCGAGGGTGATCAGGAGGCCCTGCGCCACCTCGTGACCGCCGCCAGGGCCATGGACGAGATCTTCACCGTTCAGGCCTGGGCCGGGAACCCGGAGTTCGCGGCCCGCGTGGGCGCCCTCGAGGGTCCCGACGCACCGTCGGCGCGGGATTACTACCGGATCATGGTCGGTCCGTGGGACCGCCTCGACAACCACTCGCCCTTCCTCGGCTCCGAGCCCCACCCGCCGGGGGCCGGATACTACCCGGAGGACATGACGGCCAAGGAGTTCGACGATTGGATCGAGGCCCACCCCGAGGATCGCGAGGCCTTCACCTCGCTGCACACCCTGATCCGGCGATCGGACGACGGGCTCGTCGCGATTCCCTACTCCGAGGCCTTCGCCCCGGCGTTCCAGCGCGCCGCCGACGCGATGCGGGCCGCCGCGGCCTCCACCGACAACGAGAGCCTCAAGCGCTTCCTCGAGCTGCGTGCCGACGCCTTCTTCACCGACGACTACTACGAGTCGGATATGGCGTGGATGGACCTGGACTCGGCCATCGAGGTGGTCATCGGGCCCTACGAAACCTACGAGGACTCGCTCTTCGGCTACAAGGCCGCCGTCGAGTGCTTCCTCTGCGTCGCCCAGCCCGAGGACTCGGCGCGGTTGGCGGTCTTCAAGTCCGAGCTGCCGTTCCTCGAAAAGAACCTGCCCATCCCCGACGAGCACAAGAACTTCGACCGCGGCTCCGAGTCTCCCATCCGGGTGGTGGATGAGCTGTTCGCCACCGGCGACACCCGCGCCGGGGTCCAGACCCTGGCCTTCAACCTGCCCAACGACGAGCGTGTCCGCGAGGCCAAGGGATCGAAGAAGGTGCTGCTCAAGAACGTCATGCAGGCCAAGTACGAGGGGATCCTGACCCCCATCGCCCGCGCCGTGCTGCCCGCCGACGAGGTCGAACGCATCTCATTCGAGGCCTTCTTCCAGTTCACCCTCCACCACGAGCTGTCGCACGGCATCGGTCCCGGGCAGATCACCGTGGACGGTCGCGACACCGAGGTTCGTCTCGAGCTCAAGGAGCTCTACTCGGCCTTCGAAGAGGCCAAGGCCGACACCCTCGGCGTCTACGACATCTACGCCCTGGTGGAGAAGGGGATCATGGATCCCGCCATCCTCGACAGCCTGCCCTGGACCTACACCGCGGGAATCTTCCGCACCACCCGTTTCGGCGTCGCCGAGGCGCACGGGCTCGGCATGGTCCTCCAGACCAACTTCCTGATGGAGAAGGGCGCCATCGAGATCACCGGGGACGGAAAGTTCCGGCCGGTTCCCGAGCGCTTCGAGGAGGCCTTCCGCGACCTCGCCCACGAGCTGCTGATGATCCAGGCGGAAGGCGACTACGCCGCCGCAGTGGCCTTCGCCGAGACCTACGGCACGGTCGACCCGGCCATGGAGCTCGCGATCGCCGGGCTCGCCGAGATTCCGGTGGACATCGACCCGTCATTCCCGTTCGAACAGGGTCTTTGATCAGAAAACCGTTGGTGGGCTTCTCCCCCGCTCGTCGTGAAAGAAGGACTGGTGGCGGGTCCTTGAGGGCCCGCGAGGAACCCGTTCCGGTCTTCAACGAACTCTGACCGCAGGCTGGAAGCCTGCGGCTACAAGGCAGCCCGAGAACTTCAATGGCCGTATTGTAGTGGCAGGCATCTTTGCCTGCCATCAGCGACCATGCGGGTGTGATAATGCGTCGATCTTCTGCAGCAGTCCCCCGGGGTTCTATAATTCAGTGGGCGGTGAGATCGCGCAGCTTGAAAGCTGCGACTACAGCGTGTCCTTCGGAGGCATCATGTCGAAGAGCCGAATCGCGATCGTTGGTGGAGCCTCCTCCGGCCTTGGCTTCGCTGTCGCCGAGGAGTTGCTCCGTCAAGGGAAGCACGTCGTCATCGTCTCCCGCTCCGAGGAGCGAATCGCCGCCGCCGCGGAGCAGCTCCGAAGCTCCACCGACGGCCGCGTCGCCGGGGTTGCCGCCGATCTCGCGGCCGCCGACGGCCCGGCGCGAGTCGTCGAAGCAACCCGGCTGCGTTTCGGCGAGCCCGAGATCGTCGTCACCAACGCCGGCGGGCCGCCGTCCATGCCGGCGGTGGACGCCGGCGCCGGCGACCTGGTCGCCGCCGCCGAGCTGCTGCTGCTTCCCGTCCAGCGCTTCCTCGCCCTCTGCCTGCCCGCCATGCGGGCGTCGGGGTGGGGGCGCTTGGTCGCCGTCACCTCCATCGCGGTGCGCGAGCCGCAGCCGGGACTGGTGCTCTCCAACACCCTGCGCGCCGGTCTCACCGGCTACCTCAAGAGCGTCTCCGACGAGGTCGCCGCCGACGGCGTCACGATCAACAGCGTGCTCCCCGGCTACACCGCCACCGACCGGCTTCTCGAGCTCGCCGAGGCGACGGCTAGGAGAACCGGAACCACCGTCGACGAGGTGATGGAAGGCTGGGCCGTCATGGCGCCCGTGAAACGCCTGTTGGAGCCCGCCGAGGTCGCCGCCGCCGCCGCCTTCCTGTGCTCGGACAGCGCCTCCGGCATCACCGGCCACGCCCTGCCGGTAGACGGTGGCTTTGGTAGGTGTCTGCTGTAGGCTCAGCGGTCAGCGGTCAGCGGTCAGCGGTCAGCGGTCAGCGGTCAGCGGTCAGCGGTCAGCGGTCAGCGGTCAGCGGTCAGCTTTCGGAGCTGCGGCCGAATTCGAGCAGGGGTCCCCCACACCGTCATCCCGACCGAGCGAGTCTGCCGGGAGCACCCGACCCATGTCATTCCGAGCATCGCCACGCTGCTTTGCAGCGCCTACTGACGAAGGACAAACCCACCAAGAACCTGTCATCCTGAGCGAGTGAGTCCACGAACGAGTCCGCGAGTGAATCGAGGAATCCCCTCCGGGTTCCAACACTCCTCAGAATCTGTCGCAACCTACCGGGTTCGATCGAGACCTCATCGCTCGGGCTCAAACGGATTCAGCAAGTTCGCACCGGTTCGTTCGACGTCGCGAGTGTTTCGGGTGACCAACGTCATGCCGAGAGCCCTGGCCGTGGCCGCCAGAAGACCGTCGATCACGGGAAGAGGATCGGGGACGTTGAGACGACCCCACTCCTCGGCAATGCCTTGATCGACCGGGATGATCCGGTCGTGGTGCTCCGCAACAACGTGCTGAAGCCACCCGTCGAGGGCTGCGGCGGCATCGATGTCTCGACGACGAATGCTCTCGATTCCCCTGCGGATCTCACCGACCGTGAGCACGCTGATGTAGATCTCGTCATCCGGGCACGAATCGAACCATCGAGCCACGTTGGGATCGCATCGATCACGTTTCCGGAGCTCCGAAACGACGTTGGTGTCCACAAGACAGCTCACAGCTCGACGTCCCGTCCGTAATCCGGCCGGCGCTCAAAGTCATCGTCCTCGCCGACCGAAGGCATCGCTGCGAGAGCACTCTTCAGAGACTGCGACGGCCCGGGCCGAAGCGCCCGCCTGAGAATCTCTCGGTGCTCCTCCTCGGCCGAGCGCCCCTGCTGAGCGGCGCGGATTTTGAGCGCCTTGACGATGTCGTCTTCGAGGTTCCTGACAATGAGTTGGGCCATTTCACATCTCCACTGATATCAATGATAGCATATTGTCGGCAAGCAGACCCACCGTGCTGCGATTTCGACTACACTGGCCTCGTCCTTGCAATGCTCGACACCATGAAGACAGAAACGCCTTCTCCCGAGACCCACTGTTTCCGGCTCACCGGCGAGGTGGAGGGCGAGCTGCTGACCTTCGACCTGGAGGACGGCGAGCACACCATCGGCGCCTCGGACGAGTGCGATCTGCTGCTGCCGGCCACCGGGGTTTCCCGATGCCACGCGTCGCTCAAGGTGGGCCGGGGGACCCTCATGGTCCGCGATCTCGGCAGCAAGAACGGCACCTTCGTCAACGGGCGCAGAATCGACGACCGCACGGTGGACGAGGGCGACTGGATCGGACTCGGTCCAGCGGTGCTCTACGTCGTCAGAGTGCACCCGGACGACGCCCGCCTGGCGATTCCCTTCGAGGCCGGGCGGCGGCGCAGCGATCGTGTCGACAGCACCACCGAGATCCGACCCATGGGACGCCGGTCCGACGACGAGTCGCCGCAGTGGATCAGCCTTGTCAACCGCCTCACGAATCAGCTGGTGGGGGCCGAGGAACCGAGCCTCGGAGACGCCCTGGACGAGCTGAGGGAAGGGCTGGGCGCCGACGGGGTGTGTCTCATCGACTGGCACGACGGTGGCGAGCCCGTGGTCGTCACCGCAGGAGGATCGATGCCGGACGGCTCACGGCTGGAGGAGATCGGCCGTGAGATCCTGCAATCGCTCCGGGATGGGGGGTCGGCGACGGCGATGGTCGTCGGCAGCGTCGGCGGCGAAGCGCCGATCACCTGGTCCGCCGCCGCCTCGTCCGGAGCCGAGTGGACCCTCATGGTCGTCGGCGACTTCCCCCACCGCAAGGCCGCGGGCCCGCTTCTCGAGGCCACCCTCCGAATGATGCTCCACTCGACGTCGGAGCCGGTCCACATCGAGGTCGATGACCCCGGTGTGTTGCCGCCCGAGCTTGCTTTCGCACCCCGCTACGTCGTGGGGCGATCCCCTGCCATGAGGGAGGTTTACGGCCAACTGAGGCAGCTGCTGAGGGGCGACATCCCCGTGCTCATCACCGGCGAGACCGGGGTCGGCAAGGAGCACGTCGCCGAAACCCTGCACGCTTCCTCGGCGCGACGGGAGGGGCCCTTCGTTGCGGTCAACTGCGCGGCCATCCCATCCGAGCTCCTCGAGGCCGAGCTCTTCGGCATCGAGAGCGGGGTCGCGACCGGGGTCAACGCCCGCAAGGGCAAGTTCCAGCTCGCCCGCGGCGGCGTGCTCTTCCTCGACGAGATCGGCGACATGTCCCTGGAGCTTCAAGCCAAGCTGCTGCGCGCCCTCCAGGCCCTCGAGGTCCACCCCCTGGGCGCCAAAGCTCCCGAGCCCATCGACGTGCGCATCGTCACCGCCACCAACACCGACCTTCAGTCGCTTATCGCCGCCGGCCGCTTTCGTCGCGACCTCTACTACCGGGTCGCCGGTTTCACCATCCAGGTGCCGCCCCTGCGGTCTCGTCGCGATGACATCCCGGCCTTCGTCGAGCACTTCATGCGGCTGTATGCCGAAGAGATCGGCAAGCCCGTTCGCGGCGTCACCGTCAAGGCCCTCGCCGCTCTCGCCGCCGCCACCTGGCCGGGCAACGTCCGCGAGCTCGAGCACGAGGTCCGGCGGCTGGTCTACCTCTGCCCCGAGAACCAGACCATCGACTCCACCATGCTCTCGCCCTCCATCCTGGACCCCGCCATCGAGCAGCACCTGGACGACCTGGATCTCGCCGGCGACCTCGAACTCGACGCCGCCATCGCCGCCGTCGAGAAACGACTCATCACCGCTGCCCTCGCCCGCACCAGGAACAACCGCTCCAAGGCTGCCAAGCTGCTGGGCATTTCGCGCAACGGCTTGGCGCTCAAGATGGAGCGGTTGGGGCTTGAGTGAGATCGTGTCAATGGCGTGGTTGACGACATTGACGGCGGCGCCGTCGATGCCAGGCTTCACTCGAAAATGCTGCGCATCGGTTTCCGAGTGGATGATGTTGCGATCCAGGTGAAGGTCAATACGGACGAGTCGTGCGACTGTCCTCCCAGGAGCGTGCCGGCCTCTCGATCCGGATTCGGGTGGCGGTGGAGGGCCTCGTCGCGTTCCTCAGGAGCGGGTGAAGGACATTCGTCGCGATGTTGATGCTTGTCGTTTCTCGTCGGGAGTTGCTAGCGTCGTCGTGTCATGAATCACTGGAGGCCCGATCCGAAAACCGCAGCCGTCGATGCCGAGGCGGCGCACGGCGCTGCAACCGCGGCGATCAAGCTGCCGGATCGCTGGCGGCTGCTCGAGCTGCTCGGCACGGGTGGCCAGGCGGCGGTGTGGTTGGCGGAAGACCGGACGCTGGGCCAGCGGGTGGCGCTCAAGGTGCTTCCGGCGGACGCCGACGAGCGGACCCGGGCGCGCTGGCTGGAGGAGGTACGGCAGGGGCGACAGCTGTCGCACCGGCGCCTGATCCGGATCTTCGATGTGGTGGAGGCGGGCGACCGGCCGGTGGCGGTGATGGAGTATGTCCCGGGTGGGACCTTGGCGGATCGGGTGGTCGGGGCGGGCGCCCAACCGGTTGAGGACGTGGTCCGGTGGGCGGGTGAGGTGCTCGAGGTGCTGGCCTACCTGCACGACAACCGGGTGGTCCACCGCGACGTCAAGCCGTCGAATCTCCTCGTCATGGACGACGGCTCGGTCAAGCTGTCTGATCTTGGCTTGGTTCGGAGCCTCGATCGGAGCTCCGATCTGACGGCGACCATGGAGGGGGTCGGCACGCCGCGCTTCATGGCGCCGGAGCAGCTTCGCGGTGAGGAGCCCTCGGCGGCGGTGGATCTCTACAGCCTCGGGGTCACGCTGTACCAGCTGCTGACGGGCCGGCTGCCGTTCGACGGGGACTCGGCCTTTCAGATCGCCGACGCCCACCTCCACCTCCGGCCCGAAGGGGTGCGGGAGCACCGGCCCGAGTGTCCGCGGTGGCTGGCGCGCTTCGTCGAACGGTTGCTCGAGAAAGACCCGGAGGACCGGTTCCCCTCGGCGCAGACGGCCCTGGCGGCGCTGGACCGGCAGCGGGTGGGTTTTTCGCGGCGGGCGCTTCGGTGGGCCGCGGCGGCGGTGGTCACCGCGGCGGTCATCGGGTCCGGGGTGATGTGGCTTCGGTCGGCCTTCGATGAACCGCTTCACCGGGTCGAGATCGACGACGGCGAGGTGGTGGCAAGGAGCGAGAGTGGGAGCAAGCTGTGGTCCGAGGTGCGGCCGGGGTGGAAGCCGCGGGCCGTGGTCACGGCGGACGTCGTCGGCGATGGCGAGCCGGAGGTGGTCGTTGGGTGGAGGAACTTGACGCCGGAGGAAAGGACAGGGGACAGCGCATTTTTCGAGGTGTACTCGCCGCGAGGCGAGGTCATTCGCACCATGGAGACGGCGGGTTGGGGGATCAGCGATTTCCCGGAGTACGACACGATCTGGCATCTCAACCGGCTGCACGTCGGCAATCTGACGGCCGAGGGCAGCGATGTCGTTTGGGCGCTCACCAACCCGCGCTGGTACCCGTGCCTGATCGGCGGAACGAGCTTCCGCCGCGCGTCGACCACGCCGCTGTTCCTGTTTTCGAACTCGGGTCACGTCCAGAACATGTCGGTGGTCGACGTCGATGGCGACGGGCGGGACGAGGTCGTGGCCGTGCTGATCAACAATCCGTTGGGATTCCAGCGTGTTTTGGTGACGATGGGCACCCGTTCGAGGCTGACCGGCGAGGCCTGCGGGACGATGAAGTCGCCGGATATCCGAGCGTTTCTCCAGGCCCGGCTGACGACGCCCACGGGTTGTGTGAGCTTCACACCGCTGGGATCGGATGTGCTCGTGGTGGAGGATCCGAAGGTCCTCGACGGAGGGATCGAGCTGGTGCTGGACGGCGAGACCCGTCGCTTCGACGGCTGGGGCAACCCCGAAGGCTCGCCTCTCTTCGGCAACGGACCGGAGGCGCGCGAGGCATTCTGGGCGGACGTGGAGGCGACCTGCGCCCGGCTCCGTCTGGCCCGGTCGTTGGAGCCGCCCTTTTCGATGGAGGAGATCCGGCGCCGCCACCCGCAGGTGATCTCGGAGGCCCCGACGGAGGTCGCCGCGTACCTCGTTGCGGCAAGGGCGTTGGCCTCGGGAGGACACCGGGAGAACGCGATTCTCGTGCTCCGCGACGGGTCGCAGCGCCATCCGGGCGAGCGAGACCTGCAGCTTCGCCTCGGTGAGCAGTTGCTGATCGCGGGGCGGAGGGCCGAGGGCCGCGATCTCGTGGCGGACAGCGTCAACCTCGCCTCGAGCGGCCGCAATCACACCGACCAGGTCACCATGATGATCCTCGATGCGGCGCTTAACGGGGATGTCGAGTCACGCGACGAGACCCGGCGATTCATCGCGAACCTGGCGGCGAGCTACGGTGGCGAGTTCTGGGACTACCTCGACCTGGTGTGGTTTTTCTTCCAGGGGCAGTGGAACGACCAGCGAGTTCTCGGAGTCGATACGGGTTCGGTGCACCGGTGGCTCCGGGTGCTGCAGGAGTGGGCGATCTTCGAGGCCGAGGGCGATGTCAAACGGGCGATCGAGAGGGCGGCGGAGCTCGAACAGACGGACGAGATCCGCGAGCTGGCAAGGGTTTTCGAAGCCCGCGTGAGGGCGCAGGCGGGCGATCCGGCCTCGTCGTATCAACGTGCGGACACGGCGCTGCGAAATCTCCAGGCGGAGTGCCGGATCGAGTACCCGGCCTGCGCCTGGGTGCCGCTCGCCGAGTGGGTCGCCGGGCGCGCGCTTGTTGAGATCGAAGGTCGCGAAACCGAAGCCGAGGAGCTGCTCGCGAGGGCCGTGGAGCACGCTCCGGGCACCGTATTCGCGAGCCGGGTCACGCCGTAGGCGAATTGTTCCAACGGATTCGTCCCACAATGTGGACAATTCCTGTGAAGGGGTTCACAATCTCATGGATAGGGCGAAGCTTCGCCCGTAAGGAGGACCGCGAGAATGCCGACACGGGATCTCACGTTTGCGATGGTCGGATCCGGTGGTGATGGCGTCATCACCATGGGGGACATGTTGGCGCAGGCCGGCGCGTCGGTCGGGCTGCACGTGATGAAGGTCGAGGCCTACGGGCCGCAGATTCGGGGAGGCGAGTCCTCCTGCACGGTGCGGGTGAGCGCCGATCCCATTTTCGCTCAGGGGGATTCGGTGCAGGTGCTCGTCGTCTTCAACTGGGAGGACTTCGGTCAGTTCCGAAACGAGATCGTGACCTCGGCGGACGCGGTGGTGCTCTTCGAGGCCACCGACGAAACCCCACGCGAGGAGATCGATCTCGGACCCGGCACCGAGGACGTCAAGCTGGTGCCGGTGCCGTTCATCGAGCTCGCCAAGGAGTCGGCGGGCACCAAGCTCGCCAAGAACATCGTCACGGTGGGGCTTCTCGCCGAGATGTTCGACCTGCCCAAGGATCCCATCGAGAAGGCCATCGAGGGTAAGTTCACCAAGAAGGGCGAGAAGGTCCTTGGTGCCAACATCAGGGGCTTCAACGCGGGCAAGGAGTACGCCTCGAAGATCGCCGACGAGGCGATCGGCAAGCGGTTGCAGTACGCCCCCGCGGATCCCATGCTGTTGATGTCGGGCAACGAGCTGTCGGCGGTGGCCGCGCTCCACGCCGGCTGCCGCTTCTTCGCCGGATATCCCATCACTCCATCGTCGGAGATTCTCCACCTGCTCTCGGAGCTCATGCCCAAGGTGGGCGGTTACCTGGTGCAGACCGAGGACGAGCTATCGGCGATCGGCGCGGTGATCGGCGGTTCTTTTTCGGGGGTCAAGTCCATGACCGCCACCTCGGGACCGGGTCTGGCCCTGATGACCGAGATGCTCGGGCTGGCCTCCATGGCCGAGATCCCGGCGGTGATCATCGACGTCCAGCGCGGCGGACCGTCCACCGGTCTGCCCACCAAGAGCGAGCAGTCGGACCTGTGGCAGGCCCTGTGGGGCTCCCACGGCGACGCGCCGAGGGTGGTGCTGGCGCCGGCCGATGTCGAGGACTGCTTCCACGCGACGGTCGCGGCCTTCAACATTGCGGAAGAGGCGCAGGTCCCGGTCATCGTGCTGTCGGACCAGTTCATCGCCCAGCGCCGGGAGACCCTGTCCATGCTCACCCTCAGTCACGAGGTGGTGGGGCGGCAGGTGCCGTCGGCGGGAGATCTCCGAGAGTACAAGCGGTACAAGGACACCAAGACCGGGATCTCTCCCATGTCCTGGCCGGGGATGAAGGGCGGCGAATACCAGACCAACGGGCTCGAGCACAATGAGGACGGCTCGCCGACATCCATGTTCCTGGTCCACGAGAAGATGAACGCCAAGCGCTACCGAAAGCTTCGCAAGGTGCGCGAGAAGTACAGCTTCTACCGGCGCTACGGCGCCGAGAAGGCCGACGTCGGCATCATCTGCTGGGGCTCGTCCAAGGGACCGGTGAAAGAAGCGGTTCTCAAGGCCAACGGTCGCGGCGAACGGGTTGCGGCCTTCGTGCCGCAGCTGCTCTATCCCTTCCCCCGGCACGAGTTCCAGGAGTTTCTCAAGTCGGTCCGGGAGGTCGTCGTCGTCGAGCTGAGCTACTCGGCGCAGTTCTACAAGTACCTCCAGACCTTCCTCGACCTGCCGGAAGGCCACACCTACGTCTTCAAGCGGTCGGGCGGCAAGAACCTCACCGTCGGTGAGGTCGAAGACAAGATTCGGAAGGTGCTCGAGATGAGCGCCATGCGGCGGGAGGTGCTGGTATGAGCGCGGTAGGAGTCAAGGCCGAGTTGAAGCCCGGCGCGTACAAGTCCGGCCTCAAGCCGGTGTGGTGCCCCGGGTGCGGTGATTTCGGCGTTCTCAACGCCCTGTACCGGGCGCTGGCGAAGCTCCAGATCGAGCCCTGGAACACCGTCATCGTATCGGGAATCGGCTGCTCGTCGAGGCTGCCCGGTTATGTCAAGACCTACGGCTTCAACGGGGTCCACGGCCGTGCGCTGACCCTGGCCACCGGCGTCAAGACGGCGCGGCCGGAGCTGACGGTGATCGCGGTGGGCGGCGACGGCGACGGCCTCGCCATCGGCGGCAACCACCTGATCCACGCCTGCCGGCGGAACCTGGATGTCTTCTACATCCTCATGGACAACGAGATCTACGGCCTGACCAAGGGTCAGGTGGCGCCCACGACCCCCACCGGCGACAAGACCAAGTCGACCTACTGGGGCAACCCGGAGCCGTCGGTGGACCCGTGCGAGCTCGCCATTTCCACCGGCGCGACCTGGGTGGCGCGCGGCTTCTCGGGCGATATGAAGAACCTCGCCGAGATGATTGCCGACGGGCTCACCCACACGGGCTTTTCGTTCCTCAACGTCATGTCGCCGTGCGTGACCTGGCGGGGCGACGATCAGTTCAAGCAGATGAAGGAGAGGTTGGCCTTCCTGCCCGAGGATTACGACCCGTCACGGCGGCGCAATGCCGTCAGGTACACCCGCGAGAAGGACAAACTCACCACCGGCGTGCTCTACCGGGAGGAGAAGCTCTCCCTCACCGAGCAGCTCGAGAGCATCAAGGAGCGGGCATTGGCGGGCGGTAAAACCACCACCAGGGACATGCTCCAATCGTTCTATCCGAAGTTTTAGAATCCTCGGATTTTCGCACTCGACCGGGTGGCCTCGCGCCACCCGGTTTTTTGCTGCTCAACGTGCACAATTGATTCTCCGTCTCTTTCTCTATTCTTGAGAAAGACTTGACAAACGCGTTCCATGGGTATAGACCGTCAATTAGGTTAAATATTCACACGGTGAACAAAGGCTGGTGTTGATGCCGGCAGCCCACGAGCGCTCCACGACGTCCGGACCCGGGGTCGACGGGTCGATGGGGGGGGAGTTCTTCCGCTTCCTACGCTACGGCCACATCCTCAGCTCGCTGCTGCGGGAGTTCCTCGAGGCCGGCTTTCTCGAGCGCGCTCTGGACCACAAGCTGACCCGGTCGCAGTTCTGCTTCCTCAAGCTCATCGCCGGCAACTCGGAGCTCCAGGTGGGTGAGCTGGCGCGCTGTCTCGGCGTCTCAGCCGCAGCCAGCAGCAAGAACCTCGACCGGCTCGAGGAGCTCGGTCTTGTCGTGCGCGAGATGTCGCCCGAGGACCGCCGCGCGATCCTCCTTTCGGCGAGCCCCGAGGGGATCCGCCTGGTGCGCGAGTACGAAGACATGAAGAAGGCCCAGCTGGCGCCGGTGATCGCCGAGCTCGGCAGCGAAAAGACGACCGAGCTCTGCGATCTTCTCGAGGATGTCTGTCTCACCTGGTTGGAACGGCACCCGGAGCGCGAGACGCCGTGCATGCGCTGTGCGGGGTACTACCGACCCAACTGCTCGGTGGAGAAGCTTCAGGGAGAGTGCGCGCTCAAACCCCGAAGGGGGGTGGAGGCGTGAGTTCGGGAATCCGCGCTCGGCTGGCGAGCGATTCGCACCAAGCGCACCGAGGCGAGGTTGGTTGTGATCGCAGCCTGGTGAGGGTGGTTCGCGGTGCGCGAAGCGAACGAGCAACGGGATTGGGAACGGGATCGGGATCAAAGAACACGCGATTCCGTCGTAGGAGGATCAAGAGATGAGGTACTGGCGAACGCCGCTCGATTTCGATCAGGTGACGGTGCCGCACGGTGAAGTGGTGGTCATCGCCGACAGGTGCAAGGGTTGCGCTTTCTGCGTCGAGTACTGCCCCAAGGGCGTCCTCGCCCTTTCGGAAAGCTTCAACGTGAAGGGCTACCACCCACCCGAGGTCGTGCTCGAGGGTGAGTGCGTGAACTGCAACCTGTGCGAGATGATCTGTCCGGATTTCGCCATCTTCTGTGTTCCTGCGGGTGACGCCGAGGCGGCCAGGGCCGTGCTCAATGCCGCCGCAGAAGAAGATGCGCCTGGCGGAGAGGAGGACCTCAATTGAAAGCCGATCCTGCAGGTGTGTTGACGGGCGTCCACTATCTCGATGGCGACCACGCCTGTGGCGAGGGTGCCATGGCTGCGGGCTGCCGATTCGTTGCAGGCTACCCCATCACCCCTTCCACCGAAGTGGTTGAACGGATCGCGAAACGTTTCCCGGTGATGGGTGGGACCTTCATCCAGATGGAGGACGAGCTCGCGTCGATGGCGGCGGTGGTTGGCGGCGCGTGGACCGGAACCAAGGTCATGACCGTGACCTCCGGCCCCGGTTTTTCGCTGATGATGGAGAACATCGGGCTCGGCGCCATGATGGAAACCCCGTGCGTGGTGGTCAATGTCCAGCGCGGCGGGCCCTCCACCGGGCTGCCCACTATGGTCGGTCAGGCGGACATGATGCAGGCGAGGTGGGGTTCCCACGGCGACTACAGGCTCATCGCCATCGCGCCGCAGTCACCCCAGGAAGCCTTCGATCTCACCATCGACGCCTTCAACCTCTCCGAGACCTACCGGGTACCGGTGATGTTCATGATGGACGAGTGCGTCGGCCACATGACCGAGAAGGTGGTGATTCCCCCGGCCGACGAGATCGAGATCGTGCCGCGGATGCTCACCGACAAGAAGCCGGGCGAGTACCTCCCCTACGCCACCAACGGCTGGCCGGTGCCCGAGAATGTCCGGGCCGGTGACGGTTACCGATTCCACACCACCGGCCTGACCCACGACGAGAAGGGCTACCCGGTGATGTCGGCCGAGACGCAGGACATCAACGTCAATCGGATCATCGACAAGATCACGGACAACGCCGACAAGATCATCCGCATCGAAGAAGAGCAGATCGACGGCGCCGAGGTGGTCGTGGTCGCCTACGGGATCACCGCCAGGGTTGCCCGGATGGGGATCGACCTGGCGCGGCAGAAGGGGGTCAAGGTCGGCTTCATGCGGCTGGTCGTGGTCTGGCCTTTCCCGGAACAACGGATCGCCGAGCTGGCCGAGCAGATCAAGGGCTTCGTGGTACCGGAAATCAACCTCGGCCAGATGGTGCTGGAGGTGGAGCGATGCTCGGCGGGCAAGGCCACGACGACCCTCGTCGGCCACGCCGGCGGCGGCGTGCACGATCCCCAGACCATCTGTGACGCAATCGTGGAGGCAGCACGATGAGCACCCCCGCACGACCCACATCCATGGACGAGCACCCCATCGCACCGTACCTGCGGATGGATCGCATCCCGCACATCTGGTGTCCCACCTGCGGCATCGGGACCGTGGTCAAGTGCTTCGCCTCCGCGTTGGAGGAGGCCGACCTCGACCTCGACAAGGTCTCCATCGTCTCGGGAATCGGCTGCACGGGACGCTCCGCCGGGTATATGAACCTGGATGCGTTCCACTCGACGCACGGCAGGGCCATCCCATTCGCTACCGGCCTCAAGCTCGCCCGTCCAGAGCTGGAGGTGGTGGTCTTCTCCGGCGACGGAGACCTCTCCGGGATCGGCGGCAACCACTTCATCCACGCCGCTCGGCGCAACATGGATCTGCTGGTCATCCTGGTGAACAACTTCATCTACGGTATGACCGGCGGCCAAAACGCGCCCACGACGCCGGTGACGGCCAAGTCCTCGACCATGCCTTTCGGCAACTTCGAAAGGCCCTTCAACCTGCCGCACCTGGCGGCGAGCTGCGGGGCCTCCTTCGTCTCTCGCTGGACCAGCCTTCACATCCGGCGGCTCACCAAGTGCATGCGGATGGCCATGCGCCGCAAGGGCTTCAGGTTCATCGAAGTCATCGCCCCGTGCTCGACGCTGTATGCTCGGCTCAACCGCCTCGGCAGCGGTCTCGAGCTCATGCGCTTCTACCACGACAACGCCATCATCAAGCACAACATCGACACCCGGGATGTGGACATCGGGTACCAGGACACCATCGTCTGCGGCAACTTCGTCGATGAGGAGAGACCGACCTTCCTCGAGGCGAAGGACGCTCACTACCAGGGAATCATGGGTGACAAGTACGTCCCCATGGCGCCGGAAGGAGGTTGGCTGCATGAGTGATCCCACGCGCACCGAAATCCGCATCACCGGCTTCGGCGGCCAGGGGGTGGTCCTGTCGGGCTACATCATCGGCCGCGCCTGCGCCGTTCACGCCGGCAAGCACGCCACCATGATCCAGAGCTTCGGTCCCGAGGCGCGGGGTTCGGCGTGCTCGACGACTCTGGCAGTCTGCGACAACGAGGTGCTCTACCCCTACATCGGCCGGCCGGATGTCTTCGTCGTGATGTCGGCCGAGGGCTACGACAAATACCGCGACGAGCTCAAGGACGACGGCATCCTCATCTACGAGAAGGACCTGGTGAAGATCGAGGCCAAGGAGGGCCAACCGTCCTACGGGGTCTCCTCCACCCGCATCGCCGAGGGCCTCGGCCGTGCCATCGTCCAGAATATCGTGATGCTCGGCTTTTTCGCTGCGGTGACCCAGCTCGTGCCTCGGGAGGCCATGCGGGAGGCGGTGGCCCAGTCGGTGCCGCCGGGCACCGAAGAGCTCAACCTGCGGGCCTTCGACGCCGGCTATACGGCCTACGAAGACGAGCATGGAGGGGTTGGAACGGCGCCCGAGGCCGTCGAGGCGGTCGCCGCAACGCAGGCTGATTCGTAGTTTTGCAAGATGAATGTCGATTTATGAACTTCGGACCCAGGAATGAGGGCCAAGGGAATGGATGAATTGATCCACATCGAGGGAACGGGCACCAAGAAGATGCGCGCCCTGGTGGTCGGCGGCGGCATCGCCGGCATCCAGGCGGCGCTCGATCTGGCCAACGCTCGGATCCCGGTGACCATCGTGGAGAAGTCGCCGTCGCTCGGGGGCCGCATGGCTCAGCTCGACAAGACCTTCCCGACGATGGACTGCGCGATATGAATCCTCGGGCCTAAGGCCATGGATGCCGGTCGGCATCCACTCATCGAGGTCATCACAAACGCAGAAATCATCGGGTGTGAGGGTTCGCCGGGGGACTTCAAGGTCACCGTCAAGAAGAACCCGCGCTATGTGAGTGAAGAGGCTTGCGTGGCCTGCGGTCTGTGCGTGGATCAATGTCCGCAAGTCGGCGGCAACGAGTTCGACATGGGCCTGATGGCCCGCAAGGCGATCTATCGTCCCTTCCCGCAATCGGTTCCCGCGACCTACGTCATCGATCGCGAAGCCTGCCTCAACTTCGCCCCGCACCTCGACAAACGGCAGCAACGCCGGCTCGACAAGATGACGAAGTACAAGCGCAAGATCAACCCCGACTACCCGCCCAACATTCTGGTTTGCGGCCACTGCACCGACGCCTGCGATGTGGACGCCATCGACTTCGACCAGATGCCGGAGGAGGTCGAACTCGACGTGGGCTCGGTCCTCGTCGCGGTTGGTTTTCAGGAGTTCGACGCCCGCAAGCTCGGCGCCTACGGCTACGGCCGGCTGCCGAACGTCGTGACCAGTCTCGAGCTCGAGCGCATGCTCAACGCCTCGGGAGTCACCGGCGGGCACGTGGTCCGGCCGTCGGACATGCAGACCCCGAAACGCATCGTCTTCATCCAGTGCGTCGGCGCCCGCGGCGAGGGCGGCCGGCCGTACTGCAGCCGCTTCTGCTGTATGAACGCCGTCAAGGACTCCATGCTCATCCGCCAGCACGATCCGGAGGTCGAGGACGTCACCATCCTCTACACCGATCTGCGCGCCTTCGGCAAGGGCTTCGACGACTTCGTCGAGCGTTCCAAGGAGACGGCATCGGCGGAGTATGTTCGCGGCCGCCCTGCCAAGGTCTGGCACGACCCGGCCGACGACACCCTGCAGGTTTTTGTCGAGGATACCCGCGGCCACGAGCAGCGGCGGGTCCCGGCCGACCTGGTGGTGCTGTCGGTGGCGGCGGCGCCCAACGAGGGAGCGCGGAAGCTCGCCGACATCTTCGGTATCGAGACCGACGCCAACGGTTTCATCGCCCGCCGCGATCCGGCGGTGTCGGCGGTGGAAACCAGCCGCGAGGGCGTCTTCGTCTGCGGCAGCGCCGTGGGTCCGCAGGTGATCCCCGACTGCGTCGCCCAGGCGTCGGCCACCGCCGCGCGGGCTCAGCTCTATCTCGCGGGACATCGCCATGAGGAGAAGACAGAACCGGTCGAACCCATGGACCTCGACGGTCCGCCGCGGGTGGGCGTCATGGTCTGCCACTGCGGCGTCAACATCGCCGGGGTGCTCGATGTCGAGCAGCTCGCCGCCGAGGCCGAAGAGCTTGACGACGTCGTCATGACCTCCACCGACCTCTTCGCCTGCTCGTCGACCGGGCAGGACGAGCTTGTGGAGGTCATCAAGGAACACAAACTCAACCGCATCGTGGTGGCGGCCTGCACGCCGCGCACCCACGAACCGATTTTCCGGGAGACCCTGGCCCGGATCGGCTTCAACCCCTTCCTGCTGGAGATGGTCAACATCCGCGATCAGTGCTCATGGGTCCACGCCGGAACCCCTGAGGCGGCTCAGGACAAGGCGCGGGCGCTCATCCGCATGGGCGTCGCCCGCGCCAGGCACCTGGAGCAGCTCCAGGAGGGCGCGGCGCCCATGACACGGTCCGCGCTGGTCATCGGCGGCGGCATCGCCGGGATCCAGGCCGCCACCGACCTCGCGGTCCAGGGCTTCCCTGTGACCCTGGTGGAGAAGAGCGGACAGCTGGGTGGTCGGCTCGCCGAGCCCAATCTGATGCTTCTGTATCCGAACATGAAACCGGCCGCCCATGTGCTGGCCGAAAAGATCGAACGGCTGCACGCCAGTGGTGCGCGGGTGCTTCTCGAGAGCCAGGTGGAGAACATCACCGGCTTCGTCGGGAGCTTCGAGGCCACCATCACCGGATCCGTCAACGAGGTGCTGCCCGTGGGGGCGGTGATCCTCGCCGTCGGCGCCGACCTGCACGATCCAGGGAAGGCGTATCGTTTCGAAGAACTCGAAAACGTCGTGACCTCGGATCAGCTCGAGCGAGCCTTTGTCGAAAACGACGAGCTGGCCTTCGGCGGAAAGCCCCCGAAGTCCGCAGCCTTCGTCCTCTGTGTTGGTTCTCGAGAGAAGGACGGCTTCACGGGTTGCTCGCGCTACTGCTGCCCGACGGCCATCAAACAGGCCATGAAGCTCAACGAGAGGGGCATCGACACCACCGTCTTCCACCGCGGGATCCGCACTGTGTCCACCGGCGCCGAGGAGATGTACCGCGAGGCCAGGGGTCGAGGAGTGCTCTTCGTCCAGGTGCCGCCCGGTCACACACCGGAGATTTGCGGCGAGGACCGTGTCGAGGGGGTGCGCTGCTTCGACGAGCTGCTCGATCGAAGGCTCGAAGTGCCGGCGGATCTCGTAGTGCTGTCGGTGGGGATGCGCCCACGCCAGCCCGAGACCCATCACTTCCACGAGATGCTCAAGGCTTCCATCGGTCTCGACGGATTCTTCCTGGAACGCCACCCCGAGCTCGCTCCGGTGGAGACAGCGGTGGAGGGGGTGCTGCTCGCCGGCACCGTCCAGGGGCCCAAGGACATCGTCGACTCGGTGGCCCAGGCCTCGGCGGCAGCGGCGAAAGCGGCGGTCTTCCTCGCTCACGATCAGGTCAAACTCGACCCGGCGGTGGCGGTTGTGAAGCCCGAGCTTTGTCGCGGTTGCGGCGATTGCGTGAGTATTTGTGACTTCCAGGCGCCGTCGTTGGTCGAGACCGATCCCGGGGTCTTTGTCGCCGAGATCAACCCGTCGCTGTGCAAGGGCTGCGGCACCTGCGCCAGCTGGTGCCCGTCGGGCGCCATCGTCGCCAAGCACTTCACCGACAAGCAGGTTCTGGCCCAGATCGACGCCTTCTTCGATGAGGCCCGGCCATGATCAACCCGCGTCCGCGTCCGCGTCCGCGTCCGTGCCCGATCGGGGCCGCTGATGGACCGGAATCGATCACGATTCACCACAGAGACACAGAGGCACAGAGCCATCGCACGGAGAAACCGCAGATCACGCAGATCAACGCAGATCTCTTCGCTCAACCCGTCGCAAGCGCGAAGATGCGAAGACGC
>JAZBOQ010000300.1:0-13001 GCA_036351195.1 Thermoanaerobaculales bacterium | reverse complement strand
GCGGGGGCGCCGGCACTACAAGGGAGCTCAGTACTTTGTAGTGCCGGCGCCCTCGCCGGCGTGATCTCGTCCCGGTAAGGCCATCACTCGGACGATTCGCCGAATTTTGCAAGAGGCTGGGTTGATAACGGCGTGGAAGCTGGGCGACGGTCATCAATGCGCGGTCTGGTCGGCCTTCTCTCCTGCCTCGATGGGGACGAAGAGGGTGTTCTCGGGGGTGGGCAGGGGACAGGTGGCGTAGGGAGTGAAAGCGCAGGGCGGATTGACGGCGAGATTGAAGTCCAGCACGACGCCGGCGGGATCCAGGTCGGCGGAGAGGAAGCGGCCGGCGCCGTAGGTGGTGTCCCCGGAGGTGGCGTCCCGAAAGACGATGAAGAGCCGGGTGTCTCCGGGCGAAGAGACGTAGGGCTCGAGGGTCAGCTCCTCGCCGCCGATCTCGAAGCGGAGCTGCCCGGGCGCGAGCATGGTGGTCGGTTCTCCGATGACGGTGGGAATCGCGACCTCCTTCGGTTCGTCGTAGGGTTCGAAGGCGGCCTTCACCCGGAAGGCGGGATCGATGGGAAAGCGCTCGAGGCCGGGGAAGTCTCGACGGCTGGGCGACTCGTGGTCCTTGACCCGGACGCCGGTTCGGTCGCCTCGCGAGATGAGGTGGAAGAGCGCCCGGCCGCTGCGGACGATGTCCGGAGCACCGGCGGCGTCGGATGCGAGGACCCGCTCGGTCGCCGGCTCCCCGTTGACGGTGAGCCCAGCCTCGTGGTCGGGCTTCAGGGTGACCGCGCCGTCGTCGCCGAGAACCAGAGCGCCGGCGATGGCGGCGCCGTCGGGGAGCCAGACCGGGTTTTCGTTGTTCGATCCGAAGGCGCTGGAACCGGGCTCGAGCCAGTACAGCCCGGTCAGGCTCAACCACCCGTCCTCCGCGGTCAGCTTCGCCTCGCGCTCGGCCCAGACGGCCTCGATCTCGGTGCGGTACGCGGGGTCGATGTCGGTCGTCGGGGAGGAACAGGCGGCGAAGACGAGTACAACGACGAGGATTGCTCGGTGACGGCGCATGATGTTGTTGTAGCACAATCCACTACGATGAGCTCGGCGCCTGGCCGTTTGTCAGGTAGGGTGGGGCTTGCCCCACCGAATGGGCGCGTGACGCGGTCGCTGCACCCGCTCCTGCCCCGGCCGCTGTCTCTGGCTCTGCCACTGTCTCGGTCGTTGGCCACGATTACGGACCCTGCCCACTACGCCGGCCTTCTGACCCGAATCCGCCGAGCGGCGGAAGCGGGTCAGCGTCGCCCGGTCAGCATGGTCATGATGGGAGAAGAGAGCGATTGTGACCATGCTGCCCGGGCGAGCGACGGCCTGTGTACAGCCTTCATCGACGGACCCTGAGCGCGCTCGTCGTGGGTTGCCCGGTATCGGCATTGTGCGCGGCGCGCTCCGTGCTGCATGGTCGAGGGAGGGCACAATGCCGTACCCGGCACGCCCCGAAGGAACGCCGATGTGTGCACTCGAATTGGGGTGGCGCTCGCGGGATGCGTACTGAGGCGGACGCTGATACCCGGCATCAACCATCGAGTATCCAGCATCGGCCTCGGGGTGGGTTCTACTCCCAGCGCAGAGCGTCGATGGGGTCGAGCTCGGCGGCGCGCAGGGCGGGGTAGAGGCCGGACCCGATGCCGACAGCCATGGAAACACCGAACGCCAGAATCACGGACCACGGCGTGACCACCGTGGCCCAGCCGGCGGACAGTGCCACGACTTTGGAGATCACGAGCCCGACCAGCACCCCGGTGAGCCCGCCGCAGACGCTGATTGCAAAGCTCTCCATCAAGAAGAGGGTGCGGATGTCCTCGCGGCGGGCCCCCACCGCGCGGCGGACTCCGATCTCGCGGGTGCGCTCGAAGACCGTCGCCAGCATGATATTGGCGATGCCGATACCGCCCACCAGCAGCGAGATCCCGGCGATGGCGCCCATGACGATGTTGAACAGGCGCTGGGTCTTGCGGCTCTGTTCGAGCAGCGCCTCGGGCACCACCAGCTCGTAGTCGGACTCGCCTCCGTGCAGTCGGCTGACGAGCTCGTCGACGATGCGTGCAGTCTCGCCGGGCGGGGCATCCGCTTCGAGGCGAACGATGATCTCGTCCAACGGCGCCTCGAGCAGCGGAAGGTCGAGCTTGCGGATGGCGGTGGAGACGGGGAGGTAGATGTCGAGGTCGGTGGACCCCACGGAAACCCCGCCCACGGTGGACCCGCCGCTGGAGCCCGCGAGGACGCCGACGACCTCCAGCCAGAGCTCGTTGACCTTGAGCGCCTGGCCGATGGGCTCGTCGAAGCCGAAGAGCACGCGCCGCACGTCTTCGCCGATGACGCAGACCTGGGCGTGGCGCGCGACGTCCTCGGCATCGACGAAACGACCGGACGAGAGCTCGAGGTTGGTCAGGCCGGCATAGGTAGCATCGACGCCGTGGGCGGTGGCCTTGACGGTTCTGCCGCCGGAGAGAACGGTGTAGGGCTCGATCTCGACCCTGTTACAGGTGAGCTCGACCCCCGGCACCGCGTCGGCGATGGCGACCGCGTCCCGCGGCGAGACCCCCGGGCTCTTCTCACGCACCTCCTGGAGCTCGTCGTCGCGCATGTCCACGTCGCGGACCAGGATATTGCGCACGCCGAGCCGTTCGATCATCTCCATGGCCTGCCGCTCGGCGCCCTCGCCGATGGAGAGCATGGCGATGACGGCGCCGACGCCGAAGATCATCCCGAGCATGGTGAGAGCCGACCTGAGCTTGTGGGTGGCCAGGTTCTCCATGGCGCTCTTGAGGGCGTCGGTGAGGTTCACGAGAGACCTCCCGGCATTGCAGGCCCGCCGGAGGAATCAGTGTCGACCGCGTCGTCGTCTCCCGACGTCGGGTCCCTCAAGGCGACGAGATCGCCTTCCTCGAGGCCCTCGGAGATCACGATCCGGCCCATGGCGGCGGGACCGAGCTCGACCGGTACCGGCTCGAAATCTCGGCCTGCCCAGCGGTAGACCAAGGGCTCGCCGTCCACGTTGCAGATCGCCTGGCGAGGCACCGTGACGGCGCTGTCCAGATCGGCAATGGTGATCTCGGCGCGGACGCGGGCGCCGGGCTTCATGGTCTCGGTGTCGGTGGTCTCCAGGGACAGCACGGTGCGGAAGTACTGGACCGGCACGCGGCGGTTGCGCCGCCCGGCCATGGGGTCGATCTTCTCGACGGCGGCGGTGTGGGCGGTTTCCGGAAACGCCTCGATCCACACGCGCGCCGGCTGACCGGCGGTGAGATCGCCGGCGTCGGCCTCGAGAACGAAGACCTCGGCCTGCATGGCGGCGAGGTCGGGGATTTTCGCCAGTGGGCGGCCGGGCCAGACCATGTCGCCGACCCGCACCGGGTTGCCCCGCCAGTCCCGTTCGAGCATGACGATGCCGCTGTGGGGAGACCGGACCTCCAACGCTGAGAGGCCCTCGTCCGCCTGCTGCACCTTGATATCGGCCTTGCGGCGTTCGATGGCGAGCAGCTCGATTTCGGTCTCGGAGAGCTGGTCGACGATGTCCTGGGAGCGCCGGGCGTGGGCGGCGCGGCTCTCGGCGAGCTCGGTGTCGATCTGAGACTCGACGATCTCCATCGTGGAGTAGATCTGGTGGTCGGTGGACTGGAACTCCCGGGCCACGTCGAGCTCCCGGACGGCGACGTCGGCGTCGCTGTCGAGCTTGCCGACGCTGACCTCGCGGCTGATGCGGGCGCTGCCGATGCGATGGTCGCTGATGCGCTGATCCGACAGGCCGTCCTCCAGGTCCTTTTCGAGCTGACTGGCGTCAAACCGGGCGATGACCTCGCCCTGGTCGACCATGGCGCCGTCCTCGACGAGCCAGGCAAGGGTGAACGGCATCTGGGGCTTGATCGGTGCGGTGAGCGGCGTGCTCTGGACCGCCTCGAGATTGCCTTCGGCGGTGACCCTGACCTTGAACGGGGCGCGCCGGATCGTCACGGTGGGCACGGAAGGGTCGGGCCGGGTCCACCACACCGCGCCGAAGGCGGTGACGGCGATGGCGGCGAGGGCCGCGAGGATCGCGACGCGCACGGGGAGGGCTCTCACTACCATGCCTCCAGTGAGACGACGTCACCGGGCTCCAACCCGCTGACGACCTCGACCTGCTCGGCGTTGCGCTCGCCCAGCACGAGAACGGTGCGCCGCCACCCGAAAAGACTCCTCTTGAAGGCGACAGTCTCACCCTCGTGGCGGAAGACGGCGTCCACGGGAATCAGGACCACGTCGCTCCGGCGATCGACCTCGATATTGCCGCGGACTCGCATTCCGGGTCGCATGCGGTCGGGGTCCGTTTCCTCGAGAGCGAGGGTGAGGCGCACGACCTTGAGTGGATTCCGCCAGCTCTTTTCCTGGACCGCCCGGGTAATGGCCGCCACGGTGGCCCGATACTCGTGGTCCGGGTGAGCGTCCAAGTGCAGCGAGACCTCCTGGCCCTCTCGAATCCTCCCGGCCTCGGCCTCTTCGACCTCGCCGTCGGCCTCCATCCGGCTCAGGTCGGGAATTTCGATCACGCGGTCGGCAACCCAGCACGGATCGCCAACCTTCTTCTTCTCGTTGCGCCAATTGGCGACATGGATGACGATTCCGTCCCGGGGTGCGGTTCGCCGCATCCGGCCGATGCCGTCCTGAATCTGGCGGACCTCGGACTCCACCTGGGCGAGGGTGGCCTCGAGCACGCCGAGCTCCTCGGACCCGGCTCGGCGGGTGGCGTCGATCCGGCGGCGGACGAGGTCGACCTCGAGCTCGGCGAGTTCGAGATCGAGGGCAGCCTTGGCGACCTCATTGCTCGCACGCAGCTGATCCGGCTGATTCGCGAGAAGCCGGGCTTTGCGCAGACGCGCCTCGACCTCGGCCAGGGCCAGGCGGTCGTTGGCCTCGGTGACGGCGAGATCGACCTGCTTCTTTTCGACCTCGGTTCCGGCGGCGTCGAGGTCGGCAAGCTTGGTTTGCAGGCGCTGCTGGAGCTCGGAGGGATCGAAGGCGAGGACCGGTTGGCCGGCTGCCACCTCGGTTCCCTCTTCCGCCATCATGGCGATCTTGAACTGCCAGACGTCGCGGACCTGGGGCGGGCCGAGGACGGAGGACTCCACGGCGCGCAGGGAACCGGTGACGTCGACGACGATGACGAGGTCGCCGCGCTCCACACGCACCGATCGCGGCGGCTCGCGAAAGACGGCCCAGGCCAGCCGTCCGGCGATCAGCACAACCAGGACCGCGGCGACGACGGCGAAGCGGCGGCGGGTCATGACTCTGTCCCCGCAACCGCGCCGAGTCGGTCGCCTTCCGAGAGACCGTCGATGAGGATGCAGTCGTGGACTGAGCACGCTCCGATCTCGACCTCGGCCCACGACCCGCCGCGGCGTCTGGCCCGCGGTGAGGGGCCATCAAGATCCAGAGCGGCCCGCGGAACCAGGAGGTGCTCCCGTTCCGAGGAATGGGAGACGTCCACCCGGACCGACATCCCGGGAACCAGCAGGACCTCTCCGGGGTCTTCGTCGAGATCGACGGTGACGTCGAAACCGCGGCGCTGGGAGAAGATCCGCTGCTCGCGGGCGATGGGGGTGATCTCGGTGATCCGCCCACGAAGGTGAAGCCCGGGCTCGATGTCGGGGTTGCACTCGGCGGCCATGCCGACCTCGAGCAGACCGTCGTCAACGTCGCTCAGGGACGCCCGGACCCGAAGCCGCTCCAGGTTCGGAATGCCGAGCACGGTCCAGCCCGGAAAGGCGGTGTCGCCGATCTGATACTTGCGGTCCTCCCACGGGTGCTCGTCCACGACGATGATGCCGGCGCGGGGGGCGGCGAGAGAGAGCGCATCGAGCGCCTCCTCCGCCACTTCGAGCTCCCGTTCGGCCTTGCGGTGCTGCTCTTCGGCGATCCGGTTTTCGGAGTCCACAGCGGTGGTGGTCGCCAGAAGGTCCGCCTCCGCCTTGCGGTGGTCCGCCCGCGCCTTGGCCGCCGCGAGCTCCAGGGTCCGGTAGTCGTATCGGCTGCGGATCGCCTCGGGAACGGCGGCGTCGAGCTCGGCCTTGGCGAGTGCGATTCGAGCCCGCTGGACCACCGCTTCGGCTTCTCTGAGCCGTGCTTCGCCGCCGGCCAGCGTCTGCAGCAGGGTGCGGCGGCTTCGCTGGAGGGCCGTTCGCTGCTGGTCGAGATTGGCGGCGAAGGAGGAGTTGTCGAACTGGAGGACGGTTTCTCCCTCTTCGACCATGGATCCGTCGGCCACCAGCCACTGGATCTGGAGGCGGTGCTCCCGGGTTCGCGGGACCTTGATCTCGGCCCGCTCCACCGCTTCCAGCTCGCCGGAGAGGAGGTGGCGCTGGACGAGAGGACCGCGGTAAACCCTGAGATCGGCGGGGGAGGAGGTCACCACTCCCTTGGAGCAACCGACAAGGGCTGCCGTCGCACCGACGGCCACCACGGTCACAAGAGAATGGCAGAGGTTCTGAGATCGTCGCATCGGGGTCCAACAAGTTTACGTCATTCCTCCGTTCTTGGTTGAGGTCGAGCTGCCGAGTCGTCCGCACCGTGTCGGTGCACGTGGAGGTGCACGGATGCACGGAAAGGTGCATCGGTCGGATCCGTCGTCGGCGCAGAGAGGTGAGGGCTGGCATCGGGTTTGCTCCCGCACGGGTGAGAGGCGATTTTGACAGCGATTCGACGAAGGAGGAGCCATGAGCTTCAGCAACCTGCGCGCTCGATTTTTCCATCCGCGGAACCCTGTTCTCGTGGTTCTTGTCGCCGCTGTCGGCTGGGCCTGCCCGGCAGACGCCGCCGTGATCCGGGTCGCCACCACAGGCAGCGACGTCAGCGGCTGCGGATCCGTGGCGATCCCATGCCGAAGCCTGCAGTACGCCATCAATCTCGCCGCCAACAACGACGAGATTCGGGTCGCCGAGGGCACCTACACCGGGGTCAGCACCATCGGAGACTACACCCAACTCGCCGCGATCAGAGAAAAGTACCTCGAGCTCCGAGGCGGCTACACCACGTCGAACTGGACAACGCCCGATCCGGTGGCCAACCTCACGACGCTGGACGCCCAGGGGATGGGAGTCGTGCTGTATCTCAAGTATTCGGAGATCGGAGCGTGCCGCACCACCATCGACGGGTTCGAGATCACCGGCGGCAACGCCGCCGAAGCCATCGCCGGAACCGACGAGGGCGGTGGGATCTGCGCCGACCGAACCGCTCACATGAGCGTCGCCATCGAACGGTGCCACATCCACGACAACGTCGCGGAGTCAGGCGCCGGAGGAGTCCTGGCCTACAGGTGCCCGCGCGTCGAGGTGGTGAACTCCGTTGTCGAGGACAACACGGGACACGGGATCAAGAGCAGCTATACCGATCACGTGAGCGTTGTCGACTCGACAATCACGGACAACACCGGAGCGGGGATTCTCGTCAGCACTGCGTACGACTCGACCGAGATCACCGGCAACACTGTCAGCGGCAACTCGCCCGGGATCAAGGGGATTTCGGTCATTGGGGGGACGATCTCTGACAACACGGTCGAGAACAACACCACCGACGGGACGGGAGGCGGCGGGATCACCATTTCGGGCGCAACGGATCTGCTGATCTCCGGAAATGTCCTGACCAACAACGTCGGCAACAACGGAGGTGGGCTGAGAATATCGGGGATGGCTTCCACCGTCATCGAGGGCAACATCGCGACGTCGAACCAGGCGCCCTATCTCGGTTACTCCGGCGGTGGGGGCTTCTACATCAATGCCGGCGCCACCGGCGCCGATGTCGAGGTCATCGGCAACACGCTCGTCGGTAACTCCACCGCCAATCAAGGCGGCGGCATGCTGCTGCTGGGTTTTGTCGAGGCCACCGGCAACGTCGTGAAAAACAACACCGCGTTCTCCGGTGGTGGTGTGATGGCGACGATCACCGGGACCCTCGAAGGGAACCGGTTCATCGGCAACAGCGCCAAGAGCGGCGGCGGTCTCGGACTCATCAACCCCATGGGGGTCAACCTCGTGCGGAACGACTTCCTGGACAATCACGCCACCGACGGTGAGGGCGGCGGGGCCTATCTCTGGGGCACGATGTTCTTCGACGTGCCGCTGCTCGACGGCAACCGGTTTATCAACAACACCTCCACCGACAGCGGCGGCGGTCTCTACATCTACTCGCAAGACGACATCGCGATGATCGTGACCAACCTCCTGGTCCAGGGCAACGTGGCCGGGAATCACAGGAGCGGGATGTACCAGTTTGGGGTGACCATGGAGATGTCCCACAGCACCTTCGCGGCCAACATCGACGGCAACGGTGACGGTATCGGCTTCTATACGTCTGCATTCGGCGATGAAGGTGATGTCACCATGACCAACTGCATCGTGGCCGGGCAGAAAACGGGAATCCAGGTCGCCAGCGGCGACGTCACCATCGACCGGATGCTCTGGGGAGACGGCGCCTGGGCCAACGACACGGATTGGAGCGGCGGCGGCGTCCTGACCTCCAACGAGATCTGGGGCGACCCCCAGTTCGGCAGCGCCGGCGGCGAGGGCTTCCATCTCGACGGAAATTCGCCCGCGAGGGATGCGGGCGTCGACGTCGGGGTTCTGGTGGACATGGACGGTGACGTCCGGCCGAACCCGGACACGATGATCCCCGACATCGGGGCGGACGAGTGGACGGATCGCTACGACGTCTTCTCGGACGGCTTCGAGGACGGCGGCACCGCGGCCTGGTCCGGCTGAGGCGCGGCGTCGGGCTTCCGGGCTGTCGATCCGACATGAGCCATCTCGACCGAGTCGTTGCGATGGCCTCGAGCCCTCACGCTCTACGAGTGAATCGCTCGCTTGTCCACCGCCAGCGCCGCCTCCTTGACGGCCTCGGACAGGGTGGGATGGGCGTGGCAGGTTCTCGCCAGGTCCTCGGCTGAGGCGCGCATCTCCATGGCCACGGCGGTCTCGGCAATCAGCTCGGAGACCCGCGAACCCACCATGTGCACCCCGAGGATCTCGTCGGTGGTCGTGTGGGCGAGGATCTTCACCAGCCCGGTCTCCGAGCCCAGGCTCTTGGCCCTGCCGTTGGCGCGGAACATGAAACGTCCGGCCTTGAAGGGCACTCCCGCCTCTTTGAGCTCGGCCTCGGTGCGCCCCACCATGGCCAGCTCGGGGTCGGTGTAGACCACGTTGGGAATCACCTCGTCGTTGACGTGGCCCGGCATTCCCGCGATGCGCTCGGCCACGGCGATGCCTTCGTCCTCGGCCTTGTGGGCGAGCATGGGTCCGCGCACCAGGTCGCCAATGGCCCAGATGGTGGGGACGCTGGTCTGGTGGCGGTCGTTCACCTCGACCCGGCCCGCATCGTCCAGCTGGACTCCGGCGTTTTCGAGACCGGCGTCGTCGGTCACCGGCTTTCGGCCCACGGCCACGAGCACGCGGTCGCAATCGATGGTCTCGACGCCCTTCTTGTCGTGCTCCACGGTGAGCTTGACCTTGGTTTTGAGCACCTTGGCCGCGGTGAGGCGGGTGGAGAGCCGAATCTCCATGCCCTGCTCGGTGAGGGCACGCTCGAGGGTCTTGGCGGCCTGCTTGTCGGCAAAGGGCGTGATGGTGGGCAGCATCTCGATGACGGTGACCCGGGAGCCGAGGCGCCGCCACACGCTGCCGAGCTCGAGGCCCACGGCGCCGGCGCCGATGACCACCAGGTGTGTGGGCACCGTGTCGAGGCTCAGCGCTTCGGTGGAGGTCATGACGCGGTCGCCGTCGGCGGGCAGGAAGGGGAGGTCGATGGTGGTGGAGCCCATGGCGAGGCAGATGTGCTTCGCCTCGATTTCGGTGGTCTCGTCGCCGTCGACGACGGCGACGCGGTCGTTGGACATCAGGCGGCCCGTCCCCTCGAAGACCTGGACCTTGTTCTTCTTCATCAGGGCGGCGACGCCGCCGGTGAGTTCGGAGACGATGCGCTCCTTGCGCGCCATCATCGCCTCGAGGTCGAGCCCCACGTCGCCCACGACGACGCCGTGGTCTTGGGCGTGGTTCATGGTCTCCTCGAAGACCTCGGAGGACTCGAGCAGCGCCTTTGACGGGATGCAGCCCACGTTGAGGCAGGTGCCGCCGAGGGTCGTCCGCTTCTCCACCAGGGCGGTTTTCAGACCGAGCTGGGCGGCGCGGATCGCGCAGACGTAGCCGCCGGGGCCGGCGCCGATGACGACGAGATCGAAGCTTGACATCTCACACCTCCAGCAGCAGCCGCTGCGGGTCCTCAAGGCAGTCGACGATCCGTTTGAGGAAGGTCACGGCCTCCTTGCCGTCGATGATGCGGTGGTCGTAGGACATGGCCAGCTGCATCACCGGCCGGACGACGATCTCGTCGTCCACCACGACCGGGCGTTTCTTGATGGCGTGCATGCCGAGGATGGCGCTGCCCGGAGGGTTGAGAATGGGGGTGGAGAGCACCGACCCGAAGATGCCCCCGTTGGTGATCGTGAAGACGGCGCCGGTGAGATCGTCGATGGCCAAGGTGCGGTCCCGGGCCTTGCCCGCCAGCTCCGCAATGGCGGCCTCGACGCCGGCCATGGAGAGCCGGTCGGCGTCGCGGACCACCGGTACCACGAGGCCCGCGTCAGAGGACACGGCGATGCCGATGTCGTAGTAGTGGTTGCTGACGATGTCGTCGCCGTCGATGAAGGCGTTGACCTGGGGAACGGTCTTCAGCGCGTCCACCACCGCCTTGACGAAGAACGACATGAAGCCGAGCTTGACGCCGTGTCTGGCGGCGAAGCTCTCCTTGTAGGCCGCGCGAAGGTCCATCACGGCGCTCATGTCCACCTCGTTGAAGGTGGTGAGCATCGCGGTGGTCTGCTGGACCTCTACCAGACGCTCGGCAAGGCGGCGGCGCAGGCGCGACATCGGCGTGCGGGTCTGCCTCTCGCCGCCCGCGGGCGACGACGGAGCGGGAGGGGGCTCCGGTGCGGGGGGCGTGTGATCCGGGGCGCTCTCCTGCTCCGGCGGTGGAGCCGCCGGCGCCTCTTCCTCACGTTCCAGGAATCCGAGAACGTCTCCCTTGAGGATCCGGCCGCCCTTGCCGGTGCCGGCGATGAGTCCGGGATCGAGGTCGTGCTCCTGAACGAGACGCCGTACCGCCGGGGAGAGCCCGGCGAGGTCCCGCTCGGCGGCGGCCTTCGGAGCCGGGGCGGCCGTGGACTCCGGTTCGGCGGCGGCGTCGGGTGCGTCGGCGGCGGCGTCGGGATCGATTCGCCCCACCACCTGGCCCACCTCGACGGTCTCGTCGGCGCCGACGAGGATCTCCAGACGCCCCGCCACCTCGGCGGTGACGGTCATGGTGATCTTGTCGGTCTCCAGGACGAGGAGGGGCGCTTCGGCCTCGACAATCGCGCCGTCGGCCTGGGACCACTCGGCGAGAAATCCTTCGCTGATGGATTCGCCGATCTCGGGGATTGTGACTTCAACGGACATTCTTCCTCCTGGATCTGATCTCGGATGAGCGAATTTCGGTTCCGACGGAAGCGCTCATCCGAGCTTTCCCTCGCCGAGCGCTTCATCGACGATGGCCTGCTGCTGATGCTTGTGGACGCGGGGCGAACCGGTGGCGGGGCTCGCGCTGGGGCCGCGGCCGATGTAGCGGATGTGGGTGTCGGGGAAGGCCTCCAGGAGGATGGGGAGCATGTAGCCCCATCCTCCCCGGTTGCGAGTCTCCTCCTGCACCCAGGCCACCTCGGCGGCGTCTCGGTAGGGGGCGACGACCTCGTTGAAGAGCTCGATGTTGAAAGGGTAGAGCTGCTCGACCCGGACGAGGGCGACGTCGTCGATCCCCGCCGCATCGCGGCCCTCCACCAGGTCGTAGTAGACCTTGCCGCTGCACAGCAGCAGGCGGCGCGGCTTCTTCGGCGGTGCGGGATCGTCCAGGACCTCCAGGAACCCGCCCCCGGTCAGCTCGTCCATGGGGGAGACGCAGAGCTTGGAACGGAGCAGGGATTTCGGCGACATGATCACCAGGGGCCGGCGGAAGTCCCGCTTGAGCTGTCGCCTCAGGGCGTGGAAGTACTGGGCGGGCGTGGTGAGGTTGCAGACCTGGATGTTGGATTCGGCGCCGAGGGCGAGATACCGCTCGAGGTAGGCGCTGGAGTGCTCTGGGCCCTGGCCCTCGTAGCCGTGGGGCAGGAGCATGACAATGCCGCTGCCGCGCTGCCACTTGTCCATGGCTGGGGTGATGAACTGGTCGATGATCACCTGGGCGCCGTTGGCGAAGTCGCCGAACTGCGCTTCCCAGAGCACCAGCATGTTGGGCTCCACCAGGGAGTAGCCGTAGTCGAAGCCGAGAACAGCGGCCTCGGAGAGCATGGAGTTGTAAACGCAAAACGTGGCCTGGTCGCCGCCGATGTGGTTGAGGGGGACGTGGGCCGCCTGGGTGCGGGTGTCGTACCAGGCGGCGTGGCGGTGCGAGAAGGTGCCGCGAACGCTGTCCTGACCGGAGAGGCGAACTGGCGAGCCTTCGGTGAGCAACGAGCCGAAGGCCAGGAGTTCGGCGAGCGGCCAGTCGACGTCACCGCCCTCGTCGACGGTCTTTCGCACCGCGGGGAGACGGCGGGCCACCTTCCGGTTGAGCTCGAAATCGTCCGGGACGGTGGTCAGTGCGGTGGCGATGCGGCTCAGCGTCTTCGGCGGCACCGTCGTGTCCACCGGTGAGAAGGAGAAGGATTTGTCCAAACCGTCCCAGAGCTCGTGAAAGGCGTGAACGTCCGCACCCGGCATGGGGCAGGACTCCTGGGCCGAGCGGTGGGCGGCGATGAGCAGCCCCTGCCTCCGGTCTCGGAGGTGGGCGCTCTCGTCCAGCGTGATGGCGTGCTCGCTCTCGAGTTGGAGCTGGTAGATCTCGCGCACCGGCGGGCGGTTGGCGATCTTCTGGTACATGAGCGGCTGGGTGAAGGCCGGTTCGTCGCCCTCGTTGTGACCCCAGCGGCG
>JAZBOQ010000299.1:0-3436 GCA_036351195.1 Thermoanaerobaculales bacterium | reverse complement strand
ATGAACGAGGCGAGGCGCTGTTCCTCACGCTTTCGCCCGGCTTCTACGAGGTCAGCGCGGCACTGCACGGCTTCGCCACCCAGGAGCGCACCGAGGTCCGCGTGAGGCTCGGGTCGCTCACCGCGCTCAACGTGACCATGCCCGAGGCCACCTTCGAGGGCGAGATCGTCGTCTTCGACGAAACCCCGGTCGTCGATCCCCAGCAGATCGGCACCGAGCAGGTCTTCGACTCCGAGTACATCGAGAAGACGGCCGTCGGGACGTGGGATCGGTTCGGCTTCAGCCCCGGGGCGCAGACGCCGGGCGCCAACGGCCAGGAGCTTTTCGGTTCCTTTTCGTCGGAGAACACCTGGTTCGTCGACGGGGTCGAGGTCACCGAGGAGAACCTCGGTCGACAAGGGCGGTGGGGCGTTGCCACCTACGGCATCGACGCCTACGACGAGATTCAGGTCAAGACGGGCGGCTACGAGGCCGAGTACGGCCGCGCTTAGGGCGGGGTCACCAGCATCGTCATGAAGTCCGGCGGCAATGCGTTCTCCGGCAGTCTCGACGTGCGCTGGGAACCGGACGCCTTCCAGGAGGGCGGCGATCACTTCGATCCCGATCTCCAGAAGGACTCGAACCTCGCCATCGAGGCCACCCTCGGCGGCCCCATCGTCCGGGACAAGCTGTGGTTTTTCGCTGCGTTCTACCGCGGTGAGGTCGAGAGCACCCCGGACGGCGCGCCCACCACCTTCAAGGGAACCGTCGACTCACCCAAGGCCAAGCTCACATGGCAGATCGCCCCCAGCTGGCGCGGCGTCGCGTCGGTGTTCGCCCAGCGAACGCGCTTCGACGATAGCGGCTCGTCCCGCTCGACCATGCCCGAGGCAACCTGGTTCACCGAAAACGAACCGCGTTACCTGTCAGCAAACGTTGACGGGCTGCTCACCGACTCGTTGCTGTGGACGCTGCGCACGGGTTTCAACCGACGGACCTTCGACGCGGGCCCGATGAGCGGCGACCTCGAGACGATCTCGCACATCAACATCGACACCAACATCACATCGGCAAACGACTGGCTGCAGGAGCACAGCGTCACCGATCGATTCCAGGCGGCAACCGATCTGACCTGGTTCCTGGACGGCGCCGGCGGCTCGCACCAGCTCAAGTTTGGCGTCGAAGCGTCGGACATCAGCGAGGAAGCGGACCTCTGCTACACCGGCACGCCCGGTGGCGTCGAGTGCACCGAGGGTCTGAGCGGCTTCATCTTCTACGACATCCAGGTGGGCGACCAGAGTGCGCCGTACGGCATGGAGGAGCTCATCTCCAGTGGAACGATGGTTGCCGACGGACAGCTCTGGTCGGCCTTCCTCCAGGACGCCTGGCGGCCGACGCCGAACGTGACGGTGAAAGCCGGCCTGCGCTTCGACAGCGTCACCTACCGCAACGACGGCACCGGCGCGTCGACCGATCTCGAGGGCTGGCAGCCGCGGCTCGGCATCGCCTGGGATCTCACGGGTGACGCCCGCAACGTCATCCGCGCCTCGGTCGGCCGCTTCATGGACCAGGGAACCATGAACCTCGCGTTGTTCGCCGGTATAGAAAACGTTACCAACCTCTGGGCCTCGTGCTCGACGTGGGCGCCGGGAATGGGTTTCGATCCCTCTCTGTGCTCAGTCATCGCTCCGTCCATTGGGCTACCGTGGCGGGAAGACCCCGAGGGCTGGGATCCAAACGGCTGGTTCGGCTACGACACCTACGGCGGCGGCGCCAACAGCTACGACACCGACCTCGAGGCGGCCTACTCCGACCAGCTCATCCTGAGCTACGAGCGTGCCCTGTGGCCGCGCAGCTCGCTCGAGCTGAGCTACGTCAACAAGCGGTCGCGAAGTCTCTACGAGGACACCTGTGCCGGGAATCTCCCCGAGCCCAGTCAGGGTGCGCCCTGCGAGTCCTTCGTCCTGACCAACCTGCCGGAGCTCGAGCAGAACTACGACGCGTTCATCGTCAAGCTCGAGAGCCGCACCCTCGACTGGCTCACCGTGCTCGCCTCCTACACGCTGTCCGACTCCAAGGGCAACGGGAGCTTCCTCGGGCTCGGGTACGACTTCAATTTCTATCCCTGGCACTGGGAGAACCGCTACGGTTACACCGACAACCACCGCCGGCACGCCCTCAAGCTCAACGGCTATGCACTGCTTCCGTGGGACGTCACCATCGCCGTCAACGCCGGCTGGACATCGGGTTTTCGCTGGACCCCACATCTCGACCAGAACGACATCGATGAGATGCCGAGCGGCTTCTACTTCACCGAGCCGCGCGGCAACCGCGAAGGGCCCAGCGACAGCTGGTTCGACCTGCAGATCAGCAAGGGATTCCGGATCGGATCGGTCGACCTCGACCTCATCGTCTCGGTGCTCAACGTGCTCTCCCGGGAAGAGGTCACAGGCGTCTGTGCAGAGGTCTCCGGATGTGGCGAGATCGACGGCGTTCCGGTGGAGCTCGGCGATCCCAGATACTGGGAGACCCCCCGCGCCTGGGAGGTTGGCGTTCGGCTGACGTTTTGAGGAGGTGAGCGCTCACTTCATTCGCTGGTGAGAAGGGGAGAAAGTAAGAAGGTCAGCACTCGCTTCGCTCGTTAGTGAGCGCTTGCGTTGCTCGCTGCAAGAAGGTGAGGCGAGCGGCCTACACGTCAGCCGGGAGCACCCGGAACGGCCGGTTCTTGAACCCACGCAGCACCCGAAAATGCCGTTCGTCGAGGGTGAGCACATCGAGGCACCAGAGGCGACGGGAGAGCACCACCGTCATGGCGTCCGCGAGACCAATGCCCAGTCCCTCGTGCCGTTCGATGACGCCTCTCGCCTCCTCGACATCGCGGGCATCCACCTCGGCGAGCTGATACGCCCCCCGCGCGACCTCAGCGAGCAACTCACGTTCCACCGCCTCGCCGGCGAGCTTGGTGACCAGGTAGTCCAGCTCGGCCAGAACGAATGGCGAAAGAACCAGCGGGCCCTCCGCCTCGGTGACAACCTGCGCGCAGTCGGCGTGGCGTCGTTGATCAATAAAAAGCGCCGCCAACAACCCGCTGGTATCGACCAGGATCATCCCGCGCCGAAGCCCTCGAGCAGCTCGTCGACCCGCTCGGACGCCTTCGGGTCGCCGAGGGGCGCCGCGACCAACGGTACTTTCGGCCTCACAGGCGCATCGCCGCCGACCAGAGCACGGACCGCTTCGCGGATCAACTCCGCCTCCGAACGACCTCGTTCGGCCGCCACCCGACCGAGCGACGCCTTGAGATCCTCGGGCAGATACACCGTGGTCTTCACCATGCCATATATCATACCATACGTCTTCCGGTGCTAGGAAGTGGGGTGCCGGATGACGCTTTGTGGGATGAGGAGGTGAGCGCTCACTTCATTCCCTGGTGAGAGGGTGAAGGGTGAAGCCGCTCCCT
>JAZBOQ010000298.1:0-2098 GCA_036351195.1 Thermoanaerobaculales bacterium | reverse complement strand
GGGCTGCTCGTTGATCGTCTTGACCCGGTTGCGGATCATCTCTTCGAGGGCGGCGAGAGAGATTGCCGGGGTGATGGCGTTCTTCGGACACAGGCGGATACAGGTGAGGCAGTCGAAGCAGGCATCGCCGAACTCCGGGGTCGGGTTCAGAGTGATGGCGCCGACCGGGCAATTGGTGGCGCATTCGCCGCACTCGTCACAAATGTCTTCGTCGACGGTCCGCGGAATGCCCTTCCTCGGCTTTGCCATTTTCGCTTTGAGCTCGGCGGCGAGATCCGGCGGATGATAGTCGAGCTCAGCGAGGGACAGGGGTGTCAGGGTGCCTGTCGTCAAGCGCGAGTACAGGGTGTCGGCCAAATTCCGGACGTGGCCGAGGTCGTCGGTATCCGGTCGTCCCTCTCCCTCGGGGTGATCCGACCGCCACATGACGGAGTGTAGCGCGGCGATCTTGGCGGCTCCTGCAACCTGGAAACCCCTGTCGCCGACAGCCGCCGCCATTTGCCACAGTGCCATTCCGCTGCACGCGATTCCATAGGTTACGAACGGTGCCGCCCAGCTGTCTGGGGAGGGTGAGAGCTCGTCGATGAACGACATTACCGGCGGCACGGCGAGGCTGCTGTAGACCGGCGAACCGATGAAGAGGAGCGTCTCATCATCGGAGTCCATCATCCGGATCAGCGATCGGCTCTCATCCTTGTTCGACAGATCCGCGACGGTGACCGATGCACCGCACTCGGTGAGCTGATCGACGATGGTTTCGGCGACCTTCCTGGTGGAACCGTTGGGAGAAACGTATGCGATGCCGATTGCCGGTGGCATTCTGACCTCCATCGCTTGGTCAGCGAGCGCTTGAGACTAACACGGGACGGACGGCCTGCCGCGACTCCGCGTCGAATTGAGATCGTGTTTGAATTTGTTGCAATTTTATTTCATATGCACTAAGTTATCGTTTAGGAGCAATCGGAGAACCGGAGGCGAGCCCGTGGATGGGAACGCGAAGCGAGGGCGGATCGAGCTGTTCAAGCAGTTGTGTCACGAACACGGTGAGCGCTGCACCGTGCAGCGACTGGTGATCCTCGAAGCGGTCCTCGATCTCGACAACCACCCCAGCGCCGACGATGTCTACGACGCCGTCAAGGACAGGTTGCCGGGTTTGGCCAAGCCCACTGTCTACCGAACTCTTGAGCATTTGGCGCGATTGGGAGTCATCACCAAGGCCTGCCATCCGGGGAGTGTGACCCGCTTCGACCCGCGGATCGAAATGCACCACCACCTCGTCTGTCTCCACTGCAATGAGTTTGTCGATTTCGAGAATGAGGCGTTGGATCGCCTCGCCATTCCGGACACCTCGGACGTCGGGTTCGAGGTGGCGGACTTTCGTGTGCAGCTGCGGGGCATCTGCAGCAGCTGTCGGGACAAAGCAAGGAAGGAGGAGTCGAAATGAAACGAGTGTTTTTAATTGTTGTCGCCGGGGCGGCCCTGTTCGCCGCGGTGGCGGTTGTTGCGGGCACCGACGGGTCGTCGACCGCCCCGTTCGGGCTGCCGCCGGTGCCGATTCCAGAAGACAACCCACAGACCCCGGCCAAGATCGCCCTTGGGGACAAGCTCTACAACGAGACCAGGTTCAGCACCGACGGGGAGGTCGGGTGCTTCACCTGCCATATGCCGGAGAAAGCATTCACCGACTCGCCGTTGAAGGTCTCGCAGGGAATCGAAAAGAAGACCGGGACGCGCAACGCGCCGACGGTGATCAATTCGGCCTATTTCACGTCCCAGTTCTGGGACGGCCGGTCGCCGGACCTCGAGGACCAGTCGCTCCAACCCTTCATCAACCCGGTCGAGCACGGCCTGGCGGACCACGAACCGATTCTCGAGATCGTGCGGACCGATCCGGAGTACGTCGCCGCCTTTGATGAGGTCTTCGGCAAGACGGGCAAGGACATCACCATGCGCGAGGTCTCGCTGGCCATCGCCGCCTTCGAGCGCACCATCGTCTCGGGGAACTCGCCTTTCGACCGCTGGTTCTACGCCGGTGAGTCCGACGCGCTGACCGAACAGCAGAAGCGTGGGTACGACCTCTTCGTCAATCAGGGCCGTT
>JAZBOQ010000297.1:0-10298 GCA_036351195.1 Thermoanaerobaculales bacterium | reverse complement strand
TAGCGGTTAGGAGCAGCAGAACAGCAAACCTGATCACAGACTGAAAGCGCATATTTTCTCCTGGCAATTATATGTGACACCCACCGCCCCATTTTAAAACCAACATCCATGTACCAAGAGTATTGGTGCCAGGCTTTAGAACCTTAGAAAGGTGGCTGCCGTGAACATTCTAAGCTTCTAAAGCCTGGCACCGTAAATTTCCGTCGCTAAGTTGGTTGCCAAGCACCCCGGTATTGTCAGCAGATGGCTCGAAACCTCTCGATGTGTCGCGGACCATCGCCGTTTCTAGGCACTCGTCGAAGATCTCTGCGATCGCCTCTCACGGAAATGCGAGTTCGGATGCGAAGTAGACCATAAACAGACTTGATAAAGGTCTATTATTAGATTATATTTGAATCTTCTGGAGGTCTTTATGCCGAATCTCAGAGTTGCCGAGGGCATCGTGCCGCTGAGTCAGTTCAAGGCAAAGGCCGCGGAGCTGCTGAAGAAGATTTCGGAGACTGGGGCTCCGATCGTCATCACCCAGAACGGTCGCGCTGCCGGAGTTCTGCTGTCCCCGGCCGAGTTCGACCTGCTCACCGAGCGTGCTCGGTTTGTCCAGGCGATCTCGGAGGGAATCACCGACGTCGAGACGGATCGAGTCGTCGATCACCAGTCGATGGTCGCAGAGATCACCTCGCGTTATGACGACACCGACGGGTGATGAGAGTGAAAATCGAGTGGACGCGGAGAGCAAGAAGGGACGTGCTCGAGATCGGCGATTTCATTGCTCGTGACAAACCAGTGGCCGCAGCGAGATGGGCCCGCCTCCTCATCGACACCACCGAGCGGATTGCTCTCTTCCCATCTTCTGGACGGGTGGTTCCCGAAGTCGGCCGTCCCGACATTCGCGAAGTCATTCTCGAATGCTACCGGATTGTGTACCACTTGGGAGCGACTCGCATTTCTATTCTCACGGTGTTCGAAAGCCACCGGTTGCTGACCGACGACTACCTCGACCTGAGAACGAAACGGTCTGGCTTTCCCAGAGGTTGATGGCAACGTTGTTCGAGGTGGAGGTGCCCACCATAAACGAGCACCTGAAGAACATCTATGTTTCCGGTGAGCTGAACCGCGACGCAACTCTTCGGAAATTCCGAATCGTTCAAACGGAGGGAAAACGCGAGGTTGAATGGAATATCGACTTCTATAACCTCGATGCGATCATCTCAGTCGGCTATCGCGTGAACTCCAAGCGGGCAACCCAGTTCCGTCAGTGGGCGACCCAGGTACTCAAAGAGTTTGCCGTCAAAAGATACGTGCTCGATCACAACCGGCTCGAGAACGGCGCATTCCGTTGACCATGGAAGATTGGGCCAAGCGGCTCGACGCCTTCTTGGAGTTTGACGAGTGGGAGATTCTGCAGGACGGCGGTAAGGTCACCGCCAAGCTGGCGAAGGATTGTGCCGAGTCCGAATTCGAAAAGTTCCGCATTGTCCAGGACCCCTGGGTGCCACCGATCACAACCTCACAACCTCGGTTCGAGTCACCTGCGTTGTGATGATGTGATCAGTGGCACCCTCCGGAACCTGCCGTCGAACCCCGTCGATCTCGAGCAGCGCGAGGGTCGGGTTCATCGCTACAAATGCCACGCGGTGAGGAAGAATCTCGCCAAGGTCTTCCGTGACAGGTTGGAGGGCCTCGACGCGAGCGATCCTTGGGAGGCCCTCTTTCAGATCGCCTCCGACGAACTGCCCGACCTCCACCGCGGCATGGTCCCGTTCTGGGTCTTCGATCCACCAAACGGCGTCGGCATCGAACGCCATGTTCCCACCATCCCCCTCAGCCAGGACGAACAGCGCTACGAGGATCTTCAGAGATCGCTGGCGGTGTACCGCATGGTCTTCGGTCAGCCTCGGCAGGAGGATCTGTTGGCGTATTTGGTGGATCGTGTATCGCCGGAGCGGTTGGAGGAGTTGCGGGATTTGTTGCAGATTGATTTGCGGCCATTGGCTGTTGAGTGAGGCGTCTCGGTTTGCTGAACCTTCTGGAGGTTCAGCGGCTTGGTTGATAGAATAAGCTGAAGGTAGCAATCATGGTATCGATACTCAGCAACAAACTCGGCGAGCTTTCGGCCCTGTGCGGACGTTACTCCGTCAAACGTCTGGCGGTGTTCGGCTCTGCTTTGCGATCCGACTTCGACGAAGAGTCCAGTGACTTGGACTTCGTTGTTGAATTCAGCGCTCTTGAACCGCACCAACACAAGGATGCCTATTTCGGCCTTCTTGAGGCTCTCGGTCAGTTGTTTTCACAAGACGTCGATTTGATCGAACTCCACGCGGTTAAGAACCCATACGTCAAGAAGAGAATTCTCGAGGAACAGGAAACCTTGTATGACGCTGCGTGATCTTGAGGCCTTCCTTTGGGACATTCAACATGCAGCCGAGTTGATCGGTGGATTCGTCGAAGGGAAGACTCTTCAGGACTACCTCACTGATGAGCTGTTGCGCTCAGGGGTAGAACGACAACTTGGCATCATCGGTGAGGCAGCTAATCAGGCACTTCGGCACTTCCCTTCGATCGAAGAGAAGATCAGCGATTTACCAAAGATTATCGCGTTTCGGAATCGGTTGATTCACGGATACGCGGAGATATCGGACGAGGTGGTTTGGGCGATCGCGACGGACGATGTGCCGAAGCTGTTAGGCGAGGTAAAGGCTACGCTTCCAGATCTGCCTGAGTAGCCGTCAACGCGGTGTCGGGTAGCCCACCGCTCATGCTTATCGGGCTGCAATGGCGTCGGCGAGGTCAGAATCTGACGCTCCCATGGCGAGAAGAGTCTTGATGAGCAGATCGAGTGAGACGGTCGGGTCTCCCGCTTCCATCTTGGCGACCCTGGATTGGCTCGATTTGACGATCTTGGCGAGTTCCTTCTGGGAGAGCTTTTCTTGAGCTCGTCTCTTTCTGAGGCTGTCGCTGAGTCGGAGCTTGAGATCGACATACGCAGACTCCTCGGGAGTCAGCTCGAGGAAATCGTCCGCCGATCCAATCTGCCAACCCTCCGCTTTGAGGCGATTCTGTTTTGCCTTATGCATCGTACTGATAGATATGTCAGATTCGACATATTGTCAATCAGAACCAGATCAAGCCCCGATCAGTGAGAGGGGGTCTGCTATCAGATTCTGTCAAAGCCTCTCCCCTGCCGCGCACACATCGCCACGCGGTCCAGGCTGCTGCGGCGGCGTCGAGGAGGTCGTCGGGTGGTGCTTTGCCGGTGATTTCGTCGAGCTGATCGGGAAGGTCTATGCCCTTGGCTGAGAGGAGGGCGCGGCGTTCCATCTGGCCGTTCCACGTCTTCTTGGAGAAATTGAGGGGCTCGCCTTTCATGGCGCGGAAGCAGACCTCGGGGTGGACTTCGATGGTGTTGGGGTGGTCGGTGATGAAGGCTTCGGCTTCGAGGATCTTGGCGCGGAGGGCCCACGCTTGGCGTGACATGCCCTTGTCGGTCAGCTGGCGGTGAAGAGCGTTGGCGGCGGAGTAGGACGGGGCGTCGTAAACGGGGCGGGGTGGGGTTGTGAAGACGCTGAAGCGTCGAGGGCCGACGAAGGTGCGAGCGGCAAGGTCGGCGGTCCGGGGCCAGTCGGCGCCGTCGGTCGGCAGGCCGATGGGGATGTCGAGGGCGAGGAGGTCAGGGACTCCAAGCCGTTGGCGGAGTTGGAGAAGGTGATCGACAACCAGGGCACGTTGGAAGTGGCCGTCTTCGAGAAGGATGACGACCCAGCTTCCTTTGGCGACGTCGGCGCCGGCGACGATGACCGGCACGGCGTCCGCGTTCAGCCTATTCAATCGACGGAGCGCCGCCTGAGGGATGCCCTCTTCGAAGCAGGAGTCCATGTGGCCGTCGCAGAAGCGCTCGCCACGGACGATCCAGGTGAGAAGGGCCGTGATCTGGTCGAGGGTGGCGGCGGGAATGCGGTCGGGGTTTCTGGCGAGGTCCTGGGGCCGCGCTTTCTGGTAGTCAACGTGGAGCCACTGGGGCCGGTGGATGAGACGGTGGAATGCCATCACGGCGTCGTTGTAGCTGGGATAGGAGAGGGTCGCGCGCTTGGTTTCCCAATCGACGGAGCCTTTGCTCCACTCGGCGATGGGTTCGTCTGTTTTTTCGAACGACGGGAGGAGGGCGAGGAGCTCGTCGATTTCGTCACGGGTTGGTTTGCGCTGAGTACCCATATCCGGGAGTGTACCCGGCGCCTGCGCTCGATGGGTATCGGTTAGACCAGGGCGGGCAACCGCTCGGGTTTACCCGATACCGTTCGAGCCGTTCCGTAGAGAGCTCTGAATCAGGGGGCTTGACAAACCCTTCTCAGTGATGCAGTGTATTACACCAGTGATACACATGGAGACCCACCGTGCTCAGTCTGCTTGACATCGATCCCTCGGCTGCGGCTCCGATCTGGCGCCAGATCGAGGAGGGGATGCGGCGGCTGGTGGCTTCGGGGGCGCTGCCGGTGGGGTCCGCGGTGCCGTCGGTGCGCGAGCTCGCCCGCGAGCTGCGTGTCAACCCGGCGACGGTGTCCAAGGCCTACCAGAGGCTGACCGCCGACGGCGCGCTCGAGGTGCGGCGGGGCGAGGGCACGTTCGTCGCGGCCCGCTCTGCCGGGGCCGTGTCCGCCGAGCGAGAGCGGCTGTTGGCCGAAGGCGCCGAGAGGTTTGTCGAGGCGGCCCGCTCGATGGGTGTGTCGAAGGGCGAGGCGCGGGCTGCGGTCACCGCTGCGTGGGATCGCGCCGACAAAGGCGACGATGAGGAGAAACGATGAGTGCCAAAAGCGATCCGGTGGTCGTCGATCATCTGCAGGTCCGGTATGGGCAGGTCACCGCCGTCGACGACGTCGGCTTCACGATCCCGAGATCCGAGGTCTACGCCCTGCTCGGCCGCAACGGCGCCGGTAAGTCGTCGACGATCCAGTGTCTGGTAGGTCAGCGAAAGGCGACGGCCGGGGGCTGTCGGCTGTTCGGGCGCGACGCCTGGAGGAAGCGGCGGAAGATCATGGAGCGGGTGTGTGTCGTGCCCGAGACGCCGGATCTGCCGCCGGGGATCAGCGCAGTCGAGCTCGGGCGGTTTCTCGGGCGGGTTCGGCGGACCTGGAACGCCGACGATTACGCGGAGCGGCTCGATCGCGTGGGCGTGCCGCGGCACCTGCCGGCGCAGCGGTTGTCGAAGGGGCAGCGGCGGCAGCTCGCGCTGGCCGCGGCGCTGGCGGCTGAGCCGGAGGTGTTGATCCTCGACGATCCGACACTGGGGCTGGACGCGGTGGTGCGGCGGACGCTGCTCGAGGAGCTGGTGGGCGAGCTCGCCGACCGGGGCACGACGATCCTCGTCACGACCCACGACCTGGCCGGCATCGAGGGCATCGCCGATCGGGTCGGGATCATGCAGCAGGGCCGGCTGGTCTACGACGAGACCATGGAAGGGCTCAAGGAGCGGTTCCGGCGGCTGCGGTGTGTTCGCGGCGATGGGACGTCGAGGGAAGCGATTGACGCCGCGCTTGCGCGGCTCGAGGTGGCCGAAATTCGGCATGTCGGAGCGGTGGTCGATGCGGTGGTGGGCCGGGCCGATGAGGCGGACGTCGCTGGGCTCCGGGAGGCCGTCGACATCGCCGATCTCGTACTCGAGGCTCTCTCGCTCGAGGAGATCTTCGTCGCGCTGTGCGGTGAAGAGCCGGGAGGTGTGTGATGCGGGCATTCTTCGCCTTGGTGCTGCGCGAGATCTCGGAACGCCGAGCACTGCTGATCGCTGGGGCGGTGGCCTCGGTGCTGCCGGTGCTCGCGCCGCTGCTCCCCGCCACCGGCGGCAACCCGGCTGCGGACACCCGCGAAATGGTGATGTGGTTCATGGTCGGATCGCTGGTGCCGATCTTCGCGCTGCTGCTCGGGGTGAGCTTCATCGGCCGCGACCTGGCCGAGGGGCGGCTGGGCTTTTACTACTCGCAGCCGATGTCGGGGCCGGCGATCTGGTTCGGCAAGCTGACGGCGGTGGTGCTGCTGGTGTGGGGGACGCAGGCGCTGATCATGCTGCCGACGGTGGTGTTGGCGGGAGATCGGGTCGGGTTGTTGGCATTGGATTTTTCGGCCGACGCGCTCGACAGGTTCGACTCCGCCATCGCTTGGTATCTCTCCGGGGTGGCAGGGCCGTTCCTCGCCCCCGGGATGTGGATCGCTCCGATCGGGGTCCTGCTCATCGGGCACGCGGTGGGCGTCGTCTGGCGCGGGCGGTCGGCGTGGCTGGTAGTGGACTTCGTCGCGCTGATCGCGGTGGTGGCGGCGGCGTATTGGGCACTGCGGCCGTTTCTGCCCTTCGCGGCTCCACTGACGGGTCTTGCCGGGACGCTGTGGCTGCTCGGCTCGGTGCTGCTCGCGGTAATCGCCGCCGGCGCGTGGCAGCTGACCTTCGGACGGGTCGATGTCCGGCGGGCCCACCGGACGCTGTCCGCGGCGCTGTGGTGTGTGCTCGGCGTCGGCGTCGCGGCGCTGGTGGGTTGGAGCGGCTGGGTGCGTGCGGCGACCCCCGCGGACCTGCTGCGGGTCGAGCAGGTCGGGGTTACGTCGGGTGACTGGATCGCCGTCGAAGGTTCCGCGTTCGGGCGCTTCGACTACTTCCCGCGGTTGGCGCTCAACGCGGTCGATGGGCGGTGGCTGCGGACAGGTTCGGGGGGTTGGCCCTCCAGCTACTCGTCGGACGTGTGGTTCTCCGGGGATGGCCGGCATGTCTTCTGGCCGGAGCCCACACCGTGGCTCGGCGGGGATCTGATGGTCGCGGACCTTGAGGCTGGGGAGCTCGAACCGAGGAGCCTCGGGCTGGCGCTGGACGAGGACAAGGAGCTCGAGGCGATTTCTCACGGCGGCGAGCGCATTGCGATCCGTGAGGGCGCCATCGTTGCGGTGTACGACGTCGGGACCGGCGATCAGCTGGCTGCGGTGGCGATCACCGGGAAGTTCAGTCCGCGGCACTGCTGGTTCGATGGTCCGGGGGCGTTGGTGATCGAAGCGGCGACACCGTGGCGGTGGCAGGACGACGGTCGGGAGAGGTACGAGACGACGACCTACCGCTTCGACGTCGCCTCCAAGACGCTGACCGGCGGTGATGTGGTGGAGAAACACCCGAAGCCATCGACGGAAGAAAGCCGCGGGACCTTGGTTGCTCAGGATCGGCGGCGCCTCGCGCGAGTCGAGAGCGACTCCGGGGGCCGTCTCGTCCTGTATGACGCCGAGACGGGGGAACAGATCGCCGATCTCGGTGAGACCACGTACCGGTTTTATGTCCGCGATCTGGGAGACGGCCGTTTCGTGGTGCTTCGTGTGCTCGGTGACGAGGCCTTCGTGGACCGCTTCGATGCCGACGGGGACCGGTTGGATCGGCTCGAGCTCGGAAATGGCGACTCTGCGGCGCTCGCGTGGGATCTCGACTCCCACCGCGTGTTTGTGCGGATGGAAGAGTGGCAATCACCGGACTACGAAGAGTCGCCCCGGCGCACTTTGATCGTCAATCTCGAGGACATGCGCATCGAGCAGACCATCGACGGTGTCCTGCCCCTCGATGAATACTGGTTGTCCAGGGTCCACGTGGACGCCTGGCCGGGCGCGCGGCAGCCCGGCTCGGTCTCCAGCCGCCTGCTGGTCGGCGAGGACAAATCCCTCCACCTCTGGAACGACGACACCGGCACCCTCGAGCAGCTGATCCCGGTGGACGGCTGAGGCGCGGACGGGCGGGTTGTCGCGCGAGTTGGCGTTTCCGGCGATGGGTTGGTTGTTTGGGCTATGGGTTGGTGTATTGGGCCATGGGCTGGTTTTGGCCTCGTAACCGGTCCGGTTGTGGGGCTGGCATCTTGCCTGCCGGCTGGCACACCACACCACCATTCCCCTCAGCCAGGACGAACAGCGGTACGAGGATCTTCAGAGATCGCTTGCGGTCTACCGCATGGTCTTCGGCCAGCCTCGGCAGGAGGATCTGCTGGCGCACCTGGTGGATCGAGTTTCACCGGAGCGGTTGGGGAAGTTGCGGCCTTTGCTGCGGATTGATTTGCGGCCAACCAGCAGATCAACGAGCCCAGCGGAAACGTTCGACTGATCTCGGTCGCAAAGGTGTTCGAGGATTCGCAGGTCTAACGATGTGTCAGCTGTTATGTGACCCGTGATGTAGGCGGCGGTGGTATACCTGCAAGAGGGCATTCGATCCTGTGATGGTAAGGCGATGAACATCTTTCCGTACGGTCACTCAGGTGTGGCTCTCTACAGGGTCCCGTGGGCAACGATCGTGATTTTGGTGGTCTGCGTGGTGGCTTTGTTGCTGACGTACGGGCCGTCGAACAGAGCGTGGGAAAGATCCATTGAGATCTATTGGGAGATCATCGACAGCTTCATCGCCAACCCGACTTTGGAGCTCGAACCGTGGATGCTCGAGACTTTCCTGCGTTCCAAAGGTGTGGACGAGTACGGGCGCGAGGCTTATCTCGAGTCGCTTCAGAAGCAGGCCGAGGAGAACCCCCAACCTGGAGCAACGACCACTCAGGAGGAGATCGACCTGCTGACCCAAGAGTACTGGACGGTTCGTCGGTCATCCCCCAACTATCGATTCGGGCTGGTTCCAGCTGACGACACACCGTTGAGCTACGTGACAAGCATGTTCATGCACGGCGATTGGCGACATCTGATCGGCAACATGGTCTTCCTCTTCCTCACCGCGCCATACCTCGAGCAGCGGTGGGGCCGGCCGCTGTTTGTCGGGTGCTTCGTCGGTGTGGGTTTCCTCACGGGTGTGCTCTGGGTTGCCCGCCATCCAGGGAGCGATGTCTTTGCGCTCGGTTCTTCGGGCTCGATCGCCGGGCTCATGGGGGCGTTTCTCATCTGCTTCGGTGCCGCGAAGATCCGGTTCGCCTACTGGTTCGTGGTTGTTTGGGGTGCCTTCGAAGTGCGGGCTTGGTTGGTGCTTCCGGCTTGGCTGGCCAAGGAGGTCTTCGCCGCCAGGCAGCAGGACATCCTCATGCAGGGTGCCGCGGGCGGCGTTGGCCACTGGACGCATGTCTGGGGTTTCATCTTCGGGATGGCCTTCGCCTGGGGACTGGACTTCGCGGGGCTCGACAGGCACCTGGGAGATGTCGTGGCCGACGAGCCGGTGGTTCCGGTACGGGTGCGTCGACCCTCGGCCGAGGTTGTGCAGATCGGGCCGTCGGAAATGCCGGTGTCGGCAGCGTCAGCTGTGTCGGCCCTCAATGAGGGGACGGCGCGCAGGCGCGATTGCGGGTTGGATGAGGCGCGACCGGATCCCGGTTTTGCGGACGTCGAAGTGGGCAAGGCACCGTTGGTCAATGAACGAGAGGTCAGGCAACGAACGGCCGAGCGGCTGCAGGTGGTCGAGGGAGTGCCGAAGGTGATGGGCGAATCCGTGCTTCGGTTCGAGGTCGCCGGCGCTATCCGCACGCTCGACCTCGGTCGCGTCGAGGCGATCGCCGTTGGCGCCATCGAGCAGCCCGGTGGCCGGCCGTTCATCGTGCTCGATCTCCTGCTTGACCCGCCGTGGAAGGACGACGGCGATCTGCGGACCGTGAGGTTGCGAAGCCCTACCTTCGACCCGCGCGCGCTCGTCGGTGGGGAGGACCCGATGGAGGCGTTCAGCAGGCTGCTCGAGCGGTTGCTCGGCGCGAGCTCGGCGGCACCGCTGCCGGACGGCGGAAGCCTTCGTTCGCCGGGATCCACAACGTACGCGTCACTCGAGGAGTATCAGAGCGAGGTTCTGGGCGTGGCGGGGGTATTTGAGCGATCGACGCTGGTGTGATCGAGGCATCAAGCAGCGCCTCGAGGATGAAGGCTCCGCGAGACGATACGAAGCTCTCGATCAGGCGATCGATCGGCTATCCAGGTTGATCGCATCTCACCACGTCCCAAATAACTTCGTAACTCCGTACCTGGCACCAATGGGCACCAATGTAGAATGTTCACGGAAGACAACTTTCTAAGGTTCTAAAGCCTGGCATGGATTCACACCCTCTTCGCCGATTGACGTGGGGTTCTTTGACACGGCCGGTTTTGCCATTGAAGTCGCGGTGTACGGCGGCCACGTCTTCGTTGCCGACAGCGATGCCGGTTTTGAGGTCTTCCAAGAGTGTCAAATGTTCAGCGACGGCTTTGAATCCGGTGATACCTCAGCCTGGCTTTGATGCATCGGTGCCACATCGGTGCCACATCGGTGCCAGGAGCATCGGTGTCGGGTAGACCCGGGCAGTTACCCGCCCGGGCCCCCCACAGATCCGGACTTGCAGAATTCC
>JAZBOQ010000296.1:0-2593 GCA_036351195.1 Thermoanaerobaculales bacterium | reverse complement strand
GCCCTGTTCGTCTCCGGCGGCGATGGCGACGAAATCGCTGCCGGAAGGCAGGTTTGTCAGCACCAGGTAGGAGCCGTCATATCCCCATCCCATGAGCTCGTTAGACCCGGCTTGCTGAGCAACCAGGCACACAAACAACGATGTGCACAAAACCACGACAACGAAAGCGCGCTGTTGCATACAAATGAACTCCTCTTCGATTTCGACCGCTATTCATACCTGGTGAATTGAGCAAACGTAAGAAAAAAAGACGGCTTCTTGTTATCTGAAGCTACCGCAGATCTTCGGATGTGTCCATCAAGTGATGAGGACTCGGACACGGTATCGAATCACTTTAATCACGCGACGCAGCCCCTTGGGCATGTAGACCTTTTCCCCGCGGCCGGCATCAAAATCGTAGGCCGGTCAGCCAGCGACCTCGGTGGTCGATGGCCGGCAATTCACCGGGGAGATGCATCGATGATTCAGAGCACGAGTAAGCGGAAGATGCTGTTTGGGGCGTGTTCGTGGTTGTTCTTGGTGGCGGGTGTCTGCGCCGCCGAGGAACTGAAAACGCTGGGAATCGAGGAGTACCTGGGTCGTGAGACCGTCGGTTCTCCCGTGCTGTCGCCGGATGGGCGAACGGCGGTTTTCACCGTGGGGACCAAGGACGACTGGGACGGACAACGGTCGACGAGTCTGTGGCTGATCTCGACTGATGGTGGTGCGCCCCGACAGCTAACCAACCCGGTGGCCTCTGACTGGGACCCTCGGTGGAGCCCGGACGGGACGCGGATCGCATTTGTGTCGACTAGGACCGAAGTGCCGCAGGTCTTTGCGATTTCGTTGGCAGGTGGAGAAGCGAGGCTGGTGACTGATACCGAGCGGGGGGTCGATCATTTTCGTTGGATCGACAACGGTACCTTGGCCTTTGTGACCGCCGAGCCTCGGGACGAAGCGCTGGTGGCCGCCGAGGAGGAGGCGGGGGGAGGATTCGTGGTCGGGACCACCGCCACGACATCGGCCCTCTGGCGCCAATCCATCGACGACCCCAAGACCGCCGAGCGACTCACCGATGGAAGCTACTTTATCGACGGGATCGCGGTCGCTCCGGGCGGAACCCACTACGCGTTGGTGACGTCCCCGAGCTCGGAGCTCTATGACTTTCTGACTGAGGGAGAGCTGAGGCTCGTCGATCGGAACGGGGCAACTCTGAGGGTCGAGCAACCAGGCAGCGCCCTTTCGGATCCCGAGTTCTCACCCGACGGGAGCGCCTTCTCGGTGGTGGCGTCGACCATCGGTTTTTCGATCGGCGACGGTCTTTTCGTCTTTGATCTCGATCAGTCCGGAGGGCGAAATCTGACCTTCGATCTCGACCCGACGATCCTCGAATCCGGGTGGATCGACGACGAGACTATCGGGATCACCACCCTGCGGGGAACGACCTCTTCGGTGGTCGCGGTGCCGGTGGGAGATTCTTCGCCGAAGACCCTGCTCGAGCCCGGACTCGTGTTCTTCGGCCATTCGGGACCGGGACCCGACGGCAGGATGGTGTTCACGGCGAGCCACGGTGATCGACCGACCGCACTCATGATTCACCGGGCCGGCGAACCGGTAGATGATGCCAAAGAGCTCTACCAGCCAAACCCGTGGTTGGAGGAACGAACCCTGGCAACCACCGAGACCATTAGATACACAAGCTTTGACGGGGTCGAAATCGAGGCGGTCCTGACCCTGCCGGTTGCTCCCCATCCGTCGAAGAACGCGCCACTGCTGGTCATGCCCCACGGCGGGCCGGACGGGATGAGCCTGGATGACTTCAGCTTTCTGCCACAGATCTTCGCGGCGCAGGGCCTGATGGTCTTCGAACCTAATTTTCGGGGCGGCATCGGGGCCGGGCGCGAACTCTATGCCGCCAATCGGGGGCGGATCGGCGATGTGGACTATCGCGACATCATGGCCGGAGTCGATCACCTGGTGGAGACGGGTCGGGCGGATTCGGAACGATTGCTGGTGGGAGGCTGGAGCTTCGGCGGCACCATAACCAACTGGATCATCGGCCACACCGACCGTTTTCGAGCGGCGGTGAGCGTTGCCGGCGTCAGCAACTATGTCAGTCGCTACGGCACCAGCGATGTCAACCACGGCGAGCCGGCGCGGTGGGAGTTCGGCCGTCTGCTCACCGAAGATCACGAGTTCTTCATTCGGTCCTCTCCCATCAGTCACCTCGAGGGGAGTTCGACGCCCACCTTGCTGATGCACGGGGAGGAGGACCGGAGGGTGCCGGTAGGGCAGGCGCAGGAGATGTACCGGGCGCTCCGTGAACTAGGTGTGGAGACGAATCTGGTGCTCTACCCTGGAGCCGGCCACGGCATTGGCGATCCCCGCCAATTTCGCGACGTCGTACGGCGGTGGATTGACTGGTACCTCGGCCACCTTCCTGACTGAGACTCTGACGGGCTGAGGACCGCGGCGGGTTCCGTTCGAATTCCGGCTCTCGAGCCGCAGAAGTCCGGGCAAGGAGCCTGCACCGCATCGAATCGGTGGCGCCTTTCGGGCGGCATTCGGCCCGATTTTCGCCTGTTTCTTGGCCTATTCCACCAGCATGAACCGG
>JAZBOQ010000295.1:0-6232 GCA_036351195.1 Thermoanaerobaculales bacterium | reverse complement strand
CACCCGCTCCGGGTCGTAGTCCTGCCCCGGCGCCACGCCGAGCGGCTCGTAGGCCGCCAGGACCTGCTGGTCGAGTTCGCTGTCCGGGTCGAAGGTCGTGTGGTTGAAGACGAACTGCATGACCTCGAGCAGGTTGTTCTCGAAGGTGTCGGTGTCTCGCTTTCCCACCGAAGGAAAATCGGCGGCGTCGATCGGCTTGGCCTCACCGCCCCGGTACTCGGACAGGGTCAGCAATCGCACCGACTGCATCTGCTCCTTGATGCGTTCGAAACGCTCCGGCTCGTTGGCATGGGGCATGACGCGGAAGACGGCCGACAGGAAGTCGCCGGTGGCCTCGAAGGTGCGGTCGATGCCCTCAATCTGCTCACCCGCCTCGTAGCCCTCGGTGCGCTCGCTGAAGAAGAGCATCTTCTCCGGCCGGTCGAAGTCACCCTGGCGGGTCGACATCGGGATGTTGACGTAGTGGTCGTAGCCGGTGACCATCAGCGACACGTACTTCGAGTCGAAGGCCGGCATGTCGAGGATGACGGGCTCCGAGCGCAGGTCGAGCATGGCGGTGATGTAGAGCGAGTCGTTGTTGGGCCGCGCGATGAGCTTGAGCGTGTGGTCCTTCAGCTCGGTGTCCACGTCGACGATGTTCCACCCGCCGTACTGCATGGCGCCCTTGTTGTTGACGTTGTACATGGCGACGTACTGCCAGGACCGCTTGACGAGATTTTCCAGCTGCTCGTCGCTCATCGCGGGTTGGGCCGGGTCGGTACCCGTTCCGCAGGCGACGAGGCACAGGCACGCGGCAATGACTCCTGCGACTGATGCTCTGATTCCGTCTGTCTTGATCTTCATGGTCTTCTCCTATCTGAAGAGCGCCTGGTAGCTCACCAGGAACTGGTCGGAGTCGCTTCCGAGCTCGGTGCGCAGGCTCGTGAAGTAACCGATCTTGACGGCGTGACGGCCCGCAAAGGGCACCGCGACCGTGGCGCCGATACGTGAGTTGTCCTGGGCGACGGTCTGCTCCTCGCCGCCGATGGTCTGCCGTCCGCCGGTGAAGTAGTTGAGGTCGAGGGACGCCCAGAACCCGGGCTTGAACCGCCGCACGAGGTGTGCCTGCACCTCGAAGATCGGATCCTGCTCGCGGCGGCCGGCGACGTAGTCGTCGTCGTCGCCGAGAAACCACGCCCCGGCATGGAGCTCGATCAGCCAGGGGGGGCTGAACGGGATGATCGTTCCGAGCTCGAGGCGGGCTGCCCACCGGTTGGCGCCGACGTTGATCAACCGGTCGGGGTCGTACCGACCGGTGGGCGCGATGATCTTGAGGCTCGCCCCGACGATCGAATGCGGGTCCGCCCGCAGAGCCTGGAAATCGGCCGGCGTCATGGTGGGGGCGCCGATGAGGTTGACGGACATCGTGACACCGAGGTCGCCGAAGCCGGAGAGGTCGCGGCGTGCAGGGTCGTCTCCGACGAACCCCGTCGTGGTGCCCGACGAGTACGGCAGCTCGACCACGACGTTGGTCGTACGGCCCCACAAACTGAAGGTCTGAAGGTAGCCCAGCACGCCGGTGTGGATCTTCGAGTCGACGCCGGTGATCGGGGTCGTGGGATCGAGCAGCACGTCGCCGGAGACGTAGGAGTACCCGACCACCGCGACGCGGGTGCCCTTGGGCGCCGGCCAGTACGCACGCGGGGTCAGGGCCTGGGCGGCGGCAGTCGTGGTCCACGCCACAGAGAGCGCGAAGGTCGCCGTGATGATCGCGACGGCGCGCAGCATCGACCGGCGGTACCTCGTGCGATCGCCGGTCATCGCATGCCTCGCTGCTGCGGCGGTGTCGAGTGAGCCTCCATCGCATCGAGCCACTGCACGATCTCGCCGCGCAGCTGGTTCAGCAGCTCGGCGTACTCTCTCTGCCGGGCCGGCGACGCGGCGTCATCCGACCGCCGCCAACGCTCGAGCGCCGCCGCACACCTCCGGTAGTCCCCGCAAAGATCGCGGAACGCGGGGTTCCGGCGGTAGACGCTCTCGATGAGTGCGTCGCGTCCAGGCAGCTCGCCCACGATGAGCGACAGTGTGTCCCGGCTGGGGGTCATGTGCGTGGCACTCCCATGATATCGATCCTTCGAACCCGTTGCGTTCCCGGTCTTGGTCACACGAGACTGTAAGGTGGACCGGGACGGCCGGGTAGTGGGTTACCAGTGCGGAATGTAGGCTACACTGTGGCATCCTCCCGAAATCCGGTTGTTTCCGTGGGAAGGGCGATCATTGATGATGCCGCGAATGAACAGAATCACGGGACCGCCGCTCACCGGCTCGATCCTGGTGTTGGTGGCAGCGCTCAGTGGATGCACGCTCATTCGCAGTCAGGCGTCACGTTACCCGGCGGCCGATGTCGACGCCATCTACGCGCAAGCCACCCCCAACCCGGATCGAAACCCGGTGATCCTCATCCACGGTTTCACCGGATCCAAGCTCGTCCGCACGGCCGACGGCGCGACGGTTTGGGGCGCGTTCTTCACCGAGGACGCGCCGCTGCCCTCGACCCCCGAGGGGCTCCGCGCATCAGCCCTCGACATCGGCGATCTGCCCTCGCCGATCCGATCCCGGGATCTGGCCGACATCGACGACGACTCGCACGCCGCAGAGCTGCTGGAGAGAGCCCACGCCGGAGCGGTGATCGCCAAGGTCTCGATCGGGATCTACGCAAAGATGGTCGAGATGGTGGAGCAGGCGGGATACGGACCCTGCCGCCATGTCGACGAACCCGCGATCGCGACAGAAACGCCACCGTGCTTTACGTTCTTCTACGATTGGAGACAGGACAATGTCGGCAACGCCATCGCACTCGGCCGGTTCATCGAGGAGGCCAGGCGACAGATCGAAGCGACCAGGCCGACGGCGGGTGCGACACTGAGGAAACCCATCCGTTTCGACATCCTCGCCCACTCCATGGGTGGTCTGATCACCCGCTACTACCTCCGCTACGGCCCCGTCGACGTGCTCGCCGCCCCGGAGCCGACCATCACCTGGGCGGGCGCCGACGACATCTGTCGCGCCATTCTCATCGCGACGCCGAACTTCGGCGCCATGCAGGCGCTGAAGGAGTTGATCACCGGCGTGAAGTACCCGGTCGTGAAATACGAACAGGCCCTGCTCGCCACCAACGTTTCGCTCTATCAGATGCTGCCTCGCGAGCACCACCGACTGTGGATCGACTCCGAAGGCAACCGCGCTGGCCTCGAGTACATGTCGGCGGATTTCTGGCGGCAAAACGAGTGGGGGCCGTTCGCTCCGAAGCAGGATCGTCACCTCCAGGTGCTCTTTCCGGACGCCGGAACCGAAGACCTTCGCGCAGCCCGCATGGCGGAGTTCATGGACGCCGCCTTCGACCGCGGCCGCAGATTCATGGAGGCGCTGGACCGGCATCCCGAGACGCCGCCTCCGGTCCCCCTGATCCTCTTCGCCGCCGACGCATCCTCCACTCTCACCATGGCCGCCGTCACCCGTTCGAAGAAGGGCCTGGTCGAGCTGAGCTTCAAGGGCAAGAAAGCTCTTGACTCCCCCGGGGACGGCAGAGTTCCCCGCTTCTCGGTCTTGGCGGACGAACGAACCGCCATCGGCGGTCACGGTTGGCTCCAGTCACCGATCTCATGGTCGCAGGCCATCTTTCTGACCGACGCCCACACGCTGATCTTCGGAAATCCGACCTTTCAGAACAATCTGTTGCACCTTCTTCTCGACGGTCCACCCGCAACCCACGACCTCGACGACTGACCACCGCCGCCCGAGGCCCCTCCATTCCATGGTGCCACCCATGAGAAGCTCCCCGCCAAGTGGGTAGGGCTTTCCCAGGCAGGTCTCGTTATCGAGTCAGGCATAACTATATTTCCAGAATACTCTGATATATAATCAAAATTCCTGGCCCATACTGATTTCTCTCGAGGTGAGTGATGGCGAACGAAGCCGGCGATCAATTGACGCGACGACCCGCAGGGTATGCGGAGCTCATCGACCGGTACGGCCTCGAGACGATTCCGCCGCGGCACCGGTCTGAGGTCGCCCTCACCGGCACCCACCGGATCAACACGAGCGACGGAGTGACGGTCGAGACCTTTCCGAGCAAGTACTGGCCCGGAGAGACCCTGGGAGACCATCTCGAGTTCGCGCTCAAGTACGACGGAACCGACCTTGCAGTCCTTGCGGCTGTGTTCGGCGAGGCCGACGAGCGAGAACTCGTCGACTACATCGGGTCCAAACCGACCGGAAAGTACGCTCGCCGGCTGTGGTTCTTCTACGAGTTCCTGACAGGACGACGGCTACCGCTCGATGACCTCAGTACCGGCAACTACGTCGATGCCCTCGATCCGACGGGTTACTACACCACAAGCCCGCCGCGCCGGGTCCGACGGCAACGCGTCAACGACAACCTTCCCGGGGACCGCCGCTTCTGCCCGTTGATCCGGCGAAGCCGGACATTGCAGGAGTACGAGGCGGCCGATCTGCCCGAACGCTGCCGCGAGGTCGTCTCCGGCTATTCGCCGCAGCTCGTCAAGCGCGCGCTCGGCTACCTCTACAACAAGGAAACCAAGTCATCGTTCGAGATCGAGAGCATTCAGCCGTCGTCATCCCGGGCGGAACGGTTCGTCGCTCTGCTCCAGCTTGCCGAGCGTGAGGATTTCGTCAAAACACGCAGGTTGGTCGAGCTTCAGAACCGCATCGTCGACGAGCGTTTTCGTGAGGACGGCTACCGCACGAGCCAGAACTACGTCGGAGAAACAGTCGCCTGGCAACGCGAACGGATCCACTATGCACCACCGAAGCCGGATGACCTGACCGATCTCATGGACGGGCTGCTGGCGACTCACGACCGAATAGAGGCAGGCGGAACGCCGACCGTGATCCACGCGGCGGCGATCAGCTACGGGTTCGTCTTCCTGCATCCTTTCGAGGACGGCAACGGCCGCATCCACCGCTTTCTCATCCACAACATCCTGGCCCGCAGGGGCTTCAGTCCGACGGGACTCATGTTTCCGGTGTCGGCTTCGATGTTGCGGAATCCAGGCGACTACGACGAGTCTCTGGAGGCGTTCTCTCGACCATTGATGCCGCTGGTCGAGTACTCCCTCGACAACGAGGGCCGAATGACGGTCCACAACGACACCGCGCAGCACTACCGGTTCATCGATCTCACGCCACAGACCGAGGCTCTCTTCGGATTCATTGAGCAAACCATCGAGTCCGAGCTCGCATCGGAGCTTGCGTTTCTCGCGAGCTACGATGAAACCAAGAAGGCAATCCAGGAGATTGTGGACCTCCCAGACCTTAAGATCGACCTCTTCATTCGGCTGTGTGTCCAGAATGACGGCCGACTCTCCGCGCGCAAACGACGCGATCTCTTCAACGTCTTGACCGACGACGAGATCAGCCGGATGGAAAAGGCTGTGAGGACAGCCTACACCCAGCCGTAGACCAGCCCATCGCCCCAACAACCAACGTATGGCTCCGCGGTCCCCTCCATCGCCCAGACAACCAGCTGCGGATAGGAATTTCCTTTCAGCCACCTCGACAGTACCACGCCCATCACCCCTCGAGCCTCCGCCGGACGCGTCGTAGATCTGCTCGATCGGGGTGTCCTGACAACCGATCCCGCCAGGAACAGGATCTTCGACGCTCAGCCGCCTCCCCACCTGCCCGCTCGACGGCAAATTCGCAGCTCTCGCCCACACCTCTCCCGGCCGCGTGCCGGAACCAAGCCGACCCGTTCCGAGATTCCGAGACCCTCTTCAGTTCGGTGGCGCCCGCGCCTCCTGCGCCTGCTTGCGCTCGAGGTGCCGGAGAATCGCGTCGATCACATCGTGCTCGGTGATGAAGGCGATGACCTTCATCTCTGAGCCGCACGACGGGCACACCAGCGGGTCGACCTCGTAGACCCGCTTGATGAGCTGGGCCCAGCTTCGCCTGAGGGCCCGAGCGTCGCGGGCTTCGACCTGAGCCGCACGGGAGTCCGGGGCGACGCCCATAGCCCCAACCTCCCCGTTCTCGGTCTCTGCCTTTCGCCGCCTGCCCCGCGACACGTTCGAGTACCACCCGTAGTACCGCACCAGGTGCCGTCGCGGCTCCGGGATGTGCATGATCACCCTTGCCAGGAACTCTGCCGGGTCGAACGCCTCCACCTCTCGCTCGTTCAGCCCCGAGCTCTCGTGGCCTCGCTTTCGCCGGTAGCACACCTCCCCCGCCCCGT
>JAZBOQ010000294.1:0-3203 GCA_036351195.1 Thermoanaerobaculales bacterium | reverse complement strand
TGCTCACCTATGCCTTCGCCGCCGAGATTGTCCAGGAGATCCCGGTGCAGGAGGTCCGCGAGCGGATGGAACGCCACCTCGTCGAGCGCCTACCGCAGGGCGAGCTCGCCCGGGAGGCCTTCTGATGGCCGATGCGGCAACCGTCGCCACCGCCCCGACCCTCGATGTCGAGCGGGTGCGGAACGACTTCCCGGCCCTCCACCAGGAGGTCCACGGCCGGCCGCTGGTCTATCTCGACAACGCCGCCACAACCCAGAAGCCGCGCCGGGTCATCGACACGGTGACCCACTTCTACGAGCACGACTGCGCCAACGTTCACCGCGGGGTCCACCTGCTGTCGCAACGGGCGACGGTGGCCTATGAACGCTCCAGGACCACCATCAAGGACCACCTCGGCGCCGCCGACAGCCGTGAGATCGTCTTCACCCGCGGCACCACCGAGGCCGTCAACCTGGTGGCCAACTCCTTCGTCCGGCCCAGGTTGAACGAGGGCGACGAAATCCTCATCACCGGGATGGAGCACCACTCCAACATCGTCCCGTGGCAGCTCCTCTGCGCAGCCACCGGCGCGCATCTCAAGGTCGTCCCCATCACTGACTCAGGCGAGCTCGAGCTCGACCGCTACGCCGAGCTGCTGTCCGACCGGACGAAGATCGTCGGCGTGGTCCACGTCTCCAACGCGTTGGGCACGGTCAACCCGGTGAAGACGATGATCGAGCTGGCGCATGCCCAGAGCATCCCGGTCCTGGTCGACGGCGCCCAGGCGGTCCCGCACGCAGCCGTCGACGTGCGCGAGCTCGACTGCGACTTCTACGCCTTCTCGGGTCACAAGACCTACGGCCCGACCGGCATCGGCGCGCTCTACGGCAAGCGCGAGCACCTGCTCGAAATGGTCCCCTACCAGGGCGGCGGCGACATGATCCTCTCGGTGACCTTCGATCGGACCCTCTACGCCGAGCCGCCGCACCGGTTCGAGGCCGGCACGCCCAACATCGAGGGCGCCATCGGGCTCGCCGCGGCCCTCGACTATCTCTCATCGTTGGGCCTCGACGCCGTCGCCGCCCACGAGGCCGAGCTGCTCGAGACCGCCACCGAGGCGGTGCTGGCAATCCGCGGCGTCCGGCTCATCGGCTCGGCCGAGCACCGCGCCGGAGCACTCTCATTTGTCATGGACGGCATCCACCCGCACGATATCGGGACCATCCTCGACAGCGAGGGCGTCGCCATCCGCGCCGGCCACCACTGCGCCCAACCGGTCATGCAGCGGTTCGGAATCTCGGCCACGGTTCGGGCCTCGTTCGGGATCTACAACACCATGGACGAAATCAACCGGCTCGTCGAGGGGTTGCACACGGTCAGGGAGGTCTTCGGCTGATGTCGGACATGCGCGAGCTCTACCAGGAAATCATCCTCGATCACAACAAGCAGCCGCGAAACTGCTACGTCATGGACTGCGCCCACAAAACGGCCGACGGCCACAACCCGCTCTGCGGCGACACCGTCAAGGTCTACCTGCGGATCTCAGACGGCGTCATCTCCGAGATCAGCTTCCAGGGCGCCGGCTGCGCCATCTGCACCGCATCGACCTCCCTCATGACCGAGTCGGTCAAGGGCAAGACGGTCGAGGAGGCCAAGGATCTCTTCGACGAGTTCCACCACATGCTCACCGGCGTCGCCGCCGAGCAGGGGGTCGAGCTCGGCAAGCTCCGGGTCTTCGAGGGTGTCCGCGAGTACCCCGTCCGCGTCAAGTGCGCCACCCTCGCGTGGCATACGCTCAACGCCGCGATGGATGGTGCGGACGACAAAGTGACGACGGAGTGAGTGAATGGTTAGAAAGTGAGAAGGTCAGCGCTCGCTTCGCTCGCTGTGAGAAGGTCCATCGCATCAGAAAACCGGGCTCTTCAAAGCTCGGTGAGACGCCCGCGTTCTCACCCCCTAACCTTCCAACCTTCTAACTTCCAAACCTGACTCGGATCAGCAAAACCTCCAAGGACGAACCATGGCTCTGAGAGACGAGATCGTCAAAGCAATCCAAACCGTCTACGACCCCGAGATCCCGATCAACATCTGGGAGGTAGGGCTGATCTACGAGGTCAACGTGGATGACGATGGCAAGGCGCACATCCTCATGACCCTGACCTCGCCCAACTGCCCGGTGGCCGAGTCCCTTCCGACCGAGGTCAAAGAGGTCGTCGCAGCGGTTGACGGCGTCACCTCTGCCGAGGTCGAGATCACCTGGGACCCGCCGTGGCACGAGGACATGCTCTCAGAAGCGGCCAAGCTGGAGCTCGGGTTGTACTAGCAGCTATTCGTCGGACGAATTGCGGTCGGACCGCGGCGGCCCGAACCTGGCCCACTCCGATCCCCCGGGCCGCCTCTGAATGCCGATTTTGACTGTCTTCCGGTCTTTCTCGAGGGGCCTGCGGCCACCCCAGCCTGAAGGCTTCCCCTCAACGCGAGGAGGTTCACCCACCCCCGAGCGGGACCTCAAATTGAAGAATCGTGCTTCGCCGTGCGCGGCAGCAGCACTTTCTCTCATCCGCTTCGGTATCATGTGCGCGGAGGTGCTCGTGGGGCGCTCACAGGACCAGGATGTCGGAACCCAAAAATGCCGGCCCTCGGGATGGGTGGTCTTCAGCGCCGTGGTGGTGGCCTGCGCTCTCGGGGTATTGGGCGGCCTCGGCTCATTCACCTTCGGGTACGGTGACGGCGCCGCCTATCTCAAGAACGATCCCCAGGCCTGTGCCAACTGCCACGTCATGCAGACGCCGTTCGATACCTGGGTCAAGTCCAGCCATCGCTCGGTGGCCACCTGCAACGACTGCCACCTGTCGCACTCTCCCATCGCCAAGTGGGCGACCAAGGCCGACAACGGTTTCTTCCACTCGCTGGCCTTCACCACCGGAGCCTTCCCCGACCCCATCCGCATCAAGCCCCGCAATCGCCGGGTAACCCAGGCGGCATGCCTGCACTGCCACCGGGAGCTCGTCAACCACATGCTGCCCGCCGCTCGCTTCGGCGACATGCTGTGGTGCATTCAGTGCCATGCTTCCGCCGGCCACGCACAGCGTTAGGAGTCAATGATGAACCGTCAACCACAGTCCGCCGCTCCGTCGAATCGAACCACAAGCCGCCGGGAGGCTGGGAAAGTCGGCCTGTGGCCGCTGCTGGCTCTCTTCGTAGTGGCGATGATCGCGACGATG
>JAZBOQ010000293.1:0-21587 GCA_036351195.1 Thermoanaerobaculales bacterium | reverse complement strand
GCGGCAGCTGTCGTGATGGCGGTCGCCGTCAGCGCCGTGTGGTGGGTCAACAGCGGCGGACCCACCGAGGACCCGATCCTGGCGGCGGACGCCGCCACTGTCGAGGCGAGCGCTCCGGCGGTGGTCCAAGACGAAGAGGCTCCACAGAGCGCCGAACCGCCGCCGAGAGTGGAGATCGAGCCCACACAAGACGATGTTCGCGTCTACCAGTACGCTATCGGTGACGACGACTCCACCGGCGCCGTTTTCATTGTCAATCCGTCGCTGGAGCTCTGATCATGGTCAGAAAAACAATCATTGTTCTGCTGCTCTCGCTCACGGCTGCAGCCTTCGTGGCGAACGGTCAGTCGGAGACCACGGTGCGGGCCTTCAAGCTCGAGAACGCGTCGGTCATCGAAGCGTTCATGGCTCTGCATCCCGTACTCTCCGAGGAGGGTACGGTCACCATTGCCCCGGCGACCGGGAGGATCACCGTTCAGGACAGTCCCGAGGTCGTCGGACGGGTGGCCGAGCTGCTCACCGAGCTCGACCGAATCCCCGGCCACTATCGCATCGAGGTCGAGCTCCTCGAAGGTCTCGATGAAGAGCGGACGTTGGAGATCCCGGCAGAGCTCGACCGAAGGTTGCAGCGGATGTTCCCGTTCACGAGCTATCGCCGGGCCGGCCGGACGGTCTTCCACGGCGAGTTCGGGGAGCCGACCTCGGCCTCCCTGGGCACCGGCTACCGCCTCTCCTTCCTCGCCGAAGAGTCCAACATCTCCGAATCGACCCCCTGGGGAGTCGCCGACCTGGCGAACCGGACCCAGGTGAAGTGGCTGCGGCTGGACCGCCTCAGAGCTGAGGACGGCGGCCGTGAGAAGGCGGACGAGCTGCTGCGGACGACTGTCTTCTTGTCGCCACGGCAGAAGATGATCATCGGCGCCGGCAGCTCCGAGGACTCGGCGAGCGGACTGGTGTTGATTCTGACCATGCACCCCGTGGAGGACCGATGATGACCGCCGACGTGGCACGAGGCCGCTGAGTGCCTGAGTTCGTCTGTCGCCTGGGCTCCCCGGACGGAGCGGTGGTGGAGCGCCATCGAGTCGCTGCGTCGTCGGAGGCGCTGCGCCGCGAACTCGAGGGCGAGGGCTTCCACGTCTTCACCATCACCGCCGCACGGTCGCGCATCCGCCTTCCGTTCGTCGGGCGGAGCGCCAAGGTCTCCAGCCAGGAGTTCCTCCTCTTCAACACCCAGCTCGCCACCCTCCTCCGGGCGGGGCTGCCGCTGGCCCAGGGGCTGGAGCTGCTGCGCGATCAGCAGTCCAACGAGCACTTCAAGGCGCTGCTCGACAAGGTTCACCAGCAGGTCACCACCGGTGTCGCGCTCTCCGACGCGTTCCTCTCTCTCGGGGACGTTTTCCCTCGGCTGTACGCCAACACCCTGCGCGCCGGCGAGCGCTCCGGCGAGCTCGAGATCGTTCTCGGACGCTTCGTCGAGTACCAGCGCCTCACCGAGTCGGTGCGTCGCAAGATCATCGGCGCCCTGACCTATCCCGCGGTGCTGATCCTCATGTCCATCGTACTGGTGATCATCCTCATGGTCCGGGTGATCCCCGCATTCAGCGGTTTCTACCTCCAGTTCGACGCCGAGCTACCGCTGCCGACCCGGATGGTCATGGCCGTCTCCACCGGCCTGCAGGACCACTTCCTCATCGCCGCCGCCGTGACCGTCGGGCTGGTGCTCGGCTTCCGCATGTGGCGAAGGTCGGCGTCGGGTCGGCGCATCACGGACCGCTGGCGTCTTGCCATTCCGGTGGTCGGCCGACTGGCCCATCTCTTCGCGGTATCGCAGTTTACGCGCTCCCTGGGCGTCCTGCTCGGCGGCGGGACGCCCATGGTGCCCGCCCTGGAAACGGCAACCACCTCCATCAGCAACTCGTACATCTCCGATCTCTTTCGCCGGTGTGTCCAGGAGGTCCAGGAAGGCCGGTCCCTTTCCGATGCCCTTGACGACACGGGTAGAATGCCGGAGCTTGCCCTGGCGATGATGCGGGTGGGCGAGTCCACGGGTGCGCTGCCGGAGATGCTCGAGCACACATCGGGCTTCTTCGACGAGGAGATCGAGTTCAGCCTGGCTCGGCTGGTGACCCTCTTCGAACCCCTGATTCTCGTGGTGATGGGTATCATCGTGGCCGGGCTGTTGCTGGCAGTGTACTACCCGCTCCTGACCACCGTGAGCAAGATTGGATAACCGGGACGATGACTGATCCCAACCTCGACCAGACCCTCGTGATGCTCGACCAGGCCGTCGATCCCGACGAGCAGGAGACCATCCGTGAGGCCCGGGACCTGGCCGAGCGCCTGGGTCTGCCCTTCGACCCTCTCGACGAGTTCCACGTCGACACCGACCTCTTCCGCACCATTCCGATCGAGACCATGATCCACCACGAGTTCCTCCCCATGGCTGCGGAGGGTGAGGTTTTGAAAGTGGTCATGGCAGACCCCTCGGACGTGGTGGGTTTGAACGAGCTCGAGCTGGCCCTGGCGCGCCCCATCGACGTCACCGTAGCCCCCGCCAAACGCATCGCCGACATCCTCGAGAAGTCCGAGAGCACCCAGCGGGTCCTGGACGAGGCCACCGAAGGCTTCTCCATGCAGATCGTTCAGGAGGACGAGGACGGTGAGGGCGTCCTTTCCATCGACAAGATCACCGCCGATCAGTCGCCCATCATCCGCCTGGTCGACACCATTCTGTTCAACGCCATCCAGCGGCGGGCCTCGGACATCCACATCGAGACCCAGGATCGCGAGGTGGTGGTCAAATACCGCATCGACGGCGTGCTCTATCAGGCGATGAAGTCCATCGACAAGCGGCACCACTCGACCATCATCAGCCGCATCAAGGTCATGTCCGAGCTTGATATCGCCGAGAAGCGGGTCCCCCAGGACGGCCGTTTCAAGGTTCGCTTCTCGGGCCGGACCATCGACTTCCGCGTGTCCATCATGCCCACGGTCCACGGCGAAGACGCGGTGATCCGCATCCTCGACAAGGAGTCGTCCTCCGCCGAGTTCCGCACCCTCAACCTGGACGTCCTGGGACTCGAGGACGACACCAAGCGCCAGTTGCGCAAGTTCATCAACGAGCCCTACGGCATGGTCCTGGTCACCGGACCCACCGGTTCCGGTAAGACCACCACCCTCTATGCCTGTCTGTCCGAGATCGTCTCTTCGGAAGACAAGATCGTCACCATTGAGGATCCCGTCGAGTACCAGCTCAAAGGCATCACTCAGATCCCGGTCAACGAAAAAAAGGGGCTGACCTTCGCCCGGGGGCTGCGGTCCATCCTCCGCCACGACCCCGACAAGGTCATGGTGGGCGAAATCCGAGACGAGGAGACGGCCCAGATCGCCGTCCAGTCGGCCCTCACCGGCCACCTGGTCTTCACCACCGTGCACGCCAACAACGTGGTCGACGTCATCGGCCGCTTTTTGAACATGAACGTGGATCTCTACAACTTCGTGTCGGCCCTCAACTGCGTCCTCGCCCAGCGCTTGGTGCGCCGGATCTGCCTGCACTGCAAGCGTCCGGCGGTGGTTTCGGACACGCTGCTCGAGGATTCGGGACTCGATCCGGACCGGTATCGGGACTTCACCTTCTTCGAGGGCGGGGGCTGCATCGAATGCAACGGCACCGGCTACCGCGGGCGGCTGGCCATCGCCGAGCTGCTCAACCTCTCCGACAACATCCGCGAGCTCATCCTTGACCGCCGGTCGGCGGCCGAGATCAAGCGCGCCGCCAAGGCCGAGGGCATGCGCTTCCTTCGGGAGTCGGCTCTGCAGAAGGTCTTCGCCGGCGAGACCTCGCTGCGAGACGTCAACAAGGTGACCTTCGTCGAATGAGGATCTCCGAGCTTCTCACCTCGCCACCCCCGGCCACCGGCTGGTCCCTGGACTCCGGCGTTGCGGCAGTGGTTCGCCGCCAGGCCAAGACCGGGTTCAGCTGCGCCGCTGTCGACGTGCCGGAAGGGACCTTCGAGATCGGCCCGGTGGGCCTGCAGAGCATCGACGAAGACAAGTTCCGGCCGGTGCTCACCAGCCTTCAACAGGAGGTCGAGGGCAGCAGCCGCGCGGCGGTGGTAGTGCCCACTGGATGGTTGCGGACCCACCTGTTCGAGTTCCAGGATCTGCCGCGGCGCCGGGCAGAGGTCGACGACATGGTCCGGTGGCGGCTGAAGAAGCTCCTTCCCGTGGCGCCGTCGAGCCTCCGGTTGGCGACCGTGGCCCAGCCCCCGGTCGGCGACGATCGCCGCCTGTTGGTTCTGGTGGGCGTCGAGCGGGCCCTGGCGACCCTCGAAGAGGCCTTCGAGTCGGTGGGAGTTTCCCCGGGCGTCATCACACCGCGGATCTTCTCCGTTATCGACGCTGCCAGCGCGCCGTCGCCGCTGCTCGTGATCCAGCATGAAAGAGGGTTCCTCTCGATCCTGCTCCTCGTGGGGGACCAGCCGCGGATGGTCCGGACCAAGCCGCTGGCCGGCAACGACTGGGTGGTGGTGGAACGGGAGCTCGGCCTCACCCTGGGCTTCATCCGCACCTTCCTCGGAATCGAGGACGGATTGACGGTGGCGGTGTCCGTGGAAGACGCCGGTCTCGGCGAGCACGTGAAGCGGTGGATCGCCTCTGACGAGTTGCTGACCGGGGCCGAGGCGCCGCCGCCGTCCATGGCACTCGACGGGACGGCCATCCGGGACCGGGTCGGGGCTCACCGGCTCGACCCCGTGGTCAACGTGATTTCGGGAGGGGTTCGATGATCGTTCCCAACCTGGCGTCACAGCCCCACCTCAACACCCGTCCGGTCTGGGTGGTCACCGGCATCGCCGCATTCTTGGCGGTGGTTTTCGGGGCGGTCAACCTCATGGTCTGGCTCGACAGCAACCGTGCCTTGGAAGAGCAGATCGCCCTGCAGCAGGAGCTCGAGGCCGAGTACGAGCGTCTCAGCTCTGAAGTGACAGCCCAGGCGGAGGAGCTCAACCGGGTGCCGTGGAAATCGTTGGCGGGCCGGGCCAACGCGGTCAACTCGGTCATCCGCGAGCACGAGTTCTCGTGGATCGGCCTCCTGGACGACATCGAACGGGTGCTGCCTTATGACGTGCGGCTGACCAAGATCAGCCCCAAGGTGGACGTGGACAAGGTCAATCTGTCGATCTCGGCCATCGGCCGCACGCGAGAGGCCCTGCTGGACCTCCTCGACGCCTTCATCGCCGATCCCAGCTTCTCGGAGCCTACGCCGGGCGCAGAGGCGACTCCCGAAGAGAGTGGAATCGGCTACGTGCTCACTCTGACGGTGGTCCACCACCCGGACGCGGAGGCGCCATGAATCTCGACCTGAGACCGTGGCGGAAGATGCTTCCCGTGTGGCTGCCGGCAGTGGTGCTGTGTCTCGTGTCGGTGGGCTTCTTTTTTTACCAGACCTCGGACACCGTGGGCCGCCGCGCCAGCCTCGCCGCCGAAGTGGCGGAGCTCGGAGCGGAGGTGGAGCGGCTCGGGGTCCTGCACGCCCTGGTCACCTCTGATCGCGAAGAGGTCAAGGAGCTGCAGGCGGGTTTTCAGGACATCAACGACCGGGTCTTTTCGGACCTCGATCTGCGCCTCACCCGCATCATGCGCGCGGTGGGGGAGGCGACGCGGGAGGCGGGCCTGCTGCCGGGCACCTTCTCCTACTCGGCCACCGAGGAGAAACGGCTCGGATACGTGCGCTTCGGCATCGGGTTCCAGGTCACCGGCGAGTACTCCCAGATCCGCCAAATGCTGGCCGCACTGTATGCGAGCCCGGAGTTCCTCATCGTCGACGGCCTCAGCCTCTCGAAGGACGAGGATCAGGCGAGCCGGGTGCTCGACATGGGCGTGCGCCTCTCCACCTACCTGGACGAGGCCGATCCCGACCGGTTGCGGCGTCTCACCGGCGGCATCGGCGACGACGATACCGCCGCGGGAGAGGAGGCCGGCGCCGATGGCTGATCGTAAGCTGACTCCGGAACAGCTCCGGCTGGCGGTCCTGGTGGCGATTCTGGTGATCGTCGGTGGCATCGCCGTCACCAGGATGGTCCGTCAAGGCGGCCTGACCGAGGCGGCCGCCCGCAAGGCCGGCGCCGAGTACGAGGCGCGGGACCTGCCGCAACTGGCGGCGGTGGCGACCCCCGGAGGCGAGTTGAGCGAGGCCCAGACCTCGCGGAATCCCTTCACCTTCGGAGCACCGCCGACGCCGACGCCCAACCTGACGCCGCGGCCCACTCGGCCGCCGTTGCCGACCCGTGTGCCCCGTCCCACGCCGACGCCGAAGACGTGGATCGGTGAGGACGGCACGGTCAAGGGCCCGCCGCCGCCGTTCACCAGAAAGTACCTCGGGTACTTCGGTCCGAGCCATCTCAAGGTGGCGGCCTTCCGCCGCCCGGGCGAGGAGTCGGAGAGCCGGAGGATCGAGGTCGCGGTCGAGGGCGAGGTTCTCGACGACGTTTTCATTATTCGCACCATCGGCCACGAGTCCGTTCTGATCGGATTCGTCGGCTATGACGCTTCGGAGGACACCCGTGTTCCATTGGCAGACGACTAACGCACCGACTCGACTGGCGGCGGCGGCGGGCCTCGTGGCCCTGCTGTTTCTCGCCGGCGGGTGCTCGACGGCGGAGCAGACGGCCAATGAGGGCGACGAAGCCTTCGCCCAGCAGAACTGGGACGCGGCGGTCTACTACTATCTCCAGGCTCTAGCCGAAGAACCGGACAACGTCGAGTACAAGCTCAACCTGACCTTCGCGCGGCAAAAGGCGTCGGCGCAGCACTTCCAGCGCGGCACCATGCTGCGGGAGCTCGGCCGGCTCAAGGCGTCCCGGGACGAGCTGCAGATGGCGGTTCAGCTCGATCCCACGAACCAGTTCGCCGAGCAGCTGCTGAAGCGTGTCTCCGAAGAGATTGAAATTCTCGGGCGCCCCGACGGGGCCCGCGAGCTCGAGGAGATCAAACGGGCGGCCCGGGAGGCCAAGGTCAAGCCGCCGGTGCTGGATCCCAAGTCCAAGGACCGGATCACCCTGAACTTCCCCAAGCCGAAGCCGGTGAAGGAGATCTACCAGGCCATGGCGAAGGCCTACGGTTTCAACGTGCTCTTCGACCCCAAGCTCAAGGACGACCAGCTCACCATCGAGCTCAACGACCTCACCGCCGAGCAGTCCCTGGAAATGGTGATGCAGGCGGCCGGCCACTTCTACAAGGTGCTCGACGAGCACACCATCATCGTCGTCGACGACACCCCGCAGAACCGGCGCGAGTACGAGGATCTCGTCATCAAGACCTTCTTCCTCTCCAACGCCGACGTCAAGGACGTGGACAAGCTGCTGCGATCGCTCATCGAGGCGCGCCGCCTGTCCACCAACGAGCAGCTCAACGCCATCACCCTGCGCGACACCGCCGACAAGGTGGCCATCGCCGAGAAGCTCATCAGCGTCAACGACAAGGCCAAGGCCGAGGTGCTGGTTGACGTGGAGCTCCTGCTCATGTCAAAGCGCGCAAACTCCGACATCGGAGCTTCCCTGTCGAGCTACGTCTTCAACCTCGGGCTCGATACGGCAGCGGCGAGCGGCACCGACGGCCAGGACGGTTTCCTCTATCTCGATCAGTTCAAAGACATCTCCCGCGGCGACTGGTTCGTCAACGTCCCGAATCTGGTCATCAGCCTCGCCAAGTCCTCGGGCAACGCCGAGGTGCTGGCCCAGCCGCAGCTGCGGATCACCGAGGGCGAGAAAGCGAGCCTCCACATCGGCGATCGGGTGCCCATTCCGGTGACCAGCTTCAACACCGGCTACCAGGGCTCGCCGGGTACCGTCACCCCGATTACCTCCTTCCAGTACCAGGACGTGGGCATCAAGATCGACGTCGAGCCCCGCGTCCACCACAACCGGGAGGTGACTCTCAAGCTCACCGTCGAGGTCTCGAACCTGGGCGATGAAGTGTCGGTGGGTCCCAACCAGACCGCTGTGACCATTGGAACCCGGAACATCACCTCGGTGATTCGGCTCCAGAGCGGTGAGTCGAGCCTGCTGGCCGGCTTGATTCGTCGCGACACCGGCGAGACCGAGACCAAGACGCCGCTGCTCTCCGACATCCCACTCATCGGCAGGCTTTTCACGACGAAGAGCAAGGAGTTGCGCCGGAACGACCTGGTGCTGACCCTGACGCCGTCGATCATCCGCTTCCCCGACATCGAAGAAGAGGACCTCGCCCCCATGTGGGTGGGGACGGAGAGCCAGATCTCGTACTACGGATCGCGCTCGCCGCGCATCGAGAGCGGCCGCGCGCCTCAGGGTCCCTTCGACTCGAGAAGCAGCTCCCGCGGCAGGACGGGCGAGCGGCCCGAAAGGAGTACGACGACGCCGGATCCCGACAGCCTGCCCTACAACGTGGCGAGGCCGGGAACCCCCAGGCGCAGTGCGCCCAATGAGAGCGCCGAGCAGCCGCAGCAGGGGGGCGTCGAGCTGGTTCCGGGCGTCAACAAGAGCCTGGTCGACACCGGTGATGAGGAGGATCCGGACGAGGAGGCGCTGGACATTTTCAATGACTCGACGGTCCTGGTGGGTCTCGAACCGTCGGTGCTCTCGCTGGCCGCCGGCTCCGAGACCGCGTTGCAGCTGGTGGCCCGAGGGGCGCCGCCCGAGGGCTATCGCCTGCCGGTGACGGTGAGCTTCGACCCGACCCGCGTCGCCATCGATTCCGTTGCGACGGTGGAGGGGGTCAGGGCGCTTTATCAGGATCTGGAACCCGACGAAGGATGGATCGAGCTCGAGCTCGACGTGGCGGGCGGAGGGCCCAAAGGCGGCCAGAGTCTGGCCGTTCTGCGAGTCCGAGCTTTGGAGCCGGGGCCGGTGCCGCTGGTGGTGACCGCGGGCGGTGTCACCCGGGCCGACGGTGCGGTTTTGTCGGTGGCGGTGGGCAACGGCGCCCTCTTCGTCACCGATGAGCCGCAGGCCGGCGGGAAGTGAGTGGGGAGCGCCGAGAAATGATGACCAAGCTTCACCGGAGACAGAAGGGCTACACCCTGGCCGAGCTGGTCATGGTGGCAGCCCTCATCGCTGTGCTCTCCACCATCGTCCTGCCGGTGGCCAAGTTCACGGTCAAACGGCGCAAGGAGGCCGACCTTCGTCTGGCGCTGCGTCAGATGCGCACCGCCATCGACGAGCACAAGCGTCTGTCGGACAACGGCATGATCCCGGTGAAGCTGGGCGGCGAGGGGTATCCGGAGAGTCTCGAAGTGCTGGTGGAGGGCATCGACCTGGTCGGTCAGGAGCGCAAGCAGAGGTTCCTCCGCCGGATCCCCGTCGATCCAATGACCGGTGAGGCCGAGTGGGGGATGCGGTCCTACCAGGACGAGCCGGACAGTACCAATTTCGGCGGGCAGAACGTCTACGATGTCTACTCGCTCTCAGACGGCACCGCCCTCGACGGCACCGAGTACAAGGACTGGTGAGCCATGGCTGATCATCGACAACCGGACGGAGGTTTCACCCTGGTGGAGCTGATCATCGTGGTGGCCATCATCGGCATTCTCGCCACCATCGCGGTTCCCGCCATGCAGGATGCGCCCACCAGGGCGCGCGAAGCGGTGATCAAGGCGGATCTCTACCAGATGCGCTCGTGCATCGACCAGCACCTCGCCGACAAGGGGGTCTATCCCGAGTCCCTGCAGGCGTTGGAGGACGCCGGCTACATTCGACGCATCCCGGCGGACCCCTTCACCGGGGAGACCGAGGGCGCCTGGCTCGAGATCTCCGCCGAGCCCACCGACATCGAGGACCTGGAGCCCATCGAGGACGACCTGATGCCCGAAGGCGGATTCGGCATCATCGACGTCAAGTACGCCGACGACACGCGGGTCGCGCTCGACGGTTCGTTGATTTCGGAATGGTGACGCGAATGGCGGCTTTGCCGCCAGTTCGCGAGTTTTGAATTGTGAGTTATGAGTTTTGAATTACGGACTCCCTGGTGTACCGGATGGTGATGGGATGAAGATCTGCGCTTCTGCGCCTCTGGGTCTCGGCGACGAACCGCATCCCGGTTCCGATACCGGTCACGGTTGCCGCCCCGGGAGAGAAGCGGGCTACACCCTGGTGATGTTCGTGATGGTCATCGCCGTCATGTCCATCGCCATGGGTGTCGCCGTCCAGACGGCCTCGTTTCAGATGCAGCGTGAAAAAGAGGCAGAGCTCATCTTCCGCGGCCAGCAGTTCGTCGAGGCCATCCGACTGTACAAAACCAAGTACGGCCGCTATCCCATGCAGCTCAAGGAAATCTACGAGGCCAAGCCGAGGGTGGTGCGCAAGAAGTGGAAGGACCCCATCACCGACAGCGAGAACTGGGGCCTCATCTTCCTCGGCCAGGACGGCCGGCAAGCCGGCCAGCGCGGGCGCCAGTTGGCCGGGGCGGGGCCCGGCAACACCATGGGCAACCGTGGAGCGTCGCCAATCGAGACCCAAACCCCTTTCGGTGACCAGGACGTGGACCCCGAGACCGGATTGCCCGAGAGCAGCCTCGACAAGGAGGGTGCTGAGCGCAAGATGGGTCCCATCATCGGCGTTCACTCCACGTCGTGCGATGAGGCGATCAAGATCTGGGAAGGCCACTCCACGTACTGCGAGTGGAAGTTCGTCTACCGCGAGGACAAGCAGAACCAGCGGGGGGGCGCCGGCGGCAACCGGAATCGCCAACGCGGCTACCATGCCGACGAGATCTTCAAGCCGCGCCAGGGGTCGGGCGGCGGCGCCGGAACCGGCAGCGGAACCGGAACCGGCAGCGGAACCGGTCCGGGCGGTGGAGTCAACCCGCCGCCGCCGATCAGAACTCCCAGTCCCTGAGCTGAGTACGGACCCTTCATGAGGCACCATGTATGCCTCGCAGGCTCCCAGCTGCTACACTCCCCTGCCGTGTCGAAACCGAGGGACCTCCCCGCTCTGCTCGTTCAGCACCTGCCCGGTCGTGAGACCGTGGCCGCCGGCGTCTGGGTGACCCGCGGGTCGGCCCACGAGAGCGATGCCCTGGCCGGCGCCACCCACCTGGTGGAGCACCTCACCCTGCGGCGCTGCGGCGGCCGCGACCGGCGCGCGCTGGCAGCCCTGGTGGACCGTCTCGGCGGGGACGTGGACGCCTGGACGGGATCGGAGATGATGGGCGTCAGCGTCACCACCACCACCGAGAGCCTCGGTGAAGGGCTGGATCTGTTGGTGGACGCCATCACCGAGCCCAGCTTCGACGCCGAGGACCTGGAGCTCGAGCGGCGGGTGATCCTGGCCGAGCTCGACCTCCTCAACGACGATCCCTCGGAGCTCGTCGAGGAAGCGTTGTTGCGTGCGGCCTGGGACGGCCACTCTCTGGCGCGGCCGGTTATCGGGAGCCGCCAGAGCATCCGCTCGCTCGATGCATCCACGCTGGAGAGCTTTCACCGCGATCTCGTCGAGCCCGGCCGGTTGGTGGTGGCGGTGGCCGGCGACCTCAACGGCAGCGATGCCCGGCGACACATGGACAGACTGCATCTCGACTGTCGGCCCGTCCGTCCGGTGCTGCCGCCGATCGAGTGGCAGGGTCTGCGGGAGGTCGTGCCGAGATCCTGGACGGACCAGGTCCACACTCGTCTCGCCTTCGAGGCCATCCCGTCGAGCGACCAACGGATGGCGGCCCTGAGCGTGCTCAACCGGGTTCTCGGCATCGGCGCCTGCAGCCGCCTCTTCCAGCGCCTGCGCGAGGGCGAGGGGCTCACCTACGACATCTGGTCGGCGCTGGTGATCCGCGCCCCGGGAGGTCTGCTCGAGGTGGGCTGGGCCTGCGCCCCGGGGGTCAATGGGCAGGTCTGGGAGATGGTGCTGGCCGAGATCGAACGTCTGCCTGAGGATGTCGAGAAGGCAGAGGTCGACGTGGCGCGGGAGGGGCTGCTGCGCGGCCTGCGGATGGACAGCGATCTGCCGGTGGCGCGGTGCGCCATGGATGTGACCGAGGTCCTCGATCGCGGCCGGCGCTTCGACCTCGCCGCGGTTCGGACCGAGCTCGAGGCCGTCACCATCGACGACGTGCGGGCCTTGGCCGAGGAGATTCTTCGGCCGGATCACATGGCGGCGGCTCTCTGCGGCCCGGAGGATTCCGAGCTGCCTGAGTAAATATTGAGTTTTGAGCTGTGTGAACACGCTCTCACACCATAAGGCGATCTGGTGGGCCGAGGCCCACCCTACGGCGCTGCGGCCACTGTCGCGCTCCGTTTCCGCATTCCGGGCTGTCAGGTAGGGTGGGCCTTGGCCCACCGAGGGTGCGTGGGGATGTTGTCGCGGTCTGGGGCCCGAAATCCATCATTCATCACTTGGCTCGATGAGGGCAAAGCCGGCATCGAGCCGTGTATGATCCACCCATGATTGAAGCGCCCACCATTCCTGTTCAGCGCCTTCCCCACGCCGAAGGGCTCGAGCTGCCCTCCTACGCGTCGGCCGGCGCCGCCGGCGCAGATGTGCGGGCGGCGGTGGAGAACGAGGTCCGGCTCGCTCCCGGCGAGCGAGCGGCGGTGCCCACGGGGCTGAGCTTCGAGATTCCGTCGGGTTGGGAAATCCAGGTCCGTCCCCGCTCGGGCCTCGCGATCAAACAGGGGCTCACCATCGTCAATGCTCCGGGCACCATCGACAGCGACTACCGCGGAGAGCTCAAGGTTCTGCTGGTCAACCTGGGCGGCGAAGCCGTGGTGATCCGGCGCGGCGACCGGGTGGCGCAGCTGGTGGCGGCGCCGGCGCCGCAGGCCGTTTTCCCGGAAGTGGAGGCGGTTGAAGAAACCGACCGCGGCTCCGGGGGCTTCGGCTCCACGGGGCGCTGACGTTGGAGGTTCTCATCCTCGCCTCCGGTTCGTCGGGCAACTCGGCGCTGATCCGTTCCGGCGACACCGCGATCCTGGTGGACATCGGCGTGTCGGCGCTGCAGGTGAAAAAGCGGCTGGCGTGCTTCGGTCTCGAGCCGGCGGACGTGGACGCGATTTTCCTCACCCACGAGCACTCGGATCACATCCGCGGCCTCGAGGTCTTTCTCCGCCGGCACCACGCGCCGCCGGTGTGGGCGACCCGCGGGACATGGTCGCGGGTGCCGGTGATGACCCGCACCGGCGGCGAGGTGGTTTCGGGCCGCGACCTTCCGGTGGGCGCGCTGCGGGTACGGCCGGTGGCCACCAGCCACGACGCCGCCGAGCCGGTGGCCTACGTCGTCTCAGACGGCATGCAGCGGGTGGCCCTGTGCACCGACACCGGGATCTTCACCCAGCTCCTCGAGCAGCGAATGGCGGACTGTGACCTGCTGCTCATCGAGACCAACCACGACGCCGACATGCTGCGTCACGGGCCCTATCCCTGGCAGCTCAAGCAGCGTATCGCCTCGCGCCTCGGCCACCTGGGCAACCACCAGACCGAAGAAGCCCTGGACCGCCTGCGCTGCGACAGCCTCAAGGGCGTCGTCGGCCTCCACCTGTCGGCGGAGAACAACTCCACCGACCTGGCCGTCGAGTCGCTGCAACGCGCCATGAACGGCTGCGTACCGGTCACCGCCGTGCCGCGCTCGGAGATGCTGCGGGTGCGGGTGGGCTCATCGGCGTCGTTCAAAGCGGTCGAGCTGCCCGAGTGAGGCCCTTCTGGACCTGATCCCGACGACCATCTTGAAGGTTCGTCGGCAGCAACGGGGCAAAGGGTTGATCGGAGATCCGGCGCTGCCGTAGGCTTGCGGAAGTGCAGAGGGAGAATCGAATCTTGGATCATGGTTCGAAGCTTGGGAGCGTGGAGATCGAGCGTCGCCCGGGAACCGTGCTCGCCGGTCGCTTCGTGCTTCAGGAGATACTCGGTCGGGGCGGTTCGGGGGTGGTCTGGTCGGCTCTCGACACCATGGTCGGCGACCGGGTCGCGGTCAAAATCCTCGATGCGTCGGTGCACGACCCCGCCAACCGGGAGCGGCTGCGGCGCGAGGTTCGCGCCACCCGCTCGGGCCACCCGAACCTGGTGTCCATTCACGAGCTGCACGAGACCGACGGCCTCCTCTTCCTCACCATGGAGCTGGTGGAGGGACCGAGCGTCCGCGATGCCCTGGCAGAAAGGCGTTCGTTGATCGTCGACGACGTGATCCACATCGGCCGCCAGGTGGCCTCGGCGCTCGAACATCTGCACGACCAGGGTCTGGTCCACCGCGACGTCAAGCCGGGCAACATCATGCTGGCGGCGGACGGCGCCGCCAAGCTCTGCGACATGGGGTTGGCCCGGCCCCTGACCGCCGGGGTGACGGTCACCGAGACCGAGATGGTGGTGGGCACGCCCACCTACATGGCGCCGGAGATGGCCCGTGGCGAGCTCATCGCGGCGTCGGACGTCTACGCCCTCGGGCTCACCCTCTACCAGTGCCTCACCGGCGATGTGCCGCTCGCCGGAACCACCGCGGTGGACACCTTCATGGCGCGCCAGCAGGGCCGGCCCGAGCGCGTCCGGAGACACCATCCGACGTGTCCGCGCTGGCTCGACCGGCTCATCGATCGGATGCTCGATCCCGAACCGAAGCTTCGACCCACGGCCGACCAGGTGGCACGAGCCCTCGGCGACGGCCGCTACGGCTGGCGTCCCCACCGGCGCCAGCTTCGGGTGGCCGGCACACTGCTCGCGGCGGCGGTGCTGGGAACGGCTGCGGTGGCCTTCGGGGTCGGCCGGTGGGGCGCTCCCCCCGATCCCGCAAAAGACGCCACCGCCAACGAGCTCGCAACCAGCGCGGAGTACTACGACGACGGGAAAATCATTACCATCGTGGACGGGTACGGCCGAAGGGTGCAGACGTTCACGACGAGTGTGCGCGCGATGCAGGACAAAGAACGGGCGTACCGGCGGCGCACGGTTGCCTTCGCCGATCTGGACGGAGACGGTCGTCAGGATGTGGTCTTCGCCAATCCCGACAATCTGGTCACCGAGCAGGTCGAGCTTCACCGGCGGCTTCCGAGCGGTCTGTTCGAGTTGGACAGCACCTGGAACCTCCACCACGAGTGGGAGTATGAGGGTCAGCAGTTCGGCGCCTTTGCGCCGCGAGATGTCGAGTGCGCCGATCTCGACGGCGACGGGGTCCCGGAGATCATCCTCGTCTATGTCTCGAGCCCGTACTATCTGGCTGAAGTGCTGGTCATCCGTCCCAGCGGCGAGGAGGTGCTCAGAGTCCGCCACCCGGGCCATCTCACCAATGTTCTGACCGGTGATCGGGACCGGGACGGCCGGCTCGAGCTTTATGTCGGCGCGACGAACAACTTCCATGAGCAGAACGTCGGCAACTCGAGCTCGCCCGCCGCTTTCGTAATCGAGACGGACTGGTCGGTCGCCGGTCAGGTCCTCGATCTTTTTGGTCCCGGTCGAATCATGACCGGCACCGTGCCCTCGGGGATGGAGGTCGTCTACCTTTCCTTCGCCACCCAGACCGTCATTCCACACCTGACACCCTGGAAGCATGCGGCGATCGGCCGGGTCTCATCGATGGACAACCAGAACTACCTACTCGTCAACGCCGATCGGGTCAAGCGGATCACGATCGACAGGGTCTCGATGCTGCGCGCCTTTCGATTCGACCGAGATCTGCGCCTGGCCGACGGCATGTGGGTTGTCTCCCACCTCGAGGAACGCGGCATCGACCCTGCGACCACTCCATCCGGCCAGTTCGACGTCACCTACTGGAACGGAGCCTCCTGGCAGCCCGAAGTGTGCGCGATCCCGCAAGCGGGAGAGGACGACACCCCAGGCTGAAGCCAGGCACCCGATTCGCCTTCCTTCAGCGCGAGACACGGTGCCTGGCTCTCTTTTCGTCCGACGAAAAGGTGCCTGGCACCGCTGCCATCGCCTATCGGGTTCCCTCACACCACTCCCGAGCATTCTGGAAGAGCTTGAGCCACGGTGATGCCTCGAGGTCCTGCCGCCACTGGCGCGGCATCCAACCCCACTGCCATTTTTCGAAGCAGCGCTCGGGGTGGGGCATCATCGCCAGGTGACGACCGTCGGGCGAGCACAGGGCGGCAATCCCCTCCGGCGAGCCGTTGGGGTTGAACGGGTAGCTTTCGGTGATCCGTCCCTCGTCGTCGGCAAACCGGATCGGGGCGAGACCGTCGGCCAGCGTGCGATCGAGAACGGACCGGTCCGGGAAGAGAGCGCGGCCCTCGCCGTGCTGGACCCAGATGCCCATGGTCGAGCCCGCCATCGCATCGAGCATGATGGCCGGCGACGGCTGGATCTTCACCGACACGAAGCGCGACTCGAAGCGCCCCGAGGCGTTGCGCACGAAGCGCGGTTGGGCGGTGTCGTCGAGGCCGCGCCAGGGCACCCAGCCGAGCAGGGCGAGGAGCTGGCAGCCGTTGCAGACCCCGAGGCTGAAGGTGTCGGGGCGGTCGGCGAAGTCCACGAACTGGCGGCGCAGCTCGTCGTTGAATCGAATGGCGCCGGCCCAGCCCTTGGCCGAGTCGAGGACGTCGGCGTAGGAGAAGCCTCCCACCGCGGCCAGCCCGCGAAAGCGGGTGAGCCCGATGCGCCCGGCGAGCAGGTCGGACATGGTGACGTCCCACGGCTCGAAGCCGGCGGCGAGGAAGGCCGCGGCCATCTCGCGGTCGCCGTTGGAGCCCTCCTCGCGGAGGATGGCCACGGGGATTTTCTCGGGGCGAGTCATGATCGCGGGCGGGGTCGGTGCGGGCTCGAAGCCGAGTCCCCAGGACGGCGTTCGGCGGTGCGTGAGCCCGGCCTCCTCCTCGGCGACGAGTCCCGGGTCCGCCTGCAGCCGGTCGAGCTGGAACGACGTGGCCTCCCAGAGATCGCGCAGGGCGCGCATGTCTTCGTCGAGAACCTCGTCGCTGCCGACGCACACCCGTACCCGCGATCCGGCGGTGGTGCGGCCGATCTCCGCGCACGGCACCTCGAAGTCGGCGAAGACCCGCAGCGCAGTGTCGAGATCGCCTTCGTCGACCTCGAGAACGAGCCCGAGCTCTTCGGCGAAGAGCGCTGCCAGCGAATCGTCGGTAGCACCGAGCGCGATCTCGATGCCGCAGTCTCCGGCAAAGGCCATTTCGAGCAGGGTGGTGATCAAACCGCCATCCGAGCGGTCGTGGCCGGCGCTGACGAGGTGGTTCGCCAACAGCGTCTGCACGGCGTTGAAGGCGCGCCCGAGGAGGGCAGCGTCGTCGACGTCAGGGCTCGCATCGCCCACCTGGCCGAAGACCTGCGCCAGGGCCGATCCGCCGAGCCGGTCGCGGCTGCCGCCGAGGTCGACGAAGAGCAGGCGCCCGCTCCCGGGCAGCTCGAGGTCCGGCGTCACGGTCGCCGCGATGTCAGGACAGGTGCAGTAGGCCGACACGACCAGTGCGCCGGGGGTCTTCACGGTTTCGCCGTCGGGGGTCAGGGCGGCCATGGAGAGGGAGTCCTTGCCGCCGTCCACCGCGATGCCGAGCTCGGTCATCACATCGCACATGGCCTCGGCGGCGTCGTGAAGCGCCGCGCCCTCGCCGGGCAGCTTGGCCGCCCACATCCAGTTGGCCGAGCAGCGGACATCCCCCAGCCCGGTGACCCGCGCCCAGACCAGGTTCGTCAGGGCCTCGCCCACCGAGAGGCGAGCCATGGCGGACGGGTCGAGCAGGCCCTTGACGGGCTGCTCGCCGATGGCGGTGGCGCCGCCGGCGGTGCCCAGGTGGCTCGCGGCGACGACGGCGACATCGGCGACGGTGAGCTGGAGCGGCCCGGCGCAGGGCTGACGGGCGATGAGGCCGGTGACGGCGCGGTCCACCTTGGTGGTGAGAAAACGTTTCGACCCGACCGACAACAAACGAAGAACCCGTTCCAACGCTTCGCGGACGGTCAGATCTTCCGGGAGCGACAGCGGATCCAGGGTCGGTCGGGCACGATCGAACGTAAAACTCTTCTGCGGCATGTCGCCGAGGACCTGCTCGAGCTCGAGGTCGACAGGGGTCGCGGCGTTGCGCTCGTCGTGGACGACCACCCGGCCGTCGCCGGTGACCCGGCCGACGAAGGCCACCGGTACCTTCTCGCGGGCGCACAGGGACTCGAAGAGCTCGCGGTGCTCCGGTGCAAGCAGCAGGGCGTCGTTCTCTTGGTACTCGGCGCCCCAGATTTCCAGCACCGACAGGGTTTCGTCGCCCACGGGGAAGGCCCGAATCTCGATCCGCGCGCCGGCGGGCTCGACGATCTCCTTCAGGACATTGCAGTTGCCGCCGGCGCCCTGGTCGTGGATGGAGATGATGGGGTTGCGGTGACCGAGCTCGCAGCAGGCGCGGATGACGCGGTTGACCTTCTGCTCCATCTCGGCGTCACCGCGCTGGACGGCGTTGAAGTCGAGCTCGGCGGCGTTCTCGCCCTGGACCATGGACGAGGCGGCGCCGCCTCCCATGCCGATGCGGTAGGCGGGACCGCCCAGCTTGACCACCCACATGCCCACCTCGGGCGTACCCTTGGTGACGTGGCGGTGGTCCATGCGGCCGATGCCGCCGGAGAACATGATGGGCTTGATCCACTCGCGGCGCTCGCCCGAGGGAAGGCGCAGGCCGAAGGAGCGGGTGAAGCCCTGCACCACCGGCTCGCCGAACTTGTTGCCGTAGTCCGAAGCGCCGTTGGAGGCCTCGATCTCGATCTCCAGCGGGCTCGCCAGATTGTCGGGATAGGCGAAGTCCGGGTTTTCCCACGGCTGCTCGTAGCCCGGGATCTGCAGGTTGCCGACGCAGTAGGCGGCGGTGCCCGCGGTGTAGTCCGAGCCGCGTCCGGTGGCGTGCACGTCCCTGATCCGCCCGCCGGTACCGGTCTCGGCGCCGGGGAACGGGGCCACTCCGGAGGGGAAGTTGTGGGTCTCGGCGGTGAAGATGACGTCCTGGTCGATCTCGGCCGGTGCGAGCGGCGAGGGGGCGCCGGGCCGCGTCGGGACGACGGCGCGGGTCTTGACGCCCCGGATGGAGCTGGAGTTGTCGTTGAAGGCGATGACGCTGTTGTTGGGGTTGGCCTTCAGCGGGCCCTGGATCATGGAGATGAGGTGCTGGGGCTGCTCCTCGCCGTCGAGGACGAGTCGGCCCTTGAAGAACCAGTGGCGCGAGTGCTCGGAGTTGGATTGGGCGATGTCGAAGCACTCCACGTCGGTTGGGTTGCGTCCCATCTTCCGAAACAGGGCGGTGTAGTAGTCCAGGTCCCAGTCGTCGAAGGCGAGACCGAGCTCGGCGTTGATCGCCTCCAGGGCGGCGCGGCCCTGCTCCATCACCGGGACCTCGGTCACCGGCCGCGGCTCGACGCCGACTGCGAAGTCGGTCAGGGGGTCGAGGTAGAGACACTCGGTCATGCGGTCGTGGACCGCGGCCGAGAAGGCCGCTCGCTGGGCGTCGGTGAGGGCGGGCAGGGCAAAGCGCCGCGATCGCTCGATACGGGAGATCTCCTCGAGGCCGCAGGCGTGGCAGACGGCCACGGCGTTGGTCGACCACGCGGTGGAGAAGCTCATGCGCGGCCCCACCTCGACGATCTCGCAGCCGGCCGCGGAGAGGAAGCTCGTTTCGCCGAAACCCGCGGGCTCGAAGGTCTCGGCGAGCAGCCAGCGAAGCGTCGTCAGGCGATCCCCGTCGAGCGGCTCGTCGCTCGCCACGTAGAAGCAGTGCTCGGTGGCGATGTCGGTGACCTCGATGCCGGCGGCGCGGGCGGCGGCGACGGCCTTCCGCACGTCCACCGTGGACAGGCCGGGAGATCTGTACAGGCGTGTGATCGTCATGGCCGGCATTGTAGCGTCATACGTCGCCCTCGGAATCGACGTGATTCGAGTCGATCCCGGTCCCGGTCCCGATCCCGATCCCGAAAACCAGCCGTGCCGAGGTCGAGGATGAGGCGGTAGTCCGACCCTTGTCACGGACAACCACACCGGATAGGGTGTCGAAAACGTTCCGGTTCGATCCCATCGGGAACGGGATCGGGAGCGGGATCGGGAGCGGAATGATGGCAACCTACAAAGACGCAGGAGTCGACATCGACGCCCAGGACAAGGCGCTCGAGCAGGTCAAGAAGATGGTGCGCGGGACCTACACCACGGGGGTGCTGTCGGACCAGGGCGCCTTCGGCGGGCTCTTCAAGGTGCCCAAGGGCTTCAAAGAGCCGGTGCTGGTGGCCTCGGCCGACGGGGTCGGCACCAAGATCAAGGTGGCCATCGCCTCGGGGCGCCACGGCACCGTCGGCCAGTGTCTGGTCAACCACTGCATCAACGACATCCTGGTCCAGGGAGCCCGGCCGCTCTTCTTCCTCGACTACTGCGCCACCGGCCGTCTCGAGCCGGACGTGGTGGCCGAGGTCATCGGCGGTGTGGCGACGGCCTGCGCCGAGACCGGGGTTGCCCTGCTCGGCGGCGAGACGGCGGAGATGCCCGGCTTCTACGGCGACGGTGAGTACGACCTCGCCGGCTTCATCGTCGGCATCCTCGACCGCAAGACCATCCTCGACGGCTCCAAGGTGAAGGGCGGCGAGGTGCTGGTGGGGCTGCCGAGCACCGGCCTCCACACCAACGGCTACTCACTGGCGCGCAAGGTCCTGCTCGACGATCCCGGCGTCGGACCCGACCACGTCGATCCCGAGCTCGGCTGCACGGTGGGGGAGGAGCTACTCAAGATCCACCGCTGCTACGTCAACGAGGTCTGGCCCTTGCTGGACAAGGGCCTCGTCCGCGCCATGGCCCACATCACCGGCGGCGGCCTCACCGACAACCTGCCGCGGGTCCTGCCCGATGGGATGCAGGCCACGATCAAGGTCGGAGCGTGGGACATTCCTCCGGTTTTCAGAGTGCTCGCCGAGCGCGGCGAGGTGCCTGAGGACGACCTCTGGCGCACCTTCAACATGGGCGTCGGCATGGTGCTCGTCGTGCCGCCGAAGAAGCTCAAGAAGGTCCTGGGCCACCTCCGCGACGCCGGGTGCCCGGGCTTTCCCATGGGAACGGTCAACAAGGGCGTCAGTGGTGTCGAGTACGACCACCCGCCGGAGGGGTTCCCGAGCGGGCTCCGCTGACACTCGGCCCGCTGAATGATGAATGCGGAATGATGAATGATGAATTGCATCGCAGCGGATCCGCCTCCGCGCTGCTGAGCCGGATCGTTGTCGCTGCCACGGTTACGGTTGCGGTCACCGGGCACGGATGCTGAAACGGATGCAAATTGTGGTGCGGGCGTCCTCGCCCGCAGGATGGCATTTCGGAAAAGAGCGTGAGAGAGACGGTGCTCGCATTCATCGTCCGTGCCGTTCGGTCTCTCCTTCGGGGTTGTCAAGTAGGGTGGGCCCTGGCCCACCGCGGACCCGGTCGTAGACGCTGTTACGGTCACTGCCTCTGCCTCTGCCTCTGCCTCTGCCACTGCCACTGCTACGGTCTTCGGCCACGGCCACGGCCACGGATACGGATACGGATAGGGAGCGTCCATTGTGGAGCAGGCTTCCATGGCCTCCTGCAAGATTCGGCGAATCGTCCGAGTGATGGCCTTGCCGGGACGAGATCACGCCGGCGGGGGCGCCGGCACTACAAGGGAGCTCAGTATTTTGTAG
>JAZBOQ010000292.1:0-4078 GCA_036351195.1 Thermoanaerobaculales bacterium | reverse complement strand
ATTGAGGGTGCCGATCAGCTGCGCGACCTCGTTGCCGGAGCGACGGCGGAGATCGAACTGGGAACCGGCAAGGTCGGGCACGGCGAGTACCGCGCGGACGGCACTGCCACCATCACCGCGTGGGGCGAGACTTTCAAGCGAACCTGGGAGGTCCGAGGCGACGACCAGGTGTGCTACTCGTCGAACAGAGAAACCAACTGTTACACCTTCGAACGCAATCTCGACGTGCCGGGCGAGTACCGCGTGCGGCATGTCGAGACCGGGGAGCTCAGGGTGTTCCGTGTCATCGACGGAGACACCGAGACGATCACCAACGTCACCGTGCCCGACGGCGAGGGCGGTCTCGGTGAGCCGTCGGCATCCGAAGTTGCCGCGGCGTTGTCCAACCCCAACACGGTGATGGGGACATTGAACACCCTCTTCGACGTCGTTGGCTACGATGGCGATCTCCAGGATGCCGGCTCGCAGCGCGCGTTCCGCGCGACCTTCCAGCCGTCATTGCCCTATCCGTTGTCACCCGCCTCAAACCTGTTTGTTCGACCGCTCGTTCCGGTCATCTTCAGCCAGGACGTCCCGACCGCGGACGGTTTCGAATCGAAGGGTGTCGATCTCGGAGACATCGGCTTCGACGTCTTTGTCGCCAGGAACCTCGCCGGCGGCGTGGTGGTCGGCGGCGGTGTTGTGGGCACTCTGCCCACCGCCACCGACGACGCTCTCGGTCTCGATCAATGGCTGCTCGGTCCCGAGGTGCTGGTGGCCAAAGTCTCCAAATGGGGAGTGCTCGGCCTGCTGGTGACCCACCAGTGGGACGTCGCCGGCGGCGATGGTGACGGCACCAGCATCACCGGCGGTCAGTATTTCTACGCCGTCAACCTGAAGAATGGGTGGCAGATCAACGGCTCGCCGGTGTACTCGTACAACCACAAAGCCGCCAGCGGGAATGCCTGGACCTTTCCGCTCGCAGTCGGCGTCGCCAAGACCAAGATCATCAAGGGCCGACCGTGGAAGTTCAATGTTCAGTACTGGCACTACATTGCGTCGCCCGATACCTTCGGGCCGAACCACCAGATCAGGATCGGTATCTCTCCGGTGGTCGCACTCCCGTGGTGAAGAGCGAATCAGGGAGGGGGATCCCATGAGCACGACGACCAGGTGTTCTGTCCTTCGCGGCCTGGCCGCGGCAACCATGGTCGTAGCATCGGGCTGCGCGTCGTCCGGCTCGACGCCGACGGCCGAATCCGACCCCCGGTCCGAAACCGGTGAGACCCGGATGACGCAGCAGGAGGCGCAGTCCGCGCTGATGGCCTTCTCGGATCGGTACTTCGCGGTGACCCTCGACGCCGCACGGGCCCTCGAGCTGGAATCGGCGACGCCGGAAGATCGCTACACCACGGCCGCCGCACGGTTTCTGGCGTTGATGGTGACGACCGACATCGCGGCGAGCCCGAACCCGGCCGCGGCCGTGCTCGACATGACCGTCCTCGTCACCCTCAAGCGCGCCGTCTTCGAGGACTACTGGATGCCGGAGGTGTTCGGTGAGCAGGGGCTGCCCGTCCTGGACGCCTACCTGGAGCTCGAGCAGGACATCTGGGGCATCGCAGCGGCCGTCTACACCCCTGAGCAGCTCTCCGAGCTCAGGACCCTGGTCGACGAATGGAGGGCGGAGCATCCGGACGTCGTTGCCGTGGATTACGTCCGGCTCGCCGAGCTCGGCGACTCGAGACAGGTACGGACCCTGATCGATGCGGGCCGGTCGGGAGGCATGCTGGCGCCCGTCCGCGAGGCCAACCGCAACATCGAGGAAATGCGAATGCTCAGCGAGAGGCTGGTGTTCATGGCGACTCGAATGCAGATGTCGCTGACCCTCCAGATGGAGATGGCCTCGGCGAAGCTGGCAAGCCTGCCCGAGTCCAGACAGCTGATCGAGGACTCACGCACCTTCGCCGAGGTGTCGGACCGTGTTGCGCAGACCTTCGCCGCCCTGGTGGCGGACCTGCCCGAGGAGCGCCGGGCGGCGATCGACCAGATCATGAGCGGCCTGAACGCACAGCGGGAGGCACTGCTCGCCGACCTCGGCGACGAGAACGGCGAGCTGCGCCCGGCGCTGCACGACCTCCATCAGACTCTCGAAACCGGTCGCCAGCTCGCCGAGGTTCTCGGCGAGACCATTGGCGCGACCGACATGCTCCTCGCGGGTATTGCGGAGGCGAGTGAGGGCCAGGTGCGACCGTTCGACATCGTCGACTACCAGAAGACCCTGGCGGAAGCGACGGTCACCGTCCGCGAGGTCCAGACGGTGCTGATGTCGATCGAGCGGTTGCTCGGTTCTGCCGGTGCCGAGGGCCAGATGGCGCCGATCCTCGAGACCGCAAACCGCTTCGAGGACGAGGTCGTCGACGAGATCCTCACCCGGGCCTTTCTCTACGGCGTTGCGCTCATTCTGATCTTTTTTCTCGTGCTCCTCGGCTATCGGGTGGTGGCGACACGGCTGAGTACGAACCGAACTGTAATGGGAGAACCTGCGAAGTGAAACCAGCATTTGTGACATGCCGTTTGTGGCGGGCTGCAGCGCTCGTTGCGCTGCTCGGATTGGTCGCGATCGGCACCACCGGCTGCGCGATGGGCACTTCGGCAGTCGGGGCATCGACCTATCAAAAGGCCTCGATCTATCGCTCGGCTGCTGCGACGGTCGACCTGGGCCCCGAGGACGCCTTCGAAGCTGCTGTCAAGCTCCTCCTCGAACGTGACGACATCGAGATCACCGAGCTCGAGGAGGACGCGAACCGCTGCTCCGCGCGTGCCGGCGACCAAACCCTGACACTCAGAATCATCGAAGTGGGTTCTGAACGGACACGGTTGTCGCTGCTGGTAGGCGGTGGCCGCGACACAGAATCGAACCAGGACCTGGCTGATGAGATGATCGCCGAGGTCTGTGCGCGCCTCGGCAGTGCATGTGATTGAAGACGAATCAAGAAATGGGTTTGAGTCATGTCCCCGGCCCCAGAACGAGAACGTCACAAGAAGGAATCAAGGTGCGAGTCACGCGATTTGAGTTTGGCGTTGACAATCGCGACGAGTTGATGAGGAGGCAACGATGCACAGCCACGTAGCCACCACCTGGGTGGTGGAGACGGCGCACTCGGCGTCGTGGCAGGCCGATGCGTCCGCGCAGGCCGCCGCCGGAACCGCGGGCGCCGGTGCCAAGTCCGGATTCGTCAACGGCATCGCGATCTACCAGCTCACCGACAAGGGCTTGTTGGCCTCGGCCGACATCGCCGGCACCAAGTACTGGAAGAACAAGAAGCTGAACAGCTGATCGGGCACCGATCGCGACCACGGGAGCAGGCAGCATGAGCCGACCGAGAGGAACCCCACTCCAGCGATGGCGCCGTCCGCTCACAGCGGGCGTCGAAAGACGGGACCGTCTGCCGGGAATGAGGCCTGCGCCCGGGTACCGAGATCGCACAGCACTGGTGTGTGGGGTGTTGATCGTCGCCGTGCTGGCGCCGCCGGCAGTCGCCGATGACGGCCATGATGCCGAGGCGGGGAAGGTCTCGAAGCTCCGCGTCCTTCCGGTACCGATCTTCATCACCGAACCGGCCATCGGCCGAGGTCTCGGCGCCTCGCTGATGTTCATCCATCCGCGGCAGGCCGAGAGAACCCCCATGCTGGACCTCGACGTCCCGGACGCCGGTATCGACGTTGCGGACGGGCAACGGCAGCCGCCGAATGTCACGGCCGTCTTCGGCGCGTACACCGACTCCGACACGTGGGTGGCAGGAGCGGCGCACTCGGCGTCGTGGCGGGACGACCGTGTGCGTTCACTGAGCGCGCTGATGTCGACGAACATCAACGCAACGGTCTACCTGCTCGATCGGCCGATCGGCTTCACCACGCGCAGCGGTTTGGCGCTGCAGACCATGAGCTTTCGCATCGGGTCCAGCCGGTTCTTTTTCGGCGGCAAGCTGAAGGCCAACCGGTCCGATACGACGTTCAAGCTGGACCTCGGGGGCGAGAATCCGATCCAGGTCGGCCTCGGTACCACAACCGACGTCGGTGTCGCACTCGAGGGTTTCTT
>JAZBOQ010000291.1:0-53166 GCA_036351195.1 Thermoanaerobaculales bacterium | reverse complement strand
TCGAGCTCGATGGGGTCTGTCTCGACTCGCAACGATCCGTCTGCGGCGAGGAGCACACGCACCCGGAGCAGGATCGTCGGTGCCAGGTCCGCAGTTCCGGAGTTGTCATCGATGTCCAGTGGTGTCGACGGCCGGCTATGACAACTCCGGAACTGCGGACCTGGCACCGTGCGAAACCTCTCCGACATGACCTTCCGGTCAAACGGCCGGCCGAAATACTCCGCCGCTTCGACCAGGCGATCGAGGTGGCGGTCGAGCAGAAAGAACCCGGCATCGGGCTCCCACAGAAGCGTCTCCAGCAGTTCGAACTCCTGAGCATGCTCGGTGAGGATCCTCGCCTTGGCGAGGCACTCGTCGTACTCGGCGTCGGCGCCGGAGTCCCAGACGACGCCGCTGCCGACGCCGTACTCGACCTCACCGGCCTCGAGATCCACCACCGCGGTGCGGATGGCCACCGAGAACCGCGCCCGTCGGCCGGGCCGGATTACCCCGATGGCGCCGGTGTAGACCCCTCTCGGTTCATTCTCGAGCTCGCTGATGAGCTCCATCGTACGGACCTTGGGGGCGCCGGTCACCGAGGCGAAGGGGAAGAGAGCGCCCAGGATCTCGCTGATATCCGCCCGGGTTTCGGCCTCGACGGTGGAGGTCATCTGCAGAACGGTGGGATGGCGTTCGACGTCGAATCGGGCGCTCACCCGAACCGTCCCGACGTCCGCGACCCTGCCCAGGTCGTTTCGGACCATGTCGACGATCATGGCGTTCTCTGCGCGGTTTTTCTCGGATCGTCGAAGAGCTTCGACAGCAGCCCGATCGGAGGCGAGATCGCGGCCCCGGTCAGCGGTTCCCTTCATCGGGCGCGACAGAATCCGTTCACCGTCCAGTTGGAGCATGAGCTCGGGCGAGGCCGAGCAGACAACCCGTTCACCCATGTCGAGCAGCGCTGCGTGGCACCTCGGCTGAGCCCGGACCAGATCGGTGAAGAAGCTCGCAGGATCACCCGTGAACGTCGCCCTCATCCGGAAGGTGTGGTTCACCTGGTAGGTGGCGGCCCCGGCGATACAGTCGCGGATCCGCCCAATCGATTGACGGTAGCTCTCACGGTCCTGGGACGGCGCCCACGCCCCGATCGAGAAACCGGCCGCCGGGGCGCCGAAAGAAGGAGTGCCGCCACTGCCACCCTCGAAGAGGCCGAAGCAGAGTAGAGGCAGCCCGTCGGCGGGCGCCGCCGTTCGAAAAGCCGGATCGAAGGCCGGCGCCGCCTCGTAGGCGATGCAGCCGACCGCGGCGAGCCCACCGCTCTCCACCGCCTCTTCAATCCGGCGAAGCGCGCCCATCACCTCCGCCCGCTCCCAGGCGCACACGTTCTCAACGGGACGCTCGAAACGTGTCCACCCCCCCGTTGCCGGGTCGCGGATCAGTGCAGATCGAAGCATGGCGCCGGCATCATACGTGCGGTTCCTCCCATTCCCAAGGGTGGAGCTGGTGAAAATTCTCACCGGTGCTTGCCCTGTGGTGGTCGGACAGGTCACAATGACGCGGTCCGGCATGAGCCGGTTCCAACTCCAAAGAGGAGGCAGCATGAAGGTTCACGAGTATCAGGCAAAAGAGGTCCTGGCTCGCTATGGGGTGGCCGTCCCCCGCGGTAAGCTGGTGACCGAGGCCGGTGAGGCGAAAGCCATCGCCGAGGAGCTCGGCGGCCGGGTGGTCGTCAAGGCGCAGATCCACGCGGGTGGGCGCGGTAAGGGCGGCGGCGTCAAGATCGCCGACAACCCCGACCACGCGGTGGAGCTGGCCGACGAGATCCTGGGGATGACCCTGGTGACCAAGCAAACCGGGCCCGAGGGCCGGCTGGTCCGGCGGGTCCTCATCGAGGAAGCGCTCCCCATCGAGCGCGAGCTCTACCTGGGCATCGTCCTCGACCGCTCCGAGGGCTTCCCGGTGATGATGGCGTCGAAGTTCGGCGGCATGGAGATCGAAGAGGTGGCCGAAGAGAACCCCGACGCCATCCTCAAGGCCCACTTCGACCCCGACGTGGGGCTCCACCCCTACCTCGCCCGGCAGCTGGCCTTCGGCCTCGGCCTCGAAGGCGACGCCTTCAAGGCGGGCATCAAGCTCATGCACGCCCTGGCCGCCGCCTACGGCGACACCGACGCGTCGCTCTTCGAGATCAACCCGCTGGTGACCACCACCGATGGGCGGGTCATCGCGCTGGACGCCAAAGCGAGCTTCGACGACAGCGCCATGTTCCGCCACAAGGACATCCTCGAGATGCGCGACCTCGACGAGGAGGAGCCCCTGGAGGTCGAGGCGTCCAAGTACGACCTGAACTACATCAAGCTCGACGGCAACATCGGCTGCATGGTCAACGGCGCCGGGCTCGCCATGGCAACCATGGACATCATCAAGCACTACGGCGGCGAGCCGGCCAACTTCCTGGACGTGGGCGGCGACGCCTCCCAGGAACGCGTGGCGGCAGCGTTCCGGATCCTGCTCTCCGACTCGGCGGTGCAGGGCGTTCTGGTCAACATCTTCGGCGGCATCGTCCGCTGCGACATGGTGGCCCGCGGCGTCGTTGCGGCGGCCGAAGAGGTCAAGCTGAGCGTGCCGCTGGTCGTGCGGCTCGAGGGAACCAACGTCGAAGAGGGCCGGCGCGTGCTCGCCGAATCCGATCTCGACGTCATCGTCGGCGAAGGGATGGCGGACGCCGCCGAGAAAGTCGTCGCGGCGGTCGGAGGTGCGGCATGAGTATTTGGGTCAATTCCGACACCAAGGTCGTCATCCAGGGTCTCACCGGCAAAGAGGGCCGATTCCACTCCGAAAAGTGCCGCGAGTACGGCACCAAGGTCGTCGCCGGCGTCACGCCGGGTAAGGCCGGCCAGGATGTGGACGGCGTGCCCGTCTTCAACACCGTCGTCGATGCGGTCGAGGAAACCGGCGCCAACGCGTCGCTGATCTTCGTGCCGCCGCCATTCGCGGCCGACGCCATTCTCGAGGCCGCCGATGCCGGCGTCGAGGTGGTCATTTGCATCACCGAGGGCATCCCGGCCCGCGACATGATCCGGGTCCACCGGGTCATCCAGGGCCTCCCCACCCGCCTCGTCGGCGGCAACTGCCCCGGCATCATCACTCCGGGCGAGTGCAAGCTCGGCATCATGCCCGGCCACATCTCCATCCCCGGTCCCATCGGCGTCGTGTCGCGCTCGGGAACCCTGACCTACGAGGCCATCGGCCAGCTCACCGCCCTCGGCCTCGGGCAGTCGACCTGTGTCGGCATCGGCGGCGACGCTCTTCCGGGAACCAACTTCATCGACTGCCTCGAGGCCTTCGCAACCGATTACGACACCGAAGGCATCGTCATGATCGGAGAGATCGGCGGCAGCGCCGAGGAAGAGGCGGCCGAGTTCGTCAAGCAGTTCGTGCGCAAGCCCGTGGTGGCCTTCATTGCCGGCCAGACGGCGCCTCCGGGACGCCGCATGGGGCATGCCGGGGCCATCATCTCCGGCGGCAAAGGCACGGCGGCCGACAAGATTGCCGCGCTCAACGACGCCGGGATCGCCGTCGCCAAGACCCCGGCCGAGATCGGCATCACCATGAAGCGCGCGTTGGAGAATCAGTCCATCCTCGACTGAGCGAGAACGTGACATTGTCGGGGATTGTGTACAATCCCCGGGTTCGCAGCGGGGGAGGAGGAATCCGCGTTGCGGAGGGGGCCCGGCGGTATACCGCCGGGTTTTTTCCTTGAGTTGAGGGTTCTGGTCGGAATCTGCTGCAACGAGCGATACACGTCGTCTGCCGGCGTGTTCTCGAAATCGGAAGCTCAACGTACCGCAAGTACGCCTTCGCTCCCAATTTCGTGCGAGCACGCCGGCAGTCTCGCGCCTCGCTCGTTTCGCGACGATTCCGACCAGAACCCTCAACTCGCTGATGTCTCGCATTGCAATCGGGCGCAACGCGTCAAAAAGTCCGTCGTCTGCCGGCGTGTTCTCAGCGCGCGAAGGTCAGTGAGTAATCGTGCTGCTCTCTGAATGTCGGCATGGCGAGATTCGGAATGTCGAAATTCATCTTGTCACTTGACTGCCTGAGCTCGTCCAACACGCTGATGACCGCACCGTAGGTCGTATCCCTCTCGCCGCGGAGAATGACGGGCTTTTCGGCATCCTGCTCGAGTTTGGACCAGACATAGGGGAGCAGCTGATCCAGAATCAGGGACTCACCGTCGACGAGGATCGAACCATCAGTCTGCACCAGTACGTCGACGGCCTCCCACGGTTCGTAGACATGGTCTATCGGCGGCGGCTCGTCGCAGCTGAAGTCGATGCCCTTCGAGATCGAGAACGCTGCCGTGATCATGAAGAAGATCACCAGCAGAAACGACACATCCGCCATGGTTCCGGTGAAGATCGACGCATCTGAACGACCTCGTCGAATCGCGGTCATGAGCAACTCCCTCCAGTCGTGGTGCTGAAAGGTGTGATCGCGAAACCGCCGGAGGGTTCCCGCGCTACGGCGCGACGCGGCGGGTGGCTCGGCGGTGGGCCGGGGCACAGTCGAAGCTCTCGAGTTGGTTGAGGATCCAGGTGATGTCCTGCTGGGAGACGTTGATCCCCCAGATGTTCAGGAAACGCTCGAAGTGGAATCGATTGAGCTGAGCGTCGAAGTCGAAGAGATCGGCCGTCGCGTTGCCCGGGCCGCCGTCGTGGATATTGATCATCCGGACCGGATGGCCGCATCGGAGGTCGAGCTGGCCGAAGTCCACCCACCGCAGATCGGGGTTCCTTCGAGTTCGAAAGAACACCCGCCGGTTCTCGCTGTCGAAGACCAGGCTCCAGTTGGTGGGCGAGGCCGAGAACCGTTCGCCCCTGACCAGATCGAGGGTGTCGAAGGCGTAGCTCACCGCCTCGTCGCTGGTGGTCGGCCGGAAACCGTCCACCCGGTCGGCAGCGAGGCAGAAACGATGCAGCGACGAACCGTAGTTGGAGTAGTTTCCGCCATCCCGAAGCATCTGCCAGAGCAACACCGACCCGGCATAGGTTCCGTTGGTCAGCGCCGCCACCGGCAGGTCGTCACCGGTGTGGACCACCATCCGACCCTCGAGGAACTCGATGGTGGCCGCGTTGCCCGACCCGTCGCCGACGAGGTAGTGATCGACGGTGAGAATCCTCACGTCGTCGTCGGTGGCGATGACCTCTTCGACGGTGGCGCAGGTGTCGAGGAGGTACTGCACCCACTCCCCGTTGTCGAGCGCTGGCCGGTGGTCGGGCGGCGGCTGCTGGGTCTGGGCGAGCGACATGGTGCTGATCGAAAGGCCGGCCTCGTTCATCCCCCCCCAGGTGTAGTGGTAGCCCACAAGGTTGAAGCTGACGCTGGCGTATCGGCTCGTCCACTCGAGACGGTTGGAGGGGTCGCCGCCGCTCACGCTGGCCTTTTCCACGCCCCGCAGGTTGACGAAGACGAGCCCTTCGTCGGTGAGGGTGTGGTCGAAGTTGGCCCCGAAGACGCCGTGCCCGCCGTTGTCGAGCAGCAACGACGAGCAGTGCTCGACGTCCCCCCGAGAGACGATTCCCTCCGGAGGTGAATCGGCGATCCACAGCAGCACTGCGATCACCAGGATCGACGAAACAGCCACCACACGTAACGGAGCCTTCATGGAGTCCTCTTGGTTGCCATACGGGGTTCGGGATCCAGAGTTGCACCGGCGACTCCGGATGGCGCCGGATGAAGAAAGGTCAATCCACCCGGACAATCCGATCAGCTCCCAGGAACCAGAGCTCGGTGTGAGGCGCCTCGTCGAGAGAGAGCGCGTGCTCCAGCGCACGGGCGTAGGTCGCGAGCTGAGGCCGGTAGCGTTCGACGCGCCCGGCGAGCTCGGCATCACTCTCCACCGCGTCGGTCTTATAGTCGGCGACAACCAATCGACCATCGTCCGGGTCGCTGTAGACGAGGTCGACCGCGCCGCTGATCACCGAGGTGCCGTCGTCCATCCTCGGCCCGAGAAAGACCTCGAGCTCGCGGGCCATCACCCGCTGCGAAACCTCGGCCAGCCGCGCCATGCACCCACTCCCGGGCAGCCCGTCGACCAGGGTTTCGAATCTCGACACAGCCGCAGCAGCCTCCACCGGAGCGAGCTCGACGGCCGCCTCGCGGATGACCGCCGATCTCCGGTCCGCGACCTCGCTGGCGAGATCCCGGGACAGGTCAATGATCTCGAGCAGGCGGTGGACGGCGGTCCCCACCGCTGCGGCGGCGCCTGCACCGGCCACGGTCGGGGCCCGTGCGTTGCCCTTCTCCTCCGGTTCGGCCTCCATCCGAGCGCGGGCGCGGTGGGCCGCATCCGACGCCGGCGAGGACCACCTCGCCATCATCCGATCACTGCTTGCTCGGCGGGCCCTGGCAAGGGCCGCCGCGTCGGCTGCCGCCGCATCGATGTCAACCGTCGCCGCGGCCGATCCGGTGGTCGCCCGGACCTGGGAGGCACCGTCATCGACGACCCCCGGGACATACCAAACCACCCCTGGTTCAGGGTCGGCGCCACGAGCCTCTCCGCGCTCGATGAGCCCACCGATGAGCTCCGGATCTCCTCGGTGGGCGACGAGCTCGGCAACCGTCGAGACCTCCAGTGGATCGACGGGCACCCCCGGCGTCGCCCAACCGCCCGAGACCACCAGGCGCTGCTTGGCGCGCGTCATGGCGACGTAGAGAAGACGCACCCGTTCGGCGCACTCCTGATCAGCGCGTCCCTGCTCCACCGACCCGAAGCCGGGTGAGGGCCACCCGAAGAGCTGCATTTCATCCGAGCCTTCAGCGCGCCGAAAGACCGCCGCATCCCGGCCCCGACGTCCGCCGGTCGAACGGTGGATCTGAGCCAGGTAGACGTGGCCGAAATCGAGACCCTTGGCGCCGTAGATGGTCATCACATGCACCGCGTCGGCGGCGCGATCGGGCTCCGACTCGCGCGGGGCCTCCCGGCCCTCGGCGACCGCGCGGCGCAGGAAGCGCGCCAGCTCGGCGACGCCGCCGGCGCCTCGGCAGAGCGCTTCCTCGAGGTCGGAGTAGAACCCGTCCAGCCGCGCCTGCCGGAACCGTCCGAGGAAGCGGGCGCCGGCCGAGACCTCGGCAAGCCACAGGGTCCGCAGGCGTTCGACAAAGACGTCGGGAGGGTCCTCCCGCAGCGAACGGCGGAGCTCGGCCAGGACCTCCAGCACACCGGAGACCGCCTCCGACCAGCACGGCAGCCGCTCGAGCCCGAGAACATCACCGGTCGCCGCCGCAGCCCGGTCGACCACCTCTCTCGCCCGCACCATCGCGCCGCCATCCCTGCCGTCGAGGGCGGCCGCGGCCGCCGGCAGACCGGCATCCCAGAGGGGCGCCAACGCGGCGTCCGGCACACCGACAGGATCCGAGCGCAGCACGGCGAGCAGGGCGAGGGTGTCCGCCGGCTCGAGCACGGCGCGGACCAGGGCGGCGGCCTCGACGATCTCCCGTTGTCTGAAGTACTCGCGCTCGCGGGACACCTCGAAGGGAACGTCGAGCTTGCGAAAGGCCTCGAGGATTTCGTTCTGGGCGGTGGTGGCGCGGAGCAGCACCGCGATGTCGCCGAACGCCACACCCGCCGAGTCGTGAAGCCGCCGGACGTCGGCGGCGATGGCGGCGGCTTCGAGGACGGTCGTGTCCCCACTGCGTTGTTTCGCCGGATCGATGACACCGTCGTCGTTCAGGTGCCAGCAGATCCAATGCTCGACCGCGCTCCACGGCGGCGTGTCGAATCCGAATGAGCTCGCCCGGTCACCAGTCGCCTCGAGGGCCTGGAACTCCGGTTGGAAACCCTTCTCGCGATGCATGACCGGTTCAACGACCCGCTCGACCTCGTCGAGGATCGGCCTCACCGAGCGGAAGTTGCGGGTCAGCGGCCGTTTCTCGCCGCCTCGCGAGACCACCATATCGACGAACTCGTCGTACGCCTTCAAATCGGCACTGCGCCATGCGTAGATCGACTGCTTGGGATCGCCGACGACGAAGAGGCCCGGACGCTCGTCATCAGGCCCATCCAGGGCCAATCGCCGGACGATCCGGCACTGGATATCATCGGTGTCCTGAAACTCGTCCACCAAGAGCTGGTCCATGCGCCGCCGCTCACCCCGGCAGAGCTCCTCGTGCTCCTCCAGGAGTCGGGCCGTCTTTGTCAGCAGGTCGGCGAAGCTCGCGATTCCGCGCGCCGTCCGCCGCCCCTCGACCTCCTCGAGCAAGGCGAGAAGCACGGAACGCGCGGCCCCGAACGCCTCCGGATCGAGCCCTCTCAAACCGTCAAGCTGGGATACGGCCGCGCCAGCGAGGTGCGCGAAACCTTCGAGATCTTCACCGAGGCACGTCGCCTCGCCCTTGCCGAAGGTCCCCTTCGCCCAGGCTCGCAGCTTTTTTCGAGACCCCGAATCGAATCCAGAGATCGCGTCGGCGATGTCGCCGAACGACACGTCGGTTCCCGCTTCCTCCAAGCGCTGCAGCATGCCATCGAGGACCTCGATGGTCGCCTGCGTCCTCGTGGCGCGCTTCACGGCGCCGAACCTGCCGCCTTCCATGTCGAGCACCGAGCGCAGCACCGCCTGCAGATCCCCGGCCGTCGCCCGAGCCCTCTCTTCGTCGAACGGGTCGCGCTCGAGGTCGGCCGGTACGGCGCCGGCGGCGACGAGCGCGCGAAGGGCCTCGGCGACGCGGGCCGGGCCCTCGCCTTCGGCAGCGAGCCGCTCCCAGTCGCCGCGCAACGGGCTTCGGTCGAGCTCGCGCAGGGCCTCGAGCACGACCTCGTCGGCGAGCGCCTCGACGAGGGTTCCGTCGGCGTCGATCTCGAAACGGGGGTGCACGTGGGCCGCGAAGGGATGCGCCGTCAGCAGCCGCTGGCAGAAGGCGTGGATCGTGGTCACCCTGAGGCGATGGGCCTCGTTGCCCAGCGCCGCCGCCCGGGCTCGAAGCTCGTCTTCGCCGATCGGTTCCGGCTCGTTCACCGGGCACCAGCCCACCGGCGCTTCACCGCGGGCGAGGCCCGAAAGCGCCTCACCGATCCGGGTCGCCATCTCCGCGGCCGCCGCCTCGGTGAAGGTGATCGCCACGACGCCGTCGATCACCCGCTGCGCCACCTCCCCCGGCCGGTCGGCCTCGGCGTGACGCACCCAGCCGGGGCCCACGCACCAGGCAGCCACCCGGGCCACCAGCAGGGCGGTCTTGCCGGTCCCGGCGCCGGCCTCGATGACCAGCGGGCGGCAAAACTCCGCCTGCGCCAGAGCACGGGTCGCCTCGTCCGCCCCGGACCGCCGTCCGCCGCCGCTCACGATTCCTCCTCCCGTTCCACACCGAGCCACCAAAGATCTCGCGCCGACTCGAGAGCCGGGACCGGATCGCCTCCTTCGCCATTCATCAGCTCTACCAGAAGCCTCGTGAATGCCGAGTCGTCGCGGCGGCAGGCCTCGACGACCTGGCAGTAGGTGCAGTGATCGGTTTTCAGGTCCTTCCTTTCCGGCTCCTTCACGCGCGGGAAGGCGGCACCGGCGGCCATCGCCGCATCGATCACACCAACCGCCTGGTCAAACGCCGCGGTGAGGTCCGGATCGTCACCCTTCGCCTCGAGCATGCGGGCCTCGTCGGGGGCATCACCAATGTCGGGTCTCAGGTAGAGGTAGCGACCGACGCCTCCGGAGGCGGCCAGCGCATAGGCGACGGCCTGGAGCACCCGTCCCCGTCTGACGTGTTTCAACAGGTGTCCCGCCCGAGTGGACTCCCTGACCGCCGTCGACATGGGCCGGCCGCTCTTGTAGTCGGTCGCGCAAGGTCCGGCGTCGAGCCGGTCGGCTCGGAAGCCGATGACCCGGCCGGTGGCCTGGTGAACGAGCTCGCCCTCGATCTCGGCAGAGAGCACTCCCGCGACCGTGCACCCGCCGCTCCATTCGACCTCGCGAGCGACGGCGAGAATCGGCCGGGCGCGCGCCTCGAGCAACCTGGCGAGCCCGAAACCACCGAGCCCTTCGTCGAAGGCGACCTTGTCGGCGGCATCGGCAAGCAGGCGGTCGAGGTCCCGGTCCGACGGCCAGACGACGTCGGCCGGATCATTCGTCAGCGCCTTCTCGAGAGTGAGCCGCTGCCGCTTTGGCCCGCTGACGATGCGCTCGAGCACCTCGTGGACGACGTTGCCCACGAGACGGTGGTCGGGGTCGGGCAAGCCGAGATGCGGGTCCGGGAGCGGCCGTACCCCGAGGCGGCGCTCGACGAAGGCTCGCCACGGGCAGGCCGCCACCGCTTCGAGGTGGGTGATCCACACCTTGTCGCCGGGCGCCGTCCCGTTGCCGACGAATCCGAACCACGGACCGACTGACGGCGTTCCATCACCGGCCTCCAGGGTCGCAACAACCTCGGCGCGCGACGTCGCGAGGCGCTCGGGGGGAACGGCCGACCACGCCGGCTCGACTCCGCCGCGTCCCTCGGCGATCGCCATCGACAGCAGTGGAACGTCCACGCTCCCGGTGGCCGCCGCCGCGCACACGGCGTGCTCGTAAACCGGTCGCGGTCCACCGCCGGCGCTCGGGGCCCACAGCGGTCGGACCGATCCGACCGGCAGCTCGGAATCACCGGCACGAAGGCGGTCGACGAAAGGCGACGGGGCAGCCCGCTTCCCACCCGAGCTCAGGTGCCAGCTCAGAGCGATCTTCGGCGCCGCCGACATCAGCTGGGCAAAGAGGTAGCGCTCCTCATCAGCCGAACGCGCCTTGACCGGCATCTCGGGCAGCACGACGCCGGCCAGCCGCCCGCGCACCGCGTCCGGAAGCATGGCGTCGTCCACCACCTGGCGCGGGAAGACCCCACGGTCGAGCCCGCAAACGAAGAGGCGGTCGAAGGTCCGCGCGCGCGCCTCGGTCACCGAGAGCAGTTGGACGCCGCCCCCGCGCCCGCCGATGGGGATCTCACCGAGCCCGTCGAGCCGTCGGACGAGCTCCGAGTTCCACTCGACCGACTCCACACTGAGCGTCTCAGGAAGCTCCGCCGCCAGGTCGGCGGCGGCGCCCGCGACCTCGGCACCATGCCCGGCGTCGAGCCTCCACCCCAGTGCACCCAACAGCCGCTCAGTCTGTGCCAGGTGGTCCGACGCCGGCGCCTTCGCCGGCCAGCCTTCGAGCACGCCAAGCAGGGTGTGTGCGCGCTCGATCGCCGGCGCCACTCGGCTCGAGGTGAGCCGCGGGGCCGCCCCTTCCGACGAGGTTCCCCCAGAGGCATCGACGACGCCCGGATCGAGCGGAAGGGGAACGCCCCGGACGAGCTTTGGGTGATCGGGGCGCAGCGCCGCCAGGTCGCGCAACCGGGTCAGCGAGAGCACGCGCAGACCGAGCAGCAGCGCCACCTCATCGGCGAGGTCGTCAGTGACCTCGACCCAAAGCTCGAGCTCGGCGTCGCCGCCGCGCCGGAGGAGGTCGGCGAGCCTGCGGGCTTTGCGGCGGATGCGACCACCGGGAACCGAGGTCGCGATGCCGGAGAACGGCACGCCCAGACGACGGAACTGTCGACGCAGCGGAAGTGCGAGCGTCCCGATCTGGCGAGTGACGACCCCGACGGACTCCGGTGTGGCGCCGTCGTCGAGCTCAGCCCGCACCGCTTCAGTGACCCATCTCGCCTCAGCCTCGATGTCGGGCGCCTCGGCGAGGCGCACCGCGGGCGCTGCGGGATCATCGGCGTCGATCTCCTTCGCCAATCCGCCGAGCCTGACCTCGAACCGGCCGAGAAAGGCATTGCCGGCGTCGTCGGCATGATGGGCAGCGGGATCGGGGACGCGGTCGAGCAGAACGGCGCTGCCGCACACCCGGAGGATCTCGGTCAACAGGTCCGCCGCCACACCGGTGAGGTCGGCGAAACCGTGGACCAGCAGCGCGCGCGACGGCAGCGCCTCGCGGCCCGTTGTCGCGAGTGCCTCGGCCGCGAGCCGGTAGGAGGCGGTATTCGGGTAGGTTCCGATGAGCTCGGCCGCCTCGAGGGCCCGGGCCGCGACCCTCACCAGGGCGGCAGCCCGCTTCCTGTTCGATCGCGGGACCGACCTTCCGAGCTCGTCGATCTGCTCCAACACGCCGTCTTCGAGGCCGGGTCCGAAGCCGGCGTCGGTCAGGTCACGGACGGCTCCGAGCACCGCGCCGTAGCCGTCGTCGAGGTCGTCGAGCTCCGATGCGAGAATGGGCTCGCCGGCCGCCAGCCGGCGGACAACCAGCTCGAAGCCCGCGGGCCGAGGGGTGCGCTCATCCCCGGCCCGCTCTCTGACCTCTCGAGCGGCTCCGCCCAGGGTCTGCACGACCACTCCCGCTACCGCACCGCGCTCCTCCACCAGTCGGCGCAGGAGGTGGAGCCGGAGGCTTCGCGAGGGCACGATGATCCGCAGGGGTGGGTCGAGCTCCTCCGGTGACGCCGGAGCCAGACGGGAAACCTCCTCGAGCAGCCGCCGCTCGGTGGCGAGCGCCCCGCGGCAGATGACGACCTTCGACGGCTCCGAGCTGGTCACCGATACAGGATAGCGCGCATCGTGAATGATGAGTTATGGTTCATCCCGCAAATGGCGGGATGAACCAGAGTTTTGAGTTATGAGTTTTGAGTTTTGAATTGCATCGCAGGGGTACCGACCGGGAAGCGAGACCTTCGTTCGACGCCCTTCACACCTCGAGACACTTCCATCGGCAGGCAAGGATGAGCCTCTTGCAAAAATCGTGGGAGCGCGCTTTGTAGCGCCGATCTCCTGATCGGCGTTGGTGCGACGATGCCTGTCAGAACGCCCATCAGGAGATGGGCGCTACAAGGTACCTCGATATTTGACGACCTCGCTGTCGAGTTTTGCAAGAGGCCAAAGGATGCCTGCCGCTACAAAGCGACCCGGTGACGCGCCGGTACATGTAGCTGAGCGGAACCAGTTCAAGCCGCGATGCCTGCGATGGAGTTCATCATTCATCATTCATCATTGGGTTTGTACTACCATGCCGGAATGGACTCACATTCCGGCCCTCGACGCCTCGAAGACCTGCTGAACATCCGCCACCCCATCATCGGCGGCGCCATGTACCCGTGCTCGAACCCGGAGTTGGTCGCCGCGGTCAGCAACGCCGGCGGAATCGGCGTGCTGCAGCCGGTATCGCTGGTCTACGTTCACGGCTGGGACGTCCGTGAGGGAATCCGCCACATCCGCAGCCTCACCGACGGGCCCATCGGTATGAACGTCCTCACCGAGAAGTCGTCGGACCGCTATCTCGAGCGGATGCAGCAGTGGCTGGAGATCGCCCTCGAGGAGGGCATTCGGTTCTTCGTCTCATCGCTGGGCAACCCGCGGTGGATCGTCGACGCGGTGGCCCCGCACGGCGGGCTGGTCTTCCACGATGTCACCGAGCGCAAATGGGCCGAGAAGGCCGTGGACGCCGGAGTGCACGGGCTCATCGCGGTCAACGGGCGCGCCGGCGGCCACGCCGGATCCCTTTCCCCGAGGGAGCTGCTCGAAGATCTCAAAGGGATCGATCTGCCCATCGTCTGCGCGGGCGGCATCGGCAACGCCGACGCCTACCGCGAGGCCCTCGACCTCGGCTACGTCGGCGTCCAGATCGGCACCCGGCTCATCGCCACCACCGAGTGCACCGAGTCGCCCCAGTACAAGCAGGCGATCATCGACGCGGACGAGCGGGACATCGTCCTGACCCACCGCATCACCGGCGTGCCGGTGTCGGTGATCCGCACCGAGCGGGTCCGACGGGAGGGCACCGAGGCCGGCCGCATCGAGCACTGGCTGCTCACCCACCCCCGCGCCAAGCACTGGATCCGCATGCTGTACACGGTACGGTCCTTCATTCGGCTCAAGCGAGCCGCGAAACGGGGCGTGGTGTCCCACCGCGACTACCTCCAGGCCGGCAAGAGCGTCGCCGGGATCAGCGCCGTTCAGCCGGTGGCCGAGATCATCGAGCAGTGGACGGCGGAAGTCTGAGCACCTGAGTCAGTCGCTCACATCGCATCCATCACAGTGGACGCGGATGTACGCATCGGGCACGGGCACGGGAGCCGTCACTCGAGCACCACGGGCGGCATCCACACCTCACCGGGGAGGTGAATCCGACCGGTGGTGACGTACACCTCGTAGTCCCGGAGCATGGACTCCATCGCCACCTGCTCGTCGGACTTCTTGTTCATCAGCTGCTGCCACCACGGAACCGCCTTGGGGAAGTCCACCAGCCGCACCCGCGCGTCGGCGTCGATCCCGGCGAGCTTCCTGGCTTCGTCCAGGGCGAGGCCGAAGCCTCCCACCGCGTCGATGAGGCCGTTCTCCACAGCCTGCTCGCCGGTGAAGACCCGTCCGCGGCCGATGGCGTCCACCTCGTCCCAGGTCATGCTCCTAGACTCGGAAACCAGGGTCACGAACCGGTGGTAGATCTTGTCCAGCGTCCGGTCGACGATGGCCCGCTGCTCGTCGTTCCAGTCCTCGAGCCCGCCGTAGATGTTGGCGTTGGCGCCGAAGTCCGCCTTGCCGAAGGTGATGCCGAGCTTGTCGCCATAGAAGGACTCCATGTTGAGATGGCCGGTGAGCACGCCGATGGAACCGGTGATGGTCCCCGGGTCGGCAATGATCTTCTGCGCGCCGCAGGTGATCCAGTACCCGCCCGAGCCCGCCACATTGCTCATGGACACCACCACCGGGATCTCCTCGGCGGTCCGCTCCATCTCCTGGCGGATGATCTCCGACGCCAGGGCGCTGCCGCCGGGAGAGTCGATGCGAAAGACCACGGCGTCGATGTCGTCGTGCTTACGGATCGAGCGGAAGGCTCCGGCCACGGTGTCCGACCCCATGACGTCGCTCATCCCGAAGAGGGGGTTGAACTCGCGGCGGCTCTCGCCGCGCATGATGCCGCCCACCGCGGTGACCACGGCGATCCTCGCGCCGCGGGCCGACGCCGGCCCGCGCTCCAGGTAGGTGTGGAAGCCGACCACGTCGGCCGACGGCGCCTTCTCGCCGATCCGCTCGGTGAAGGTGGTCCAGTCCTCGCGGTGGTCCACGAGACCGGCCTCCACCGTCTCCTCCGCGAGGAAAGGTCCACGATCGACGAGGTCGCGAACCCGGTCGGCCTCCATCCCACGGCCTTCCGCCACACCCTGGACGACCTGGTCGAAGATGGAGCCCACCAGCCACTCGGTCATCTCCCGGGCTTCCGGAGTGAAGTCCCGCTCGGTGTACATGAAACGCGCGGTCTTGTAGTCGCCGCGTCCGGGGAACTCCGGCTTGATCCCGAGCTTGTCGAAGGTTCCGCGGATGAACGGGGACCGCACCGAGTAGCCGATCAGATTGACGTCACCGCCCGGGTGGAGGGAGATCTCGTCGCAGGCGGAAGCGAGGTAGTAGACCGAGTTGCCGGGCGCGAACTCACCGGCCGTCTCCAGGTAGGCGGAGGTCCACTTGCCGGACGCCCTCACCTCCCGGATCAGCTCGCGAATCTCCTGAATCACCGCAAAACCGGCGCCGAAAGAGCCGATTTTCACCCGGAGGCCCGAGACCCGATCGTCATCGGCCGCCCGCACCAGAGCCGTCCGCAGGTCCCTGAGGCTGATCGGCTGCTCGCCGAACACCTCGGCGAAAGGATCTTCGGCGGTCACCTCGGCGATGGGCCCCGACAGGTTCACCGCAACGACGATGTCGGACGGCAGCTTGGGTTTCGCCAATCCGCGAACCAACAGCGCCACCAGGACAACCCCGAGGACGAGAACCAGACAACCGACTCCGAGAATGACCGAACGTGCCTTCGCCATATCGACCTCCACAATTGCGCACACTCTAGCAGACGAATACGCGGTTTCGGACCCGAAACAGAAGCTGCGCATGCTCGAGCGGACCGTTCGAAGCGACGGAGACCTGGGTGTCAGCCCGCCCTTCGAGAGGCCGCAACCAAACCAAAGCCGCCCGATCCCGTAGTTCTCTGAGAGGTCACCGCAGAATGAGGAGGTGGGCATGAATACGAGCTTCCAACCGTGGATGTTGGGCATTTTCGCTGTGCTCGGGGGGGCGGTGCTCGCATCGGATACGCCGGCTCGACCCAGCCCACCCAACGAGACCATCCGCAGCGCCGTCGAGCGCCACTCCTCGGCGAGCCTGCGGCCGTTCGACGAACCCGACGCCGCCGCCGAGCTCGCCTGGCGCAAGCGCCAGGGACCCGGACCCGACTTCAACACGGCCGCCGCCTACCGTCGGGCGCGGGAGCACATGGACGCCATGCCGCGCTACTCATCCCGCCTGGGAGTCGAGATCGAACGCCGCGCACCGGCCACCGTCGCCGGGGTGGCCGCCTTTGCCACGAAACGACTGCTGGGAACCTGGGAGACGCTGGGGCCCGGCAACATCGGCGGACGCACCCGGGCGCTCCTGATTCACCCGGAGAATCACGACATCATGTACACCGCCGGGGTCTCCGGCGGGGTCTGGAAGACCACCGACCGCGGCAACCGCTGGTTCCCGCTGGCCGACGAGATCGCCAACATCGCGGTGAACTCCATGGCCATGCACCCGGACGATCCCGAGACCCTCTTCATCGGCACCGGCGAAGGGTACTTTCGCGAGGAGGTCCGCGGGACGTGGCTGCCGCTGCGCGGCGCCGGCATCTTCGTCACCCGCGACGGCGGCGCCAGCTGGGCGCTGCTCGAGAGCACCACCGGCGAGGACTTCCACTGGGTCAACGATCTCGTCGTCAGCAGCAAGGATCCGGACGTGATCTACGCCGCCACGCGCACGGGAGTCCACGTCTCGTCGGACGGCGGCGCCAGTTGGGAGCACGACCTGGTGTCGAACCGGAAGGGCGGCTGCCTCGATCTGGCGGTTCGCGACACTCAGGCCAGGGACTGGGTCTTCGCCTCCTGCGGGACTCTGGATCAGGCCACCGTCTACCGCCGCAAGATGGCCAGCGGCACGAGCTGGGAGCCGGTGCTGTCGCAGCCCGGGATGGGCCGCACGACGCTGGCGATTGCGCCGTCGAGCCAGAACGTCATCTACGCGCTGTCGGCCTCCAACGACCCGGGTCCCAACGGCCTGTACGAGCAGGGTCTGTTCGCGGTCTTCCGATCCGGCAGCGGCGGCGACGCGGGCAGCTGGGAGGTCCGCGTCGACAACAGCGATCCCAACAAACTCAATACGCTGCTGCTGACCAACCCGGTGGCCGCCTCCTACCGGGACTGCGGTTGGGCGAGCTCCGACTACTGGATCCCCATGGGGTGGTACTGCAACGTGATCGCGGTGGACCCGACGAATCCCAACATCGTCTGGGCCGCCGGGGTGGATCTCTTCCGCTCCGACAATGGCGGGCGCGACTGGGGCCTCGCGTCGTACTGGTGGGCCTCGGGAATCGACTCCAGCTTCGCCCACGCCGACCAGCACGCCATCGTCTTCCACCCCGACTTCGACGGCGTCGCCAACACCCGGATGTACGCCGCCGGCGACGGCGGCATCTTCTCCACCGACAACCCCTACGCCACCGTCGCGACCGCCGAGAACGAGATCTGCGACCCCTGGTACTCCCAGGTTCGATTCCGCGACCACAACACCAATCTCGGGATCACCCAGTTCTACCACGGGGTCCCGTTCCCGGGTGGCGATGCGTACATCGGCGGCACCCAGGACAACGGCACGCTCATCGGGCTCGACGCGTGGGGATCCGACGGCTGGCAGCACGTGCTCGGCGGCGACGGCGGCTACAACGCGGTCGACCCGACCTCGCCCAACATCGTCTACGCCGAGAGCCAGCGCTTCGGCTTCGCCAAGTCCACCGACGGCGGGCAGAGCTTCTCGGATGCCGACAGCGGCGTCAACGACGGAGGCTTCCTCTTCATCACACCGTTCACCATGGATCCCAACGAGCCGCAACGACTCTGGACCGGCGGCCACCGGCTGTGGCGAACCGACAATGCCGCCGAGTCCTGGGAGGCCGCCAGCGTCTATCCGCTCGGTCCCGGCCAGGTGAGCGCCCTCGCCGTCTCGCCCCACAACTCCCAGGAGGTGGTCGTCGGCACCTCCGACGGCGACATCTACCGGTCTCAGGCCGCGATCTACACCACCGGTGTATCCCGCTGGGGGTCGTCGCGCCCCAGAGACGGGTTCGTGACCTCTCTCGCCGTCGATCCGAGCTCGCAGGAGGTGATCTACGCGACCTACGCCGGCTTCGGCGGCGCCCACGTCTGGCGCAGCGAGGACTTCGGCGAAACCTGGGAGCCCCTCGACGGCTCAGGGGCCTCGGCGCTGCCCGACATCCCGGCCCACTCGGTGGTGGTGGATCCGACCGACGCCAACCGGATCTACCTCGGAACCGATCTCGGCGTCTTCACCTCGACCGATCGCGGCCGGACCTGGGCGGTCGAGAATACCGGCTTCGCCAACGCCGTTACCGAATGGTTGGCCCTGGGCAACGGCCCCGACGATTCCACGCGGCTCTTCGCCTTCACCCACGGCCGCGGCGCCTGGCGGGTCGACCTCGCCCCCGCAATGGCTGCCCCGCGCCGCCCCGGAGGCCGGGTCACGCCGTAGCGACGAAACCTGCCTTCGATTCCGGTTACTGCTGTCGTTTCGAAACGTAGCGGTAGAGGCCGGTGGAGCTCTCGACGATGGGGCAGAGCCGGCGGTAGCGCTCGACGTTCTCGGGGCTCGCTCCGCTGCGGGCGATCTCATCATCGTCGAGCTCCAGCAGAGCGCTGCCCAGAGCCTCGGGATCGCCTCCTGCCGCCAGCGTTTTCTCGGCGATCGCCGTCCACCGAATCAAGCGTCCCTCGAGCTCGTCGAGGTGTCGGGCGGGGTCCGAAAAAGCCCCGAAGTGGGTCAGCAGGAGCCGCTCGGGCTCGAGCCCCCGGATCAGGTCGAGGCTCTGCCGCCAGAGCTCCACGTCGATGTCGGGCGGCGGCATGGGCGGCAGCACGTGGTCGGCTCCGGGAAAGCGGATGCCGCCGACATCGCCGGTCACCACATCGCCCCCCACCTGCCACGCAATGTGGTGCGCGGCGTGACCAGGTGTGTGCCACGCCGCAACCTCGAGGCCACCGATGACGACCGTCTCGCCACTCGCCACCACTTTCAACTGCCGCGAGGGCACGCCCTCGATCTCGCCCCAGAGGGGAACCAGCATCTCGCCGTAGATCCGCTCGGCGCTGGGCAGCAGCTTGGCGTGGGGGTCGATGAGGTGAGCGGCTCCGGCCGGGTGGGCGTAGACCGCACATCCGGTGCGCCGCGCCAGCCCGCCCGCCGCTCCCGAGTGGTCCAGGTGAACGTGGGTGGCAAAGACCGCAGCCAGGTCGCCGAGGGCGAAGCCGAGCCCGTCGAGGCTGCGTTCCAGCTGGTCGGTGGTGCTGGCCGGGCCGCTCTCGAAGAGCACGAAGCGGCCGTCGCCCGTGGGGGCCGCAAAGGCGGCAATGATCGCGGGGAATCCCTGAAAACCGAGGTCGATGGTGATGATGTGCGTCATCGTACGAGTGTACAGGCGCCGTTCAGACCGAAGCTGCGACCTCGGAACCGACGGTTCGGATCAGGTCGAGCAGCTCTTCCAGGTTTGCGATGGTGGTCAGTGGGTTGATGATGGTGCACCGCAGGTAGGTGTCGCCCCGAAGATCGGTCCGAACGAGGTAGAAGTCCTCACGTTCGAGGATGCGGGTCCGTATCTCCTTCTGGACAACGTCCACATCAGCGGTCCGATGGCCCACGAAGCGGAAACAGACGATGTTGGCTTCCGGTTCGACGGCGAGCTCGAAGTCGGCGCTGGAGCGGATCCGCGCCGCGAAGTCCCGGGCCAGGTCGTACATCGTCTCCACGTAGTGGGCGAAGAGCTCGCTTCCGAGGACCATCAAAGGGACGTAGAGCTTCAAACCCATCATGGTTTTGGTGCACTCCATGGTCCGGTGGGCGTAGTTGTACCACTCGTCCTCCGACGCCTTCTCGAAGAGATACGACGCCTTCTGGGAGAACGAGCGGTAGGAGTCGCCACCGTTCTTGAAGATCACGGCAGTGATGAGCGCCGGCACGAGGAGCATCTTGTGGGCATCCCAGACCACGGAGTCCGCCCGGTGAACACCGGCCAGGAGGTGCCGATGTCTCGGGCTCAGGGACGCCGAAGCGCCGTGGGCGCCGTCGACGTGGAACCAGAGCCCTTGTTCGTCGCAGAAGTCGGCGATCGCCGCCAGGTCATCGTAGGTGCCGGTGGCCGTCGAGCAGGCGTTGGCCGCCACGGCGAAGACCCGTTTCCCCCGGATCTCGGCAGCTTCCAGACACCCCGCGAGGGCCGCCGTGTTCATCTTGAAATCCGGCCCCGTCGGCACCTCGATGACATTGTCCGTGCCCAGGCCCATGACGCCCACCGCCCGCCGGACGCTGTAGTGGCACTGCTCGGAGACCATCACCGCCAGCTCGCCGGCCGCGGCGGCGCCCTCGGACCAGACGTCGGCGTCGGTCATGACCTGCCGCGCCGCAAGCAGCGCGGTGAGGTTCCCCAGGGTGCCGCCCGAGGTGAGGATCCCGCCGGACTCCGGGCCGTAGCCCAGCAGTCCGCACATCCATTCGACGATCCTCCGCTCGTGGATGACGTTCACCGGCCCCATGTCGTAGACCGCCGACGCGTTGTTGAGCAGCGAACCCACGAAGTCGGCGACGGCGCTCACGGGCAACGGCGCGGACACCTGGTGGCCCACGTAGTGCGGCGAGTGCAGGTGGTGGGAGTCCTCGATCACCCGCGTCAGAAGCGTCACGAGATCGCAGTTCGGCTTCGAGGGGATGGTCTCGCTCCACCTCCGGGCCATCTCGTCGGGAGGGATGGCCGGCAGGACGCGCCGCCGGTCGGCGTCCGCCGCTCGCTCGAGATAGTCGGCGAGGAGGTCCACGGCCGCATGCGCCTCCTCTCTGAAGGCGACGGGGTCGAACGCCCCTTTCAACTGGTTGTCGTTCATCGCTTCGTATCCGCCGTTTCTTCACGTTGTCCGGGAATCTGCAGCGCGCTCTCCCATCGCTCCCGGGGCGGTGGACGTCACCCCCGGCGGGAGCCCGCCGCAACCGACCCTACCACGACGCCCGGACGTCCTGCGTGCCGTCGCCCGACCGGGTTGACCCCCGGCCTCGGTTATCCTGGTGCCGTCGCGTGGAATGGAGTGAGCGCTGATGTCCCTCTTCATCGCCGGGTGTCTTCTCCTGATCGTCGGCTACGTGGGCTACGGCCGCATCGTCGAGGCGGCGGTGCGACCGGACCCCGACCGGCCGACCCCGGCGGTTCGCCTCGCCGACGGCATGGACTACGTGGCCATGCCCACCTGGCGGATCTACCTGGTCCAGCTGCTCAACATCGCCGGTCTCGGCCCGGTCTTCGGACCGATCATGGGCGCCCTGTGGGGGCCGCAGGTCTTTCTCTGGGTGGTCTTCGGCTGCATCCTGGGCGGCGCCGTCCACGACATGCTCTCCGGAGTCATGTCCATCCGCAACGACGGCGCCGGGCTGCCCGATCTCATCGGCCATTACCTTGGCCGCACCGCCCGCCACCTGTCCACCATCTTCCTGGTCGTGCTCATGGTCCTGGTGGGCACGGTCTTCGTCAAAGGCCCCGCCATGCTCATCGTCCAACTGCTGCCGGCTGAAACCGTGGGCGGCTGGTTCGGCGAAGGGGCCGAGGGCTTTCTCACCGGCACGGTGGGCGGCCACGGGGTGTGGCTGTGGGTGGTCATGGCGGCGATCTTCGCCTACTACCTGCTCGCCACCATGCTCCCCATCGACGTTATCATCGGCCGCGTCTATCCCTTCCTCGCGTTGGCCCTGCTGGTGATGGTCGCGGGCCTCGGCATCGCCCTGTTGACCGGACGCCTCCCGGCTCCCGACTTCACCCTGGCCAACCTGCACCCGCTATCGCTGCCGGCCTGGCCGGTGATCTTCATCACCGTCAGCTGCGGCGCCGTCAGCGGTTTCCACGCCACCCAGAGTCCGCTCATGGCGCGCTGCATGAAGAGCGAGAAGCACCTCCGGCCCGTCTTCTACGGCGCGATGATCGCCGAGGGCTTCATCGCCCTCGTCTGGGCCTGCTCGGCCCAGGGCTTTTACGGCACCACCGAGGCCCTCAACATCGCCCTGGGCGCCGGCGGCCCGGGCCAGGTGGTGCACGAGATCTGCACCACCACCATGGGCGCGATCGGCGGCCTGCTCGCCGTCATCGGGGTCGTCGTCCTGCCCATCACCTCGGGGGACACCGCGTTCCGGGTGGCCCGGCTCATCGTCGGCGACTACCTCAAGCTGTCCCAGCAGTCGGTCCGCAACCGGTACCTCGTGGCCCTGCCCCTCTTTGCCACCGCTTTCGTCCTCAACTTCGTCGACTTCACCGTCATCTGGCGCTACTTCGGCTGGGCCAACCAGACGCTGGCCGCCGTCGCCCTTTGGACCGGCGCGGTCTTTCTCGCCAAGCGCGGCAACCGCTGGTGGCTCGCCGCCCTGCCCGCGGTCTTCATGACCGTGGTCACCACCTCGTACATCATGGTGGAGAAGGTCGGTCTCGGGCTGGCAGTCCGCACCGGTACCACCATCGGCGCCGCCGTCGGGCTCGCCTGCCTCGCCGCCTTCCTCGCAGCCCGGCCGCGGATGACCCCGGAGGGCGACGACCCCGTTGTCGCGGCCCAGCCCACCGAGGCCGAGAAGGTGGGCGACGACCTGGCCTGCTGAACACCGGCAGCGACCGGCGGCGGATCAGCGGTAGCGTTCGAGCAGCCCCGTCCGCTCGTTGAAGGCCTCGATCTGCTCGTCCCACTCGCGCCACGCGCCGAAGCGGCTCGACCAGTAGTCGTCGTCGTACCACTGGGCGTCCAGCTCCTCCACGGTCTTGCCCTGCTGCTCGACCCAGGTGAAGTACTTGAGGTTGTGGAGCCTTCGGCGGTCCCAGTAGCTCAGCTCGAGCACGTGGTCGAGACCCTCACCCAGCAGGTATCTCTCGTGGAGGGTCTCGGCGCGCGCCGCGGTGAGCTCGCCGTGCTCGTCGTGCTCCTCGGCCAGCCGCGAGGCGTACATCTCCACCGAGTCGGTGGCGACGGTGAAGAGCACGTCGTCCGGCGACAGCTCGAAGTACTTCGCCGTCTTGACCGCGGTGAGCAGGTTGGCGATGGACGAGATCCCGAGCAGGTCGAGCTTCCCGGCGAGGTCGGGGTCGACGCCGAGGCCCTCGAGGTATGAACGGCCGGCAGGCTCGTTGAACACCCTGAGGAGCCTCATGCACGCCTCGTCGTCGATCCCGACGGCGACGTCGGTGTTCTTCATGTTGTGGATCCACGGCACGTGCTTGTCGCCGATGCCCTCGATGCGGTGGGCGCCGTAGCCGTTGTAGAGCAGCGTTGGGCACTGGAGCGCCTCGGCGGCCACCACCTTGAGCCGCGGGTAGACCTCGCGCAGGTAGTCGGCGCAGCCCAGGGTCCCGGCCGAGCCCTGGGTGAGGCAGACCCCGGCAAACCGCTGCTTCTCGGTGCGGAGCTGGTTGAAGACCTCCTCCATGGCAGGGCCGGTGCAGGCGTAGTGCCAGATCGCGTTGCCGAACTCCTCGAACTGGTTGAGGACGACGATTTCGTCGCCGCGCTCGGCCTCGAGCTGCTTGACCTTGTCGTAGATCTCCTTGACGTTGGACTCCGAACCGGGGGTCGCGAAGATCTCCGAGCCGACCTCTTCGAGCCATTCGAATCGCTCGCGGGACATGCCCTCGGGCAGCACCGCGATGGAGGGACAGGCGAGAAGGTGCGCGTCGTAGGCGCCGCCGCGGCAGTAGTTCCCGGTGGAGGGCCAGAGGGCCTTTTGGGTCGTCGGATCAAAGGCGCCGCGGATGAGCTTCTCGACGAGGGGGCCGAAGGTGGCGCCCACCTTGTGCGCCCCGGTGGGGAAGTACTTGCCTACCAGCATGACGATCCTCGCGTCGACGCCCGTGAGCTCGCTGGGAAGGTCGAGATAGTTGATACCGCCGAAGCCGCCTCCAGAGGCCACGGGTTGGTTCTTCCAGGTGATCCTGAAGAGGTTGCGCGGGTTCAGGTCCCACAGTCCGATTCCGGCGAGCTCCTCCTTGATGCCGTCGGGCACCGTCTCGGGATTCTGCATCTGGTGGTAGGTGGGAATGATGATGTCGCGCTCGCGGCAGCGTTGGACGGTGTTGGCGAGAACCTGATCGGTGGAGGGCATGGTCGTTCCTTTCACCCGTCGTCAAAACGGCGGAGGGGGATTATACTCGCTGGCCCGGCCGACCTTGAACGACCGGCGACTGGAGGTTGTCCATGACCACCGACCGCGGCGCCGCCGCCCTCGCATCCGCCCGACAGTACGAAGACCGTATCGTGCGCTTTCTCCGCGACATGATCGCCATCCCCGCCGAGAGCGGCAACGAGGAGGCGCGCTGCCGGCGCGTGCTCGCCGAGTACGAAGCTCTCGGCTTCGACGAGGCGTTCATCGACGGCCTCGGCACCGTGGTGGCACGGATGGGCTCGGGCCCGGTGAAGATCCTCATGGACGGCCACATCGACTGCGTCGGGGTCGGCGACCGTTCCCAGTGGGACTTCGACCCCTTCGAAGGCAAGCATGAAGACGGCGCGATCTGGGGCCGCGGCGCGGTGGACGAGTTGCCGGCCATCGCCGCCATGGCCTACGGCGCCCGCATCCTCGCCGATCGCGGTTGGCCCGAGGCAGTCACCCTCTACCTTTCCGCGTCGGTCATGGAAGAGGACTGCGACGGCTACTGCATGCTCCACCTCATCGAACGCGAAGAGATAACGCCCGATTACGTCGTCCTGGGAGAGCCCACCGATCTCGGGGTCTACCGGGGACAGCGCGGCCGGCTCGAAGCGACCATCACCACCAGGGGCAAGTCCGCCCACGGCGCCCACGCCCACCACGGCGTCAACGCCCTGTACAAAATGGCCCCCATCATGACCGATGTGGAGGAGCTCAACACCCGTCTCGCCCACGACGACTTTCTCGGCACCGGCTCGATCATCGTCTCGCACATCGCGTGCACCACGCCGTCGCTCAACGCGGTGCCGGACTCGGCCACCATCACCATCGACCGGCGGCTCACGGTGGGCGAAACGCAGGAGGTCGCCTTGCACGAGCTGCGCTCACTTCCCCACCTCGGCGACGCCGAGGTCGAGCTGCTCCACTACGACCGGACGAGCTGGAAGGGCGCCCGCGCAGAGCAGCCCAAGTACTACCCCACCTGGGTGCTCGACGAGAGCCACCCGCTGGTGCAGGGGGTCGCCGACGCCGCCGCCGAGGTGCTGCCCCAGCGGCCGCCGGTCTCGCGGTGGCACTTCTCCACCAACGGCGTCGCCACCATGGGAACCCTCGGCATCCCCACCGTCGGTTTCGCCCCGGGCCTCGAGGAGCTCGCCCACACCACCCGGGAGCACGTGAAAGTGGAGGATCTCGTGAAGGCAACCGCCGTTTACTCTCTGATACCAGAGTGCTTACCGGAGCGCGATCAATGAACCACAGAGGCACAGAGACACAGAGGACGTCAAGGGAGACCGGGAGGTCATGCGCACCCGGAAGGCCAGTTCCACCAGGATCGTTGCTTTTCTTCGACCCATCGCACGCCCCCGTAATGCTCGGCAGACGATTCTGCAATCCTCGGCGCCTCTCTGTGCCCGTGGCAGGAAATCCAATACGATGAAGGATCGTGGATGACGAGAAACCGATTCGAACCGAAATGGGCTGAGCTGCCGTCTGGGATGAATACGCTCTCAGGCAAGATCGTGGATGCAGCGTTCGCCGTTCATTCCGAACTCGGGCCCGGGCTCCTCGAAAACATCTACGAGCAGTGCCTGCTCATCGAACTGAGAAACCGAGATCTCGAAGTCAAACGCCACGTCGATGTCCCCGTTGTCTACAAAGGCGATACCACCGGTACCGGCATCAGAATCGACCTCCTGGTCGAGGACTCCATCGTGGTCGAGCTCAAAGCTGTCGAGACGGTCCTACCTGTCCACAAGGCTCAGGTCCTCACCTACCTCAAACTCACGGGACACCGTCTAGGCCTTCTCATTAACTTCAACGTCTCCGAAATCAAACAGGGCATCCACAGGGTGATTCTGTGATGACTCAGAATGAACTCTCTGCATCTCTGTGTCTCCGTGCCTCTGTGTTGAATTCACGATCGTACAAGGAGCTCTCAAAATGAACATCGACGATACGCTCAAAGGCAAAGACTTCATTACGACCCAGGACTGGAGCGTTGACGAGCTCGAGCGGATTTTCGAGCTGGCAGCGGAGCTGAAGCAGGCGAAGAAGGAGGGCAAGCCGACGCCGCTGCTGGCGGCGAAGACGCTCTACATGATCTTCTTCGACGCCTCGACGCGGACCCGGAACTCCTTCGAGACCGGCATGACCCAGCTCGGCGGCCACGGGATCTTCCTCTCACCCGACAAGATGCAGATCTCCCACGGAGAGAACGCCCGCGACACCGCCAACGTGCTCTCACGCTACGGCGACGGCATCGCCATTCGCCACTGCGCCTTCCGCGAGGGCAACGCCTATCTCAACGAGGTCGCCCGTGAGGCGTCGATCCCGGTGCTCTCCATGCAGGACGATGTCTACCACCCCTGTCAGATCCTCGCCGACTACTTGACGATCCGCGAGAAGTTCGGGAACACGAAGGGCCTCAAGATCGGCGTCGCCTGGACCTCGGCGCCCAACTACGTCCGACCCCTGTCGGTGCCCCAGAGCCTCATCCTCATGATGCCGCGTTTCGGGATGGACGTGACCCTCGCCGTGCCGCCCGAGTTCCGCCTCATGCCCGAGATCGAGGAGCAGGCCGCCGCCAACGCCGCCGAGGCCGGGGGTCATTTCGAGATCTCATCGAACTTCGAGGACGCCTTCACCGACGCGGACGTCGTCGTGCCCAAGTCCTGGGGACCGCTGATGCACACCACCGACCACGATGAGGGCCTCGCCCTCATCGAGAAGTACCCCTCGTGGCGGTGTGGACAGGAGCACATGGATCTCGGAAAAGACCACCTCATCTACATGCACCCGCTGCCCGCCGACCGCGGCCGCGAGGTCACCGACGAGGTCATCGACGGCCCGCAGTCCGTCGTTTACGACGAGGCCGAGAACCGCCTTCACGTGCAGAAGGCACTCATGGCATTGACCATGGGGTAACGACGGCCCGGCGTCAGAGCCGGCCCGGGCGTTGACACCACGCCGCCGACCCCCTTTACTGCAACGCACAGGTGGTCGTCGTGCGGCGAGCCCCACCCTCACCCGCGGTTGGTGTACGATGGTTGCCTCCCAAAAACCGGACCGAGTGAAAAGGAGTGAACCATGTCGGTTGCCAAGATCAGCGAGATCTCGTCATCATCCACCGTGTCCTTCGAGGACGCGATCAAGAAAGCCATCAAGCGGGCCGACAAGACCCTGAAGAACATCACCGGCGCCTGGGTGCAGGATCAGAAGGTCGATGTCAAGAAGGGCAAGATCACCGCCTATCGCGTCAACCTCAAGGTGACCTTCGTCCTCGACGACTGACCCGAAGAATTCAAGAGCTATCTACTGCGGCCGACGTAACCTCTTGAATACTTCGGGCCACATCTCTCACTGGGGGATCTCCGAATCGGCCTCTCTCAGGAATCCCTTATTCCAGGAGTCTGCTGACGCCATGAAAGCTGTTGAAATCACCGCCCCGGGAGGACCCGAGGTCCTGCAGATCTGCGAGCGCCCGGTCCCGACTCCCGGCGAGGGCCAGGTCCTTCTGAACATCGCGCACGCCGGAGTGAACCGCCCGGACGCCCTGCAACGCGCCGGTCTGTACGCGCCGCCGCCGACGGCCAGTCCGCTGCCGGGACTCGAGGCTGCGGGCACGATCGCGGCACTGGGCTCCGGGGTGACCGAATGGGCCGAGGGTGACGAGGCCTGCGCGCTGCTGCCGGGCGGCGGCTACGCCGAGTTTGCCGTGACGCCTGCGGCGCACTGCCTGCCCGTGCCTCAGGGCATGGGTTTGAAGGAAGCCGCCTGCCTTCCCGAGACCTTCTTTACGGTCTGGAGCAACGTTTTCCAGCGTGGAGGTCTGCACGCGGGCGAACGCTTCCTGGTTCACGGCGGGTCGAGCGGCATCGGTACGACGGCCATCCAGCTCGCCGCCGCCTTCGGCGCGCGGGTCTTCGCCACCGCCGGCAGCGACGAGAAATGCGACGCGTGCCGAAAGCTGGGCGCCGAGCGGGCGATCAACTACCGCCGCGACGACTTCGTCGAGATCCTCCGGGCTGAGGGAGGCGCCGACCTGATCCTCGACATGGTGGGCGGCAGCTACATCCCGCGCAACCTCAAGGCATTGGCGGACGACGGTCGGCTGGTCCAGATTGCCTTCCTCACCGGCACCACGGTCGAGCTGAACCTCGCCCAGATCATGACCCGCCGCCTGACGGTGACCGGATCGACGCTGCGTCCACAAAGCGACGCGGCCAAGGCGGCGATCGCCGAAGGCCTGCGCGAGCATGTCTGGCCCCTGTTGGCGGCAGGACGCGTCGCACCTGTGATCGACAGCGAGTTCCCGCTCGAGGAGGCCGCCGCCGCTCACGCGCGCATGGAGAGCAGCCGGCACATCGGCAAGATCGTTTTGAAGGTCAGCTGACACCTGATGCGCTGATTCTTCTCCGGCTTCCGGCGGGAAACGTTCCGGTGTGCTCGAAGGCCGCACTGCGCCCCGCCGTGAATCCGGTTTTGGAGGTGATCTGGAATACCCGCGGCGCCGCCGACGCTCGCCATCTTAGGAGGTTCTCATGGGATTGCTCGTTGACGGTGAGTGGCGGAACGAATGGTACGACACAGAGTCCACCGGGGGACGGTTTGTCCGCTCGGAGGCCTCGTTCCGGGGTGCGATCGCCGCGGACGGATCGACGGATTTCCGACCCGAGTCCGGGCGCTATCACCTCTACGTCAGCTACGCCTGTCCGTGGGCGCACCGGACGTTGATCTATCGCGCGCTGAAAGGCCTGGAGCCGCACATCCCGATCTCGGTGGTCAACCCCCTGATGCTGGACAGCGGATGGAGCTTCGAAGCATGGCGCGGCGTCATTCCCGATCCGATCGCCGGAGCGTCGTTTCTCCACCAGGTCTACACCCGCGCCCGACCCGATTACACCGGTCGGGTGACGGTTCCGGTGCTCTGGGACCGCACGACGAAGACCATCGTCAACAACGAGTCGTCGGAGATCATCCGCTTCTTCGATCGCGAGTTCGACGACATCGGCGCCACCGGCCCGAGGTTCTGCCCGGACGAGCTCGAAGATCAGATCGACGAAATCAACGCATTCGTCTACGAGCGCATCAACAACGGTGTCTACCGCGCCGGCTTCGCCACTACGCAAGAGGCCTACGAGGAGGCGATCACCGCGCTTTTCGACGCGCTCGACGACGTCGAGGACCGCCTCTCACGAAGCCGCTACCTGATCGGCGACCGGATCACCGAGGCCGACTGGCGACTGTTCACGACCATGGTGCGCTTCGACCCGGTCTACGTCGGGCACTTCAAGTGCAACCTCAAGCGGCTGGTGGACTACCCGAATCTGTGGGGTTGGACGCGGGATCTCTACCAGACGCCGGGCATCGCGGAGACCGTTCACTTCGACCACATCAAGAGCCACTACTACCGCTCCCACGGCTCGATCAACCCGACCGGTGTGGTGCCGGCGGGCCCGATCATTGACTTCGACGAGCCCCACGGGAGAGGTTGATCAGCGGCGACAGCTGTCGCTCAGGAGGTGACTTCCAGCGCGAGAATGGTGACGTCGTCGGCGGGCTCGTCGGCCCCGCACCACTCCTCGACCCTGGATCGGGTGGCGTCGACGCTTTCCCTCAGGGGCAGCGTACGCCGTGTGCCGAGCTCGTCGAGGAGCCGATCGATCTCGAACTCGCCGTCCCTCTCGTTCGACGCCTCGATGACCCCGTCGGTGTAGAGATAGAGCCGGTCTCCCGGCGCCACGTCGACGATGAGCTCGTGCCACGACGCTTCTTCCAGCATGCCTGCCGGAATGCCTCCCGTCGGCAGGGTTCGGGGATCACCGCGGCGCGGCACCAGAATGATCGGCGGATGGCCGGCCGTCGCGTAGCGCAGGGTCCGATGGTCGGGATCGAAGATGCCGTAGATCATGGTGAAGAACTGCATGCGGTCGGGCTGCATCTGGAACAACCGGTTGAGCCGGGTCACCACGTCGGCGGGGGACATGGCGATGGCATCGGCATCGCCGTTCTCTTCGGGCCCGAGGAGCCACGAGCGTTCCCCGGCCGGGCTCAGGGTGTGCCAGAGGGTGACCGACAGCAGGGCGGCGGGAACCCCGTGGCCACTGACGTCGATGATGTAGAAACCGATGCTGCCGTCGTCAAGAGGGAAGATGTTGAAGGTGTCCCCCGCGAGCTCGGTGCACGGTCGAAACGACCAGGCCACGTCGAGGCCCGTCAGGTCGGGCGCGTGATCCGGAAGCAGCGACTGCTGAATCCGCGCCGCCGCATCGAGATCGCGGCGCATTCGCCGGTTGGCGTCGGCGAGCGCGTCTTCGGCCTTTCGGCGCTCGGTGATGTCGGACTGGACACCGATGTAATGGGTCACCGTTCCGGCCTCATCCCGCACGGGGGTGATGGACAGGCGATTCCAGAACGGGCTCCCATCGAGCCGGTAGTTGAGAATCTCCACCAGACACGGCCGCTGTTCGCGGATCGCGGAACGGATCTCCTCCGCCGCATCCGGGTCGGTGGCGGGGCCTTGAAGAAAACGGCAGTTTCGGCCGAGAACCTCGTCGGCGCGGTGGCCGGTGATGCGCTCGAAACCGTCGTTGACGTAGATCAGCGGCATGTCCGGCAGTCGCGCATCGGCGATGGTGATCCCCTCGGCGGCGGCGGCCAGCGCCCGATCCTTGAGGTCGAGCACGGTCTCCGCCTCGGACTCCGAAGCTCGTCCCCAGTCCGGAATCTCAGGTGCCTCATCGGAACCGCTCATGGTGTGACGATACCAGAGCGGTCGGACGGACGGCGACGCGCTCGTCAACCACCACCCTCGAAGAGCGCCCGACGACCGAATACAATCGGGTGATGGCGCAGTTTCACTTTCGCTGCAGCGAGTGCGGCCGAGAAAGCGAGGAACGTCCCTTCCTCTACGTCTGTCCCACCTGCGCCGAGAGGCAGCAGCTCGGCGGCGTCACCCGCGGGGTACTGGAGATCGTCATCGAGGACCCGCCCGCCGAGTGGCCGGACAGCCCGCCGGGCTCGGCCGAGTTCCTGACCGCGTTCCTGCCGGTCGACGATCCCGAGCTGATCCCACCGCTCCCCGTCGGGAACACTCCGCTTCTCGACGTGCCGCGCCTGCGGACCGAGCTCGGGATGGGTCACCTGTGGGTCAAGGACGACACCCGCAACCCGTCGGGTTCCACCAAGGACCGCGCCTCGCAGCTCGTGGTCGCCAAAGCCGGGCAGTACGGCATCGACACCATCGCCACCGCATCCACCGGCAACGCTGCCACCGCCCTGGCCGCGGTCAGCGCAGCGGCCGGCCTGCGGGCGGTGGTCTTCGTCCCGGCCGGCGCTCCGCCCGCCAAGCTGGTGCAGATGCTGAGCTACGGCGCCGAGCTGCTGCCGGTGGACGGTTCCTATGACGACGCATTCGAGCTTTCCCTCGCCGCCTGCCAGCGCTTCGGCTGGTTCAACCGCAACACCGCCTACAACCCGTTCACCATCGAGGGCAAGAAGACGGCGGCGCTGGAGATCGCCGCCACAATGTCCCCGGAGCCGCCGGACGCGGTCATCGTGACCGCCGGGGACGGCGTCATCACCGCCGGTCTCGCCAAGGGCTTCGCCGATCTGGAGTCCGCCGGTCTGATCCCCCGCCGCCCCCGACTGATCGTGGTCCAACCCGAGGGCAGCGCTGCGCTGGTCGCCGCCCTGTCCTCTTCCTCAGGGGAGATCACCCCGATCCCGAACGCCGCCAGCGTCGCCGACAGCTTGGTGGTGCAAGCCCCCCGCAACGCCGGGCTCTGCCTGCGGCAGGTCCGCACCTCGCGGGGAACCGGCGTCGTCGTCGACGACGAGGCCATCATCGCCGCCATCCACAGGCTGGCTGCGCTGACCGGGGTCTTCGCCGAGCCCGCCGCCGCGGCCGCCCTCGCGGGTCTCGACGCCGCCCTGGCCGACGGTGTTGTCGATCGAGACGAACGGGTGGTCCTGATGATCACCGGCAGCGGCCTCAAGGACGTCGCCGCCGCCCGACGGGCGGTGGAGGTACCGGAGCCGGTCACCGCCGATCTCGACGCGGTGGCCCGGCGGCTCGACGCCTCGTAGAGGACTGCACTGAGTTGCGACCATGTTTCGACATGCGCCTCGTGGTTCGGGATCTCGTACAATCGTGGGGACATGAGTGGATAGTGCAGACGAGGAGGTCGGGCAGTGGTGCACAGCTGGCTGTTGAAGCGGTCTTCCGGCGACGACGGCCCGGACCTACGGCTTTCCGCGGGCGTTCAGGTTCTCGGCAGCTCCACCGACGCCGACCTCGTGATCGCCAACCAGACGGTCTCCCGCCGCCACGCCCGGTTCGAGGTCGACGAGCGAGGCGTCACCATCGAGGACCTGGGGTCCACCAACGGCACCTTCGTCAACGGGCGGCGGATCGACGAGGCGGTGCTGGTGGTTTCCTCTGCCACGCTCAAGCTCGGTGCGTTGCGGCTCGAGCTCGAGCCGGCGCCGGAACGGGCGCCCGCGCACTATCAGCGCGACGAAGCCCTGAGCTCGGGCGAGTCGGTCCTCCTCGGCCCGGCAACGGTGGGATTTCTTCGTTCCGCCGGCGAGGAGGTGAGCTTCACGGCCAGCGAGGTCGTGGTTCGCCGCGGCGAGCAGCACGAGTATTTCTACGTCGTGATCGAAGGGGTCGTGGAGCTCACCCTCGGCGACAGTGAGGCGCGGCGTCCGCCCCTGGCGCGCATCGGTGAGGGCGGCATCTTCGGCGCCGAGTCGGTCTTCTCCAAAGAGGGCGCCGCAGTGGACTCGGTTGCGGTCACCGACGTGCGGCTGCTCAGGTACCCCGCCACCTCGCTCCCCACAGCGCTGCAGGAGAGCGCCTCGCTGCGAAAGAAGATGCTCGGCGGGATCGCCCGAAACGTTCACAAGGCCACCGCCGACGCCCTCGACCTCCAGCGGGACAAGGAGGTCATGGCCCAGCTGGTCCAGGGCGACAACGATCCCGATGTCCTGGTGACGGCATCCGCCCGCTCCCGCGCCATCCAGAAGAAGATCGCTGCGAGTTCGGAAACCGACGACCCGGTCCTCATCCTCGGCGAGGACGGCACCGGCAAGACCCTCAGCGCACGGCTGATCCACGACGGTTCCGACCGCGGGTCACGGCCGCTCATCGCGGTGAACTGCCGCGATCTCGCACCGGCGAAAGCCGCCGAGCTCATCCTCGGCGAGGATCTCGGCGGGAGCCTTCCCAGCGAAAGTCACGCCAGCGGCGGGATCCACGTTGCCCACGGCGGCACCCTGGTGCTGCGCGGCGTCGACCAGCTCCCGCCGTCGGTGCAGCAGCTGATCGCCAGCTACCTGGTCCGCGCCAGGCGGCGGAGCCCCGGCTCGTATCCAGACACCCGCGTCATCATGACCGCCCGCCAAGCCTCGCCCCCCAGCGAGGGGCGCGACGGGCTCGTGGCCTCGCTCACCGAAGCGTGCCCCGACACCATCAAGCTCCCGGTCCTGGCCAAGCGCCCCAAGGACATCATGCCCCTGGCCCAGCAGTTTCTGAAGCGGCACGGGCCGAACCCGCCGGTGATCACCGACGGCGCCCGGCAGGCCCTCCTGTCGCTGCGCTATCAGCGGCGGAACATTGCCGAGCTGCGCGAGATCATCGACCTGGCGGTGCGGGTCGCCGACGGGCCCGAGATCCGCGCCGAGCACATCTTCGGCGGCGTCGGCGACGACGCGCTCCTCCCGGGTGTCGACATCACAGAGACCCCGTTGCTGCGGCGCCTGCTTCAGCCGATGACGCTGCCCCTGCTGCGCGGCGCCACCCTGATCGGGTTCGGCGCGGTCATCGCTCTCTGCCTCGCCTTTCCCACGACCCAGGCCGGCAACGTCGCCAACAACCTCATCTGGTCGGTCTGGGAGCCCATGGTCTTCGCCCTCTTCTTCCTGGCCGGTCCGATCTGGTGCACCATCTGCCCCCTCTCCTCGGCCTCGAAGTTGGCGAAGAAAGCCGGCAGCGCCGACCGCACCCTCCCCCCGTGGATCGTCAACCACGGGCCGTGGCTGGCGATTCTCGGCTTCGCCATCATCGTCTGGTCCGAACATGTCTTCGACACCCTGGCGAACCCGGTGCCGTCGGGCGTGCTCCTCATCAGCCTCATCGTTCTCGCGGTGGCCTTCGGCATCCTGTACAAGCGCGAGGTGTGGTGCCGCCACATCTGCCCCCTGGGACGGCTCGGGACGGTTCTGGCGCCCGCCGCGCCGCTCCAGCTGACGGCACGCCAGAGCGTCTGCGCGTCCTCCTGCACCACCCACGCCTGCTACAAGGGTGACGGCGAGCTCAAGGGCTGCCCCGTCTACCACCACCCCCTGGAGGGCAAGCAGGCCTACCGGTGCAAGCTCTGCCTCGAGTGCCTGAAAGCCTGCCCCCACCACTCCGCGAACCTCCAGCTCAGACCGCCCCTGGCCGCCACCTGGCGCCTGGACGCCGGCGCCAAGGACCTCGCGATGTTCGCGACCACGGTGACTCTCCTCGCCCTGGCCTGGGCCGCCGCCCACGCCTTCGAGATGCTCCAGGGCCCCGTCCGGTTCACCGTGCTCACCCTGCTGGTCATGGTGGTGGGGGTATCGCTGCACCACGTCATCATGGCGCTCGCCATGACCCACCGGCGGACCGAGATCATGATCAAGATCGCCATGGCGGGGATGATTCTCGGATGGGCGGCCCTGATGACCGGGCAGTTCGCCAACGTCGCGTTCTTCGACCAGGCGCGGGTGACCATCGCACCCCCCTCGTGGTTCCAGGCCTGGCCGACCCTCGACTTCAGCCTGCTCACCGCCTTTCAGATCCTGGTCGTGGTCGTCGGTCTCCTGCTCGCGCTGATCTCGCTCCGGCAGGTCAACTTCAGGGGCAGCACCATTTGGACCCGGGTCGGACGGCGCACCCTGCCCGTTATTTTCGTCGCCTACTCCATCGCGGTGCTCGCCCTGATCCTTCGCTGACGGTCGGCAGCGCCCCACCTGCGGGTCACCAAAACCGCCGAGGACATCGCGGCTTCACGACTTCGTCACAGAAATGTCAAGGAGTGTGCTAAACTCCCCTCACAAATATGTCAGACGAAAAAAGCACGTCTTTTCCATTCGGAGGGCTTGGAGGTTGGCGATGAGATTGGTACTCACAATTGTGGTGCTCGCGATGACCTGTGCGCCGTCACTGGCGATTGCTCAACAGGCCGGGGAGAACATCAATGTTCTGCCGGTGGTGCTGCCTGAAGACGCCAACGGGAATCCGATCGACGATTGGTTCCTGAAGGGCGACGGATATCTCCAACGCCAGGTCGAACCGACCATCGCAGCCTCCACCCGCAACCCCGATCACCTCTTGGCCTTCTTCAACGACTACCGCGCGGTGAACATCGCCGACGACATCGGTCTCGGCGAGACCGAAAGCATGTTCGCCGCCTACACCACGACGCGCGAGGTCATGATGGCGGCATCGTGGCTGTCCCTGCCCGAGCTGCCCGACATCGATCTGCCCCCGGTCGCCGCGGCCGAGGCGTGGGTGGGAATGAGTCGTTCCTACGACGGCGGCCTCACCTGGAGCGGTGCGTTCCTGCCAGGAGGTCCGTTCGACGACTCGCCGGCATCTCGCGCCGCCCCGGTCTACGGACTCCAGGCCGCCACCGATCCGGTGGTCGCGCCCGGACCCTGCGGTAAGTTCTACGTCGTCTTCATGGCATTCACCCGCGGCGACCAGAGCAAGCTCGTGGTCGCGCGATATCAGGACCTCAACAACATCGAGGGCGGCGACACCATCGTCTATCAAGGGATGACCGTCGTCGAATCGGGGAACAACGCGACTCACGGCTACTTCCTGGACAAACCGGATATCGAGGTCGACATCTACCGCGGCTCGGGCGGCGACATCTGCTCCGACAGCGTCTATGTCAGCTACTCGACCTTTAATGGCCTCGACAACAACGGCAAGTTCCAGAGCAAGGTCAGCTTCGCCCGCTCTTTTGACGGCGGCCTGACCTTCGATACTCAAAAGCTCAACCCGCCCTACAACCAGAATCAGGGGTCGGCCCTCGCCGTGGACCCCGGCGACGGGACGATCTACATGATCTGGCGCCACTTCTGGGCCCCGGACGCCATCCTGATGGTGAAATCGACCAACCTCGGCAAGAAGTGGAGCAAACCGGTGGTGGTCACCGGCGATCTACCCATGGCCGCGTTCGACCAGCCGACGATCTCCACCACGGTGGCGCCTCCCAGCGCCTGGCCGAATTCCGGCTTCCCGGAAACCGCCTTCCGCTCGAACGGCTTTCCAACCGCGGCGGTGAACGATCGGGGCACCCTCTTCGTCGCCTGGCAGGAGCGGGTCGGGATCGACCCGTTCTATCCCTCCACATTCGGGAAACCCCTCGACGGTGGTTCACCCCGGATCGTTGTTGTGCGCTCGGAGAACGGTGGTGGCGACTGGTACGGCACCAACGGTGTCGAAGATGACCGGATCGCCGTCGACATGGCTAACCGTGACACCGGCGACGCCCCCGAACTCGGATTCGGCACGCTGCACCAGCCGCGTGCGTCGGGACCGCAGGTCATGCCCAAGCTCAGCTTCGGCGCCGGCCGGCTGATGCTCGCCTACTACGAGGCCCGCGGGAGGATTGCAAACTACGGATCGGGCACCGACAACGAAGTAATCATCCCCGACGCCGACGTCAGCCCCAACACCGGCTTCATCAGCGGCTATGACCAGGTGGTTGATCTCAGAGCCGCCATCCTCGACCCGGACACCGGCGCCCTCCTCAACCCGGGATCGACCACCCAGGTCTCGCGCTATCCCATCCGAGCCGACGCAAATCTCGCCGACGGCACCGAGGACTTCACCGATGTCGCGGCGGTCAACTTCCCGTGCACTCCGGACTCGGGCAGCGGCTATCCGCCCTGCATCCGTCAGGTCAATCGCGCCAACGCGCCCCAGTCCGCCGCAGGCACCTCGCCGTTCATCGGCGACTACGTCGACATGGCTCCCGCGGTGCAGTTCGTCTTCGACGGCAACGCATGGCGTTGGGCGACAGAGGAATTCGACGTCCCCAGCCAGAGTTTCCACACCGTTTTCGCCGACAACCGCCATTTGATTCCGCCGGTCGCGACTCCCGGCTTTAACGAGTGGGACCTCTACCCGTACTACTCGACTCCATTCGACAGTCAGTGCACCAATCCCGGCTCCAGGAACACCGACGTACTCACCTCCAAGGTGAATGCCGGCCTCGTTCTGAGTGCGCCGACCTCGTACAAACAACTCGACGCCCAACGAGGGTTCCCGATCTCGATCAGCAACCAGACCGACTCCGCGCAGACATACCTTGTCGAGATCGTCGCGGGTGCCGATCAGGCATCGTTCTCGCGGATCGACCCGACCATCGACTCCGGCCCGCTCGAGATCTTCGCCCACTCCGGGACCTCGATGATGGTCTACGTCGAACCGTGGTCGGTTCCGCCGATCAAAATCCAGGTCACCGAGACCGCACCGTGCACCGGTGAGTGCACGAGCGGTGTCGTCAGTCTGAACCTCGATCCCGAGAACCCGCCGGTGGCGGCCCTCGACGGGTTTGCAGACGCTCAGTACCCGGAGATCACCGATCCCTTCGTCATCAACCCATTTGTCATCAACGGCGCCGAGACGCCGTTCGTAATCAACCCGTTCGTCATCAATCCCTTCGTCATCAACCCGTTCGTCATCAACCCCTTCGTGATCAATCCCTTTGTCATCAACCCGTTCGTCATCAACACCGCACTGCCCGAAGGCACCGAGATCCAGTCCGTCATCGATACGACCTGGACCGTCACCGCCGGCGACAGCAACACGTCCTCGAGCTATCTGCCGCTGGTCAACATCGACAACGCCGGCGCCTACCTCGAGGCGGGCTATGTCTTCCAGCTCATCGCCTACAAGGGCTCGCTCTACGGTGGTCTGGACGCTGACGGGTGCGGCTCGTCCAACGTGTCCCAGCCCCAGATCCTCGCCAATGTGGTCCAGGATCCCGGCGCGGAGAACCCCTTTGTGATCAACCCATTCGTCATCAACCCCTTTGTCATCAATCCCTTTGTGATCAACGGCGGCGTCCAGAATCCTTTCGTGATCAACTCGACCTTCACCGTGGCGCCATCCGACGACACGAATCTCGACGGCACGACCAAGGCGCCGCCCGCGTCCAATGAGGTCAACATCACCTTGAGGGCTTTCAAGCTCGGTAATGTTCAGCAAGAGGGTCTGAAGAACGGCATCATCTACGACCCGGACACCGATCCCCCGAGTCTCGTGATCGTTCCGTTGCCGTGCGATCCCGCGAACCCTGTGAACTGCGATGTGGCGACCATCGCCCCCGATCTGGTGGCGGACGAGGTTGCCCCGCCGATCGACCCGATCGCTGCAGGGGAAACACTGGTCGGGTTCCCCGCAGGCGGCTGGACCGTCAGGAATCAGGGCTATGGCGACGCCACGGCCGAGAATGGACCGCTGCTGCACGGATTCTACGTCTGTGAATCCGTGCCCGGCGAGAACCAGGATCTGGATTTCAACGCCTGCACGGAAATCCCCGAGAAACTGACGTCCACGGAGAACCCTCTGACCAACGATCCCGGGGTGAGCGGTGTCGACAACATCGAGATCTTCTCGCCTCCCGATCTGTCGATTCCGTCAGTTCCTGAAGGCGACTACCAGCTCGTCTTCTACGTCGACGACACCGACGAGGTCTCCGAGTACGACGAGAACAACAACTGGACTGCAGTCCCCATCACCATCGAAGAGCCCAACGAACCACCGACGGCCGTCGACACCAGCTACGACACCGCTGAGGACACACCGCTCGTTCAGGCATTCCCGGCAGACGACGTCGATGAAGACCCTCTCACGTTCACTGTGCTCTCGGGTCCGTTCAACGGCACCCTCACCATCGCCGGCGACACTTTCACCTACACGCCGAACCCAAACTTCAACGGCGCCGACTCGTTCACGTTCAAGGCCAACGACGGCGAACTGGACTCCGACATCGCCACGGTGTCGATCACCATCACGGCCGACAACGATCCTCCGACGGCCGGAAGCCTTGTCTTCGACATCTTCGAAAACACGCCGCTGGTGGGCATTCTGCCAGCCGAGGACATCGACGAGGGTGACATGCTGAGCTTCACCCTCGGGACTGGACCCGGAACCGGCGAGGCCACCATCGACTCCACGACCGGCGAGTTCACCTACACACCGGCCTTCAACTTTCTCGGGACCGATGTCTTCACGTTCATCGTCAGCGACGCTGCAGGCGACAGCGCCGAGGGCGCCATCACCATCAACGTCTTGGATCCGATTCCCAACTGGGCGTTCATCGGGTTCGACAAACCGTGGCGCCCCAACTACAAGGTCAACCTCGGCTCGGCAATCCCGCTGAAGTGGTTCTACGCGAATCCGGACACCGGTGCGATCGAACCGAGCTTCAGCGATGTCCTCGGCATCACGGCCAGCCGCTACGAAATCTGCGCACCGGTGGGTCAACCCGTCATTCAGTACTCCCTGCCGGAGGACACGGGGCAATCAGACCTCCGATACGTCGATGGAAACTGGCAGCTGAACTGGGACACGGTGGGACTCGAGGCGGGCTGCTACTTCCTCGAGATCTACCACCCGACCACCAACCAGCTCGACGCGGTGAATCACAACGGCGATCTCTTGATGGTCGAGCTGAAGTAGTCGCGACATCAACTTTCAACCACGGCGCCGCATCTGCGGCGCCGTTTTCTTCGGCCTCGGGATACCGGGAACGGGCTTGGGAACCGGAAGTCGATCCGGTGGGCTACTCGGTCCGTACTCGCGCATCCTCCACGAGTTCGTCCGCGGCGTCCGACTCTCCTCGCAGCTCGAGGTAGCGACGGTAGAGCTCGAGCGCCGCGTCGCGGCTGCCCAGCGCCTCCTGGGTGCGGCCGAGCCAGTAGAGGGCGGGCGGGAAGTGGCGCAGGGTGGCGCTGTCGACCAGGAAGACATCGGTGATCTCGCCCTCCCGGCGGACGCAGAGGTCGAGCTCGTCGAGGGCCTCGGGGAGGTGGCCGACCTCGAAGTAGGCGCGGCCCAGGAGGAAGTGGGCGAACCAGAAGTCGTACTCCCTCCAGGCGTCGCGGAGAGTGCGGACGGCCTCGGGCATGCGGTCCTCGACGAGGGCGCGTTCTCCGCGAAGCAAGCCGGCAAGCGCCGCGGTCTGGCTCTGGAGCTTGTCCTCGAGCCGAACGGCGACCTCCTCCATCCCATCGGGATCGCCGGCATGAAGCAGAACCCTGGCCGCAAGGTAGAGCACGCTGTCGTGTTGGCTCGCTTCCACCGCCGTTCGAGCGCTCTCGATGGCCTGCTGCGCGTCACCAAGCGCCAGTTGTGCCTCTCCGAGGGCGACGAGCATCGCTGCCCGCTCGAAGGGGTTCTCCGAGCTTACGATGGCCGGAGTGACGACCTCGACCGCACGGCCGTAGCGGCCGAGCAGCATCTCGAGATCGGCCTCGCCCATGGGCGCCAGGGTCGAGCCCATCCCACCCTCGGCCTTGAGCGTCGCGAACGCATCGCGCGCTGTCTCCACATCGCCGCCGGCCATGGCCGAGCGCCCGAGGGTGAACCAGGCGTAGCCGAAGGCCGGGTTCTTCTCGAGCACCGTTCGCGACTCGGCGATGGAGGTCGCGAAATCCCCGGCGTACATCGCGTACATGGCGTAGTTCATGCGCTTGATGACGTTGTTGGGATCCAGCTGAACGGCTTCACCCCCGGACGTTACCGCCGTGTCGAAATCACGCATGCTGAGCGAGGCGAAGGCCAGGTTGGAGTGGCCGCCGCCGTCGGCCGGGAAGAGCTCGACCAGGGTCTCGTAGTTCTCGATGGCCTTTTCGTAATTGTGGGAGACCAGCAGGTAGTAGCCCCCGAGGGTCCGGTAGCGTTCGCGCTCCGACATGCGGTCGAGGTGCTGCATGGCCTTCTGGTAGCTCGCCTCGGCCTGCTCTTCCTGGCGCAGGTTTCCGTAGACGACACCCATGCCGGCGTACGCGCGGCCGAACTCGGGGTCGTACTCCACCGCCGCTTCGTACGAGATCAGCGCGTCCTCGAAGTTGCCCTGAACCGACAGATCCTGGCCCCTTGCGTAGGCGCGCATGGCGTCCAGCGAGGCCGTGGTGAAGGTCTCGGCCGCTGCGAGCCGATCGCTCTTGGGCGTCGAGTCGCCGAGGTCGCCGCGGATATCGGCCGCGGCCTTGGCCACGGCGCCCAGGACATCGTCCTTGGTCCTTGCGGCAGCCCGCGCCGTCGCCAAGGGCCGCCCCTCTCCGGCTTCAACGCCCGGATCGAGGGCCTCCACCGAAACGCCGTACCCCCGCTCCCCGCCGGTGATGGTTCCCGCGAGGATCACGCTGATACCCTCCCGTCGAGAGATCAGGCGCGCCATCTCCTCGTCGAGACTGCTGCCCGGCTCGAGCTGTTCGGCGAGCTTGCGGGCGTTCGCCGGCGGGAACGCGTTGATGAACGACGCGCCCTCCATCGAGATCGCGAGCGTCTGCTCCAGCGCACCGTCGAAGGAGGCGTCCCCGGTCTGATTGACGAAGTCGGCGATGAGCACCGAGATGGGCTCGCTCGCCTCCGGCGCCACCATCACCGACGCCATCCACCAGGTGCCCGCCACCAGGGCCACGAGCAACGCGCCGGCCGCCGCCATGAGCCTCGGCGTGAACACGCGCTTGACGGGCAGGGGATGACCTTCGTCGTCGAGTCGATCGAGGGCCCTCTTCAGCTCCGCCGAAGTCTGAAACCGCTTGTCCGGATCAGGGTCGAGGCACCTGGAGATGATCTCGTCGACCGCTTCCGGAACCGAGGGATCGATGGTCCTCGGCGCGGGCGGAGCCTTCTCCACCCGGCCGTGGAACTCGCTGATGGCGCTGGGCGCCTTTTCGCTCCGGCGGCGTCCCACCAGCAGGTCGTAGAAGATCAACCCGAAGGCGTAGACGTCGACGCGTTGGTCGATCTTGCGTCCCGAGCTGATCTGCTCGGGCGCCATGTACTGCAGCGTCCCGACGAGTCCGCCAGCCGCCGTTTCCCCGCTGTCGCTGGCGAGAGCGTCGCCCGATGACTCGAGGGTTTCGGCGCTGACCGCATCGGCCGCCTTGGCGATCCCGAAATCCATGATGAAGCTCTCGCCGGTGGCGGGCTCGATCATGATGTTGGCGGGCTTGAGGTCCCGGTGGACCACTCCCGCCTCGTGCGCAGCGACCAGCCCATCCAGTGCCGGCCGCAGCACCCGCAGCGCCTCGGGCACCGAGAGCGACTGCTCGCGCTTCAAGACATGGGCCAGATCCTCGCCCTCGATGAAGGTCATGGTGATGTACTTGACGTCGCCCACCTCGCCCAAATCGTGGATCCGAACCACGTTCTTGTGCGTCACCTGCCGCGCGAGAAGGAGCTCTCGTTTGAATCGACGGTCGAGCTGACGGGTCATCTCCGGATCGGCGGCGGCCTCGCTCCGAACCACTTTGAGGGCCACCGGAATGCCGACCTGCTCGTCCCAGGCCTTGTAGACCGCCCCCATTCCACCGAAACCGAGCAGCTTGTCGATGCGGTAGCGGTCGCCGAAGTGGGCGCCGATCTCGAGGGGTCCGGTCACCGCCATCGGGGCCGTCGCTCCCTCAGCCGATCGGTCGTCCCCACCGACGGCGCGATCCGAAATCTCGTCAACCGATCCTTCGACGTCAATGGTGTGATCGTGCTCGCACACCATCGTCCCGGAATCACCGGATTCGGCCTCGGATCCGAGAATTTCCGTATGATCGCCGTCGTCGGAGGTTGCCGTCAGCTCCGCGCCGCACCGGCAGCAGCGACCGTCCTGGTGAGGATCTTCGGCGCCGCACATTGGGCAGATCATCTCCCACCCCCGCAGCGCCGGGCCGTCTCGTCCCCTCGCGGAGGCTTCCCGAGGATCATCGCTCGGATGACCATGACCCTCGCGTCGGGGCGAGCCGTCCAGCGTTCATATCGTGATACATCACTCTCTCGTGTCGACAATCATAGCCGTTCCCGACCTCCGTGGTCCCGTACCGGCCGATCTGAGTCCCGCGACCCCGCCCCTCCTACAATGGATAGATGCGTGGGGCGTCGCGGATCACCCTGGTCGCCGGTGGGATGCTGGTGGGTGCGGGATGGATGATGGGGAGCTTCGGCCTGCTCGCGGAGCGCCGCGGGTTTGTCGAGATTCTCACCCAGATCATCGCGGTTCTGTTGGTCGTGCTCGGGTGGCGTTACCGCCGGAACCGGCTGGCCGTGGCGGCGCTGCTCGTCACCGGATCAAGCCTGCTGCTGCGATCGGGCGCCGTGGTGGGTGCAACGAACATCGGGGTCCTCGCCCTGTTCATTGCCGCCGACGTGGCCGGACTCGGCATTTCCAGGGACCGGCCCCTGCTCCAGCTGCCCGGATTGATCTGGATCCCCGCCCTCGGGCTGCAGCTCTGGGCGGTGACCGCCGGAGCGCACCGGATCGCCGCTTTCGTTCCGCCCGCGATCTCCCACCCGGCTGTGGTGCCTGCCGTCGTTTTCGGAGCAGCGGTCGCGGTGGTCGCGATCTTCGTCATCCGCCGCGGAGCCTTCGAGGCCAGTCTGGTCTGGGTCGCGGTGGCCTTCGCCGCAGTCTTCACGAGCCCGCAGGGTGCTCACGGTTCGAGCCCGCTCCTCGCCGCCGCGGCACTGGTCCTCCTCGTCGGGTTCTTCGAGGACTCCTACCGCCTGGCCTACCACGACGAGCTCACCGGGCTACCCGGGCGGCGAGCGCTCGATGAGACCCTGCGCGATCTCAGCGGCGCTTTCACCATCGCCATGGTCGACATCGACCACTTCAAGCGCTTCAACGACCGCTGGGGCCACGACGCCGGCGATCAGGTCCTGCGCATGGTGGCCGACGAGCTCGCCCGGGTCGGCGGATCGGGCCGCGCCTACCGGTACGGCGGCGAAGAGTTCGCCATTGTCTTCCCAGGGGCCGCCGCCTCTGAATCCAGGCAGCCCCTGGAAGCGCTTCGACGATCCATCGCCGGCCGCGCCTTCTCCCTGCGCGGTCCCGACCGGCCGAAGAGGAGACCCGACAAACCGAAGAAGGGGCGCCGGCCGGCGAAGACCGCCGCCGTCACCGTCAGCATCGGCCTCGCCGGCGCCGACTCCCGCCGGAAGACTGCCGACGCGGTGATTCGCGCCGCCGACACAGCGCTGTACAGGGCAAAGAACGCCGGACGGAATCGGGTTGTGGCCGCTGGTGAGCGACTAAAGTCGTAAAGCGGTTTTGACCCGTAAAGACGCAAAGGACGCGAGGCGGAGAAACCGCAGATTGCGCAGATCGACGCAGATGACGTCGCATCCATCGCAATTGAACCGCGGAGAACACGGAGCACGCGGGGGTTTCACGGAGCCATCGCATTGCTGACCCATCGCATCCATCGCCAGCGATGATCTGTGTGATCTGTGTTCAATCCGTGTGATCCGTGTTTCTGCGATGGTGCGATAGGCGCCCTCTTCACCGGAGCGGGGGGGCGGAGTACCATACCGGAGCGCGATCGCAATCATCGGTCGCTGAAGGGGGAACACAATGAGAACGACATCGTGGATTCTGGTGCTGGCGCTCGCTCTGGCCGGAGCTGCCGGCGCCGAAGAGACCGAGAAGCTCATCTGGGACAGCCGCGAGGACATCCCGGAGCCCTACCGCTGGAACATCGCCGACATCCTCGCCGACCAGGCCGCCTTCGAGGCCGCAATCGCCGAGGTGGAAGAGATGCTGCCGGAGCTCGCCGCCTACAGCGGACGCCTGAATGAGGGTCCGGAGGCTCTCGCCGACGCCATGGATCTCTACTACGCCATTCAGCGCACCAGTGAGGACGTGATCGTCTGGGCGGCCCAGGGCCAGCACACCGACACCCGTGTCCAGAAGGCCACCGCAAACCTGGGCCTGGCCCGGTCTCTCGGCGCGAAGGTCGGTGAGGCGTCCGCCTTCCTGGCGCCCGAGATCGCCGCCATCCCGCCGGAGGATCTGACGGCGTTCATGACGCACGAGCGCCTGCAGCCCTACCGTCACGTCATCGACGACATCATCCGCACCAAGGCCCACATCCGGTCGGCCGAGGTGGAGCAGGTGTTGGCCTCGTCATCCCTGCTGCAGGCCGCACCGAACCAGATCTACTCGTCTCTCGCCTTCACCGACATCGTCTGGCCCGAGATCACCGGCGCCGACGGTGAAACGGTCACCGCCAGCCCGTCGCTGCTCTACTCTTTTCTCAACGACTCCGACCGGCGGGTGCGGCGCGACGCGGCGCTGGCTATCTTCGGCACCTACGACGCGTACGGCAACACCTTTGCGGGCACCCTCGGCGGGTCGATCAAGAAGGACGTCTGGCTGGCCCGCACCCGCGGCTACGGATCGTCGCTGGAGGCGGCTCTGGACGCCGACCCGGTGCCGCGCATCGTTCCCGACGCCATGGTCGAAGCCGTGCACGCCAACCTCGACGCGATCCACCGCTACGTGGCGCTGCGCAAGAAGGTGCTCGACCTCGAGGACTATCACATCTACGACATGTACGTGCCGGTGGTGGCGGAGGGACAGAGTCGCTACACCTTCGACGAGGGCTGGACCCTCGCAATGGAGTACTGGACAGAGACCCTCGGCGAGGAGTACGCCGCGGTGGCCGAACGCGGCCGCGAGGAGCGCTGGATCGACGTCTACACCACCCCCGGCAAGCAGGGTGGGGCCTACTCATGGGGCAGCTACAACTCGCACCCCTACCTCTTCCTCAACTGGGGCGGAACACTCGAGGACGTCTTCACCCTGGTTCACGAGATGGGCCACTCCATCCACACCTACCTGGCCAATGAGGCGCAGCCGTATCACCTGGCCGGCTACTCTCTCTTCGTCGCCGAGGTCGCCTCGGTGGCCTCAGAATCCCTCTTCTTCGAGTGGATGATGGACCGCGCCTCATCCGACGATGAGCGGCTGGCCCTGCTCAACCACCGCCTCAACAGCATGACCGGAACCTTCCTGCGCCAGCTCTTCTTCCACGAGTTCGAGGCCGCCGCCCACGCCGCCGCCGAACGCGGCGAACCGCTCACCAAGGAGTCCCTGGGCGAGATCTGGGGCAACCTGTGGACCACCTACTACGGCCCCGAGGTGACCCTCGACGAGGCCTACAAGTCGGGGTGGGCGCGGATTCCCCACTTCTACCGCACCTTCTACGTCTGGAAGTACGCCTCGTCCTTCGCCGCGGGTGAAGCCATCGCCGGGCGTTTCCGCGCCGGCGACACCACCGCGGTGGACGACTACCTCGCCTGCCTCAAGCTCGGCGGCAGCGTCTACCCCATGGACGCCATCGAGCGCGCCGGCGTCGACCTCACCGACCCCGAGGTCATCGGCACCGTGATGGTGCGCTGGAACGAGATCCTCGACGAGATGGAGAAGCTCCTCCTCGACTGACCGAACGCGACCGAGACTTCGACCCCGCCGGGTCCTCCGGCGGGGTCTTCGTGTTGCGCCCGACGTCGGCGACGTAGCGGCCGATGAAGGGCAGGCCAGCCAGTGCCGGGACGACGTACCGGGCGGTGCACAGCAGGCCCAGCGCCGCCGCGGTCTCGGGAGCCAACAGCCCGCGGTAGAAGGTGATCAAGGCGAGATCGCGGGTGCCGATGCCGGCCATCGCCGGAATGACCAGCCCGGCGAAAATGGACAGCGCCGTCAGACCCATGCTCTGAACCAGCCCCACCGTGCCCCTCAGGGCGATGATGAAGAGCCAGATCTGAACCAGGTGGAGGAGCCAGATCAGCAGCGAGACGGCGGCGAGCACGATGAGACGCCGCCGGTCGGCCCAGAACGCCGAGCGGGTGCTCTCCCACGCCTCGCCAAGGCCGACCACCAACCGCCGCACCCTCGCACCGGGGGCCACCCGTCCGGCCAGACGGAAGAACGTCGCCGCGAACCGGCGGCTGACGAAGACCGCCACACCGATGATCAGCGCCGCGAGCCCGGCGATGACGAGCCACCAGCTCAGGACCTGATCCCGCGGCAGCGCGACCAACCCGAAGCAGCACCACGCCAGCAGCGCGAGCACGTCCAGGCTCTTCTCGAAGATCACCAACGGGATGGCGACCACGGTTTCGGAGCCGTCACGGTCGCGGATGAACGCCGCTTTGAGGAGATCTCCCATCTTCGACGGGAGAGCGAGATTGAGGACGGATGCGGCGAGGTTGAGACGGACCGCCTCGGCCAGCCCCATCTCCACCTCGTCCGGCGCCAGAATGGTCAACCGCCACGACGAGAGGGTCGTTGTCAGCGCAATCATGGCGAGCCCCGCGGCGAGCAGGCCAGGGCCGCCAGGGCGAGGTGATTGGCGAGCCTGCCGCTCTCGCGGTGGGTCGCCAGCCAGTCGGCCCGTCGCGAGAGAAAGTCGGTCAAGCGCTCGTCGTCGAGGCCCACCAGCTCGCAGCTCTCGATGCACGCGAGGAGCGAGAAGGCCGCCGCTCCAGCCGCCTGCTCGTAGGGAAAGTAGTCGTCGCAGGCGCCGTTGCCGTGGGAGCTCGATCGCGCGAACTCAATGCCCGCCTCGACCCAGGAACGCACCGCCGGCGATTGGTGCCAGGGGTTGCCCTCCACCGCGGTGTCCCAGGCGAGGGCCAGCGGCCAGACGAGCTCCTGGCTCATCCCCGAGGGAAAGTCGATGATCCGGTAGTGCCAGTAGGCGCGGTCGCAGCAGCCGTAGGTCGGGCTGTGCGGGTTGCGGTCCATGAGAGTCAGAATCTTCGGAATCAGGGCCAGCGCCTGTCGCGCCCATCCGTCGGCATTCGCGGCCCCGTCGGTCAGGACGTCACCCGGAAACGATCTCGCGCACACCGGCGGCCGTCAGATCGCTGCTGCCGATGCCGTGCTCTTCGGCTTTAGCGATCATGGGCACGGATGCCGGCTCGAGACCGAGGTACCGCACGGCGTACGCGTCGGCCGCGACCATGTCGGTCGCCGCGACCACCGCATTCGGCGTCTCCAGCTTGCCGGGGCCGAACGGTCCGTTGGTCACCAGAATCTCGCCGGCGTCGAGGATGGTCAGATCGGGTTGCCGGAGGGTGTTGAGGTCGGCGATGCACTGGGCCATGTGGTCCAGGTCCGGGTACCAGTCCTTCGAGTCGGGATCGGGGTCCGAGCCGACGTGGAAGAAGCGGCAGGTGGGATCGTGGGGGCAGGCCCCCATGGTGTTCTTGAGCGCTCCGGTGAACTCACAGCCCTTGTGGTGCTTGGCGATGGCCACGTCGAGGTAGACATCGGCCGAGAGAAAGTGCCGATCGACGTGGGCCTCTTTCAGAGCGACGCCGCGCTCGACCTCCACGACCTCGTACTCTCTCTCCGAGACCCGTGCCCCGGCAATGAGGCTCGCGCGTCCCTCGGCGCGGTCGCAGCGTTCCCAATAGCCGTCCTTGGCTCCCTTGAGCAGAACGACCTCTTTCGCGCCGGCCTCGGCGCAGAGCTCGAGGGTGGCGAGCAGCACATCCGGCGAAACGATGGAGCCGCGGTGCTTGAACGCGGTGTTGGCATTGATGACCACCGACGCGCCCTTCGGCACGAAACGGGAGATCCCGCCGACGGCCTCGACAGCCGCCTTTGCGCTCCGATACCCGTCGGACCCGGTCACCGCCACGACGCCTGACGCCTCGGCCGCCTCGGCAAACGCGTTCTCGGCGAAGCTGCCGAGCACGCCGCCTCCGAGCGTCAGCGAGACTCCGGTCGCCGCACTGCCCTGGATGAATCGGCGTCGAGTGATTCTCGTCTTCATGAGCGTGCCCCCAGTGCGTCGACCACCGACTCCGCCAGCCGGACGATGGCGTCGGTGGTCTCCTCATCGGTTTCGAACCCGGTGATGGTGATCAGGTAGGTGCCGGTCCGGGCGTTGAGGTAGTAGCCTTCGAAGGCAGCCTCGTCGCCGACGTCCAACGGCTCCCCCGAACCGCCCGATTTCTCGGCGAAGATCTCTCGAGCCCCTTGGATGTCCCCCATTTCGAAGACCTCCAGCGAGATGGCGCGGCCCGAATCGTCGACGTACTCCGCCGCCGCCGCCTGGACGAACCCGAGCTGGTGGTAGAGCTCGGCGCCGCCGTTGATGAGCTCGAAGAGCTCGTCGCCCACCACCACCTGCGGCTCGCCGTCCAGCGCCCACCCGTCGAGGGGCACGGCGACCGCTTCCAGCGGTGGCACCGAGGGTTCGACCACCAGTTCGGGTTCCGGGCTCTCGGCGCAGCCCCATGAGAATAGAGCGACCGCGAGGACGGCAGCGATGGTGCGGATCGAGTTCATGACGCCTCTCCTGTCGAAATTCTACGCCAGCACATGATAGACCGGCGACGGGCCGGTGACGATCCCGGTTCCGTCAGGCGCCGTGAGCTGCTCACCGTCCCGGCCGGTGGACCTCACGGCGGGCCCGGGCAGCTCCGCCACGCCGCCGCCGGCGAGATCCCAGGCGACGATGACGATTTCGTCGCCACGCTGGAACCGGTAGAGCCAGGTGTTCTCGGGAGACGGCAGGACACCGGTGAAGGTGGCGCCGTCGAGCTCGGCGACGAGGGTTCTGAGGGCGTACCAGGCGGGCCGTCGGCGGAGGGACCCGCCCGGCTCCGGCGCCACCAAACCGTAGCCGCGAGCCACCAGCCGCCACCAGTAGACCCGCTCCACCGCACCCGTTGCGAGAGCTTGAATGTAGTACCTGGTCAGGTAATCGGCCTGGCTCTCTTCATCCACCGACACCGTCTTTCCGGCCGGTGAGTGGGGGCCTTCCCGGAGCGGCCAGTTGACCTCGGTGATCCAGCTGCGGCCGGTTGTGTTGCGTCCGGTCTCGGCGATGGCGGCGTGCAGAAGCACCTTGTCGACGGTGTTGAACCCCATCTGCCGGTTCTCCGGCGCGCCACGCCGATCGACGTAGAGCAGACTCGAGAGCACGTCGAAGCGGAGGCCTTCGACGCGGGCGTTGGCCAACGCCGCGGTCACTTGGAACTCGAAGTCGATGGTGGCCGGCCCGATGAGCTGCACGCCGTCGATCCCGCCCAGCACCTCGGCGGCGGTGCGGTAGAGGCGGATGTACTCCGAGCGCGTCCAGATACCCCACTTGCTGCGGTTGACGGCCTGGCCGATCTGGAAGGTCCGGCCGTAGGGCGCAAAGCGCTCTCCGATCTCGGCCAGGGCGCCCCGCCACCGGTCGAGATCCGTCACCAGCTCGCGAACCTGCGGCAGGGCGAAGACGAGGTCGTACCCCTTCGCGTGGAGTTCGCGCGCGAGCGTCTCCTCGTGATCGTGGTCGGCCTCCCACGGGTGCAGCCGGATCAGCAGCTTCGTCACCCCGAGCTCGACCACCGCCGCCAGGTGGCTCTCGGGGTCGTCGGGCCATGGACGGAGGCAGAGGCCGATGCCGTTTATCCGCACCGGCCGGCTGTAGAGCTCCCTGCCGAGCCGTCGGTAGCGGGACCAGATCTTCGGCGCCGATCCGGCGATGACCGCCATCTCGCGCAGGTGATGGGGGCTGTCCGCGAGGCGAATCCAGGTCTTGTCCCAGCGCCCGGCGTGCTGGTGGGGCTGGTCGGAGAGATGGTCCCAGACGCTGAGATTCCGTCGATCGGCGCCTTCTTTCGCGTCAGGCAGGTGGTCGTGATGGCCGCCGCGGTGGGAGTGGCGGCGGCGCAGGCTGTGGCGTTTCATCCAACGCTTGAGCACGTGCTTGTTGATGAAGGCGCCGACGCTGAGGCCGTAGTACCACCACCGCGGAGACCAGCGCGGCGGCACCTCGCCCCAGTATCCGCGCAGAAAGGCCTCTCGGTGCTCGGTCTCGATGACCGGTTGCCGGCAGATGTCTCGAATGCGTCGGTAGAGGCCCGGACGCTTCCCGATCCAGGCGCGGTTGAAGTCCACCACCCAGAGATCCGGCGCCGGTCCGGCGCCCGTCGCCAGGACGTTGCCCATGGACAGGTCGCGGTGGACGATGCCGTGGTCGTGCAGGCAACGGGCGTGCCGCCCGAGCTGCTCGAGAAAGGCGAGTTTCTCGACCTCGGGAAAGGGCTCCGGATCAGGCTCGTTGTTGAGGCGGCGGAAGAACTGCCGAACCTCGGCGGCGCCGCTGAGCTCGCGGGCGATGAAGAACGACGGCCCGTCCTCCCGCTCCGACTCCACGAGGGCGACGGGCTCCGGGGTGCGGACGCCCTGCCGCACGAGCTCCTTGGCCACCCTCCAGGTACGGGTCGCCTTGCTGCCTCTGAAACGCCGGTCGAGACGCTTGCGCAGACCCTGATTCTTGAACTGTTTGACCACCACGGACAACGGTCCCGACTGAGTTTTCAGGTCCGCCGTGTAGAGGTAGTTTCGGCCCCAGTGGATGGTCGCCGTGGCCGCCTCGGGATCGATGATCCGCAGGATCTCGGGAAGCACGTCGGCGGGTTGGTAGGCGGCCGCCACCTCGCCGTACACACCATCTCCCGAGAACGACACGAACGCCGGTGAATCCCCCTGCACGAAATCAGCATAGCAGGAGACCGAAGCCGGTTCTGCCGGCCCGCCCCGACTCGTCATCGGCCGGACCAGGTGGCTCAGGAAACCAGAATGCGATTCAGCTCATCGGGCCGGCTCGATCGCGCCAACGCCTCTTCCGGGGACACCGCGAATCGGAATCGACGAGCGCCGGGCGCTCGTCAGCGGAGGATTGACTTCAAGAGAGCCTCGGCAACCGCCAGACCGCGGGGTGTTGGGAGCAGCCGGCTTCCGTCGCAATGGAGATGGTCGGTGGCGACCAGACTCTCGATCCCGGCGTCGTTGAAGACCGCGATCTCGGGCCCGAAGCGCCTTTGAAGCACCTCCAGGTCGATGCCGTCGGCGGTGCGGAGGCCCAGCATGACCGCCTCGAAGAAGAGCTCGGCATCGGTGAGCTCCTCCGAGCCCTCCGCCGGGGACCTCCCGCTCGCAAGCTCGGCCGCCCACAGGCGGAGCTTGGACCGGTTCCACCACCGCCGCCGTCCGTCGAAGCTGTGCGCCGACGGCCCCAGGCCGATGTATGGCGTGTGGTCCCAGTACTTCCGGTTGTGGATCGACCGGTGCTCCGGCGATGCCGCGAAGTTGGAGACCTCGTACCCCTCCCAACCCGCCGCGCCCAGAACCTCGTGGGTGAGCAGGTAGAGCTCGGCTTGGCCGTCCTCGTGGAGTTCGGTCAGCTCACCGCGGCGTTTTCGATTGCCGAAGATCGTCCCGTCGTGGATGGTCAGTTGGTAGCACGAGAGGTGGTGGACACCGAGCTCGAGAGCGGTTTCGAGCTGCCGCCGCCACTGTTCCGCCGGTTGCCCCGGCAGCCCGAAGATGAGGTCCACCGACACCGTTTCGAAGCCCGCCTCCACGAGCACCTCGGCAGCGCGGCGCGCCGCCGCCCCGTCGTGTCCGCGACCGAGGAAGGCGAGGGCGTCGTCGTCGAAGCTCTGGACTCCGAGGCTGGCGAAGCGAAAACCGAGATCCCGCCAGGCACCGGCGGACCGCATCTGGACGTCCTCAGGATTGATCTCGATGTGGAAAACCGGGTCGGGTGCGAGGTGGAGGCCTGACCGAATCGCGTCCCGAATTCTCGTCAGCTGCGCGTCCCTCAAGCTCGACGGCGTTCCGCCGCCGAGGTAGACCGTGCCGAAACTGAAATCGTGATGCACCGAGCGGGCGATCTCCAGTTCCAGCGCGGCGAGATAGCCCTCTCGGCGTTCCTCCCCGGTCATCGTCACCGAAAAATCGCAGTACGGGCAGACCGAGGTGCAGAAGGGCACGTGGATGTAGAGGCCGGCCTGGGTCATCGGGTGGGATTATCCCACTGCCGATGACCGATCCCGATCCCGATCCCGATCCCGATCCCGACGAGACCGTAGCCGT
>JAZBOQ010000290.1:0-3659 GCA_036351195.1 Thermoanaerobaculales bacterium | reverse complement strand
CGACCGCCGAGACGGTGCGGGACGGATCGTACTCCCTCGCGCGGTATCTCTACTTCTACGCCACCGAGCCGCCGAGCGGGGATCCGGCTCACTTCGTCGAGTGGTGCGCCGGCCCGGCCGGTCAACGAGAGGTGAGCGAGGCCGGATTTGTCCCGCTGTGGGTCGACTGAGAACCGCGCTGGGCCGGGATGAACCAAAGATTCGGGAGTGACCTTCAGCGAGTTCGAACGCCCCTCCGAACCCGCCTGATCCGCCGATGTTAAGATGGCGTGAAGCTGCAGCGGCGGCGTGAAGGGCCAACTGATGCTTGCTTCAACCCCATTCAGTTCTATGATTTACGCGAAGAGAGACCGGATCGCCGAACGATCCGGGGGCGATACCATTCGGGCAGGGCTTTCGATCTTCATGGAGGCTTCACGGCCGGTGGGTAGGGTCGCAGCGTGGGTGTGGGTCCGAACCCGAGGGCGAGGTCGAATGAACGCCAGGTGGAAGACTGCCGCGCTGGTCTGCGGACTGGCCGTGATCGCTGCCGGAGTCGCTCCGGCGGCGGAAGAGAAGCCGCGGTTGGATCCGCGGCTGCCGGTCTACACCGCCACCGAGGGGCTCGCGGGCACCGTGACCGCGGTGGGTTCCGACACGATGCTCGTCCTCCAGACTCTCGTCGCCGAGGAGTTTCACCGGCTGCACCCGCAGATCAGCATCGAAATCGAGGGCAAGGGATCCTCCACCGCGCCTCCGGCCCTGCTCGAGAGCACGGCTCAGATCGCCAACATGTCCCGACGGATCACCGGCGGTGAGGCCGATGCATTCCTCGACCGCTTCGGCTACGAACCGATCCGGTTCGAGGTCGCCCTCGACACCGTCGGCGTCTTTGTCCACTCGGCCAACCCCATCGAGTTTCTGACTGTGGATCAGATCGACGCGATCTTCTCGTCCACCCTGCGTTGCGGCTCGGACGAGGATCTTCTGGTCTGGGGTCAGCTCGGCCTGGTCGACGAGTGGGAGCACGCCCCTATCTCGCTCTTCGGCCGAAACGCCGCATCGGGAACCTACGGCTACTTCCGGGATCACGCTCTGTGCCGCGGCGACTACCGGGACACGGTCAAGGAACAGCCCGGTTCGGCATCGGTGGTCCAGGGCGTGGAGAACGATCGATTCGGGATCGGATACTCGGGCATCGGCTACGCCACCGCCGGCGTCCGGGCCGTGCCCATCGCCCCGCGGGCGGGCGAGCCTCCGGTGGAGCCGAGCGGCGGCAATGCGGCCAACGGCGCCTACCCCTTCGCACGCTTTCTCGAGATTTATGTCCACAAGGCGCCGGATCGCAGCCTCGATCCTCTGGTCCGCGAGTACCTGCGTTTCCTGCTGTCGGCCGAGGGTCAGCAGGTGGTGATCAGAGCCGGGTTTCACCCACTCGACGCAGACAGCGTCGCCGTACAGCTCGCCAAGCTTGAGGAGTAACGATTGCGGCTGCCGGCATCCGAGCTTCGCAAGGATCGCGTGGCCGCGGTCGTGATCCGCACCGGCGGTGTGTCGGTGATCCTCATCGTCCTCGCCATGATCCTGGTCATTGCCGGCCAGGCGATACCCCTCTTCCGTCAGACCGCGGTGGGTGAGCTCCACCGAGTGGCCGCTGAGCGGGCGTGGGCGGTGGGCTCGGGGACGCGACCGTCGACGGTATGGTGGCTCGACCGGGACGGTGTCCTGGCGGCTGCCGTCGACGGCAGCGAGTATCGGGTTGCCGATCTCGCCGGTGGGGCGGGTGTCCTCGACGCCGATGCCGAGATCGGGGGAGTCGTCTCGGTGCTCCTCGGCGATGGCCGCGCCGTCATCGGGAGGGTGCGGACTCTCCACCGAAACCGGGGTCCCGTGCCAGCGGAATCGATCGAGTGGCGGGAGTCGGCGGTCCTGCCCGAGGTTGCCGAGGGCGCGGATGAGCCGCGTGGGATCACCGCGGTCGCCGACGCCGAGCGGATCCTCGCCGCGAGGTGGGACCGTGCCGGTGTCGAGCTCCAGGAGTTTTCCGGTGGTCGCCCGATCGGGTCGGAACGCCGCATCGCACTCACGGACCCGGTGGCCGTTGCCCTTTCGGCGCGCGGCGACCACGTCGCGGTCGCGAGCGGCTCCGGAGAGCTGACGATCCTCGACTGGGTCGAGCTGAAGTCGGCCGAGGTCGCGCAGCTCGGTGACCGGGTTGCATCCCTCCGTTTTCTCGAGGGCGGCAGATCACTGGTCGCGGCGGGTCGCGACCGGTCGTTGACGGTGATGATGGCCACCCCGAAGGCAGCGGTCGTCAACCGCTCCGGGCGGACGCTCGCCGCCTCCGGGTCGGAGATCGCGGACGGCGCCCGGGTGGTTCTCCCGGCCACCGCCGAGGTCATCGGTCTCGCTGAGATCGCGGGCGTCGAGGTTCGACGCGTCGACCCGATCTGGCGTCCGATCCACGAGCTCCCGCCCACCCGAGCGCAGGTCACCGCAATCTCCGCCGGCCGCGGAAGCCGTTCGTTCGCCGTCGGCGACGCCGACGGGCGGGTGTCGGTCTACAACGCCACGTCGGCCCGTCTGCTGGATCGCACGAAGTGGATCGACGGAGCGGTGGAGGCGGTCGGCTTCGCCCCCCGGGGGAACGGGCTCGTGGCTGCCGGATCCTCCGGTGTCCATCGCCGCGATCTGCGCTCCGCCCACCCCGAGATCAGCCTGTCGACGCTCTTCCTCCCGGTCTGGTACGAGGGTTTCGCCGAACCCAGGTCGATGTGGCAGACATCGGGAGGGTCCGATGAGTTCCAGCCCAAGTTCGGCCTCGGCCCGTTGATCGTCGGGACCCTCAAGGCCACCGTCTACTCGATGCTCGTGTCGGTTCCTCTGGCTCTTCTCGCCGCGCTCTATGTCTCACAGCTCGCTCCCCGCTGGCTCCAGGTCGTGGTCAAGCCGACCGTCGAGATGATGGCGGCGGTGCCGACCGTCGTGGTCGGCTTCCTCGCCGCGCTGTGGCTCGCCCCGAGGCTCCAGTTGTGGCTCTTCCCCACCCTGCTGGTCGTGCTCGCGTTGCCCTTCGGAGCGGTCGCTGCGCGAATGCTGTGGCTGGCTCTGCCCGCAGCTCTCCGCAGGAGGTTCCCACCGGGGGTCGAGCTGGTGATGGTCGTGGCCGGAGGCGGGGCGGTTGTGGCGGTGGTGGTGGCGGCCTCGGGTCCGTTGGAGCTGTGGTTCTTCGACGGTGACTTCCAGCACGCCCTCTTCGACCTCTTCGGGATCCGCTACGAGCAGCGCAACGCCCTGATCGTCGGGATCGCCCTCGGCTTCGCAGTGATCCCGGTGATCTTCACCATCGCCGAGGACGCCTGCTCAGGGGTCTCGTCGTCGCTCGTTCAAGCCGCCCGGGCCCTCGGGGCGACCCGCTGGCAGGCGGCGGTACGGCTCGTCGTCCCGGCCGCGCGACCCGGTCTGTTCGCCGCCGTCATGCTCGGGCTCGGCCGAGCGGTGGGGGAGACCATGATCGTGCTCATGGCGGCCGGCAACACACCCATCCTCGACCTCCTGCCGTTCAACGGAATGCGCACGATGTCCGCCGCAATGGCCTTCGAGATCCCCGAGGCAGCCGTGGGAGGAACGCTCTTCCGCGTCCTCTTTCTGACCGGGTTTCTGCTCTTTGTCTTCTCGCT
>JAZBOQ010000289.1:0-9994 GCA_036351195.1 Thermoanaerobaculales bacterium | reverse complement strand
TCGACGCCGCCGATCGGGCCCTCTACGAGGCCAAGGAGAGCGGACGCAATCAGGTCGGCTCGGCGTCGTAGACTCCTGCCCTGACGAGCTCCATCATCCGACGACTCGACGCCGACGCGAGTGGAGAGTGAGAAGTGAGGGGTGAGGAGTAAAGTGTTAGAGGTGAAGGGTTAGGAGCTAAAAAGTTAGAAGGTTAGAAGGTTAGAAGGTTAGAAGGGGTGAAGGGTGTGCGCTCGCTGTGAGAAGGTCGGTGCTCGCTTCGCCCGTTGAGAACAGGCGAGACCTCCGAAGTCGGCGACCTCACTTTCTAACCTTCTTACTTTCTTACTCCTAACCCTTCACCCTTCAATGATCATGACGAGCTTCATCGGGTACGGGTGCAGAAGCCGGTAGAATGACCGCGGAGATCACAACATGAGAGTCAAAGACCGCGCCCCGTTCGTCATCGCTGCAGCGGCATGCCTCGTAGCACTGAGTGCCTGCACCCTCAACCCGGCCACCGGAGAGCGCCAGCTGACCCTGATCAGCGAGGCCCAGGAACGGGCCATCGGCAAGCAGGCCGTGCCGCAGGTCCTCGCCACCTTCGGTGAGTACCCCGACGAGGAGTGGCAGGCCTATGTCGACAACCTCGGCCAGGCGCTCGCCGCCGCCTCCGAGCGGCCCCACCTGGACTGGGAGTTCCACGTCCTCGACGACCCGCTGGTCAACGCCTTTGCCTATCCGGGCGGCTACATCTACCTCACCCGCGGCATCCTCGGCCACTTCAACTCGGAGGCCGAGCTGGTTTCGGTCCTCGGACATGAGATCGGCCACGTCACCGCCCGGCACTCGGTGGAGCAGATGAGCCAACAGCAGCTCGCCCAGCTCGGGCTCGGGGTAGCCGCGGCCGCCAGCGAGGACTTCCGCCCCTTCGCGGGCTACGCCGCGGCCGGATTGCAGGTTCTCTTCCTCAAGTTCAGCCGCGACGACGAGCGCCAGGCCGACGACCTGGGCCTGCGCTACATGACCCGCGGCGGCTACGACCCCAACCAGATGCCCAATGTGTTCCGCACCTTCCAAAGGATGCAGCACGACGGACCACAGATCCCCGATTGGCAGTCCACCCACCCCGATCCCGGCGACCGCGTCGGCCGGATCGAGGCGCAGATCGTCGAGCTGCCCGCGGAGCTCCGGCACGGCGCGGTGGAGCGCGAGAGCTACCTGCGTCGACTGGCGGGGATGACCTTCGGGACCAACCCCCGCGAGGGCTACGCCATCGACAATGTCTTCTATCACCCGGACATGGCCTTCACGATGACCTTTCCGGAGGGTTGGACGGTGGTCAACCGGCGCCAGTTCGCCGGCGCTCTCAGCCCGGAGGAAGATGCACTGGTCATTCTCGCGCTGGCCCGGGACGAGACCCCCACCGACGCGGCCCGCACCTTCTTCGAGCCTGAAAATGTCCAACCCGGCAACCGGTGGCGCAACAGCTTCTATCACTTCAAGGCCACCCAGTCGGACGGCTCCACCCTCCGTGGGCTCGTCGGATTCATCGAGCACCGGGACCTGGTCTTCCAGCTGATGGCCTACGCCGGAGGTGATGACTTCTCGACCTACGGCAACGTCATGCGGCGCTCCCTGGCGAGCTTTGCTCAGCTCGAGGACAGGCGCTACCTCGACGTCCAACCGGCCCGGATCGAGATCGTCAGGGTGCCGAAGGCCATGAGCTTCGAGGAGTTCAACCGGCGCTACCCGTCCAGCGTAGAGGCCGACGACGTGGCGATACTCAACGGCATCGACCCGGAAACGCGACTCGAGGCGGGGCGCCTGATGAAGCGCGTCACCGGCGGTGAGCTGCCGAGGAGATAGAAAGCGATGGACACAATCATGACACCAATCATGGACTGGCTCGCGAAGACCAGGGAGGCATTCAACCCGGAGACCGTCCTCAACTCGCTCATCGCCGCCTGTGTCGTCACCCTGGTCATCTACCTCATCATCCGTCTCTGGCGGAGGATCATCCTGAAGCTCCAGGCGAGGCTCGAGAAGGCCCAAACCACCACCTTGAAGCCCCTCCGGTTCCAGAAGCTCGATCTCCTGTCGGCCGACGACATCGCGTCGATGATCAACGACGGGCTGCGGATCGCCTACTGGTTGGGGTGCGCCGTCCTCATCGTCGTGAACATCAACCTGGTGTTCGGATTCTTCCCGGCGACCCGCGGCATCGCGGCGCGAGTCCTCGACCATGTCCGCGGCACCGCGACCGCCATGGGCGAGAACCTTTACGCATACCTTCCCAAGCTGACCGTCATCATCATTACCGCCGTCATCGCCTTTTACGCCGTCCGCGTGGCCCGATTGGTGTTTCGCGGCCTCGCCACGCGCCGCATCACGATCAACGGCTTCTACCCGGAGTGGGCCATGCCCACCTTCGGCCTCGTCCGCCTGGTGATCATCGCCGTCGCCTTCGTCCTGATTCTGCCCAATCTGCCGGCGGCCCACTCTCCCGCGTTTCGCGGCGTCTCCATCTTCGTCGCCGTTCTCGTGTCTCTCGGCTCCACGGCCGCCGTCGCCAACATGATCTCCGGGGTGGTGCTCACCTATACCCGCGCCTTCAAAGTCGGCGATCGGGTGCGTATCGCGGACACGGTGGGCGACATCAAGGAGAAGTCGCTCTTCGTCACCAGGATCGTCACTCCAAAACGGGTCGAGATCGCCATCCCGAACTCACTGGTGCTGGCCAACCACGTCGTCAACTACAGCTCTCTCGCCCGCCGCGAACCCGGCCTCATCATCCACACCTCGGTCACCATCGGTTACGACGTCCCCAGGGAGAAGGTGGAGAACCTGCTCATCGAGGCCGCCCAGGCCACCGAGCATTTGGAAGCAGCACCCGAGCCCTTCGTCCTCGTCACCAGCCTCGACGACTTCTACATCTGCTACGAGATCAACGGCTACACCCGCAATGCCCGCCAAATGCCGGGAATCTCGTCAGAGCTGCACGGCCACATCGTCGATCGCTTCAACGAGGCGGGCATCGAAATCCTGTCGCCCCACTACTCGGCGATCCGTGACGGCAACCAGCTCTCAATGCCCGCGGAGCACCTGCCGCAGGATTACGAGCCTGCACCGTTCCGAATCCACCCGTTCGAAGGGCTCTTCAAAAAGAAGTGAACAAGAAAACCGCCCGGGCTCGGCCCGGGCGGTTGTGTGGTTGTGAGTGCCGTACCTACTTCTCGGTCGGCTTGAAGTCAACCCTTCGATTCTGCTGCCGGCCCTCGGCGGTGTCGTTGGCTGCGATCGGCTCGGAGGATCCGAGGCCCACCGCGGTCATCCGCGAGGCGTCGATGCCGACCGAAACGAGATAGCTCATCACCGACTCGGCGCGCCTGAGCGACAGGGTGTCGTTCCAGGCCTTGGGACCGGTGCTGTCGGTGTGGCCCTGGATCTCGACCACGAACTGCGGATTCTTCTTGAGGAAGGTCGCCGCTCGGGAGAGCAGCTCCTTGGCCTCTGCCTTGAGATCCGCTTTGTTCACCGCGAAGAGGATCTTGCCCTCGACCGCCCACTCGTCGCCGTGCACCACGATGCCGGCCAGCGGGCAGCCCTTCGAATCCACTGGAACGCCGCGCGGGGTGCCGGGACACTCGTCCAGGTAGTCGGGCACACCGTCGCCGTCGCTGTCCACCGGGCAGCCCTTGGCATCGACCTTGACCCCTTTGGGGGTGCCGGGGCACTTGTCGAGGTAGTCGGGGACGCCGTCGCCGTCGCTGTCGATCGGGCAGCCCTTGGCATCGACCTCGATTCCCTTGGGCGTGCCGGGGCACTTGTCGAGATAGTCGGGCACGCCGTCACCGTCGGTGTCGAGGGGGCAACCCACCGCGTCGACCTCGACGCCCGCCGGCGTGTTCGGGCACTTGTCCAGATGATTCGGCACACCGTCACCGTCGTCGTCGGGATAGAGGAAGACATCCACCACGAATTCCTTCATGGCCGCGGCCGACGCGAGGTCGTGAGCCTCGACCACGTAGCCGTCACCACCGGCGGCCACGACCCTTTCCAGGACCTTGGTCCCCTTCGAGGCGTCGCCGATCTGCACCGCGTAGATGTCGAAATCGTCCCCGAAGGAACCCTTGAGCGCCTCGGCGGCCGCAACCTCTTTGGAGCCCATGTTCAGCCCGTCGCTGACGATCACAACCGCCGTCCGCTTGCCGGCGGCGAGGTCGCCGCCTGCGGCGGAGATGGCCTTGTCCAGAGGGCTTCTCCCGCCGATGCACGCAACGTCCGAGATGGCGCCGTCGTAGTCACCGGTTGTGTAGTCGCTGACCTTGTGGACCAGAACCGTCTTGCCCGACTCGTCACAGCTCCCCCTGCCGAAGACCCGCAGGCCGCCGTCGTAGGCGAGCTCGGGAATCGTCTGGTTGAGGCTGTGCAGCATCGAGCTCTCGATGGACAGCTTCTGCTCGGCGTGAGCCCGGTCCGCCATGGACATGGACCCGTCGGCGATGATCATGAACTGGTCGACCTTTTCGACGTACTTGGCGGGATCGATGGTCCCCGGATCGAAGTTCATGGTGTGGTGCGCGCATGCTTGCGTCAGCACCAATGCCGCCATCGCGACAAATGTCAATCCTGTTCTGCTTTTCATCGGTTCTCTTCTCCTTCCACGAATGGCGGTCCAACGACCCCGTTCGTCCCACTCTCCGGTCACCCGGATCCAACTGAGTTGCTTCGTACCCGTTCAGTGTGCCAGATCGACTCCCGGGGCGCAACGCGCCGGCGGGTTTCCGCCTCAGTCGTCGGCGGCGCCGGACACGCGGTCGAGAACCGTCCGGAAGGTGGCGCCGCCCATCTCCTGATGCCCGGCGGCGAGGAACCCGCTCACGAGCTCGTTGACGACCTCCTCCGCCGCCCGGTTCGGCAGCAGCTCGATGAGCTGCGCCTGGAAAGCCTCGATGACCTCGGACACCGTCACGGCTTCCGGCGGGCGCGCCGGAACGATTCCTTCCGTCGAAGAGCCCAGAGCCACCCTCCGAATCAGGTCGTCCTCTTCCAGATGAGCCAGGAGGTCGTCGACGATCTCCCGCGGCACCAGCAGGCGACGCGACAGTTGATCACAGGTCGGCGGGTCTTCGCCGCCGTCGAATCGCTGAACGATGAGGGTGAAGAGGCGCAGACCGGTCGCGACCCGGTCTCCCTCCGGTCCGCCACGCAGCACCCGCGACCGCAGCAGGGTCAGAAAGTACTGGTGGGTGAAGGCGACCTCGAGCCCGAGCAGGACGACGATCCAGACAACGTAGAGCCAGATCAGAAAGATCGGCACCACCGCCAACGAACCGTAGATCGTCGAGTAGCGGACCGACTGGCCGACCCAGCCGGCGAAGAGGTACTTGGAGACCTCGAAGAGAATCGCGGAAACCGTCGCGCCGAGCACTGCGCTCTTGACACGAACCCGGGTGAACGGCGCCACCATGAAGACGACGAGGAAGGCGAGGAAGGCCAGCGCAAACGGGAAGAACCATGACATCAGTCGGCTCAACCAGCTGAGATCAACTGCCACGCCCCTGAGAAACATGGTTTCGACCCTGGCGGAGATCGACAGACTGGCGCCGATGAACAGCGTGCCGAAGACCAGTACCGAGGTGTAGGCGGTGACCTTGCTGACCAGCCGCCGCCGGCTCGAAACGTGGTAGATGTCGTTGAAGTTGCTTTCGATATTGTCGAGCAGCAGGACCGCCGCCAGGGCGAGAAAGGCGAAGCCGACGGAACCGAGCTTGGCGGTGTTCGCGGTGAAGTGGTCGATGAGGTCCACGATGTCGCCGTGCTGGGTCGGCAGGAAGTTGGAAAGCAGGAAGTTCTGCACCTTGACCTTGAGCTCGTCGAGGGCGCCGAAGGCCGACAGCACCGAATAGATCACCGCCACCAGCGGCACGGTGGCGAGCAGCGACGAGTAGGCGAGGCCCGAGGCGCGGATGATCACCTTGTCGCGGCCGAACTGCTCCGCCAGACAGATCAGGAACTGCACCAGCCGCACCGCTGCACCCTGCGCCTTCGTGAGTGCGCCCAGATCGAGCCGCGCGATGTTCTCCCTCAGGAACAACCGATCCTCCACCGATGATGCGTCCACTGGAGTATATCGGGGCCGGCCGGCGGGAGCCTCAGAACGGGAATCCCAGGTACACCCTGAACGACCGGTGGTCCTCGGCGAAGCGGCCTCCGATGCCGTACCACCGGGGCAGCTTGATGAACCAGATTTTCGGCGTGTCGTGGATCTGGAACGACAGCCCCACCTCGAGGTGGGAGTCCACACCGAGGTCGAGACCTTCCTGTCCGGCGAGTTCGGCCGGCTCGAGGTAGCCGCGCGCTATGAGATACAAGCCCCCGGCGGCCCGCTCTCCCATCACATCGAACCACAGCGGCAAACTGAAGTCCGCCCCCACATCGGCATACACCACGTCGTCGGTCTGGCTCCAGTCCTCGTCGAGGACCGTTGTGACGTCGAAGCGGCCCCCGACGGTGAGAAGCCACCGTTCGAAACTCCGATCCATGAAGGCTCGCGCCCCCAGCGAGGCGATCCACCGGTGGCCCGAGACGTCGAGCGAGCTCAACCCGCCGAACTCGACGTAGGGGCGGATCATCCACCGCTCGGCCACCGGGATCATGAGCTCGAATCCGGGCACCACGGTGAGGGTCTGCAGGCTGGTGGCGATGTCCTCGCCCCCGACGTCGATGAAGCGAACATCGTTCCAGGCGAACATCATCCGCAGTCGGAGGCGATAGCCGACGGCGCCGTCCTCCGGCGCCTTCAGGGTGATGGGAATCGGGATCTCGACGATCGTGGAATCGGTGCTCGCCGACGGCGAATCCTCAATGGCGGCGAGGTGCACCCGATCGACGGCAGAATCGCCGAAACCTCGGGCTGCGACCCGAGAGGCGCTGACCAGGACCGAGGCCGCCACCGCCACAGTGACGAGCAGAACCGCCGAGTGGCGCCGGTCACACTCCGCGCCGCGCACCCCCCGGCCCACCGTGCCTCTCGTTTTCACACCGGGTATCATAGTGGAGCATCAGCATCGGAATCACGAACCGCCATGGAAGGGTTGCACCTTTCGGAAACCGCCGAGGAGGCTGTCATGAAGCGCCCCATTCGCACCCTAACGATCTTCGCCATCACCGCCGCCGCCGCCGTCGCCGCCGTGCCGGTCCATGCCGGAGAGGAGGACGCCCAGAGCGTCATCGGCAACGACACCTGCTGCTTCACCAATCCGCGCTACACCGGCGTGTGCAAGGTGACCACGGGTCCCGACGAAACCTGCGGCGACGTCCTGGCCTACCTCAACAACCAGGCCAGCGCCGGAAAGACCTACTGCGGCAACACCAAGATCAGGGGCGGGTGGGCCCAGGTCAGTTGCGAAGAGGCTTCCACCAGCTGCGTTCCGGCGGCGGCAGACGACATCGATCAGATCGAGTAGCCCCGCCCCGAGACCGAATATTGCGCAACGCCCGCACAGGAGATCCCGATGAAAAGAAACCTGCGTCCGCTCATCACCTTCGCCGCCATCGTCCTCCTCTCGACGAGCGCCTGGCTCAGTGCCGAGGAGGGCGGCGACTGGAGGTCCCTCGAAAAAGAGGCCAAGCGCGCGAAGATCGACGAGATGGCCCAGTGGTCGCTGGACAAGGTCCTCGCCGGCCGTGATAAAGCCCAACCTCTCTTCGATTCCTGTTACGGCTGGGCGGCATTCGACAACCTGAAGATCGCCCTCGGTTTCTCCGGCGGGGGCGGCAACGGCGTCGCCGTCGTGAAAGCCAGCGGCGAGCGCACCTACATGAAGATGGGCACCGCCGGCATCGGCCTCGGGCTCGGCGGCCAGAAGTACCAGGTCGTCTTCCTCTTCCAGAACGAGGCGGTCTTCAACCGATTTGTCGAGAAGGGCTGGAAGGCCGACGCCTCTGCTCAGGCCGCCGCCGGAGCCGACGGCGCCAACGCCACCACCGGCTTCGTCAACGGGATCGCCGTCTGGCAGATCACCGACAAGGGCCTCATGGCATCCGCCGACATCACCGGGACCAAGTACTGGAAGAACAAGAAGCTTAACTAGCCATCGCGCGCAACCGCCGCACCCGTTCCTCCATGGGCGGGTGCGAGGCGAAGAGCTTCGCCAGACCGCCCACCCCCCGCAGCGGGTTGGCGATAAAGAGGTGGGAGTGGGCGGAGTTGAGGTTGGTGATCGTCGGCCCCCGCCGTCCCGCCTGGGAGATCTTCACCAGGGCGTCGGCGAGGCCGTCGGGGTTGCCGCTGATGTCGGCGCCGCCGGCGTCGGCGGCGTACTCCCGGACGCGGGAGATGGTCATGCGAATGGCCATGGCGGCCGCCGGCGCCGCCACCAGCGCGATCAACAAGCCGATGGGATTGCGGTTGCCGCTTCGACCCTGCCCGGCCACCGCGAAACGCCCCATCATGGCCAGGGCGCCGGCAAAGGTGGCGGCAATGGTCCCGGTGAGGATGTCGCGGTGTTTGACGTGGGCCAGTTCGTGCGCCATGACGCCCTCGAGTTCCTCCCGGTCGAGCGTCCGCAGGATCCCTTCGGTGGCCGCCACCGCGGCGTGTCGCGGATTGCGCCCGGTGGCGAAGGCGTTGGCGGCCTGGTCCGGAATGACGTAGACCTTCGGCATCGGCAGCCCGGCCCGATCGGCCAGCCGGGCGACCATTTCATACAGCTCGCTTTCCGGTCCGACCTCTTTCGCCCGGTAGCGGCTGAGCACCATCTTGTCCGAGAAGAAGTAGGCGAAGAAGTTCATCCCCGCCGCCATCAGGAATGCCAACACCGCTCCTTCTCGGCCGCCCAGGACACCACCGACCCACACGAAAAGCACCGTCAGGATCGTCATGAGAACCGTCGTCTTGAGAAAGTTTGTCACCGTCCGTCGCCTTCCTCTTCGTCGTCGCGTTCGGCGTCAACGCCGCGAGCGCCGCAGGTCTCCCCCGGCCGCACCTCGATGAAGCGGTCCACCACGATCGTCGGTTGTCGGCCGCCCTCGTGGATCTCGAGGAGCTCGATGCGCCCCTCGATGCGCGCCAGCACCGCTTCGCCGACCCCGCCGCGCACCTCGAGGTACGCACGCTCGAGGGCCGCGTTGTCGGCCACGGCGGCCACCGGCATCTTGCGGCCGGTCAGGCACTCGGTGAACAGGCCCGCGTCGGCCATGTAGGAGTACATGCCGGTCATGCCGAGCTCGGGAGCGAGCGGCTCGGAGTTCGGATCCCGGCGCAGCTCGCCGTCGGCGTTCTCCATGGTGAGGATCTCCTCATCGATCACGTGGAATCTCTCCGCCGGGCCGTCGCCGTCCCAGAGCACCAGCGTGCGGGAGGTGGACTCGAGGCTCCAGCTCCCGATCCGATCGACCACCGTTGCGCCGCCCCGTCCGTGGCCGGTCGTCCTGAGGTAGTAGCTTCGATCCTGGTGCAGCTCGAGCCGGACGCCGAGCCCCTGCGGAAGGTCGCCGGCAAAGCTCGCCGGAAGCTCGCCCACCGGTCCGCCATCCGCGGGGCCCGTCGCGCCCACCGGCACCAGCAGCAGCTCGACCGCACTGCCCGCGCCCAGGGTGAGCACCGGAACCGCGGCATCGGTCGTCATGATGAGTCTGCCGTCAACCACGATCCGGCCGCGCACCGCGTAACTGAGGTCTTCGTCGATGGCCTCCGGGTCGTAGCGGAGCTTGAACTCGATGGGAGGGATCGTCCCCGCCTCGATTCGGACCTGGTCGACCTGCCTGGCAGGGGCATCGGCGAGAGAGACATCCTCGAGGACGGCCTCGAAGAGGGCTCCCGGCGGCAGCAGCGCGCGCTCCCGGAAGGTCGCCGTCCCGGTAATGACCTCCTTGACCGGCGGCGGCTCGATCTCAGCCGCCACCGCGGTCGTCACCAGGAGCGCCGCCGCAAGCACAAAACCACACCTATCGATGCACCGCATCTCCATTCCCCCCAACCCGAGATTCTGCCGGATCAACCGAAAGT
>JAZBOQ010000288.1:0-2360 GCA_036351195.1 Thermoanaerobaculales bacterium | reverse complement strand
GGCCGCCCTCATGGTCTGGCAACACCTTGTGGTCAACGCCGACGATCTGAGTCGGGTCGACGCGGCTTTTTTTTCCGCCAACGGTTTACTCTCGGTGCTGATGTGCGCCCTCTTTGTCGTCGCCAGGGTGGTCACTTGAGCTCGCGCCGAGACCTGTACAATAAGCTGCGGAAATGACGATCCGAAAGCTGCCGTTCCGCCACATCGCCATCGAAGGGCCCATCGGGGTGGGAAAGACCTCGCTGGTTCAGTTGCTGGCCGATCGCTTCGAGGGCGTGATGGTTCTCGAGGACATCACCAACCCGTTCCTCCCTGCGTTTTATGAAGGTCGCGACGGAGCGGCGTTTCAGGTCCAGATCTACTTCCTCCTGTCGCGGTTCCAACAGCAGCGCGAGATCGCCCAAATGAACCTCTTCCAAAGGCTGGTCCTCGCCGACTACAGCTTTCCAAAGGATCGAATCTTCGCCTATTTGAACCTTGACGACACCGACCTGAGGATCTACGAGAAGCTCTATCCGGTTCTCGAGCAGGAGGCTCCCACTCCCGATCTGGTGATCTACATGCAGGCGTCGCTGCCGGTACTCGTCGAGCGCATCAAAAAACGGGCGCGCGACTTCGAGTCCGACATCGACGCCGACTACCTCAAACGACTGAGTGAAGCCTACTCCTACTATTTCTTCCACTACCGGGAAACGCCGTTGCTGGTGATCAACACCGACGATATCGACTTCGTCAACAAACCCGCGGACTTCGACGCCCTGGTCGATCAGATCGCTCGCACCCGGCGCGGTACCCAGATCTACGTCCCGCTCGGGTCCGCCGAGGGCTGATCGGTTACGATCCGCGGTCGGAGGCAAGATGCTGTCCCGAGAGCTCTATCGAAACGATCCCGATCGCGTCCGTCGCATGCTCGAGCTCCGCCGCACCGATGCTCCGATTGATCGTCTCCTCGGGGTCGATGCCGAGTGGCGATCACTGCTCGTGAAACTCGAGGAGCTCAAGGCGGCGCGCAACGCCGGATCGAAAGAGATCGGCGCCCTCTACCGTGACGGCAAGCGGCAGGAAGCCGAGGCAAAAAAGACCGCGATGGCAAGCATCGGGGACGAGATCAGCTCCATCGAAGAACAGACCCGGATCCTCGAGAGCGAGCTTCAAAACTTAGAGCTGAGGTTTCCGAACCTGCCTGCAGAGACCGTCCCCGAGGGTCGCGATGAGTCCGACAACGTCGAGAAATCGCGCTCGGGAACCCCGCCGGACTTCGACTTCGAGGCCCAGGCCCACTGGGACCTCGGCCCGGCCTTGGGAATCATCGACTTCGAGCGGGCCGTGACCCTTGCCGGGGCTCGATTCGCTGTGCTTCGCGGCGTCGGCGCGGCCATGGAGCGGGCGTTGGTGTCGTACATGCTCGATCTCCACACCACGGTGCACGGCTACACCGAGATCATGCCGCCGGTACTTGTGAACTCGGCCTCCCTCGAAGGCACCGGCCAGCTCCCCAAGTTCGCCGAAGATCTCTTTGCCATCGCAAACAGCGATCTCTATCTCTCACCAACCGCCGAGGTCCAGCTGACCAATCTGCACCGCAACGAGGTTCTTCCCGAGGACCAGCTGCCCATCAAATACTGCGCCTTCACACCTTGTTTCCGGGCTGAGGCCGGATCGTACGGCAAGGACGTTCGCGGCCTCATCCGGCTGCACCAGTTCAACAAGGTCGAGCTCGTCCAGCTCACTCGACCGGAGGATTCGGAGGCCGCGTTCGGCGAACTCACGGGGCACGCCGAGGCGGTGCTGCGAGGCTTGAGACTGCCCTACCGGGCGGTCAGCCTGTGCACCGGAGACCTCGGTTTCTCCGCCGCTGAAACCACCGACTTAGAGGTCTGGCTCCCGGGTCAGAACGCCTACCGCGAGATCTCGTCCTGCTCCTCGTTCACCGACTTCCAGGCGCGCCGCGCCCGCTTACGCTACAAGCCGTCCGACGGCGGCAGGGCCCGTCTCGTCCACACCCTCAACGGCTCCGGCCTCGCCGTCGGCCGCACCATGGTCGCCGTGCTCGAGAACTACCAGCGCGCCGACGGCTCGGTCGTCATCCCCGAGGTCCTGCGCCCGTATATGGGTGGGCTCGAGGTCATCGAACCGACGGCGTGAAACCCGGCACGCCCTAGGAGCTTGCACCGTATAGATGATGGATGGATTTCGAACGCAGCGAATTGGCATTTGCGGCGGATTCTCGGAGCAGTACTCATTGTACGGGTACGGGCCGAGAATCCAAAAAAAATGGGCCTTCGCTGCGCTCGAAAGGCGCCATTGATTCTATGCGGTGCAAGCTCCTAGCCCGAAGTATTCATGAGCTGTCTGCTGCG
>JAZBOQ010000287.1:0-5079 GCA_036351195.1 Thermoanaerobaculales bacterium | reverse complement strand
CGTTGCTGCGGTATTGATCCGGAAGCGTGGCGCGAAACGTAGGGTGGGCCTTGGCCCACCGATTTCACCGGTGATGCCGAGCGATCAGAAGTTGAACTGCAAACTGCCGAAGACATACCGGCCAAGCGGGTCGTAGTTGGCGTAGAGATTGATGCCGATTTCGCTGCCCAGGTCCGGCAAGATCGGTGGCTCTTCGTCCAGAATGTTGTTGACGCCCAGGGTGAGCTTGATGCCGTTCCTGAAGGTGTACGAGGCTGCGAGGTCGAACCAGTTGTAGGCGCGAATCGTGTCGAACCCGTTGATCTGCGCCAGGTCGAGCATTTCCGGGTCTTGGAGGTTCGGGTCCGGGCTGGCCGCGTCGATCTCGACGCCGCCGAGATAGCGCCATGCCAGCGACAGGTTGAGACGGAAGGCGGTTTCCCAGGTCGCGCGGAGGCGGTGGCGCCATTCGGCCCGCGGCTGGCCGCACGTCTCGCCGTAGTAGCCGGCGCAATCGAAATCAAAGATCTCTTCTTGCAGACCATTCTCCAGCATGTACGAGCCCATGAGATCGGTGGCCAGGAAACCGGCGCCGCCGAGGCCGATCAGGTAATTGAGGTTGAGGTCGACCCCCTCTGCGCTCAACATGCCGATGTTCTGCAGGGTCCCATCGATGTAGCCGTCCGCGGTCAACCACAGGCTCCCCTGGGCGTCGCGGTGGATCAGACCGCAGTAGAAAGGGTCGCCGGTATCCCGGCAGAGATCCAGGATGAAGCCGGTCCAGATCGTGGTGATGGCGTCGGCGATTTCGATGTCGTAGTAGTCAAGGGTGACCGACAGCCCGGTGATGGACCGCGGCGTCCAGACCATACCGGCGGTGAGGGTGTCCGCCGTCTCGGGGTAGAGCTGCGGGTTTCCACCCTGTAGTGAATGGGATCCCGGGAAAATGTTCACGGGGAGGTTGCCGTACTGGGCTGCGGTGACGCCCATGCGGGCGCACTCTTCGAAGCTTGCGGCGGGCGCTTCGCCCTCACACGGGTCCCTGGGTCCTCCGCCCGGTTGTGGCGGATTGAAGATCTCGACGATGTTCGGCGCACGGACCGCTCTGTTGTAGCCGCCGCGGAGCCGCCATGAATCGGTGATGGCCCAGCTCGCCATCGCCTTGTAGGTGTCGGCGTTTCCGGCGGTGCTGTAATCGGACCAGCGGTAGCCGAGTTCGAGGGAGAGATCGCTGGCACCGCGGGAATCCTGGACGACGGGAACAAGCAACTCGACAAAGGCTTCCTTGACGTTGAACGCGCCGCCGAGCTCAAGTGTGGCAAGGCCAGCACCCGCAGTGTTGCCGGCTAGGTAAACCTCATCAGGTCTGTTCCGCAAAGACTCCTCGCGGTACTCGGCCCCGACCGCCAGCTGGATTCCCTCACTTGCGCATGGGATCGTCAGCCCATAGTGCTCCCAGTCGCTGGTGAATGTGAGATTGAAAACCTGGGTAGCGGAGGTTCCGTATTGGACGGCCACCGTCGAGATGTAGTCGACGGCTTCCGGGGTCACTGCGCCCTCCTGAAAGATATTCCAGGGCACGCAACCATCGTCGCTGCCGGCACGGCAGACCCACTCACCGGTGTCGGGGTCCTCGATGATGTCGAGGGCGTTGCCCATGCGTTCCGGACTGAGGTCGTTCATATATGAATCCTGCGAATTGTTCTGCGCCCTCAACCAGTAGAAGTCGTAGCTCCACTCGTCGTTGATTTCACCACGTAGACCACCGATCATCCGGATGTTGGTGTGGCCGAGTTGGTTGGACCTCGGTTCGCCCTCGACATTGCGGCGGAGGATCAAAACGTTGGCATAGTCGTCGTCGGCATAGCCACCCTGGGTGCAGACGATGTCGTGCTGCTGCTGGCTCAGCATCGGGTTGTCGCAGTTGACTCTCCTGACGTTGCCAATATTGCCCGATGGAGGGATCTGAGCATCGGTGTAGTCGTTCATGTACATGACTTCCATGTACACATCGAAGTGTTCGTTGATCTCGTAATTGGCGAAGGCACCGGCGTTCCATTTTTCATCGGGCCGCTGGATGTGGTTGTACCGGGAAGAGAGGAAGAAGTCATTCGCAAAAGGTCGGAAGGAATGTCCATCGCCGCCATCCTCGATCCAGCTCAATGTATAGAAACCCGTGAAGAATCTGTTCGTTGGATCACGAGTACCAAAGAACCCGCGATCCGTGGTCCTATCTCCCCGGCACCAAGGTCCGGCGTTGCTGGCGTCAAGCTGGCAGTTCAGATGGTCGCGCGACGCCTTGGTCAGGGCATCGATCTTTCGGTAGTCGATATAGGCAGCCGCGTGACCCTTGCCATCGGCGAACTTGCCGCCCACTGCGATGTTGGCGTTGATGGCATCGCCGTCGTCGGTCCAGCCGGTCGGGTAGTCAAAGCCGGCGTCCCAGGTGAGATCCTGCACAAACTCGTTGTTGTTGTCGTGATTGTGGAAGCTGTACTGGAGGCCGCCTCGGACGCCGGTGAAGTCGGTGTCCATGATGAAGTTGACGACACCGACCATGGCGTCGGAGCCGTAGACCGCGGAGGCCCCTCCGGTGAGGACGTCAACCCGCTTGACCAGCGGTGCCGGGATCACGTTAAGGTCGGCGCCGACCGCTATCGACGCATCACCGGGCGACATGCGCCGGCCGTTGATGAGCACCAGAGTGCGGTGTGGGCCGAGGTTTCGCAAAGCGATGGTCGCGGTGCCGGTTGCTCCGTTGGAGACGGTCGAGTTCTGGCCGGCGAAGACCTGCGGCATGGTGGTCATCAGATCCTCGATCCGGACGGTCCCCGAATAGGTGAGCTCGGAGGGGACATCCATCACAGTCACCGGGCTCAGGGCCGTCAGATCGGCCCGCGGAATCAGCGAGCCGGTGACGAGGACCTCGCCTTCGAAGGTGATCTCGGGCAGCGACAAGATCAGATCCTCGTCGGTTGTCTGCTCCTGAGCTGCGAGGCTCGGAGCGCACACGATCATCACAAGCGAGACGGCGAGCCACGTCAAAACGAGATGGCGATGGCGCATCGGCCTTCTCCCCTCAGAGCTCAGTTCGGTCGTGTCATTGGCTTGTCGTTTCCTGGATTATGGGTTGAAGTGTCTCGAAAGACAAGTTTTATGAGAAATCGTCGCAACTCATCTCGCATGATCAGAACTCCTGCCTCTCAACATCGGTTCAAAGAAGAGGGAAGTCCTCAGAGATCAGTCCGGTTTTGGTGCGAAAGCGATATGAACTCGAATTATGAATTATGAATGACATCGCATATAGCCACCTTCATATGAGTAGGCCAGTTGCGACGGAATCCAAAAGAATTCGTGCCGCCTCGAAAAACTGTTGAGTACTTGGCGGCGACGACTGCGATGGAATTCATAACTCATCATTCAAAACTCATAATTTGCGATGTCTACCACTCCGGCACGGTCTCCCAGCCCTGAAACCGGCCGATCTCGGTCTTCCAGCCGGTGGGGGAGTCCTCGTCGCGAACGACGCGGAGGTTGGTGAAGCTGTCGAGCTTGGTTAGCAACTCGGCACGGGGCAGGGCCTGGAGGGGCGGCTTCGTCATGTCCGGCACGGGCCATACTCGGAGATTCCCGTTCTCGTCCGCGGCGGCGATCAGGCGGCCATCCGGAGAGAATGCGACACCGTAGACCGTCGTCTCATGGCCGTAGAGGATGTGGGGCTCGCCGCCCGAGACGAGGCCGATCTTGATCTCGCCGTTGTGGGATCCGGTGGCGACGAGATCGCCCGTCGGTGAGAGCGCCGCCCCAATGTGCTCTCCGTGGAAATGATCGAGGGTGCGCACCTGGTTGGTCGCGACATCGATGACCACCGGACTCAATCCGTGGGTGGCGCCTCCGAGTTCGCCGCACAGGGCGACCGCAGTATCCCGCCCAGACGAGGTGGCGAGACCAGCGCAGTTCCCGCTGAGCAACTCCTCGGACGACCCGTCGTCGAGCCGCCAACGCCGGATCCCCCGGTCTCTGCTCGCCGACAACAGGCTCCCGTCCGCGAGGAACTCGAGCCCGCCGAAACCACCGTCCAGACCCTCTCCGGCATTGTCTATGGGTCCGAGCGTCTGCCGAGACCCGTCGGCGAGATTCCACACCAGAATGGTCTTTTCTTCTGCCGGCCCCCTGGAGGCTCCTGCCGCCACCAACCCCCGGTTGGGATCGTAGGTCACCGGAACCGCGGTCACGGCACCGGAGAAACTCTCAAGGCTGGTGGGGGCCGATCCATCGGCCGGAACCACCATGAGCGCCGATGGCCGCTTCGATGCCCCAAAGAAGAAACGACCTTCGGGATCGATCTCGAAGCCGAGGGTCGCTCGTTTCTTCAGGACGTGTTGTACCGGATCTTCAGCGCGAATCGGTTGGAGGTAGAGGCCACTGTAACTGGGAATCGCGACCGCTTTGCCGTCGTGGGTGAACTCGATACCGTAGACGCCGCTGCCTGCGAGGCCCTCATTGGGGATGACGATGACGGGATCTTCGGGCAGCGGCCAAAACGCGGCCCGCTCGAGGTTGACGTCGACGATCCACCGTTCGGTCGGGCCGATGCCGGCGCTCCCCGGCTCACCCATTACACGAGATTTTAGGACCAACGGTGCGGCGCCATCGGGGAGCCCGAGATCCCAGACGGACACACTTGGGCTGCCGTCCTCTTGATCTATCGCGGTGATGCGGTTTCCGCTGTGGTCGGTGGAAAAGCCATAGCCGTCGGAATCAACGATGGTCTTGATCGGCGCGCCCGTTTCTCCGTCGAGAGCCCACAGAGTGATCGTGTTCGATGCCTCGTCCCCGACGGCTATCCACTCGAGTTCCGGGTGGAGAACGATACCCGAAATCTCTTCGTCGTGGGTGTGGAGATGGCGGGCCGGGATGGTCGGGTCCACGAGGGATTTGAGGTAGACCTCGGAGCCACCATCACCCAACACATATGCAACCCATCTGCCCGTAGAGTCACAATATAGTTCGCCGTGCGGGGGCAGGTTCGCCACCACCTCGGTAGGGGAGCTGTTCTGCCACCTCTCGATCCTGCAAGAATCTTCCTGGTGGTAGTGG
>JAZBOQ010000286.1:0-66599 GCA_036351195.1 Thermoanaerobaculales bacterium | reverse complement strand
GTGCTGAGCGCGTTCGAGGCCGGGATGTTGTACAGGCACAACTCCGCACCCGGCACGTCCGCCGGTGACGCGGTGGGGCGCTCGGGTTCCGGTTCTTCGCATCGGACTCGGACGCGGCCACGGACTCGGACGCGGCCATCGGGATCGGGATCGGGATCGGCCACGGTCATCGGCCACGGTCATCGGATGAAGGTCCGGGCCGGTCAACATGCCGTAAAAACGCCCGGCTATGAGGTCGCCAGAGGCGTCCGAAAGGTCTAACCTTCGTCGTGTCAAGGAGTGAATGATCGATGACCTCCACAGCTTCTTCCCCCTCATCTCTCCGCACCGCTGCCGCCGTCTTCATCGCCCGAGTCGCCATTCCCCTGTGGTTCTTCATCGGCGCCGTTCTCAAGCTCATCGACGGAAGTCCGAGCAACCTGCCGGTGGCGCTCGTGAAGTGGTTGGGCGCCTTGGGGATGGACCTTCGCTTCGTGCTCGAGTTCTCCATCGCTGTCGAGCTCATCGTGGTCGGCGCCATGGTGATGCTGCCGTCACTCTCCCGGTGGATCGGGATCGTCATACTCGCGGTCTTCATGCCGATCCTCTTCGGAGATGTGGCCATGGGTGCGTCGAGCTGCGGCTGTTTCGGGGCGGTGGAGATGCCGCCGTGGATCACCCTGAGCACTGATGTGATCTTTCTGCTGTGTCTGATCTTCCTCGCTCGCGGCGTCGACTCGCTGAAGCTGTCCCGGACGCTGCCGACCTGGCGGGTGGTGGCGGTCACCATGTGGTCGCTGGTGAGCGTGGCCGTGGCCTTCGGACTCACCGCCGGCGGGACGTCGGAGGCCGTGGCTGAGGAGAAGGCGGCGGTGGTCGCGTCGTCCGGTCCTGCGGAGGGTTACTACCTTCCCGAGTACGACGCCTGGATCGGCCAGCCCTTCACCGAGCTCGATCTGGCGTCGTGGATTCGCGACCTGCCGGAGGACCTCGACCGGGGACAGCAGTACCTGCTCTTCTATCGTCTCGATTGCGAGCACTGCCACGAGCTGATGGAGGTTTTCTTCGCCGAAGAGGTTCCGCTGCCGACGACGGCGGTGGCGATTCCGGAACGGGATGGATTTCCCTCCGAAAGGGTCCAGCCGTTCGTGTGCGGAGAGTGCCGGCAAGCCGAGCTCCCGACCGGAATCGACTGGTTCTTCGCGACTCCGGTGCTGGTGCGGCTCGCTGAGGGCATTGTCCAGTGCGCCGCGGAAGTCACCGCGGAAACACCCACCTGTCTGGAGGCGTATTGAGGGTTTCTCGGGGCTTGTGGGGTGGGGGTCACAGCGCCCTGAGGTCCGTGTTGACGGGGCGTTCGCAAGAGCGTAGGCTGTGCTATAGTGCGATCCACGGTGCATCAGGGCATCGAAAAAAAGAATTTGGTAACGAATCACTGGAGGTGGATGATGCGGAAGTTCGTGTCCCCGGCGATTGTCATTCTTCTTGTGGCGGGTCTCACCGTCACCGGCTGTGCGTCTAAGAAGTACGTGCAGGAACAGGTCGCCAACTCGGAATCGACGACAAACGCCAAGATCGGTGAGGTTCAGTCCTCGGTCGAAGGCAATCAGAAAGAGATCACGGCCCTTCACCAGAAGGATGCCGAGATGCAGAAGCAGCTCGACAAGATGTCGGCGACTGCCAAGGAAGCTCTCGACCGCGCCACCAAGGCCGGCAAGCTCGCCGAAGGCTCTTTCGTTGCTGAGGTCGTGCTGACCGACAACGATGTGCAATTCGGATTCGACAACTACAAGCTGTCGGACGAGGCCAAGGCTGCCCTCGACGCCTTCGCCGGGAAGATCATCAAGGCGAACAAGGGTGGTTACCTGGAGATCCAGGGGCACACTGACAACATCGGCAGCGAGAGCTACAACCTGAGCCTCGGTTACAAGCGCGCCGAGAAGGTCATGAAGTACCTCGCCTCCGAGAAGGGCTTCCCCCTGCACCGCATGAACGTGACCTCCTACGGAGAGTACAAGCCTATCGCCGACAACGGCACCAGCGAAGGCCGCGCGCAGAATCGCCGCGTCGCCCTCGTGCTCATGAAGTAAGTCAGCCCGTTACATACGTCACTACCGAGCCCGGGTGCATTGCACCCGGGCTCTTCTTGTAGGGGTCGTTTTTTCGCCCTGCAGCCGATGGTTGCAGGACGAAAAAGCGAAGATCGGTTATTGTTTTTCCATGAACTCGGTTCGAATGCAGGTCCTGGGCGTTTTCGGCGGGAGCGTGGCGACTCCCGAGGAAGAGTTCATCGCCGAGCGCGTCGGCGGCGTCGCGGCCATCTGCGGATGGGTCACACTGACCGGCGGCGGCCGGGGGGTGATGGCGTCGGCGAGCCGCGGAGCGGTGGAAGCGGGTGGACTGACCGCGGCCATTCTGCCCGGTGCGTTCCCCGGAAAGGGGTATCCGAACAAGTGGGTCCACCTGCCGATCTTCACCGGAGTCGGTAACGCGAGGAACAACTTCAACGTGCTCTCGTCGTCGTTGTGCGTCGCCATCGGCGGCGGCGCCGGCACCCTGTCGGAGATCTCCTTGGCCTTGAAGAACGGTATTCCCGTGTGGTCGTGGGGAAGCTGGACCGTGCTCGACCCGCGGGGGAACGCACCCGAAGGTCTCAGAGTCTTCGACGACGCCGACGAGCTCATCGCCGCTCTGGAGGACGCGCTGGCCTGAACGTGGTGCGCGCGGCCGGGCGAAACCCTTGACGCCGGGGTTGTTGTTTGGGTCGCCTGACTGCCTCGGGGTTGTCGGCCACAGTCCACCGCTGCGGCCACGGTCATCGGGAGTGGGAGCGAGAACGACGTACTCTCACCATTCACGATCCATTGGGCACGGGCACGGGCACGGGAGGAGAACGAGCATCCAGGAGCGAGGATCCAGCATCCAATGGTGAGATTGCGCTACTATCTTCCGAGTTCGCTGAGGAGGAACGATGGAAAGCACGAAGCCCGTGGACTCGAAGCTGCTCCCCGCCAACGCCTACCGCAAGCTCGAACCCGGTGAGGTCTACGAACCGGTGGTTTCGACCGACGACCTACGACCCGAGGTGACCCTGTGGTCCATCGGGCTCGGCGTCGCCATGGTTGTGCTCTTCACCGCAGCCTGCGCCTACATGGCCCTGCGGGCCGGCAACGCCATCGAGGCCTCGATTCCCATCGCCATCCTGGCCATCTTCTTCGGCAAGATGCGCAAGCCTGCGAGCACCATTTTAGAGAACGTCATGGTCCAGTCCGTGGGCCAGGCCGCCGGTGTGGTGGCAGCCGGGGCGACCTTCGTGGTGCCCGCCATGTACATCAATCAGGTACCGGTTGCTTGGTGGCAGATCTTCTTTGCCTGTTTCATCGGCGGTTCGTTGGGTGTGGTGCTGATCATTCCCCTGCGCAAGTACTTCGTGAAGGAACTCCACGGCGAGCTGCCTTTCCCGGAGGCGACGGCCATCAACAACATCCTCGTCACCGGCGAGAGCTCGGCCGGAGGCGCCGGCAAGATCCTGCTCATTTCCTTCGCCGTCGGTGCGCTGTTTGACTTCTCCATCGAGGCTTTCCACCTTTGGAATGCAGGCCTTTCGAGCTCGGTGCTGCTTGGTGGACTCGGTGAGGGTCTCCGGATCGAGGTGCAGCTCACAGCCATCGCGGCACTTTTTGGTTTGGGCTACATCATCGGCATTCGCTATGCCTCCATCATCGCCTCGGGGTCTGTTCTCGCCATGCTGGTCATGGTGCCGACAATCTTCGTTTTCGGGAAGGAGATGGGGACCTTTGACTATGCCGGGACGAACTATGTCATTACGGAGATGGACGCGGTCGCCATCTTCGGCGCATTCGTCAAACCCATCGGCATTGGCGCGATTGCAGTCTCGGGGCTCATCGGCATCCTTCGAATGTGGAAGATCGTCGCCTCATCCGTGACCCTTGGATTCAAGGGATTCTCCAAGTCCGCCGAGAGCGACAACGAAGCCACCGAGCGCATCCAGCGTGACATGGCGCCGAAGAACGTCATCCTCATCCAGATCGCTTCCACCCTCGCCATGGGACTTCTCTTCGTGGCGGTTTCTTTGACGACCCAGGGTGATGCGGGTGCGGCGGCGTACGGCATCGCGGCGGCGTTGAAGTTCGGGCTCGTCGGGATGGTCGTCGGCTTCCTCCTGAGCTTTCTCTTTACACCGGTTGCCGCTCAGGCCATCGCCATCGTCGGCGTCAACCCGGTGTCGGGGATGACCCTCATCACCGTCGTATTGGCCATCGGCTGCATGATCTTTGCCGGCGTCGGCGGAACCGCAGGAATGATCATTGCCCTGATCATCGGTACCACCGTATGCACGGCGCTTTCCACATCGGGTGCGCTCATCACCGACTTCAAGATTGGCTACTGGCTCGGTTCGACGCCGCAGAACCAGGAGAAATGGAAGTTCCTGGGTATGGCCATCGCCGCGCTGGTGGTCGCCCTGATGATTCCGCTGATGGACAGTGGTTACCACTTCCTGGTCGAGGATCCCGTGACCGGGCTCATGGTGTCGAACGAACAGGAACTTCCCGCGCCGCAGGCCAACATGATCGCAGCCGTCTCACGTGGACTCATGGACGACCCGGCGAACCAACCATGGCTGCTCTACGGGCTTGGCGGATGTGTTGCGCTCATGCTGCTCATGTCCGGTGTTCCGATGCTCGCCTTTGCTCTCGGAATGTACCTGCCCATTTCTATCAACGCGGCGGTTCTCGCAGGCGCCGCTGCCGCCTGGGTGATCTCGAAGACCGGGGGAAGCGAAAAGGTTCGGCAGGCGCGCACCGAACAGGGGATTCTCATCGCCTCGGGGCTCATGGCCGGGGCGGCGATTTTCGGTGTGATCACTGCGTTTCTCAGGAGCAAGGACTTTGGTGCGTTGATCCGATTCATCAGCTTCGGGGAGAAGTTCGAGCTCGTCGAGGGAGAGTTGATCGCCACGGCTGCGCACTGGTACGAGGGCTTCCAGGGTCAGATGATCGGTCTGGTGATGCTCATCTTGCTCGCAGTGGTCTGCTTCTTCCTGGCTCGCCTGGGAGCGAAGTGGCAGCTGCAAGCGGATACCGACCCTGATGCCTCGTGAGCGAATCGGTGATGTCGAGCTCTATTACGAGCTGAGCGGTTCCGGCGACGAGGTCTTCGCTTTCGTCAACGGCGTCGCCATGACCGTCCAGTCATGGGCGCCGATCCGGGAGCTCGTGGAGGGAGGCTTCCGCTGCCTCCTCCACGACACCCGTGGCCAGCTGATGAGCGAGAAGCCCGCGGCGGATTACACCATGGAGATGCACGCCGGGGATCTCGCCAACCTCCTCGACCACGTCGGAATCGAACGGGTTCACCTCGCCGGGACCTCCTACGGAGCGGAGATCGCCATGATCTTCGCCGCCGAGCACCAGGAACGGGTGGAGACTCTGCACGTCATCACCGGAGTCAGCGAGCTCGACGGCGTGTTGCGCGCCGCCACCGAGAGCTGGGCGGTGGGTGCGAAGCACGGCATCGGGCCACTCTTCCGGTCGATGATCCCCTGGACCTACTCGAGCGGGTACCTCGAAGAGAACGCCGCCCTGCTCGACGATCGGGAGAAGCTGCTGGGGCAGCTCCCGGAAGACTACCTGGAGGGCTTCGTTCGATTGGTGCGCGCCTTCCACGGCCTCGACATCAGCGATCGGTTGGGATCGATCAGCTGTCCCACCCTGGTGATTGCGGCCGAGAACGATCTCGTCAAGCCGCTCCGGTTCAGCGAGCGGATCCACGAGAGAATCCCCGACTCGGAGCTCGTGGTGATACCCGATTCAGGTCACGCGGTGGTGGTCGAGGATCCCGAGAGCGTCGCCCGACACATGCTCGACTTCATCGCGCGAAGGTCGCGGTCCTGATCCGCTGCCCGCCGACTCTGCACCAATACCAGGTCGCCAGTCAGTCCAAGGTGACCCGCGCGTCGCCGACACCGATTTCGATCTCGATGAAGTGCTCGCCGTCTCCAGTCCACTCGGCCGAGTGGCCGACGAAGCCGGATGAGGAGACCTTCTCGCCGCGGACCATGAGCTTGGCGTCGCCTACGCCGCCGGAGCCGGCCACCGAACCGTAGTCGGCCGCGGCGCCAACCACCCGCGCCTCACCGACGCCGATGTCGAGGTTGACGTCGCCTCGGATGTTTTCGGCGACGAGGTCGCCGACGCCGATGTCGGCGTTCAGCGTGCCCCTCAGGCCGCTGACCTCCACATCGCCGACCCCGAGATCCAAGTTGAAGTCGGTTCTCGCCGGCATCTGGATGGTCCAGTTCTCCTCGAAGTGGCGGTCGTTGGAGTCGGTTTCGATCTCCAGCCGCAGCACGCCTTTGGAGACGTCCATCCTGAGCTCGGCCTCGTCCACCTCGCGCTGAGCCTTCTTCATGGACGAGAAAAAGCCGCCGCGCCGTGGTTCCAGGCGAACCGAGACGGTGATCTCGGCGGCTCCTTCGACCGCGGTGACGATGATGTCGCCGACGCCGGCGTCGAGACGCGTCGTGGTGATGGCGTCGGCACTCACGGCGCCGTCGATGGTGCGCGGGGAACCGGCCGCGGCGGGGATCGCCAGGGCGAGGGCGACGAGAAGGGCGAGTGTGGATCTGACCATGGTCTTTGCATCCTCCAGTCGAGCGCAGGGATGCGCCTCTGCCTTGTTCAACGGATTCGCTGGCGATTTGTTCTCGAAACCTCCGGGCTCACTCGGCCGCGGGGGCGTCGACGCCGCCCCACCAGGTTCCCGAGGAGAGGACGATGTCGCCGGATGCGGACTCCACCATCAGCTCGGGGCCGTCGCCGCTCAGGGTGATGGTGTCGGCGGACTCGTTGACCAGGCCGGGGAAGTCCGAGCGTACGGTGCCGCCGATGGTGCGAAGGCTGCCACTCGGCGACACGCCTTCGGGGAGCGTGACCCGGATGCGCCCGGAGTCGCTGCGGACCACGACCCGGTGGGCTGGCTCGAGACGATCCCAGCTCAGGGTGATTTTGCCCGTCGAGGTGACCACCTCCGCATCGCCGGAGAGATTGTCCATCCAGACGCTGCCCGATGCGGTGTCGGCGTGCACCTCCTGAGCGCCGCCGGAGAGATCGACGTTGCCCGATGAGGTTCGTGCGAAGAACCGTTCCAGCGGCCGGATGAGATCGAGCCGAGCGTCGCCGGACGCGGACCGAATGTCCACCGAGGATGCGGCGCCGACCAGCTCCATGTCACCGGTGGCGGTTCGGAGATAGAGCGGCCGTGCGGCGGGGAAGTCGCCGCGGATGCTGATCGAGCCGCCGGTTGTGGTGATGTCGGGAACGACGTGTCCAGGCACCAGGAAGGCCAGCCGTGCGCGCGCGGTCAGGGTACCGAGACCGAGGAAGCCCGATCGCCCCGGGCTGACGGTGACTGAGATTCTCCTTTCGGACACCTCGGTCGAGGGCATGTGGCTGGCGATGTATCGCTCCGCCCGCTCTTCGCCGACTCCGGAGATCTTGAGCTCGGTGGCCACTTCGACCTGGCTCACATCGGCGGAGCGCAGCCTGACGTCGACGGAGGCGGTGTCGATGACGACCCGGGTGCCGTCGGGAGCGGCGAAGCGCTCGGTGCCCGCGTGCTCGCGCTGCGCAGCGGTGGAGGGGAGTGCGAGGCAACTCAGGAGGCTGATGACCGTGACGACTCGGCGGAGGGACATGACGGAGATTCCTCTCAGCGGGTGGGGAAGGGAACGACCGTTCCAGCTTCGTTGGCGGAGGTTGTTGCCGCTGCCGGGTTTTTCAGCTGCGGGTTGCCGTTTGCGGCGAAGGCGCGGCGGGCGACCTTGGGATCGAGATCGTCGAGGAAGCGGCGGATCCGCCTCAACGCCGACCGGGTGGTCGACACTGGTGATTGCGTGGGTTTCGCCATTGCCGCGATGGAGGGTGATCCGCCGTCGAGCTCGAGGATGGCGACGAGCAGGGCGACGCCCCACGGCTGCGGGAGGTGCAGGTACGGCCGGTGGCTCGCCGTGTAGGCCCGCCAGAGGCGTCTCGCCCCGAGCACGACCAGTCGCGGAAGCTCGTTGATGGACCCGTGGTGCATCACCGCCTCGTCGACCTCGCGAGCCACCCCGTCGAGCTCGGAGAGCCCTTCGAGCCAGGAGTCCGCGAGCGCCTCTCGCGCCCGGAACTCGATCCACGCGGTCTCCAGGTTGAGCTGGGCTTCCTCGAGCACTTCGGACTCTGGGTGCAGGTTCCGCCCCTCCCGCAAGATTCCGTCGGCCTCGCCCCAGCGGCCCATGGCCGCGAGGAGGTTGGCGTGGAGGCCGAGAAGAAAGACCCGGAGGTCGGCGGGAATGGCGTCGCCTCGGGGGAGCTGATCGATGGTGTCGAGCGCTTCGGGGTGACGGCCCTGCTCGGACAGGAGGATGGCGAGCTGAACCGGCAGGTGGACCGCATCCGGGAAGAGCTCCCACCCGGTCTTGAGCAGGTTTTCGGCGTCGTCGGGTTGGCCGACGGCGGCTAACGTGTTGGAGAGCAGATGGCACGAGTGGGGCGAGGGATCGAGGTTCCACGACCTTTGGGCAGCGGGGTGGGCGTTCTCTGCGTCTCCCACCGTCAGATGAGCCTGGGCCTTCCAGATCAGGAGTTGAGCTTCGAGTTGGGGCTGGTTGCCGATGGCGGGGAGGGCCCGGTCCACCTCGCTGATGATCTTGAGGTGGCGACCTGCCCGACTCCACTCGAGGCATCGCCGCAGCGCCCGCTCGATGCGGGTGAGCGTCTTCCTCCGGTCGGTGCTTTCGTCGCGGTCCACGTGGGCATCCTACCAAAAAACAGGGCGGGGATTTCCCCGCCCTTTGGTGGTTCACCGCCGCATTAGCGGGGTTTTCGTTGTTGGTGTTTGCGAGGCGCGTCTCCAGAGGAGGTCTTCGATCTTGTTTTTCGAGACCGGTCGGAGCGCCCGGTGGCGGAGCTTTCCGGTTGGGTGGTCGATGGAGCCGAAACCAGCGGCGCGCGACGGTTTGGAGGGGCGGCGGCTCTTCGACTCGGGGAGACCACCGACGTCGTCACAGTGCGGCTCTTCGACCTCGAGACGGAGGTCTGCCGAGCCCGGGCAGGGCTCCTCGAGACGAACTCGTTTCCGCCGGAGACCGGGGGTCGCTGAACGGTGTTGTGAGGTGTGCGGGCCGACGATCGTGATCGCTGCGCTTCGATGCGACGGTGCTTCGGGGTCGAGTCCGCGGCTGCGGACGACCGGGTCCGAATCGAGCGCGGACGGGTCGCCGCTCCGCTGTCCGACCTTCCGGTGCCCACCTGGACCCGCTTCGACTGGGCGCTCGGTGGGGCCGAAGCACGGCTGCGTTGCGATGAGACATCGTTGCGATCGCGGCTCGTGCTCGTTGTGCTCAGGGCGCGCTCCCGGGCCACGGGAGCCAGAGCGCGCTTGACGGTATCGGCGGCGTGGCGGCGAACCGATTCGCCGCTCACCTCGGGACGGACCACGCGAACATTGCGACCCCCCACCGTGGAGTTCCGTTCAACAACGCGGGTCTCCGGGACCGACCGGCCGACCATGCGCTCCACCGCGCGTTTCGACGGAGGAGCCGCCATGGGGGTGACCCGGCTGTGGGCCACTGCGTGGGTGGCGACCTCGTGGCCGACCGCGTGATGTGAGACGTTGTCGGCCATGATCCGACTCCGAGGGACCCAGGTGGCGTAGCGAGCGTCGCGCCAGCCGTCCTGGTAGCCGTCGCCATACCCGTGCCGGTAGCCGTCGTTCCAGGCGTGGTGGGTGGCGCGGTGAGCGTGGCTCCAGCCGCGAGGGGCACAGGGATACCAGCCGACGTAGCTGCCGGAGCCCACCCAGACGACGTTGCCGGGGTGGTAGGTGGTGCCGGGCGTCCAGACCCAACCAACGGTGGAGTAGGCCCAGTTGCCGTAGTGGTGCGGCATCCAACCCCAGGGCTCGTAGGCGACCCAGGTCCAGCCGAGGGAGGTCCACACCCAGCGCCCGTGGGCGTAGGGCCGCCACGATGCGGCCACCCATGGCCGCCAGACCCGGCCGAGGCCGTCCACCCAGACCCACTCGCCGTATCCTTCGAGGGCGGTGGCGAAGCCGACGGAGATCTGGGGAGCATCCCAGGTGGTGCTCCAGATGCCCCAGTTGGAGCCGCCGAAACCGATGCTCACTCCGTGGTTCGACACCGCGATGCCGAAGCTGCCGCCAGCGTCGGCCGGGTGCGGAGTGGCAGAAACCAGAGTGGTAGCAAGGGCGATGAGGACAAGGTGTTTCGGTTTCATGGCGGTCTCCTTTCGTTCGGAGGAAGAGCAACGGGCGTGCCAGGGCGAGGCCGATATCTCAGAACAGTGGCGGTGGTTGGGTTCTCGAGGAAGGCAGGACGGCGGTCGATTGGTTGGGAGGCGGAGAATGTGTCCTCTGTGGAGGACGAATTTGCCGTGGGTGTGCCGGACGGTAACCTCAGCGTCGGCCTTCTGGACTTCCGCCGCCTGGCGGCGTCGTCGGCCAGCGCCGCCCGATCAGCGGGGTCAGGAGGGAAACGAGGACGGGGTGACCGCGCTGCTCGGGCGGGCGGCGGCCTGCTTCCGGTCCGGAGCGAGTGCTTTCAGCGGCTGGGCTCGGCGATTGCCACGCACGTGGTCCACCGAGGGTGCCCGGTGGCAGGAGTGACCATGCCGCCACGGTCATCGGCCGCGGCCACGGCCACGGCCACGGTCATCGGGCACGGGCACGGGCACGGGCACGGGTACGGGTTCGGACGCCGAGGGTTCCTACTTCGGTTCCCGCGTGTACAGATACGCGCTGTCGCGAAGCTCGGGGGCGGCGCCGGCGCGGCAGACGGCGTGCTTGGCGCCGGACCACATGGAGGCGCCGCCGGTGCGGCCTTCGGTGTCCACAGCGTAGAAGTTGACGTTGAACGAGGGGCGTCCCTTGTCGTCGAGCAGGTAGGGAACCCGGGTGGCCTGGACCATTCTTTCCAGCGCAGCCAGACAGGCCTCCTCGGGAGTCTTGCCCCGGCGCATGAACTCCACCACGGTGTGACCGCCGGCGATCTGGATCACCGACTCGCCGCGGCCGGTGGATCCCGCGGCGCCCACCTCGTTGTCGACGAAGAGGCCGGCGCCGATGAGCGGAGAGTCGCCCACCCGGCCGGGAATCTTGAAGAAGAGGCCCGAGGTCGTGGTTGTGCCGCCCATGTCACCGTTGGCGTCGAGGGCGCAGAGGTTGATGGTGCCGGTGGGGCGCACCTCGCCGTACTTGGCGATGAACCAGGCCACGTCCGGGTCGTCCACCTGTCCGGGGTGGGGAAGCCAGTCGTCGCGACCGGACATGTTGGCCTTCCAGTAGAGCCAGATTTTCCGCGCCCGTTCGGTGAGGAGCTCCTCCTCGTCAAAGCCGATGCCGCGGGCAAAGCTGGCGGCGCCGTCGCCGACCAGCAGCACCCGGGTGGTGCGCTGCATGACCTCGTAGGCCACCCGGGCCGGGTGGCGAAAGCCCTCCAGGGCCGCCACCGCCCCGGCGCGCATCGTGGGTCCATCCATGCAACAGGCATCGAGCTGGACGACGCCCTCGGAGTTGGGCAGGCCGCCATACCCGACGGTGACGTCCTCGGGGTCGTTTTCCACCAGCCCGACGCCCTCTACGGCCGCCTCGACAGCGCGGACGCCGGCAGCCATCCGGTCCACGGCGCGGCCGACAGCGTCGATGCCGTTGGCGGAGGCTACGGCCACGGGTTGTGCGGCTGCGGCCGCGGAGGTCGTGCCCGCAGCCGCCAAAGCGGCGGCGGCCGCGGCGCCCCCCACCACGAGCTCGCGGCGGGAGAGGCCTTCGGAGTGGGCTTCGGCGGTGGACGGGTCACTGGTCGAGTTCTTCATGCCGTCATCGTGAGCACCCAGAGAAGTCCTGTCAAGCCTGAGAGCCCGGGGTCGGCGCTCCACGACATCGTGCAGCGTTGCCGCGGGCACGATCGTTGCAAAGAAATCCAATGGCACGGCGGCTCGAGGTGATTTACCATGAGAACGGAAACACCGGTGGAGATCCGACCATTGCGACGTCTCTCGCGGGACGGTGACGGATGGACCAGAGCAATGCGACAAGCCAAGAGAGCAATCATCGGCACGAGGAAGAACATGCTGCGCGCCATCGTGGCCTGCGCACTGGTGGTGGCCGTGCTCGGCTGTAGCTCTCCCGACAGTCGAGCGGGCTCCGACGCAGGTCCCGACTGGAGAGATCTCCGGGAGCGAATGGTCCTGCAGCAGATCGAGCCCCGCGGCGTCAAGGATCCGCGGGTCCTCAAGGCCATGCGGGCGGTGCCGCGGCACCGTTTCGTGCCCGCCGATTACCGCGAGGCGGCCTACAACGACACACCGCTGCCCATCGGCGAGGGCCAGACCATCTCGCAACCCTATATCGTGGCGCTGATGTCCGAGCTGCTCGAGGTCGGGCCGGGAAACAAGGTCCTCGAGATCGGAACCGGTTCTGGCTACCAGGCTGCGGTCCTCGCCGCCATGGGCGTGGAGGTTTTCACCATCGAGATCCGCGGCGGGCTGTGCGAACGTGCAGGGGCGCTCCTGGATGAGTTGGGTTATGAGAAGGCTCATGTCCGCTGCGGTGACGGCTACGGTGGCTGGCCCGGCGAAGAACCCTTCGACGGGATCATCGTCACGGCGGCGCCGGATCGGATTCCCGAACCGCTCATCGAGCAACTGGGAGTCGGCGCCCGGATGGTCATTCCTCTGGGCGACTTCTACCAGCAGCTCATGGTGATCCGAAAGACCGACGACGGCGTCGAGGAGCGCTCCGTCATTCCGGTGCGGTTCGTCCCCATGACGGGCGAGATCGAACGACAAGGCGAACAGTAGTAATTCATAACTCATAATTCGGAATGCACGCTATAGTGTCCTCTCCGGGAGGGGTCCATGTGCGGAATTGTCGGGGTCATCAACAACAGCGGCAAACCGGTGGTGGGTGATCTCGGTAACGGCGCCCATTTCCTGCAGCACCGAGGTCCGGCCTACGCCGGGCTTTTTCTCTGGGATCCCGAGCGCCGGCGCTACGCCCTGGAGCGGGGTGAAGGGCTCGCCGACGACATCTTCAAGCCCCTCGCCGAGCTGCGAGGCGACCTCGGCATCGCCCACACCCGGTACAAGACCCACGGCAGCGGTGGGACGATCAACGCCCAGCCGTTCTTCGACGCTTTCCTCGGCCTCTCCTTGGCCCACAACGGCCACATCACCAACGTCGGGCAGATCGAAAACGAGCTTGGACGGCGGGATCAGTCCCTGGCGGCGACCTGCGACGCCGAGCCGCTGTTGCGCGTGCTCGCCCTGTGGATCGAGCACTTCCGCGCCAAAGACCCCGGCGCGCCGGAAAAAGAGATCGTGTTCCGGGCCATCGAAGAGGTCCAGCAGCGGGTGACCGGCGCCTACTCCGCGGTGGCGGTCTCGCCCTCGGGTCTCTACGCCTTTCGCGATCCGCACGGTTTCCGGCCGATGGTGCGGGGAACCCGGACGCGTGGGGGCGTGTCCTCGGTGATGTTCGCTTCCGAGACCCTGGCCCTCGAGCAGAACGGCTACACGGTTGACGAGGAGGTGCCGCGGGGCGCGGCGATCTTCATCGACCGCGAGCTCGAGATCGACGAACGGGTGCTGGTGGAGAAAGACGCACGGCCCTGCGCCTTCGAGCTGATCTACTTCGCCGACGTGGAGTCGAAGATGATGGGTGATCCGGTGCGCACCTTCCGGTGGCGGGCCGGCCGCGCCCTCGCCCTCCACCTCATGGAGGCGGCGCCGGAGATCGCCAACGAGATCGATCTCGTGGTGCCCATTCCGCACTCGCCGATTCCGGGCGCCGAAGCCTTCGCTCAGAAGCTCGAAAAAGAGCTCAACGGCGGGGCGGTGCAGATCCAGTACGCCACGCCGATTTCCAAGTACCGCTACGGTGGACGGATCTTCATGGAGGAAACCCAGGAGGCCCGCGACGAGGCGGCCATGCTGGACTTCCGAGTGGACACAATCTCGGTGAAGGACAAGAATATCTTCATCGTCGACGACAGCATCGTGCGCGGCACCAACGCCGGCCGCATCGTTCGCGCCTTCCGCGCTGCCGGAGCCAAGTCCATCTGGTTCGGCACCTTGTGGCCCATGGTCATCGACTCGTGCTTCCAGGGCATCAACACGCCGACCCAGTCGGAGCTCATCGGCGCCCGCTTCGCCCGCGACGTCATGGCGGTCAAGACCGAGTTGGGGCTCGACGAGCTCTTCTACCTGCCCATCGAGGTCTTCCAGGAGATGGTGATCAAGGGCGCGCCCGCCTGCATGGCGTGCACGACGGGGCAGCGCGCCGTCATGTTCGAGCATGCAGGGACGGTGCTGCCGCCGATATAGAGTCGGTCCGTCGCAACCACCAAGACGTGAAGACACCAAGGATTCACGAAGGTCTGGTGAACTGATTCGGCCCGAGCAGCACGGTCTCGAGCGTTTCGATTGAACGCGACCGCGCACATCGGCGTCCCGGCGGGACGTGCCGGGCATGGCATTGTGCTCTCTGTTCACCTCCCGGATTCTCAACCGGTTCCGCACAATGCCTTGCCGGGCAATCCACGGGTAGCGCACTCAGGGTCCGTTGATGAATTCGTGACAGTCGCAGTGACCGCCCTCCTCCTCGCGAGGGCCCGGATCGATCCCGCTCACGATCCCGATCCCGTCACGGACGATTCGGGAACGGGAACGGGATCGGGAACGGGATCGGCTCGTACGTCTGGTTGGCCCGGAGCGCCCGGATCAGCCGCTCAACTCCGCCCGGCACGCCTCCAAAACCTGTTCGTGCAGGATCCCGTTGGTCGCGATCATCCCGCGGCCCGTGGCCAGCCTCCGTCCCTTGGAGAAATCGAGGGCGTTGCCGTCGAGGTCCGAAACCCGGCCGCCGGCCTCCTCGATGACGGTGGCGCCGGCGGCGTGGTCCCACACCTTCTCGCGGTAGCTCTCGTCCCGCGGCAGCCGCAGGTAGATCGAGGCCTCGCCGCGGGCGAGAACGGCGTACTTGCACTGGGAGTCGATGCGGTAGGGGTCGACGGCGATGCCGAGGCGGCGGGCGATGCCGGCCTGCACCGAGTGCGCCGCGTGAGCGGCTTCGACGGACTCGCAGACGATAGCCCGGGACGAGTTGTCGACGGCGTCCACCGTTGCCGAAAGGAGGCCACCTCCCGCGACCGGCTCCATCCACGCACCGCCGCGCCGAGAGGCGTGGAAGATGAAACCCGTTCCGTTGCCGCGCTCGCCCGGAGCAGGAAGGTTGGGGCAGCCGAGCGCACCCACCACGACCTGGCCGTTCTCCACCAGCGCCAGGGCGATGGCGTACTGCTGGCCGCGCAGGAATCCTTTGGTGCCGTCCACCGGGTCGAGCACCCAGTGGCGGCCGGTGGGGCCACCCGGATGGTCGCCCCGGTCGATGGCGGCGGCCACCGCGTCGAGATCGACGCCGGGAAGGGCTCGAGAGGCGAGGCAGACGACCTTGGCGCCCATCCCGGAAGAGTCACGCAGCGGTCCCGAGGTCTCTTCGGCGAGGAATCCGTCCTCGGGAAAGCGCTCGTCGAGCCGGCGGCCGATGACGGCCTGCACCGTGAGGTCCGCCAGCGTGACCGGCGACCGGTCGCCCTTGGTGTGGGCGTCGGCCTTCGCCACCACTTCGCTCTGAACCGCTCTCGTCAGGCTGCAGGCTTCGGCGACGACCTCGCGGACGAACTGGATTTCGGCTTCGTACATCGGGCCTCCCTCCGGCGCGGCAAAGTGTAACGCACCTGTGGGCGGGGATGAGCGCGTACAATGCTGTCATCCGCCGGGACCGGCTCAACGGCGGGAATCCACCGGGCGTAGACACTGAGATGACTCCGACCTTTCGACAGCTCGCGAACGCGGCCATTCTGAGCGCCTGCCTGGTTGGCGGTGCAGCCTTGATCCGTGCAGTGACGCCGTCGCCGTACGTGCCCAACGTGACGCCAAAGCTGGTTCATCTCCAAGACAACCCGGACGCCTACGACGTTCTCTTCATCGGATCGAGCCGCGTCTACCGGCACGTCGTGCCGCAGGTCTTTGAAAGGCGGCTCGCCGAGCGTGGCATCGACGTGCGCTCATTCAACGCCGGAATCCCGGCAGCCAGATCGGTGGAGATCTGGTCGTTCATGAACCGGCTCGCGGACTCCGGCGTTCGGGCGGGGTGGGTGTTTGTCGAGCCCGACGGACTAGCGTCCGGGATTCGAAAAGAGAACCTCGGAACCGAGAGGGAGACCTACTGGCACGGCAGCGCTGAGACGATGCTGGCCGTTCGGTCCCTGGAAAACCACGATCTTCCGACGCGAATCCGCATGTCGGGTCTTCACGCCGGGTCGTGGGTCTTCAACCGTCTCGGCGTCGGCCGGCTGCGACTGCTCGGCCTGGACCTGATGTCGCCGGCGGTCAACGCGTGGGCGAGCCGGCAGAATCTGGGTTCCGACGGCGACGGCTGGGTCGGTTTCGTCGAAAGCCAGGACAGCGGGATCTCGCGACGGCGACGGAACTTCCTCGACCGCATCCCGACGTACCGTCGGCAACTGGCGAATCAGGCGGCGCAGTTCTCGCGATCCGGGTGCCTGACTTCATACCGCCGGGAGATGCTCAGCCATTTCCAATCGGCCGCCCGGCGTCTCGGGGCCGAGCCGGTCTTCATTCTCTCTCCGGCGCTTCACCCGAGGTGCGAGGTCCACGAGGCATTCCGTTTGGGGCTCCTACCGAACCTTTTCGCCTTCGACGACGCGCGGGTCTACCCGGAGCTCTATGAGGTCGACAATCGATTCGACCACGAGCACCTCAACACCGAAGGAGCCACCCTCTACAGCCAATTGCTGGCGGATGCGTTCGCCGAGCACCTTGAGGGGGGCGGACGATGATCTTCACCGAGTTCCGCTTCCTCTTCTTTTTCGTCGTCGTCTTCGTCATTCGCTGGATGCTGCGCGACCTCCGGGCGCAGAAGCTCTGGCTGCTCCTTTGCTCCTACGTCTTCTACGCCGCGTGGGACTGGCGCTTCCTCTCCCTGATCTGGATTTCCACCGCGGTGGATTACCTGGTGGGCCTCCGCCTCGGCGCCGAGGCGGAAGTGTCGCGGCGCAAGCTCTGGGTCACCGCCAGCGTCGTCACCAACCTGAGCATTCTCGGGATCTTCAAGTACTACAACTTCTTCGCCGAGTCGCTGACCTCGCTGCTCTCGCTGCTCGGGCTGCCGGTCTCCTACAGCGTGGTCCACATCGTGCTGCCGGTGGGTATTTCGTTCTACACCTTCCAGACCATGAGCTACTCGCTGGACATCTACCGGGGCCGGCTGGAGCCGACCCGGAGCCTGCTCGACCTCGCCCTCTTCGTGGGGTTCTTCCCACAACTCGTCGCTGGTCCCATCGTTCGCGCCCGCGCCTTCCTGCCGCAGCTCGACGTCCGGGCCCGGTTTCAGGACGTCGATTTCCGCTCCTCGCTGGTCCTCTTCATGTCGGGCTACTTCAAGAAGGCGTGCGTCTCAGACAACATCGCGCCCTACGTGGACCGATTTTTCGCCGCTCCCGACGAGTTCACCGCCCTGTCGGCGTGGACGGCGGTGCTGCTCTACGCCGCTCAGATCTACTGCGACTTCTCCGGCTACTCCGAGATGGCCATCGCCTGCGCCCGCATGCTCGGGTTCGAGCTTGGCGAGAACTTCAACTTTCCGTATCTGGCGACGAGCATCAAGGACTTCTGGCGGCGCTGGCACATCTCGCTGTCGAGCTGGTTGCGCGATTACCTCTACATCTCCCTCGGCGGCAACCGCGGGTCGACGCTCTTCACCTACCGCAACCTCATGCTCACCATGCTGCTGGGGGGCCTCTGGCACGGCGCCTCGTGGAACTTCGTCATCTGGGGCGGTCTCCACGGCGCCGCGCTGATCGCGCATCGCCTCTGGGAGCCGTTCGGACGACGTCTCCCGACCGCGTTCAGCGGCGGTTTCGGTTTCGTCCTCACCATGTGGTGGGTCAACCTGGCATGGATCTTCTTCCGGGCCGCGGACCTCGGCGAGGCGATGGCCGTCACTCGCTCCTACGTGCTCTTCATCGACAACGGGCCGAGGGAGCTCGGTCCAGGGGTGCTCTGGCTGCTGCTCGTGCTCGCCGTGCTCCACGTTGCCGGCGCGCTCAGCCACCGCAGCTCGTGGTGGCGCCGGGCTCCGGGATGGGCCTTCGCCGCCGCCTACGGTCTGCTCGCCGCTCTCGCCCTGTCCCTCGTCCATCCTGCGGCCCAGCCCTTCATCTACTTCCAGTTCTGACGCTGCGAGCGGTATCCTGTCGGCATGACCGGCACCGAACCCGTCGAGCACACGATCTTCGACTGGCGCATCTACGCCGAGGCGACCTGCGCGGGCCTGACGCCGTTGGTGCCGATTCCATTCGTTGATCTGGCCATCGAGGCGATCTTCCGGTGGCGAATGCCTGGGACGATCTCGACGACCAGGAAGCTACCTCTGGCGCCACGGGCCGGGGCCGCCTTGAGCCGAGGCACCGGCACACTCGTCTCAGTGGAAGGCTGCCTCAAGATCCCGTTCGCCGTGCTCCGCTACGTGCTGCGCCGGATCTGGCGCAAGCTCATCTACGTCTTCGCCATCGCCGACGCGGCAAAGCTCACCAGCGAGTACTGGCATCGGGCCTACCTGTTGGATCACCTCATCCGGGCCGGGCACGCCGGACCGGGCGTGGACTGGCCGCGTTCCGTGGAGGTCTTTGCGGAGGTGCTGCGCAATACCGACGTCTCGCCGCTGACCAGCCTGGCGAGGCAGACGGTGTCCAGCTCCCATCGAGTGGCGACGATGCTGCTGCGCGCCCGCCGCCGAGGTGCCGCGACCGAGACCGAGTCGTTGTCGGACATTCTGCGGTCCAACTGGGACGCCGCCGAGTCGGCGCTCATGGAATCTGCGGTGCGCTACAACGAGGCCTACGCCCGATCTCTCGCACGGCGTCCCCCACCGCCGCCTCGCCAAGTTGCGCGGGATGACGCATAATTCCCGTTGGAGGCATCATGCGTTTGATCACCTGTTGCGTTGTCGTTCTTTCGTTGGTACTGTGCGCCGGCTGCGCCAAGCAGGAGCCGGTGCCGGCCGAGCAGACGCCGGCCGAACAGGCCCCCGCCGTCGACGAAGAGCCCATTGCCAGTGAGGACTTCGAGTCCGGCGAGGCGGAGAGCGTGGTGACCGGTGAGGAAGCCGCGGAGGAAGAAGCGCCCGGCGGAGGCGGCCACTGATCGGTCGCGCCTCGGTGAGAGTTCCGATCGACCGGCTCCTTCTCGCATTCGCGGCGGTGGCGTCCATCGCCGCGTGCGGACTTTCTGTGGGCTGTGCCCGCGAGCCGCGCGAGGTCGGATTCGAGGAGCTCCTGGGCCGGTTCGTGGCCGATCCCGGGATCTACGTCTTCCCCGATCGGTCGTGGCGCCGGGAAGGGGTGGCCGGCGGGTCCTTTCGACGTTCCGCCAATCTCCTCGTTCTGCTGGAGGCCGACACCCCGCAGACTCTTCGAATCACCTATGTGCCGACAGCCGACACCGAAGGTCTCCACTTCGTCGCGAGCTGGGACGATACGGCGTTGTGGGATGGTCCACGTGCGGCCGAGGACTCACCACTGCGGGTCGATGTTCCTGCCGAGAGGCTCTCGCCTGGTCTGCATCGGCTCCGGCTCGAGCGCGTTCCGGATCGCGATCGCCCCGAGCTGCGCGGCGTCGCTCGTTGTTTCTTCGACCGGGTGACGGTGGAGAGGGTGGCGGGTGGTGAAGCCAGTCCGGTCTTCATTACCGCGAATCAGTTCGCGGGGCGGTTCGTCGATTTCGGAGTCACGTCAAACAACTCGGAGCAGCTGAGCGGGTGCCTGTTCTCCGGTCCCCGGGCGCACCGCATCCAGATCGCCGGCGCGGCCGAACGCTCGGCGAGCTTTCTCGTTCTCAACCAGTCATCGCAGCCAGCGCGGTTCGCGGCCGCCGTCGACGGCGCTGAGATCGGCTCGTTGGAGGTTCCGGCCCGGATGCGGCTGCCGTTTTCGTTCCCGGTCCCGCCGGGCCGGCGAACGGTCACGCTGTCGGTGGAGGGGATTGAGTCCGGATTCTACCTCTGGGGTGCTCCCCACCTTCGGCCTCGTGCGTCGGAGGGGCGCACTCCGGTTTTCTTGATTTCACTGGATACGACGCGGAGGGACGCGGTCTCGCCGTACAGCGGGAGGCCCGAGGTGACGCCGACGCTTGCGGCGTTGGCGCGGGTCTCGGATGCGTACACCAACGCCTTCGCGGTGGCGCCGTGGACCTTGCCGAGCCATGCCTCGATCTTCACCGGGCTGTATCCGTCCCAGCACCGCGCCGGAGTGTCCGAGGACGTGCTCGCCCTCTCCCACGTCACCCTCGCCGAGCTCTTTCGGCGCGCCGGATACCGTACCGCCGGGTTCGCTGGCGGCTCCATGACGTCGTCGCGATTCGGATTGGCTCAGGGGTTCGACGTGTTTCTCGACCCCCGCAAGGCGGAGGAGCCCGGAGACGTCATCGCCGACGCCGCGATCGATTTCGTCGAGGAGCATTCGGAGGATCCGATATTCGTGTTCCTCAACTTTTTCGACCCGCACGGTCGGTACGACGCTCCGGTGGAGTTTCAGCAGCGGCTCGCGGCGCCGGCGCTCGCGGAGGAGATCCACCACCTGCCGGTGTGGGGAGCGTACGCCCGCAATGAGCCGGCGGCCTGGACCACCGTCGTCTCCGGCGAGGCGCCGGCGAGTGAAGCGGGGCTCGCCTACATGCGCGCCAGGTACGACGCCGAGGTGGCGTTCATGGACCACCAGATCGGCCGCTTCCTGGCGACGCTGCGGGAGCGGAGTCTCTTCGACAAGGCGCTCATCGTCGTCGTGGCGGACCACGGCGAGTTCATGGGCGAACGCGGCCTGTTTTCCCACTCCTACCGCCTCGACCCGGAGCTGACCTGGGTGCCGCTGCTCATCAAGTGGCCGAATGAAACGGGTCGTCGGACGGTGGACGATCTCGTCTCCCAGGTCGACCTCTTCCCGGCGATCCTCGCGGCGGCGGGGCTCCAGGCGCCGTCGTCGGAAGGAATCGGGTTCGGGCCGGGGACGGCCGCCCGGCTCCAGTCGAGGAACCACGTCTTCATGGAGGAGCACAAGAGCCGCTTCCACCAACTCCCGGGTCCGTTCTGGATCGCGGACCACCTTGCCGGTCTTCAATACCCAGGTGCGCGAGAGGTGCTGTATGCCGGCCAGGTGGACTGCTCGGAACGGCGAGCGGATCGTTGGGTGGAGGTGGAGTGCGGTTCGGGGTGGGAGGCGCTGTTGAGGCAGCTTCCGGATTGGTTGCAGGTCTCGATGGCGACCGAGGTCGAGGTCTCTGCAGCGGACCTGGACGAGGCCGAGATCGAACAGCTCAAGGCTCTGGGGTATCTGCAGTGACGCCGTTGCCGTCCACGAGTGCCCTCGGAGTACCGTTGAGGCGGAGGAGCTCCACGTCGTCTTCGATGAAACGGGAAAGGTGTTCCGTCATGTCAGTTGGTCGTCGGTCGCAGTGGTTCTGCCTGGTGGGTTTGATCGCGGTTCTCGTGGGCGCCGTTTCCTGCTCGGAGGGACCGGAGGTTCGAGATCTCGACGACCTCGACGATATCGGACCCCTCTTCGGACGCTACGTCCCGGATCGCAATGTCGAGGTGTTTCCAGGCGATTTCTGGGAACTCGACGACGATGTGGGGCATTGGTCTTTCCGCGCCTGGTCGGAGTTCGTCGTCCATGTTGACGGCGCCGAGCCGGCCGCGCCGCTGAACATCACCCTGGTGCCGGACGAGCCCACCTCCGCCATGCGTTTTCGCGCGAAATGGGACGGGGTGGATCGACCGGATCCGGTGGTGGCTGCCGGGGACGGCCTGGTGGTTGCCATTCCCGCCGCCGAGCTGACGCCCGGGGTGCACCACCTCAGGATCGAGAGGGTGGGGAAGGGGGATCCACCTGAGCTGCGGGACCGGCTCGACTGTCGATTCGTCGAGGTCGCCTTCTCGGTGGACGGCGCGGCCTCCACACTGCGTCCGGGCCTCTGGTCGCGGTACCGCACCGTGCGCTCCTTTCTGGACGACGGCGTCACCGGCACCGACACCCGTCGGCGCGGGGGTCTGCTCGTGAGCGGGAGCCGGGAGCTGCGCTTCGCCCTCACCACCGAGCACAGCGGGGAGCTGCGTTTCGCGGTCTCGACCGTGTGGTCATCGAGCGGCCGATTCGTCGCCGAGGTGGCGGGTGAACGACGCGAGCTCAGGGCAGCGCAGGACGAGTCCCGGCTGGTGGTCCCGGTCCCAGCGGGCGGCGGGACAGTCGTTCTCCGTACGAGTGGCGAGGACGATGGGTTGTACTTGTGGGGAGCACCGGTGTTTCGACCCAGTAGGGAGGATCGACGCGGCTCGGTGGTCCTGATCACCCTCGATACGACGAGACGGGACGTGCTGTCGGTCTACGGCGGGGCGGGCGCGGTCTCGCCGAGCATCGCCGCGCTCGCCGAGCGGGCGACGGTCTACGAGAACGCCTGGTCGACGTCCCCCTGGACGCTGCCTTCCCACGCCAGCATCTTCACCGGTCTGTACCCGACGCGGCACGGCGCCGCGGTGTCGAAGACCCGGCTGGAAGCTGGGAACGAAACGCTGGCGGCACAGGCCCGCCGGGCCGGGTTCAGGACCGCCGGTTTCTCCGGAGGAGCGCTCTCGGCCTCGCGGTGGGGTCTGGCGCGCGGTTTCGAGCTCTACCGCGACCCGGACGGTTTCGAAACCAAGGGTGACCGCCAAACCGGGTACGTCGAGGAGTTTCTCGACACCATCGACGGTGAGGCGTTTTTTCTCTTCGTCAACTACTTCGACCCGCACGCCATGTTCGAGGCCCCCGAGCCCTTTGAAGCTCGATTCGGCGTCGCGGAGCTTCGCTCGCGGCTGGAGGGTGTTCCCGGCTGGGATCGCATCGCCCGCGGCGACAGCGCCGCCTGGAGAGAGGTGATCAGCGGCGACATTCCCTCAACGCCGGACGCGGTGGCCTACCTCAAGGCGGCATACCAGGCCGAGGTGGCCTTCATGGATCACCAGATTGGTGCGGTTTTGGAAAGCCTCACGAGCCGAGGCCTCTTCGAAGACGCCACGATCATCCTCGTGGCCGACCACGGTGAGCTCTTGGGCGAAGGGGGTTTCTTCTCCCACGGCTGCCGGCTCGATCCCGAGCTGACGGAGGTCCCGCTGATCATCAAATGGCCGGGTCGATCGAAGGCCGAGCGCGATCACCGACTGGTGTCCCAGGTGGACCTCTACGGCACCGTGTTGGCGGCCCTGGGGATCGAAGGATCGCCGCGTGATGGGATCCCCATCGGAGGGGGCGACCGCGGGCGGTTCGACGTTCGCGAAACGGTGTTCATGGAAGAGCACGAAAGTCGGGTTCACCCCCTGTTCGAGAACATGGCGATCTCCGGCCACATCTACGGGCTCCAACAGCTCGACTGGCGGCAGCTGGTGTGGAGCGGGGGCACCTCGTGCGCCGATCGATCGGCCGGAGGATGGATTGACTCGGGCTGTGAGGTGGACTGGGAGACCCGGCTCGAGGAGCTGGCCGCCGTCGCCGCGCTGCCCACCGATCACGGACCGTCCATGGGGGCAAGCGGACTCACCGAGGAGATGCGCGAGCAGCTTGAAGCGTTGGGCTACGTTCACTAGGAGGCTGTACCGAAGAGCATTGGCAGCGCCTTTCGGGCGTCAATTGGCCCGTTTTTCGCCTGTTTCTTGGTCCATACCACCAGTATGAACCTGCGAAACAGGCGAAAAACGCCCTCATTTGACGCTCCGAAATCCATCCACCATCTATTCGGTACAGCCTCCTAGCTGCCCGGGTTCGGTCACAAAGGGCCGCCCTCAACGACCCAGGGTGAGTGGCTACTCCAGGTACCCGAGGGCCCGGAGCTGCTCCTCCTGCGCCTTCGACGCCGCCAACGTGGTTTCGAAGTGGACCCATTGACCGGTTCGGTCGAGCCAGCTGTTGAGTTCAGCGGTCAGAGTGTCCACGCACGGGTGGGTGCTGGCGTAGAGGTCATCCGTCTCGAGAGGGTCGATGTGAGTGTCGTAGAGGGCGAGGGTTGACTCGCGACCATCGAGGATGAGGTGAAACCGTCCGTCGTCAACACCCCGGTACTTGGTCTGATCCGAGAACGCGAAACCGGACGCCCCGTCCGGGGAGTCGAGAACGGGAAGGAGCGAGCGGCCCACCAGATCAGCGTCGACGGCATCGATATCGACGATGTCGATGACCGTCGGGACGAGATCGACGAGCTGGACGGCCCCGGAATACCTTCGGGCGGGACCGCCCCCGGGCGGATGGAGCAACAGGGGGACGTGAGTGAGGGTATTCCACACACCCCGGCAGTGCTTGACGTGGCCGTGTTCGAGAAACTCCTCCCCGTGATCGGCGGTGATCACCACGAGAGTCCGGTCGTACACACCGTCGATCTTCATCCAATCGACGAGAGTGGCGAAGGTCGTGTCGAAGTAAAGGATCTCGTCATCGTACAGGTCAATAAGGTGCTGGATGTCATCGTCGCCGAGCTCGATTGCCGGTCCGTCGTTGTAGAGCATCTCTCCGATAGGGTTCGGGTTCCCCGCGGCGATGAAATCAAAGCCCTCGTAATCGCCCGCGAAGTGTCGGAAACCGTTCGGAGGCTGGTAGAAGTCGTGGGGATCCATGTAGTGGAGGTAGAGGAAATACGGCTCGGGCAAGCTCTTCGCGATCTCCAACGCCCGCCGGGTGACGCACCTGGCCGGCTTCCACAGACAGGACTCGTCGAAGGTGTCGAACCCTCTCCCGAAGCCGCCGGTCGGGTTCTTGTCGCTGGGTGTGGAGCGGACGATGGGACTCGCCGAAACGGCTGCTGTGGTGTAGCCCGCCGACTGCAGGATCTCGGCGATGGACGGGTAGTCCTCGGGGATGCCGAACCCCTCGTCCACCCGGCGGTAGAAATCGAAAGCGTAGCGCGACGTGAGGTACGAGTTGGCAGAGGGGAAGGTGCACCCGGCTTGTGAGCGCGCACGCTCGAAGACGATGCTGTCGGCAGCCAGCGCCTCGAGATTCGGCGTTGTCGCACGGTCATAGCCGTGCAGTGAAGTGTGATCAGCACGCAGGGTGTCGACCACCACGAAGACAACGTTGGCCGGTTTCTGGTCAGGCACCGGTGGGTGGTCGCCGCAGCCGACACTCGCGGCCAGGAAGACACCGCAAACGAAGATTGTCAGTCGATTCATGGACTGACGATAACATGCAGACCCAGGCCCTGGCATCGGCTGAACCCGTATACTGCGATTAGTATTTTCGGGAGGCACATGTGGGTTTCAGATGGGTGTCGGTCGTTTGGGTCGCCGTTCTCGTCGTCTCCAGCTGTTTACCGGGTCCGGATGACGGAGGGACGGCTGTGACCAATCCCGTGTTTCCCGCCGAGATCCGCGGCTGGGTGGCCGACGGCGGACCGGAGGCCTACGACACCGAGAGCATCTACGCCTACATCGACGGGCATGCCGAGGTCTACATGGCCTATGGGATGCAACGCTGCATATCCCAGCGCTATGCAGCGCCGGACGGCAACGACGAGATCGTCGTCGATCTCTTCGAGATGGCGTCGCCGGCCGATGCATTCGGTGTTTTCAGCCACGATCGGGCCGGTGAAGAGGTGACGGTGGGCCAGGGCGGCATCTACCGTCTCGGCTGGCTCTCGTTCTGGAGCGGGCCCTGGTACGGCTCGGTCTACGCGGCAGGCGGCGACGAGGCGTCGCGCGACGCGGTGCTGGCTGTGGCCGGGGAGGTTGCGGCAGGCCTCCCCGCGGGGGGCGAGTTTCCGGCGCTGGTTTCGGCCCTGCCCGAGGACGGTCTCGAAACAACGAGCGTGTGCTGGCTCCGCAGCCCCCAGATCCTCAATGCCCACGTCTTCGTGGGTGGGGAGAACCCTTTCGACCTCGGTCCGGGGGTCGAGGCGGTGGTGGGCAGGTACGAACGGGATGGTTCGGAAGGGCATCTGGTCGTCGTGAAGTACCCGTCCGAGTCGGCCGCCGAGATGGTTGAACATGGAGCACGCAGCGGCGCTGCGGCGGATGGGCCGGAGATGCTGATGGGCCGCGACGGCGCTGTGGTGGCCGCCGTCGTGGGTGCGGAGACCGGCGAATGGGCGGAAATCCTGCTCGCCGAAACACTGGGAGGCAACGAATGAGCAGCAACGACAACCGGCTCTCCCGGCGGAGCTTCTTCAAGATCGGGTCGGGCGCGGCGGTGGCCGGGCTCGTCGGCGGCAAGGCCGCCGCCGGAGAAGAACCGGCGGTTGCCGGGAAATCGAAGGTCGTCCTCGTCCGCGACAAGGATGTGGTGGGCGAGGACGGGGTCATCGACGGCGAGCGGCTGCACGAGATGCTCAACGCCGCGATGTGCGAGCTGTTTCAAACGAAGAGCTCGTCAGATGCCTGGCAAGAGGTCGTGTCGCCGGACGATGTGGTCGGCATCAAGAGCAATGTCTGGCGCAACCTGAGAACGCCGGAGGCTCTCGAAGAAGCCATTCGGACCGAGGTGATCGGCGTCGGCGTGAGCCCGGAGGATGTGGCCGTCGACGACCGCGGCGTACGGACCAACGAGGTCTTTCAGCGCGCGACGGGGCTCATCAACACCCGGCCCCTGCGCATCCACAACTGGTCCGGGCTCGGCACTTGCCTCAAGAACCTCATCATGTTCGTGCCCCGGCCACCCGAGTACCACGGCGACTCCTGCGCGCCCCTCGGCGCGATCTGGAAGCTCCCGGAGCTCGAGGGCAAGGTCAAGCTCAACATCCTGGTCATGCTGACGCCCCAATTTCACGGCGTCGGGCCGCACAGCTTCTCCAAGGAGTACACCTGGCCCTACGGCGGTCTGATCGTGGGCGTCGATCCCGTGGCCGTGGACGCCACCGGCGCCCGCATCCTCCAGGCCAAGCGCGACCTCTACTTCGGTCGACCGAGCCCCATCAGCCCGCCGGCGCACCACATCGAGCTCGCCGGCAGCCGCTACGGGCTCGGCATCTCGGATCCCGAGGCCATCGATCTCGTGACGCTCGGGTGGGAGGACGACGTGCTCATTTGAGGTATAATCTACCTAGAAAGGTAGCTAGGTAGATTATGCCGCTCAGCATCAAGCACCCTGAAGCCGACCGCCTGGCCCGCGAGCTGGCCGACAGGACCGGTGAGACCATCACCGAGGCGGTGATTGCAGCGCTTCGTGAGCGTTTGCGCCGTGAGAAGGGGAAGGCGCGGGTTCGCCGGATCAGCGACGAGCTGGCCAGGATCGGTTCCCGCTGCGCCGCGCTGCCGGTGCTGGACGCCCGTGCTGCGGAAGAGATCATCGGCTACGACGACGACGGGCTGCCGGGCTGATGATCATCGATACGTCGGCGGTGCTCGCCATTCTGCAGGAAGAACCCGAGTCGCCGCGGATCCGCGAGGCGATCGAGGACGACCCGATTCGACTCATGTCGGCGGCGACCTATCTCGAGGCCTCGATGGTTGTGGAGGCACGTTTCGGTGAACCGGGCGGACGGGAGTTGGACCTGATGCTCCACGTCGCCCGGGTCGAGGTGGTGTCGGTGGATCGGGAGCAGGCCGAGGTGGCGCGGGAAGGTTTTCGTCGCTTCGGAAAGGGCCGCCACCGCGCCGGGTTGAACTTCGGCGACTGCTTCAGCTACGCCCTGGCGCGGGTGACGGGGGAACCGCTGCTCTTCAAGGGGGGCGACTTCGTCTACACCGATGTCGAGGCGGTGATCTGAAGCAGTTCTGGCCGGGACCGCCGACCTCCCATGGCCCGGCGAAGCTGGACTGGATGCGAAGCCTGCAGCTCGGCAACCTGGAGCGCGAGTCAGTGCCGGGAGGCGATCTGGTGGGCCAAGGCCCGCCCTACGGCGCTGCAGTCTCCGGCGCGCTTTGCTCCGGCGTTCCGGTTCGTTAGGTTGGGTGGGCCTCTGTAGCCGAGGGTCGCGGTTCGGAGCCGGAAGGCGATCTGGTGGGCAGTGGCCCACCCTAAGGCGCTGCAGTCTCCGGCGCGCTCTGCTCCCGCAATCTGGGCTGTCAGGTAGGGTGGGCCTTGGCCCACCGAGGGTGCCCATCGATGGGTGGTTGTGGTGCGCATCTCGCCCGCAGGATCGCGTTGCAAGCTGGAGCGCCTGGGGAAATGCCGCGCTCAGACCTCTTTGAACGCCTGGTCGAAGTCGGCGATGAGGTCCTCGACGTCTTCGCAGCCGATGGAGACCCGGACCAGACCGTCGCTGATGCCGGCGGCGAGGCGGTCGGACTGCTTCATCGCGGCGTGGGTCATGGACGACGGGTGTTGGATGAGGGTCTCTATTCCGCCGAGGGAGACGGCGAGGGTCATCAGCCTTACCGCGTTCAGCAGCCGGGCGCCGGCCTCGATGCCGCCCTTGACCTCGAAGGAGATGAGGGCGCCGGGGCCGTCCATCTGGCGCTCGGCGAGGTCGTGCTGGGGGTGGCTGGCGAGGCCCGGGTAGCGGACCCACTCCACCTGGTGGTGGGTCTCCAGGTACTCGGCGATGATGCCGGCGTTGTCCTGGGATGCCTTGACCCGGAGCGCCAGCGTCTTGAAGCCGCGCAGGGCGAGCCACGCCTGGTGGGGGTCCATGCAGGCGCCGAGGTAGGCGTGAACCGGTTTGATGCGGGCCCGCATTTCGTCATCGGCTGGCACGATCATGCCGGCGACCACGTCGGTGTGGCCGTTGATGAACTTCGTCATCGAATGCATCACGACATCCGCGCCATGTTCGATGGGACGCTGGAGGACAGGAGACGCGAAGGTGTTGTCCACCAGCAGGATCGCGCCGGCTGAGTGGGCGATCTCGGCGGCGGCGGCGATGTCGGTGAGGACGATGGTCGGGTTGGCCGGAGTCTCGACGAAGACGATCTTGGTGTTCGGCTTGATGGCGGCTTTCAGCGCATCGAGGTCGGCGGTGTCGACGAAGTCGGACTCGACGCCGAAGCGGCTGAAGTCGCGCTCCATAACGACCCGGGACGGGCCGTAGACCGATGAGGTGCCCACGATGTGGTCGCCCTGGTTGAGCAGGGCGAAGGCGACGGTGCACAGGGCGGCCATCCCGGAACCGGTGGCGAGGCCCTGGGCGCCGCCCTCGAGGGTGCCCACGGCGTCTTCGAGGCGGGCGATGGTGGGGTTGCCCATGCGGGTGTAGATGAAACCGTCGGCCGAGCCGGCGAAGCGGTCGGCGCCCTGGGCGCAGTCGGCGAAGGCGAAGGTGGAGCTCTGAACGATGGGCGGGGCCACGGCTCCGGTGGCGGCGTCCACGTGCTGTCCGGCGTGGATGGTCTGGCTGGTGCGGCCGAGGTTGGTGAGGTCGTCGCTCATCGAGTTCTCCCTTCGCGCTCGCGGATGTCTTTGGTACCACGATTGAAACTCGTTGTCGAGGAAGGTGTGCGCAAGTGGGCAAGCGAGTTGGGGGATGCGAGATGCGCGGGCGGCCGAGTGGGGTATCATCGACTCACTTCGAAGCGGAAGCCCGGACGTCCGGACACTGGAGTCGGCCGATGAAGATCCTGATGGTCTCAAGCGAGGTCCTCCCCTTCGCCAAGGCGGGTGGGCTGGGTGACGTGGTGGCGTCCCTGTCGGCGACCTTGTCGGACCAGGGCCACGACGTCCGCATCGTGCTGCCGCGGTACTACTCCATCGATCCCGGTCGTCTGCGCCGCCTCGACGCGCCGCTGGGCGTTCCCATGGGAGGCGGTGAGGAATGGTGCGCGGTGGGGGCGGCCACCCTCCCCGGGTTCGAGGTACCGGTCTACTTCCTGGACCACCAGCGGCTCTTCGGAAGGGACGGAATCTACGGTCTCAGATCGGGCCCGGCCTTTGACGACAACCTCCGCCGGTTCACCCTGCTGTCGCGTGGGGCGCTGCAGTTGGCGAGGATGCTCGACTGGACGCCCGACGTCGTTCACGTCCACGACTGGCCGGCCGCTTTAGTTCCGGTCTACCTCAACACGATCGAGCGCCAGGGCTTTTTCCGTGACACGGGCAGTGTGCTCACGATCCACAACCTGGCCCACCAGGGGATCTTCCCGAAGGAGGAGATCGAGCACACCCTGCTCGGCTGGGAGCAGTTCCACGGCGCCGGTCTCGAAGACCGCGACAGTCTCAACGTGCTCAAAGGCGGCCTGCAGAACGCGGATGTTCTGACGACCGTCTCGCCGACCTACGCCGAAGAGATCCAGACGCCCGAGCACGGCCAGCGTCTCGACGGTCTGCTCCGCCACCGCTCGACGGATCTCTTCGGGGTGCTCAACGGCATGGACTACACGATGTGGAATCCGGCGGACGACCAGTATCTCCCCGCGGGATTCTCGGCCGATGACCTGAGCGGCAAGGTCGAGTGCAAGAAGGCCCTGCAGCAGGCGATGGGCCTCGAGGTGGACCCGGACCTCCCGGTCTACGGTATGGTGTCGCGACTGGTGGAGCAGAAGGGTTTCGGCGAGCTCTGCGGCCCGACCCACGGCAGCCTCTACAACATCTGCGAGGACTTCGATCTGCAGTTCGTGATCCTGGGCACCGGTGAGGCATGGTGCGAACGTGAGTTGGCGTCGCTGGCCGCCCGCCTGCCGAACCTCGCCGTGGATCTGGAGTTCAACGAACCGTTGGCGCACCTCATCATGGCGGGCTCGGACTTCTTGCTCGTGCCCAGCGTCTTCGAGCCATGTGGATTGACCCAGATGTACGCCATGCGCTACGGAACCCTCCCCGTCGTGCGCCGGACTGGCGGCCTGGCCGACACGGTGGCCAGCTATGACGAGGCGACGGGCGAGGGGACGGGCTTCGCCTTCGACCTGCTGACTCCGTCGGCGATCTACAACACCGTGGGCTGGTCGCTCTGGGCCTGGAACAAACGGCCGGAGCACATCCGCGACATGCAGGAGCGCGCCATGGCGCAGCGTTTCAGCTGGGAGCTGTCGACTGCAAAATACCTGGAGATCTACGGAGGGGCCGTCGACCGGCGCACCGGAGAAACCCCAAGGACCTGGTGAGGTCATGGAATCCAACAAGCTCAGATTCGCGATGCTTCTCATCGTCATCACGGCCGGCGCTTTGGGTATGCGCCACTACTTTTCGCCGGAGCAGGTGGTTCGACGCCAGCTCCACGAGGCCATCGGGAGCTTCGAGAACGAGAAGATCCTCGGTGTCCTGGCGAAGGTGTCCCGGTCGTACTCCGACCGGTGGGGGGGCACCTACGAGCGTCTCGGCGGCTATCTCCAGCCGATGATGGACGCCTACGACGCGCTGATGGTCGATCTGGACATCCAGAGCGTGGAGATGGACGGCGACGAAGCCCGGATCGGGATCACGTTCGTCGTCAGCGGTCGCACCGACGTGGGTCGGGGCGACATCCTCGGCGGCGAGTCCGGTCCGTGCAGGGCGACCATCCGGTGGGTGAGGGAAGAGGCCGGCTGGCGGCTCTCCGAGACCGAGGAGCTCGATATCCCCGAGCTTCGCGAAGAGCTCAAGCACCGAAGGCAGCGGTGATCTCGATTCTGGATGCTGGATCCTGGATTCTGGATATCCAGGCGATGGAATCACTTCAGGATTGAATGCTGGATAATCAGGCGGCAGGGATATTTTCGGTTAAGATACTGATAAAAAGGAACTTCAGACTACAATCTGGCAGCATCCAGCATCCAGCATCCAGCATCCAGCATCTAGCTCCCCATGATCCTCGCGACCGCGTCGCCCGCCCGGACAATATCCTGGTCATCGATGTGGTAGTGCGTCACCATGCGGACGAAGTCGCGGCCGAGAGCGTGGACGAGGACTCTCTCTGAGGCGAGGGCGTCGGCGAGCTCCGACGCGGTGAGCCGAGCGTCCTCGGTGAAGCCGAAGCAGATGATGTTGGTCTCAACGGTCTCCGGATCGAGTTTGATGCCGGGGGTCCCGGCGAGGCGGTTGCCGAGCGTGCGCGCCCTCCGGTTGTCATCACCCAGGAGGGGGATGACCTCGTCCAAGGCCACCAGGCCCGCGGCGGCGAGAATCCCCACCTGCCGCATCCCGCCGCCGAAGGTCTTGCGGATGCGCCGGGCCTCGGTGATGGCGTCGGCGTCGCCGACGAGCATCGAACCCGCCGGCGCACCGAGGCCCTTGGACAGGCAGAACATCACCGTGTCGCAACCGGCGGCGATCTCGGCGGCGGGGATTCCCAGGGCGGCGGCGGAGTTGTGGATTCGGGCGCCGTCGAGATGAACGGGAAGCCCGTGGGCCTTGGCTACGGCGATGAGCTCCTGCATGCGCTCGACGGGTGTGATGCGCCCGCCGGCCAGATTGTGGCTGTGCTCCAACACCAGCAACGAGGTGGGGGTGCGATATCCCGCCGCGGGTTGGATAGCCGCCTCCACCAGCTCGGGATCGAGGATGCCGTCGATCGAAGCCACCGGACGCGGGAAGGCGCCCGACAGCATGGACATGGCTCCCATCTCGAAATTAAAGATGTGGCAGCCGGCCTCTCCGACGACCTCGGTTCCGGGCCTCGTGTGGAGGTGAACGGCGATCTGGTTGCCCATGGTTCCAGTGGGAACAAAGACGGCCGCTTGGCGGTTGAGGAGCGCAGCGGAGACTTCTTCGAGCCGGTTGACCGTTGGGTCTTCGCCGTAGACGTCGTCGCCGACCGGTGCGGTGGCCATGGCGTGACGCATCACGTCGGTGGGGTGTGTTACCGTGTCCGAACGAAGATCGATAGGTGAGGGATCCATGGCCGCATTCTACAGTGCAGCCGCTATCAAACAAACGCCGAATCTGGGGCTCGCTCATTATGACTGACGATACGTCGAAGGAAATTTTCACCTTTCCGAAGTGGACGTGGATACTGAGACCGGGGATCGCAGTGGCGGCGGTGGGCGGCCTGGTCTACGCCGCCGTCTTGGTCTACGTCGGCTTCTCACCGAATGCCACCGATGTCGGTTATATGCCGACGCAACCGGTTCCCTACAGCCATGCGCTGCACATCGGGGAGCTCGGTATGGACTGCCGCTACTGCCACACCGGAGTCGAAGTGGCGGCCGCGGCAGCCGTGCCGCCGACCCAGACCTGCATGAACTGCCATTCGAAGGTGCGGGCGGAGTCGGAGAAGCTGATTCCCGTTCGGGAGAGCTACGCCACGGGGATGCCGGTGGAGTGGATCCGGGTTCACGACCTGCCCGACTACGTCTACTTCGACCACTCGGCTCATGTCAGGCGCGGCGTCGGCTGCGTCTCGTGCCACGGCAGGATCGACACGATGGAAGTGGTCTACCAGGCTGAGCCGCTGAGCATGGGGTGGTGCTTGGAATGCCACCGGAATCCGGAGCGACACCTCCGACCGGTGGAGTTCGTTACCGCCCTCGACTGGGTTCCCCAGGAGGACCAGTTGGAGCTCGGCGCGCGCCTCGCTGAAGTGAACCACATCGACCCCCCGACGGATTGCAATACATGTCACAGGTAAAGCCGATGCACTACTGGCGAAGTTTCGATGAGCTCGAGCAGGCACCGGAGTTCCGGGAGGCCGTCAAGCGCGAGTTCCCAAACGACGAGTGGGACCGGTTGCCCCCGGCGACCCGCCGGCAGTTCCTGAAAGTCATGGGCGCGTCAGTCGCCATGGCCGGTTTCACGGGTTGCCGCTGGCCGAAGGAGGAGATCGTTCCCTTTGCCCACCGGCCTGCGGGACGGACACCGGGCGTGGCGGAGCAGTACGCCACCTCTCTGGAACTGGGCGGTGCAGCCCTGGGTCTGCTGGTGACCTCCATGGACGGGAGGCCGATCAAGAACGAGGGCAACCCGCTCCACCCCGACAGCCTCGGTGCGCTGCCAGCTGTGGCCCAATCTGACATTCTCGGGCTCTACGATCCCGACCGCAGCGTCCAGCCGCTGCTCCGTCAGAGCGGTCAGGACTTCGTCAAGACATGGGACGACTTCGCATCCTGGGCGGAGGGAAGGATCACGGATTCGGGTGCGGGAGTGGCGGTTCTCGTGGAACCGAGCTCATCACCCACGGTCGAACGACTGCGGCGGCGATTCTCCGATGTCTTCCCTTCGGCGGAGGTGGTCGAGTACGCCCCCATCAGCAGGGACGCCGAGCGTCGCGGTACCGCCATCGCCTACGGGCGTCCGCTGAGACCCCATCCCCACCTCGACCGCGCTCGCGTCATCGCCTGCTTCGACGCCGACCCGTTCTTCGACCACCCGGCCTCGATTCCGCTCTCGCGCCAGTTCGCCGAGGCCCGAAAGCCGTCTCCCGACGGCATCAGCCGCCTCTGGGTGGCCGAGCCCAGCTTCACCATCACCGGTGGGCGGGCAGACCACCGGCGCGCCACTCCGGCGTCGCAGATTCCCCGCGTGCTTGCGGGACTTGCCCGCGAGCTGGTCGCGACGCACCACCTCGAGCTCCCCGAAGAAGCCGTCAATCTCGAGTCGGCGTTCGGGGCGACGATCTTCGACGACGATTTCATTCCGGACCTGGCTGCAGACCTGATGGAGCATCGCGCGGCGAGCGTCATTCTGGTGGGTCCGGCTCAGGCGCCGGAGGTGCACGCCCTGGCCGCCGTGCTCAACCAAGGCCTCGGGGCGGTGGGGGAGACCCTGAGTTACACCGACGCCCCGGACCCGGGGCGGCCGGATCACGTCGAGGCGCTGGCCGGGTTGACGGCTCGCATGGTGGCGGGAGCCGTGGAGACCATCGTGATCCTCGGCGGCAACCCGGTGTACGACGCCCCCGTCGACCTCGGGTTCGCAGACGCCCTCAGCGCCGTTCCCAACAGTGTCCACCTCAGCCACTTCAACGACGAGACCTCCCGTGTCTGCAGCTGGCACCTGCCGCGCGCCCACGCCCTCGAGGCGTGGGGAGACGGTCGGAGCTGGAACGGCACCATCACCTTGCGCCAGCCGCTCATCGAGCCTCTCTACGGCGGCCGGAGCTCGGCCGAGGTTCTCGCCATGCTTCTCGGCGAGAGCCCGCCTTCGGGGCACGATCTGGTGCGAGAGACCATGGACGGGTACCTGGACGCCGCGGACTTCGAGGCCTCCTGGAAGCGTGCCCTGCACGACGGCGTCATCGCGGATACCGCGGCGCCGGCGGTGGAGGTTGCGCTGGACGGATCGCTGCTCGCCGGGGCGGTCGCTTCCCTGACGGAAATGATTGACGCTCCGGCGCCCACGGTCCAGGGGCCCGAGCTCGTGTTGCGGCCGGATCGCAAGGTCTACGACGGCCGCTGGACGAACAACGCATGGCAGCAGGAGCTGCCCGACGCCATCACCAAGACGACCTGGGACAACGTGGTCGAGGTGGCGCCGCCCACCGCCCGCGAGCTCGGTCTGAAGGAGGGCGACGTGGTGGAGATCACCTCGTCGGGCGCCACGTTGGAGCTTCCGGTGTGCATCGTCCCCGGCCAGGCGGCGGCCACCTTCACGACCACCCTCGGATACGGCCGGACGGCCGCAGGTTCGGTGGGCGACGGCGTCGGCGCCGACACCTACCGGCTGCGCAGCTCGGCATCGCCATGGGGGGCTGCCGAGGTGGGAGTGTCCCGAACCGGGAAATCGGTGGCCCTTGCAATCACCCAGGACCACTTCGCCATCGATCCCAAGGGCTTCGGCGCCAGGAACAGCCGGATCGGCATCCTCATCCGCGAGGCGAGTCTCGATCATTTCCTCGCCGATCCCGAGGTCTTCCACCACATGGACCACCACCCACCGCTGATCTCCCTGTGGAAGGACCAGAAGTACCCCGGCGAACAGTGGGGAATGGCGATCGACCTCAACGCTTGCAATGGCTGCAACGCCTGCGTGGTCGCCTGCCAAGCGGAGAACAACGTGCCGGTCGTAGGACGGGAGCAGGTCATCAACCAGCGCGAGATGCACTGGCTGAGGGTCGACCGCTACTTCAAGACCGAGCCGGGCGTGGGGCCCTATGAAGTCGACGACGCCGAGATGGTCTTCCAACCCATGACCTGTGTCCAGTGCGAGAACGCCCCCTGCGAGCAGGTCTGCCCGGTGGCCGCCACCCAGCACACCGAGGACGGCATCAACGCGATGGTCTACAACAGGTGTATCGGGACCCGCTACTGCTCCAACAACTGCCCGTTCAAGGTCCGTCGCTTCAACTTCTTCAACTACCACAAGGACCTCACCGACACCGAGCAGCTGCAGTTCAACCCCGAGGTCACGGTGCGGAGCCGCGGCGTCATGGAGAAGTGCACCTACTGCGTGCAGCGGATCCAGAAGGTCCGCATCGCGGCGCGCAACGACAACCGCCCCGTTACCGACGGGGAGATCGTGCCGGCCTGTGCTCAGACCTGCCCCACCAACGCCATCGCCTTCGGTGACCTCAACGATCCGACGAGCGAGGTGTCGCGTCTGCGCGAGGACAAGAGGGCGTACGCCACGCTGGCCGAGCTCAACATTCGGCCGCGGACCCAGTACCTGGCCCGGCTGAGCAACAAGGTGGGCGGTAGCGAACCCGCCCACCACGCACCGGCGCACCACGACGACGCCGACTCCCACGGGAAGGAGGGCTGAGAGCCATGAGTGCCTCCGATCCCATGGCGCGAAACTACCTGGATAACACCTCTGACGACCCGACACGGCGTGCGCCGCTGGTGGTTGGGGACAACGACTTCGCCAGCGTCACCGAAACGGTGTGCCGCGTCGTCGAGATGCCGAAGACACCCCCGGCCTGGTGGATCGGCTTCTTTGTTTCCGTCTCCTTGGCCGGTGTCCTCTTCGCCATGATCACCTACCTGGTCACCACCGGCGTTGGGGTTTGGGGCCTGCAGACGCCGGTGGCCTGGGGCTGGGCCATCGTCAACTTCGTTTTCTGGGTCGGCATCGGCCATGCCGGCACCCTCATCTCGGCGATTCTCTTTCTGCTCCGCCAGAAGTGGCGCACGAGTATCAACCGCTTCGCCGAGGGCATGACGATTTTCGCCGTCGTCTGCGCCGGGGTCTTCCCCGGCATTCACATTGGCCGCGTCTGGGTCGCCTACTGGTTGGCGCCGCTGCCGAATCAAATGGCCATGTGGCCCAACTTCCGGTCGCCGCTGCTGTGGGACGTCTTCGCGGTGAGCACGTACGCCACGGTCTCGCTGCTCTTCTGGTACATGGGGATGATCCCAGATCTCGCCACCATCCGCGACCGTGCGAAATCGAAGCTCCGGTTTTACATCTACGGCATCCTCAGCCTCGGCTGGCGGTCGTCCAACCGCCACTGGCACCGCTTCGAGATGGCCTACCTGCTGCTGGCGGCCCTGGCCACCCCGCTGGTGCTCTCGGTGCACTCGGTGGTGAGCTTCGACTTCGCCGTGTCCCTGATCCCGGGGTGGCACACGACGATCTTCCCGCCGTACTTCGTCGCCGGCGCCATCTTTTCCGGTTTCGCCATGGTGGTGACTCTCGCCATACCAACACGCTATTTCCTCCACCTGGAAGAGGTCATCACCCTGCGCCATCTGGAGAGCATGGCCAAGGTAATGCTCGCCACCGGCATGATGGTGGGCCTGGCCTACTCGACGGAGTTCTTCATCGCCTGGTACAGCGGCAACGCCTACGAAGGCTTCGCGTTCCTGAACCGGGCCTTCGGTCCCTACGCCTGGGCCTACTGGATCATGGTGAGCTGCAATGTCATCGTGCCGCAGCTTTTCTGGTTCAAGCGCTTCAGAACGAACCTCGTGGTTCTCTGGATCGCGTCGGTTCTCATCAATGTGGGCATGTGGTTCGAGCGCTTCGTCATCGTGGTGACCTCGTTGAGCCGCGATTTCCTGCCCTCGAGCTGGGGCTACTACTCGCCGAGCATCGTCGATGTGATGACCTTCGTCGGCAGCTTCGGCCTGTTCATGACCCTCTTCCTGCTCTTCGTCCGATTCCTGCCCATTGTCGGCATGGCCGAGGTCAAGGGCGTGATGCCCCAGGCGCACCTCAAGGATGTGGCCGCGCAGGGCCACGGCGACTACCACGGCGACATTCTCACCGAAAGGGGGAGGTGACGACATGAGTACCGAGACCACGACCCTCACCGACAGCCCTGCGGAGAGCGCCCTTTTCGGTCTGGTGGCGGACTTCGACAAGATCGACGAGTTTCTCGATGCGGTGAGGAAGGTCCGCGAAGCCGGCTTCACCGAGTGGGATACGCATACGCCCTTCGTAATTCACGGCCTGGACGCGGCCATGGGCATCAAGCCCACGAAGCTGCCGTTCCTGGTCTTCGGTGCCGGCCTGACCGGGTGCGCCGCGGGCATCGGGCTGCAGTGGTTCACCAATGCCTTCGACTACCCGTTCCTGATCAGCGGCAAGCCTCTCTTCAGCCTGCCGGCCAACATCCCGGTGGCCTTTGAGATGACCATTCTCTTCTCGGCCATCGCCGCTCTGGTCGGGATGCTGGCCTTCAACGGCCTGCCCAGGTTGTCGCACCCGCTGCACGGATCGCGGCTCATGAAGCGGGCGACCGACGACCGATTCCTGATCAGCATCGAGGCCTCTGATCCCAACTTCGATCACATCGAGACCCGCGAGCTCCTGCAGTCCCTCGGGCCGTTGAACGTGGAAGCGGTGGAGGCGTGAGCATGCCACGGTGGTTGATTTCCCTCGTCGTGATTCTCGTGGCCCTGTCGTGGATCCCGTTGGCTCTGGCGCTCAGGGCGCGCACGGTGAAAAAGCCGGAGCCTCGTATTCACATCATCCAGGACATGGACAACCAGCCCAAGGTCAAGGCGCAGTCGCGCAACATGCTTTTTGCCGATCGTCGCGGCATGCGCCCGCCGGTGGAGGGGGCCGTGGCCAGGGGCACCGTCATCGGTGAGCCCGACATCCAGAAGGGCGCCACCGCCGACGGCGAGTGGATCGAAGCGATCCCCGTCGACGTTACGGCGGCCATGGTAGAGCGTGGGCGGCAGCGGTACGACATCTTCTGCTCGCCCTGCCACGGGCTTTCGGGTTACGGGGACGGCATGGTGTCCCAGCGGGCCGACCAGCTCCAGGAAGGGACCTGGACGCCGCCGACCTCGTTCCACACCGATCTCGTTCGGTCCCGGCAGCCCGGCCACCTTTTCAACACGATCACCAACGGCATTCGGAACATGCCGGCCTACGGCCCGCAGATTCCCGTCGAGGACCGGTGGGCCATCGTCGCCTACGTCCGGGCGCTGCAGCGAAGCCAGAACGCGACCATCGACGACGTTCCCGCCGACCTCCAGGCGCAACTGCGATAGCGAGGCGCACATGCACAAGGAAGTTCTGGACATCACCACCGAACCGAGGCGCCTGGAAGGCCGGGCCGCCAAGTGGGCCCTCATCGCCCTGGTCGTCGGCCTCATCGGGTTCGCCGGCTCGTACTTCGTGGCCAACGGTATGGAAGGCGGATTCGACTACCTGATCGAGACCTATCTGGTTTCCTTCGCCTTCTTTCTGAGCTTGTCCCTCGGTGCCCTCTTCTTCGTCATGCTCCAGCACGTCACCCGTGCCGGCTGGAGCGTCGTCGTTCGCCGGGTGGCTGAGGCCACGGCGACCAACGTCTGGCTGATGGTGATCCTGGCGATCCCCATCGTCATGGGGATCGAGCATCTCTACAAGTGGGCCAAGCCCGGGATCGCCGATTATGATCCGTTGATCGCGGCAAAGGTCGGTTTTCTCAACGAGGGCTTCTTCATTACCCGGCTGGTGATCTACTTCGCCGTCTGGTCGGTCCTCGCCTGGTTCTTCTACTCGACGTCGGTCAAACAGGATGCGAGCGGCGACCCGGCGCTCACCCGTCGGATGGAAGTGCTCGCGGCGCCGGGAATCGTCCTCTTCGCCCTGGCCATCAACTTCGCGGCCTTCGATCTGCTCATGTCCCTCGAACCGCACTGGTTCAGCACCATCTTCGGCGTCTACTACTTCGCGGCGTCGGTGCTGCTCTTCTTCGCCCTCATGCCCAAGATCTTCGTTTGGCTGCAAATGCAGGGTCTGCTCAAGCGCGCCGTCACCGTCGAGCACTACCACGACTTCGGCAAGTTCCTCTTCGCCTTCACGGTCTTCTGGGCCTACATCGCCTTCTCGCAGTACATGCTCATCTGGTACGCCAACATTCCCGAGGAGACCATGTGGTTCCTCAAGCGTCAGACCGGTGGATGGACCGCGATTTCATTGGCCCTGTTGTTCGGCCACTTCATCCTGCCGTTCCTGATGCTGATCTCGCGCCACGCCAAACGCCGTCCGTTGCTCCTTGCGGTCATCGGGGTCTTCGTCGCCGTGATGTGCTGGGTGGATATGTACTGGCTGGTGATTCCGGAGTTCAGCGCGGGGGTCGCACGTTTCGGATTGTTGGACGTGCTCGTCTACCTCGGAATGGCCGGTTTGTACTCGGCGGTGCTGGCGTGGCGTCTCGGGCGCGCATCTCTGATCCCCGAGAGAGATCCGAGGCTGGAAGAGTCGTTGGCATTCGAAAACGCCTGATCGAATGATGAGTTCCACGTTCTTCATTCTCAGTTGCATCGCATTGGTTCCAGAGTCTCTTCGGGAGCCGAGACAACTCAGAATTCAACACTCAGAACTCAGAACCGAGAACTGGAGATGTGATGCGATATGACGATCCGAATGTTGCAGCTTCCGCGGTGGTGGGGATCATCAGCGCCATTGCGCTGTTCGTCATCATCGTCCTGCTTCAGGCGTGGTTTTACAGCGCCGAGGAGAAAGAACGGGCCCGGAAGATCACATCTCAGCCCTACGAGGAACTCCAGAAGCTCGACAACAACCAGCTGGAACGCCTGAACAGCTACGGCTGGATCAGCGAGCGCGACGGTGTCGCTCACATTCCCATCGAAAGGGCGATGCAACTCGTCTCCGAGGAGTTGTGAGTGAAGAGTGAAGACTTGCATCGCACTGATCCTCGCCCGAAGGATTCGTGACGAAACCTCACGAATTCTTCGGGCTAGAAACGTCTTCGGGAACCGATGCAACTCATCACTGAGAACTCCTCTCTCTTCACCCAAGACTCTCAACTCCTGACGTTGCTCCACATCGGCACGGGTGTGTTCGCTCACGGACACCGTTGACGAATTCCGGGCTTTTCCCAGCGATTCGTATTGGTATCGTTCTTGCTCCTATATGATGGGCATAGGGCCGCGCTCGAGTGCGACCACGTACCGGAAGGTTGTCGCCTTCCGGTGCTCCTGATCGGAGGGTGGGAAGACAACCACGCGCTCTCGGAATCAGGGTCCGGCCGCGAGGGCACGGCGTTTGAAGGGAGGGCACGATGACCCAGGTCAACGTGATGACGGTGGACGACTCCGCCGCCATTTTGACCATCATCGCCGCATATCTCGAGGATTCGGAGTTCAACGTCGTGGCGTCCGAAAGGGATGGGCGGCGTGCGGTGCAGAAGTTTGAGGAGATGCGGCCGGATATCGTCCTGCTCGACCTGATTATGCCCGGGCAGTCCGGTGTGGAGACCCTGGGTCAGATTCTCGCCATCGATCCCGGTGCCTGCGTCGTGATGATCTCGTCTCTGGGAACCGAGGACGCGGTTCACGAATGCCTTACGACCGGAGCCAAGAGCTTCCTCCAGAAACCTTTCACCCGCAACGACTTCATCGAGTTCATGCGCGGGTTGGACTCGGCGGACTGAGGGGGAGCTGATGGCGACTATGTTCTTCGGACAGTACCTCCTCGCCAAGGGCGTCATCGATCGCGGCGCCCTGCTCGACGCCTTGGATCGTCAGCGGCGCTCGAACCTCAGTCTGCCCGAGCTCGCGGTGCAAAAGGGAATGATGGACCGCCGACGAGCGGATTCCGTGGTTGCACTCTTCCGCATGTCCGAGCAGCCCATGGAGGAGATCCTCACCATCGCCGGCGGTCTCGACGCAGAGCAGGTCCAACAGCTCCAGAATCGTCAGCGCTCCAGTTGGTTGCGCATTGGGGCGGCGCTGGTGGAGGGCGGTCACCTCACAGAAGAGGAGATCGCAGCGAACCTCGCCGTGTACCAGAGCCTGGCCAGCGCCGCTGATCAGGAAATCCGCGGGGCCTTGAAGAGCGTTCCGGACTCGGCGGCCGTCGGCGCCTGTGTGGAGCTGACGGTGTTTCACCTCGAACGCATCGTCGGACGTGAGGTGAGGATCGAATCGGTGAAGGTCGAGCCGGACCGGTTGGAGGAGGGCCTGCAGCGGTTTTCCCAGCGCATCGTGGGCGACCGCGACTACACCATCGCCGTCGATCTCCCACCGCCTCTGATGTCCTCGGCGGCGGAGGGGCTGCTGGGATTCGCCACCGATCCGGGCACCGAGGTGGAAGCCGATGCGGTCTGCGAGATCATCAACCTTATCGGCGGCAACGCGTGCACCCGGATCGAGCAGCTCGGGCACGTTCTGAGACCGGAACCGCCCGAGTGGTCCGGTAGCGGCCGCCTGGTGTCACCGACCGACGAGGTCGTTCGTGCCTCTGCGTACTTCGCCGACGAAGTTTTCGATATTCGAGTCTTCGTGGGAGACGGTGGCGGGGTGAGATGAACCTGGCGCTGTGTCCTCGCCGCCCGCAGGCGGGTGAGCCCGGCCCGGAGGGTCGTACGGGGGCGCTATCGTGAAGCGCGATCTGGCCTACGTTGTCCATTCGGACAAGGTGATCGCCCAGCGGGTTGCGAAGGCCCTCCGGGATTCCGAGTTCGAGGTCTCGGCGATGACCACCCTCGAAGACGCCGAACTCGTCATCCGCGAGCGCCAGTTCGATCTTCCCGATGCCATCCTGACTCCGCTGCGCGACATGGAAAGCGGTGATTCGATCCTCATTCGCCTCCTCGAGTCGAATCCGCTGATGGAGCAGATTCCGCTGGTGGTAATTGCCAATGCCGGCGCCGAAGAGCGACGGCGGGCGTTGAGGCTCGGTCTGCTCGGTGTTGTCGCGCCCCCGTACGACGACGAAGAGGTGACGCTGACGACTCAGCTCGCCATTGACCGGCACCGGCACGATCAGGCTCTCTTCGGATCGCTCAGCCAGCTGTCGGTAGCGGATTTGCTGCAGACCGCCGAGGTGGGCCGACGGAGCGGTGCGGTGACCTTCCAGCACGACGGCGAGAAAGGGAGGCTGTGGCTTCAGGATGGCATGGTCATCCAGGCGGAGATCCAGGACTCCATGTCCGGTCGGGACGCGGTCTATGAGATCGCCACTTGGGAGACGGGGACCTTCGAGGCGGACTTCGGATCGGTGGATGCCGAGCCTCAGTTCTGTATGTCGCCGTCGGAGCTGCTGCTGGAGGCCATGCGGCGCCTCGATGAACGCCGCGCCGCCGCCAAAGACGATACCCAGCAGATCGTCAGGAACGAAACCCTGGACGTGGCGGTCGCCATGCTCAACGCGGTCACGACCTACGCCTCGAACCATATGGAAGTGGAGATCGTTGTCGCGCGTCTCGAGGAGATTCGGGCGGACATGCCGGCAGACTCCGAGACACTCGAGGGCGTGCGCTTCGGGCCCGCCGGAGAGGTGAGCCTGGTACCGGGCTGGGACCTGGAAGCGGCGCCGGAAGACTTCGCCGGGTACGTCAGCACCTGGATCATCCGCTTCTTCGGCCGCATGGAAGATGCGCTAGCCTGGAGATTCACCAAGAAGCGCCTCGCCGATCTCTTCCAGTACTGGCGCGGACCGATGGAGAAGCTCGGGTTCGTTGGCTTCGGCGAGCGCCGCGCCGACGAGCCGGAGGATGACGGAGAGCCCGATGGCAGGCCCCGCCAACCCGTGGTGCGAGGGAGCCTTCCTGAAGGGTGCCTTCTCCTGGACTCGGACCAACGGGTGGAGAGCTTCCTCCCCTTCGGCCTGCGGGTGGGGCACCTGGACGCAGAGACGGTCACTGGCAGGCTTTTCCTGGGGCTCGTTCCGGAGGAGGCCTCGGCGGTGGCGGAGGTCGTTCTGAGATCCATGTCGCGGATGCCCGTCGAGGAGCGGAGCGCCGCGAGCACCGAGTTCGAGGTGTCAGGAGGCGTCCATCGTGGGATGTGGCGAATCAACCTGGTTCGACGGGTTCTCGGCGGCGGGTTCATCGTCACTTTGGCGCGCCTGCGGGATCTTTCGGAGAGCTTGGCGCCGGTGCTCCGGCGCGACCCGCTGGGCGGGGCGCTGCGGGATGCCGGAGAGGGCAGGGTGGTTCTCGCGAACGAGGATTTCCTCGACGCGTTCGAGAGCGTCTTCACCAAACACCTGGGGTTCCGCCACCACGAGTTTCTCAAGGAGCTGGGCGAGAAGTGGGGTTTGCGGCACGCATTCCGGCTCGAACAACACGTCCAGCGCGAGTACGGCAAGACGCTTCGGGAGATGGAGACCCAGATGGCGCTGGAGCTGTTGTCGTCCTCCATCGGCGTGCTCGGTCTCGGTCGGTTCGATGCCGATTTGAGCAGGCGGGATGCAGGGATCATCGTCATCACCCACCACGAGAGCCCCTTCCCCGGCCACTTCGTCTCCGTGTCCGGAGGCGCCTGCCCGATCCTCTCGGGATTCCACTCGGCGGTGCTGACCTACTTGTCGGGACGGCGTTTGTCGGCTCGGGAGTTCAGTTGCGCCGGGGTTGAGCACGACGCCGGCTGTATCTTCATCATCGCCACCGAGGAGAGAGTCTCGAGGCTCGTGATCGCACTGCCGGGAACGCCGGACCACGAGATGGTGACGGACATTCTCGGAAGCTGCCGAGCGGGGGAGGAGTCGTGAACGACGACAGCCGCGAAGACTCCATTGCCGACAAGCTCGAAGGCACCCGATGGGACTACTCTCAGCGCCACGACAGGAGCTTCCTGCTCGAACCCATTGGCGAGATCTTCGGCACCTTTTGCTGGGACGGCAAGCCCGATCGCGTGGTGCCCGTGAGGCGCGCTACCGACGAGTCGAAATCCGAGGACTGAGGAGTCGTTCGGGCTCGTTTGTGCATCGGGAACGGCGCCGTCTCCACCAGGGTTTCTGGACAGGAACGGGCTACGAGTGCTCCACCAGCGTCAGCGTCATCGCCTCTCCGTCGAGCGCAAAGTGATACTCATCGCTGGTCTTCACGTCCATCGAGGAGACCTGGTAGTCGGTACCTTCGACGATGGTGGGCAGCGACAGGGAGTTGGCGCCGGTGACCAGGGCCTTGATGTTGCCCGCGACCACGTTGGTGAGTTCTCCGATCACGTCACGCTCATCATCGGGGCTCAGGTCCTCGGCCGGTCGGGAGAACATGACGGAAGCCGCCCGCCGGACCAGGAGCCGGCTGCACTCGACGACGATGCCGCCGCGAAAATCACCGGTGATGTGGACGGCGGCGGTGAGGGTCTCCGCTTCGGTCATCTCGGGAGTGAACTCGGAGTCGTGTATGTCCATGCCGAGCTGAGTGGACCAGACAGTGTGGACGATGTTTCGAACCTGTTCCGGATTCGGTTTCATCGAACCTCCGATACACCGTTGCGGTAGAAGACAGCTTGACCGATTCGCTGACGCTGGAAGCCGTCGTCGAGGTTGAGGGTCGTTTCGGCGGTGCCCAGCATGAGGTATCCGCCCGGGGCCAAGTGGTTCCGGATCCGCCGCAGGACCCGGCGCTTGGTCTCGACGTCGAAGTAGATCAAGACGTTGCGCATCATGATGATGTCCATCGGCGGAATCATCGGTGCGTCCCGGGCCAGGTTGTGTTGAAAGAAACTCACCATGGACCGGATCTCGTCGTTGACGCGCCAGTCGGAGCCGCTCTGCCGGAAGAACTTCACCAGCATCGGCGCCGGCAGGCCACGGTTGACCTCGTTCTGGCTGTACAGCCCGTTCTTCGACTTTTCCAGAACCGAAACGGAAACATCGCTGGCATGGAGGCGAAGATCCCATGTGGCGAGCTCGGGGAAACCGTCCCGGAGCAGCATGGCGATACTGTAAGGTTCCTGGCCGCCCGAGCAACCCGCGGACCAGATGCCGAGGCTCCTGTTCGACGAACGCCGGCTTTCGATGAGCTTCGGCAGCACCTCCCGGCGCAGGGCGTCGAAAGGGTAGAAGTCCCGGAAGAAGGACGTTTCGGTGGTGAGAATCGCCTCGACCGCCTTGGAGTGGAGATCGCCGAAGGGCCGAGATCGCAGGTGGCGGATGAGACCGACGACGGAGTCGTAGCCGGCTCTCCGGGCCACCGGGAGCAGGCGCGCGTTGATCAGGTAGACCTTCGAGTCGTCCAGCGAGATGGCAGTGTGGCTCTTCACCAGATCCCGGACGTAGTCGAAATCGACCCGGCTGATGCCCTCGGACGTCGCAGGAGAAGGCAGGGCCGGATTCACGATCGAAACCCGACTCTTCGAACGATCTCGGGCCCGATCTCCGAGCAGGGTAGGACGGTGTCGGCGAGGCCGCCGGCGGCCACATGACCCGGCATGCCCCAGACCACGCTGGATCCCTGGTCCTGGGCGATGACCCGACCGCCGGCCTCGGCGATCGACCGGCTGCCATTGAGCCCGTCTTGGCCCATCCCGGTGAGAACCACCGCGAGAGCGGCCGACCCGTGGCTTTGGGCGACACTCTCGAAGAGGACGTCCACCGACGGCCGACACGAGTTCACAAGACCGCCGTCATCGGTTTCGATCCGAACATCGTCCCGCCGGCGACGCAGCTTGATGTGGACGTCTCCGGGAGCAATCCAGACGTCGCCGGGCCTCACGACCACGCCGTCTTCGGCTTCCTTGACGTTCAGCGCGCACCGCGAGTCGAGGCGTTTCGCGAGATAGGAGGTGAAGTTTTTCGGCATGTGCTGCACGATCACAACCGGGGCGACGAAACCTCTGGGAAAACACCCGAGCACCTCGGCCAGGGCGTTGGGCCCTCCGGTGGAGGCGCCGATGGCAACGAGCTCCACGGGTGCGGGCCGTTCGGCGCCTTTCCTCGATCGCGGTGCAGATACCTCGTCCTCGGCTTTGGGTTTCGGGCGCCTCCCGAGGTACAGAGCTCGGATCTTGGGTAAGAGCTGTTCTCTCAGGTGGCGGCGTGCGGCCTCGGGAGACCCGGTACGGGTGGCTTTGGTCACGTAATCGGCGGCGCCGAGAAAGAGGGCGTCGACGGTGACCCGGGCACCGCGTTGTGTCAGGTTGCTGACCATGATGACGTCGACACCCGGGGCCTCCGCCCGAATGCGTCTCAGGGTCTCCATCCCGTCGAGCTCGGGCATGTCGATGTCCAGGGTAACCAGGTCCGGTTTGAGCCGTTCGATCTTGGTCATGGCGATCCGCCCGTTGGGAGCGGTGCCCACGACCTCGAGGCCGTCTTCCTCGCTCAGGATCTCGGAGATCACGCGGCGGGCTACGACGGCGTCGTCGACAACGAGGATTCGGATGGGAGGCAAGGCGGCTCCTTCAGGCCTTCGCCGGCTCGACCGGGACGCCCAGGATCACGAGCTTGTCGAGGAGCATATCGCGGTCGAACGGTTTCATGATGTACTCATCAGCCCCTGCCTGAAGAGCTTGGGCGACGCGTTGAAACTCGGTCTCGGTGGTGACCATCAGCAGCCGGGTGTCGGCCAACGCCGGGTCCTTCCGAACCTCGATGACGATCTCGAGCCCACTCATGCCCGGGAGGTTCCAGTCGACAAGGGCGATGTCGAAGGCCGTTTCTCTGCCGAGCATCTCCAGCGCCTGCCGCCCGTCGGCCGCCTCCTCGACCTCGAAGTCGAGGCTGGCGAGGATGCCGCTCAGAATGGATCGCATCGCCCGTGAGTCGTCGATGACGAGAGCTTTCATTGACCTGGTTCCTCTCCGGTCGGATTGAATCGGAAGTGGCGGAGGGCCGATTCGAGCTCGGACGCCGTACGGCCGAGGCGGACGGCCGCCTCGAGGGTGGTGGCGGCGCCGGCCGACGAGGACTCCGCTGCCTCGGCCAAACCTGCGACGTTGCGAGCGATCTCCGAGCTGCCGACGGCGGCGTCGCTGACATTGCGTCCGATCTCCGAGGCGGTGGCCGATTGCTCTTCCACCGCCGTGGCGATGGTCGTCTGGATGTCGTGGATGGTTCGCACCACGGTGCCGATCTCCGAGATCGCGCCGATGGCCCGGTCGGTGTCGGTTTGGATGGCCGTTACCCGCTGACCGATGTCGTCCGTGGCCTCCGCAGTTTCACGGGCAAGCTCCTTGACCTCGTTGGCCACCACGGCGAAACCCTTTCCGGCCTCTCCGGCCCGGGCCGCTTCGATGGTGGCGTTGAGGGCGAGAAGGTTGGTCTGCTCGGCAATGGAGTTGATCACCTTGACCACCTCGCCGATCTCCGAGCTCGACGTGCCCAGGGACCGGATCGTACTGTTGGTCTCGTCCGCCGCAGCGACCGCGTCGGAGGCGATACCGGATGCCTGGTTGGCATTGGATGCGATCTCCTTCACGCTGGCGGTGAGCTGTTCCACCGCCACCGCAACGCTTTGCATTCTCTCGTTGACGTGCGCAGCCGAGGTCGAGGCCATGTTCGCCTGGCGAGCGGTCTGCTCCGCAGCGGAGCTCATGTCCTGGCTCGTCGAGGACAGCTGTTCGGCGGCCTCTGTGAGCACCGAGGTGTTGCCGGAGAAGGCGTAGACGGTTCCTTCGAAGGTTGCGAAGAGGCTGTCGAGAGCGTCGCCGGCCTGTCCGATTTCGTCCTTCCGATTGGCCCGCATTCGGCCAGTCAGGTCCCCTTCGGTAATCCGTTGCAGGATTTTCAGGGTCCGCCGAAGCATCAGGTCGAGGTAGCGGTTGATCAGGATCGCCATGGCCGTGAGGCCGATGACGATCGACACGACGATGATTCCGGCGACGATCGTCGCCGTACGGTCGATCTCGTCGGCGCGATCGAGTTCGCGTGACAGGTCGCGCCAGATCTCGGGGTTTTCGGCGGACACGATGCCGCGCAGCTGGTCCGTATGGATGGACCGCCGGATGGCCGATGAGCGGGAGGACCCGCTGATGAGCACCGCAAAGACGAGAACGAAGCCCATGGCGGCAAGGATCGGGAGGACGAGAACCTTTTGACCGATCTTGAGGCTGTTCAGCAAGGAGTCTCCCTTCCCCGGGACGGGTCGAAAGCGTGCGGCCTCGAGAGGGGGGTCATTCGTCCGTGCCGTTCTCGTCGGCGAGCGTCATGACGGTCTCGAGATTGAGGATGAGGAGGAGCGACCGCTCCAGCTTGTGGGCTCCGTCGATCATTCGTCGGGCCTCGCCTTTGAGGGTGTCCGGCGGCGGTTCGAAGCTCTCGGCATCCACTTCCACCACGTCGCCGACCGAGTCCACAACCACGGCAAGGGGCTCCTCGGCAGTGCCGAGAACCATGGTGGAAGTGCGGGTCTGGTCGTCGGTGTCGTCGAGACCGAGGCGGCGTCTGAGGTCGATGGCGGTGACGATCTGGCCGCGGAGGTTGATGAGACCGCGGATGGAGCTGTCGGACAGCGGAACCGGCGTGAAGGACGTATCGCGAAGAACCTCTTGGATTCGACCGACGTCGATACCCAGGAAGAGATCGCCCACTCTCAGGGTGCAGTACTGCTTGCGCTCGTTCACGCGTCACCCCCGTCGCCATCAGCCCGTTCCAGGAAGCCTGGTTCGCTGCGGCGAACCACCTCGGCGAGGTCGATGACCTCGTTCACCCGGCCGTCGATCACCGCGCAGGCCTTGATGCCGGCGCGGCTGCCGGCCGTGGCTTCGGAGACGTCAGCATCGACGATGTCGAGGATTCGGTGGACCAGGAGTCCGCACGCCTTGCCCCGCATGGTGCAGATGACCACCGGGGCCTCGGAAGTTGGCTCCGGCGGATCGGTGCGGCGGCTGGTACGGCGCTCGGGCAACGCCTTTTCCAGGTCGATGAGCTTGAGGATCTCACCTCGGTACTGGACCACGGTGCTGTTGCCGACCCGCTCGATGCGGGACCGATCGATGGTCTCGAGCCGTGACACACGGCTCAGATCGAGGGCGAGGCGCTCGTCGTCCGATCCTTGAATCAGCAAGACTCGCTCGAGGCCCGGTGCCGGCGCCGAGGTGAGGTCGGACTCGAGGGTGAGCGCATGCACCCGAGCGTCGGACACCACACCCGCCGAAAGGCCGACTCTGAACACGTCGAGGATCAGGGTGATGGATCCGTCGCCGAGAATGGTGGCGCCGGCGAAAGGCAGCCCTGCGAGCCGGTGGCCCAGAGGCTTCACCACGATCTCCTGGGAGTCATCGATGGAGTCCACCAGGAGTCCGAACTGGCGCTCATCGCCCTGCAGCACGACGATACTCTCTTTGGCTTCTTGTCCGGATACGCCCAAACCGAGTTCGTCCTCCAGGCTCACCAGCGGCAACAGGCGGCCCCGGAGGCGGTAGACCGGAACGCCGTGGAGATCCTCGATGCCGAGATCGGTCTCCCCGTGCCCCAGGCGGACGAGCTCGACCACCGAGGCCTGGGGGATGGCGAAACGTTGACCGCCCGCCCGCACGAGAATCACCGAGACGATGGCGAGGGTGAGGGGAATCTTGATCCTGAAGGTCGTGGATCGCCCGGGCTCGCTTTGCATTTCGATGCTGCCACCGATGCTCTCTACATTGGCGCGAACGACGTCGAGTCCGACGCCACGGCCCGACACGTTGGTGACCTCGCGAGCCGTGGAGAATCCCGGCCGGAAGATGAACTGCTCGATGTCCGAAGGGCTGAGCCCGGGGGCGTCATCGGCTTGCACGAGGTCCGCCTCCATGGCGCGGTTGAGGATTCGCTCGGTGTCCAGACCCTTGCCGTCGTCGCGGACCTCGATGACGACCGCCCCGCCCTCGTGAGCGGCCTTGACAACCACCCGGGCCTGCTCGGGTTTGCCGGCGGCCCGGCGTTCCTCGGGGGTTTCGATGCCGTGGTCCACTGCGTTGCGGACCAGGTGGAGGAGGGAGGTCTTGATGGCTTCGAGAACGCTTTTGTCGAGATCGGTCTCCTGGCCCTGGAGCTCGATCTCGACCTGCTTGCCGGACGCCACCGCCAGGTCGCGGACGAAACGCGGCACCTTGGTGAGGATGGAGCTGATGGGCTGCATACGGGCCCGCATCACCGCTTCCTGAAGATCGCCGGTGATCGAGTCCAGACGCTGTGATGCGGCAGCCAAACCGGGGTCGCTCTCCGAGGGGAGGTTCTGACCGATCTGGTTTCGGGCCAGAACGAGCTCGCCCACCAGGTTCATGAGCACATCGAGCACGGCGACATCCACGCGAAGACTGTTGTCGCCGACCGTCAGGGTGGCGTGGTCGTCGTTGTCGCCTCCGTCGTCCCGCTTCGACCCGAGGTCCCGCATGGCGCTCTCCGCGGTGACCGCCTTGGGCAGATCCGAAACCACGCCGGTCTGGGGTGTCGTTGCCGGGGAACTCAGGTCAGCCTGCTCTCCCGATTCACCAGCCTTTTTTTTTCCGTCGCCCGAGCCCGCGCCGATGGCGTCGAGCTCCTGTTGAATGGCCGAGTAATCCCCGTCTCCCTCGGTCTCGTCCTTTTCGATGTGGGCGAGAATCTCGCGGACGCTGTCCACGGCTTTGAGCAGAGTGGTCGTGATCTCCGGCGTCAGTTTCAGGTTGCCGTCACGAAGGGCGGCCAGAACCGTCTCCGCCGAATGCGTGACCGCTTCGAGCTTGGAGAAGGCGAGAAAGCCGCACGTTCCCTTGATGGTGTGAATGGTGCGGAAGATCCGTTCAATGACCTCGGAGTTCGACGGGTCTTTCTCGAGGGCGACGAGGTCCTGGTCCATGATGTCCAGGTTCTCCACGCTCTCGGCGAGAAACTCAGCGATGATGGCGGACATGCCACCCATTCCCGATCTCCCTTCCATCACTCCTCGATCCGGGCCCGCCGATGAGGTGGTACGCGGCCGAGGCTTCGCATGCGGCACCCGTGCGGCGCGCTCCGTTGTTTTCCTAAAGCAAGCGGCGTGCCGAAACCGGCGTCGCGGCAGTCATTTCCGGAGGTCGCCAAGGTGCCGTTTCGAGACACTTCAACAAGCATACCGTAGACCCGACCGCCGTTCCCCCTCGCGGCGGATCGGGTTAAACTGAGATGACCTGGCGGTGCTCGGGCCGACCGGCATCGCGGATCGAGGTGGCTCATGGCGAGAAGCAACGGGAAACTGAAGACCATTAACCAAAAGCTGACCGTCTTCGTCGGTGGATCCATCGCGCTGGCCCTGCTGGTCCTTGGAGTCGTGGCCGTGGGCTACACGTCGGGAATGGCGCGAGAAAAGGTGAACACCGAGGCTGAGAACCTTCTGGGTTCCAAGGCCCAGGACATTCAGAGGTTCTTCGGCGAGCGGGCGAACATCGTGCGAACCCTCTTGGCGGATCCGCGTCTTCGCGACTACTTCACCGAGTACGACACGTTTCGCGCCCCAGTCCTCAGAGATCGTGACTACAACGCCGTGATCGACTACTTCGATGCCGTCGCGGCAAGCAACGACGATGTCAAGGCGGTGTTTTTCGCTGACGACGACACGTCCGAGTATTTCTCCAACCGGATTCCGGAGATTCCCTTCGGCCGGGTGGAAGAGGAAGGCTACCTCGTGCGCAATCGTCCGTGGTGGCAGGAGGCCGTCGCCGAAGATCGGCTCTACCTGGCATCGCCCACCATGGACCTGGTGACCGAGGAGGTGGCGGTTGTTATCCAGACCACCGTGTATCTGGATGACGGCCGCATGCTCGGCGTTGGGGGAGCGGATGTCTCCATCGCATCGGTGGGAGAGCTGGTCGGCAGCATCAAGCTCGACGGCCAGGGAGAAGCGTTTCTCATCGATGACAAGGGTGAAGTGATCTACTTCACCGGCGCCGATGTGGATCTCGAGACCCAGCTCGCGGATCTCGATACGATTTCCGGAAACCGCGGGTTCGCCGATCTGAGCCGGCAGCTGGTCGCCGGTGAATACGGCCAGGCGGAGGTCGAGTTCGAGGGCGAGGACCGCCTCGTGATCTCGGTACCGGTGACCTCCGACGTTCCGCACTTCAGCTGGACCCTCGGAATCGTGATTCCCAGCGACCTCATCTCCGCTCCGGTGCGGACGAGCATCGTCGTCACGATCGTCGCTATTCTCTTCGCCATCCTCTTCATCGGTGGGGTCACCCTCGTGGTCAGTAGGTGGGTCGTCACCAACCCCATCAGCCGACTCCTCCACCGGTTCCGAAACGTCGCCGGCGGCGAAGCAGACCTCAGCCGCAGAGTCGAGGTGAACACCGACGACGAGATCGGCCAGCTCGGTGAGACCTTCAATGCCTTCATCGACAACATTCAGGGAGACGTCGAGACCATCGGCAAGCGGGCGGACGCTCTCTCCGACGCATCCACCCAGATGCGCAGCCTGGCACAGCAAATCGCCACGGCCAATGACGAGAGTTCGGCCCAGGCCGGGCTGGTGTCGGCGGCGGCGGAGCAGGTGAGCGCCAACGTGGACTCGGTGGCCACCGCCACCGAAGAGCTCAACGCCAACACCCGGGAGATCGCGGCCAATGCATCCGAGGCCGCCAGGGTGGCCACCGGCGCGGTGGAGATCGCCGCCAGCACCCGCGGGACCTTCGAGCAGCTCTCGGCCAGTGGGACCACCATCGGTAACGTGGTCAAGGTGATCTACGCCATTGCCGAGCAGACGAACCTCCTCGCCCTCAACGCCACCATCGAGGCGGCCCGAGCGGGAGAGGCCGGCAAGGGCTTCGCCGTGGTGGCCGACGAGGTGAAGAAACTCGCCTCGCAGACCGCCCAGGCGACCGAGGAGATCAGCGCCACCGCCGGGGCCATCAATGAGCACACCACCGTGGCCGGGGAGGCCATCGGCGAGATCACGGCGATCATCGAGAACATCCACGACATCCAGACGATCATCGCCAGCGGCGTCGAGGAGCAGACCGCGACGACCGCGGAGATCGCCCACGCGGTCTCCGAAGCCGCCACCGGATCGCGCGAGATCGCGGAGCGCATCGCCGGCATTGCCGCCGCGGTTCAGGAGACGGCGGCGGCCTCGGCCTCGTCACGCGAGGGTGCCGACGAGCTGGCCGAGATGTCGGCGGACCTGCAGCGCGTCGTTGGGCGATTCAAGTACTAGTCGACAGTTCACAGTCGACAGTTGACAGTTCCATCGCAACCGGATCAATCGGTGTTTGTGCTGCCATGAGGTATCGGGACTCGTCTGCTCGACGTTGAAACACGAAGGCACAAAGTCAAGCACGTGATTTCGTGGATCCAGAACTCGCCGGATCGAAGGACCTGCGACGAGACTGTCAACTCTTAACTGTCGACTGTCGACTACTCGTAGCGGAGCGCTTCGATGGGATCGAGGCTCGCCGCTTTCGCGGCGGGGTAGGTGCCGAAGAAGATTCCGACAAGGGCGGCGAAGCTGAAGCCCAGTGCAACCGCCCAAATCGGCACATGGGCCGGCGGAAAGCCCGGGATGGCGGCGGCGCCCAGAATGCCGAGGCCCCACCCTCCGAGGATGCCGATGGAACCGCCCACCAGAGAGATGGTTACCGCCTCGATGAGGAACTGGACCAGAATGTCCGACCGGCGAGCACCCACCGCTTTGCGAATGCCGATCTCCCGGGTCCGCTCGGTGACCGAGACCAGCATGATGTTCATGATTCCGATGCCGCCGACCAGGAGGGCGATGCTGACCACGCCTCCCACCACCGAGGTGATGGTGCCGAGGATCGACCCGGTGGTTTCGAGGATCTCCTCCTGGAGGATGACGCGGAAATCGTCGCGCTTCCCCTCCTGGATGGCGTGGCGCGACCTCAGGATCTCGCGGATCTGGTCTCTCGCGAGGTCGACGTGCTCCGGGCCCGTGGCCTGAAAGTCAAGGATCAACCGCTTGAAAGCTTCGTGACCGTAGATGTCTCGAGCGGTGGTGATCGGGATGAGGACGAGATCATCCGAGTTCTGGCCGAACATCTCGCCCATCTCCTCCATGATGCCGATAACCGTGAAGCTGCTCCTCCCGACGACGATGTCGGCGCCGAGCGCGTCGTCGCCGAGCTCGAGCTCATTGACGATCTCTTGGCCGATGATGCAGACCGGGGCCCGGCGGCCGAGGTCGATGTCCGAGAAGAACCGTCCGCGGTCGACCCAGTGATTGTTGACCTCCTGGTGCGACGAGCCGACGCCGAGCAGGGTTGTGGAGTGGTGGCGGTCCTTGGCGTGGATCCGTTCGCCGCGGAAGAAGATGGGACTGAAGGTGTCGATGGCGGTGGCGCGCTCCAGGATTGCCAGCCCGTCCTCGTAGGTCAGCAGCACCTCGCGTCCTGCGAGGTCCGGGTCGTTGGGATCCTGCCGCCACTGGACACGGATGTAGGTTGCGCCGACGCTGGCCAGACGGGTTTCGATGACATGGTTGAGGCCCTGGACGATGCTCACCACCGCAATGACCGCAGCGACGCCGATGATGATGCCGAGCATGGTCAGCAACGACCGCATCGTGTTGGCGCGAATGGCCTGGAGAGCGATGCGGAAGTTGTCCCAGATCACGAGCGTGCCCCACCCTCGACCCGGGTGTGGTCATCGACGATCACTCCGTCGAGGAGACGGATGGTGCGGTGAGCGTGGGCTGCGATGTCCTCTTCATGGGTGACCAGCACGATGGTGTTGCCGGCGGCGTTGAGCTCGTTGAAGAGCGCCATGATTTCTTCCGACGTTTTCGAGTCGAGATTGCCGGTGGGTTCGTCGGCAAGGATGATCGACGGCCGGTTGACCAGCGCGCGAGCCACCGCCACCCGCTGTCGCTGGCCACCGGAGAGCTCGTTGGGCTGGTGTTTGACGCGATCGCCGAGTCCCACCCGCTCGAGGGCGTCCATGGCGAGCCGGCGGCGCTCAGAGGCGGGCATCCGGGCGTAGATCAACGGCAGCTCGACGTTCGCCAGGGCGGTGGCGCGGCTCAAGAGGTTGAAGGTTTGGAAGACGAAGCCGATCTCGCGGTTGCGGATATGGGCGAGCTCGGAGTCGTCGAGGCCGGACACCGCCTGACCGTTGAGCACGTACTCGCCGCTGGTGGGCGAGTCCAGGCACCCGATGAGGTTCATCAACGTCGACTTCCCGGATCCCGAGGGCCCCATGACGGCGAGGTAGTCGCCGGCCGCGACCTCGAGATCGACGCCGTCCAGCGCCCGTACCTCGACCTCTCCCATGCGATAGATCTTGCGGAGACTGCTGATCGAAATCATCTCAGTCGATCCGTACTTCGACGCTGCCCGAATCGTTGTCCGCGTTGTCATCCTTCGTCTTCACGTCGGTGCGAACGGCGTCACCGTCCGCCAGCTTCTTCAGGCTTCGGTAGGGGCCGATGATGACCTCCTCGCCCTCGTCGAGGCCATCGGTGATCTCGACGTCAAGGACATCCGCGACGCCGGTCTCGACCGCCCGGATGGCCGATTTCCCGTCAGCGATGGTGTAGACCACATCGACCTCGTCGAGGCCCGCGGCGGCCGCGCCCTCGACCTCGGATCCTTCCGCGTCGAGGGTTCTCGTGACCACCGCCTGCACCGGTACGGTGAGGGCGTCCACGCTGGTGGCGGTGAGGATGTCGACCTTGGCGGTCATGGCGGGACGCAGGGCGGGGTGGGGGTCGTCGAGGGCGATCTTCACTCGAAAGCGGATCGTCCCCTGGGATGGGTTCTTCCGGCCCGAGGTGGCGATCTCCACTACGCGGCCGACTTGGGGTTCGGCGTCGGCCAGGGCCTCGACGGTGACCTCGGCTTCCTGGCCGAGGGCGACATTGACCACGTCCACCTCGCTGACCTCGACCTCGGCGAGCAGGCGGGACATGTCGGCGACGGTCATGATCACCGAACCGGGAAGGTTGGTGGAGCCGGGTACGACGGTCTCTCCCTGCTCGGCGTCGAGCTGGATCAGGACACCGTCCATGGGCGAGCGGATCGTGGTGCGGGCGAGATCGTCATTGGCGCGCTTCAGCGCCGAACGGTACTGCGCGATCGCGTGCTCCTGGGCCTGGATCTCGACCTCGGCGGTGTCCACCGCGAGCTGGGCTTGGTCCAGGGCCTCGTCGCTGACGAGCTGGTCGCCATAGAGCTGACGAACCCGCTGCAGATTCCGCCTGGCGTCTTCGAGTTGGATGGCGAGCCGCCGCTTCGAGACCTCGGCCTGGCGCAGTGCTGCGCGGGCCTGGTCGCGGGCGGCCTCGTAGAGATCGCGCTCGATCTCCACCAGGAGGTCGCCGGACGAGACCCGTTGCCCTTCGACGACCGGCAGGGAGATGATCTCGCCCACCACCTTGGCGGAAATTTCGACCTTCTTCTCCGGCGTGATCTCGCCGGTGGCCTTGACGCGGGCGGAAACCGTCTTGCGTTGGGCTTCCTGGACGTTCACGAGAGTCCCTTTGGGAGTGCCGTCGCGGAGAGAGGCCCAGACGACGACCGCCAGAACTGCGACGACGCCGGTGATGATGAGCGGCTTTTTCATCGTTGCCTTCCGATTACGACATCATGCTCTGGAGGGTTCCGAGCCCCGCCTTGCCGACCAGCCAGACCGCCCACGGCACGAGCACCGCGACGGCGGCCTTGGCCGTGCTCAGCCTGCCGACGATCTTGAAACCGATGACGAGAAGGACGAAGGTCCACACGTTGAACACGCTGAAGGTGCTGGCGACCCCGTTCAACCACCCCGGAGCGTCTGCGGGCAGCAGCACGCCGAGGTGGGACTTCACCAGATTCGGGAGATCCTGCTCGGTGATCCTGTCCACCCTCTGGATCAGGACGATCACCAGCACCGTGGCCACGGCCGACGGTGGCCAGTAGGAATGGAGGGTGGCCGAGAACGTCCGTTGATAGTCAGTTTCGGACCCCACCATCTTCAGCATCAGGAAAAAGATGCCGGCGAGTAACGCCCACATGACCGGCACCACCACCGCGGTGATGAGAGGAACGAAGCGAGCGATCTTCTGGCCGCCGGCGATCATCTCCTCGATCTGGTCGTCGGTGAGCTCCTCGGCCCGGTCGCCGAGTCGGGCCCGAAGGGTTGCCTCGTTGTCCACGTGGGGCAGGACCACCATTTGCGCGCCGACCGTGAGCACCAGCATGCAGATCAACACCAGCACCCAGGTGGGTTTCACCGTGATGTCCTCGAAGACCTCACCGGGCGAGATGAAGGCTTTGACCAGCCGCTGCGGCCCGCTGAGCCTGGCGACCTGCTCGGGCGGTAGAGACGTCGGGGCTTCGGGTTCGTAGCTGGGGCGGTCGGTGTCGTGGTCCATTGGTCACTCCCTCGGTGATGTCGGTACCGTATTGTGCCTGATCTCCGAGGAATTCTCTCGTGATCGGGCTTCCCCACGAAGAAGTACGCAGGCCCGGGGCAAAGGATTCTGCTAGAGTTCCGACGGCATGAGGCGATACGGAGCGCTGACTTTCCTGTGCTGCATCGTGGCGGGCTTTTGGCCCGCCGTTGCTGCGGTTGCGGATGAGCCCGAGGATCTGGCCGAGTTGGTCAGCCGTCTGGGCAGGACTCGCTGGACGAACAACAACTCCATCGAGCTCCTGGCGGATCCCCGCCGCGCGTGGGAGGCCCGCCTCGACCTTCTGGAGTCCGCCGAGAATCACCTCTTCCTCACGACCTTCAGCTGGTACGACGACGACTACGGGACCCGCTTCCGAGAGGCGCTGGCGGCGGCCAAACATCGGAACTCGAGGGTGGACGGTTTTCGCATCCAATGTCTCGGCGACTCGGCGGCGATGGGGCTCTACACCCGGAGGTTCGACGAGTTGCGCAGCACCGGCGCCGAGGTGCGCTCCTTCCACCGCTCGTCGTGGGGGATGGCGCCGATCTACATGGCGAGGATGCACGACAAGATGTTGATCGCCGACGGTCGAAGAGCCATCGTCGGCGGCCGCAACTACTCGGACATCTACTACGATCCGCAGCACTGGTGGCTCGATTTCGGCGTGCTCGTCGAAGGCGGGGCGGTGTGGGACCTTCAGACGATCTTCCTGAAGTCCTGGTCGATGTCATCAGACCTCTCCCACGCCCACCATTTCGCGTGGCCGGTGGAGTCCATCCAACGCCGGGTCCGGTCGCTCTGGGCCTCGGGGAGATTCCCGGGGGGGCAGAGCCCGCTGGAACCGTACTTCAACGAAGAGTTCTTCCCAGCGTACGAGACTCCGCCGGGCAGCACTCGGGTCGCCGTTCTGTACGACAACCCCATCGTCTGGGAGCGGGCTCCGACCGCGGATGTGGTGCTGGCGCTGGTCGACCGCGCCGTCGAGGAGCTCGACCTGATGACGCCGTTTCCAAACTTCGAGAACGCCCTCACCGATGCGCTGATTCGTGCGGTGGAGCGCGGCGTGCGGGTCCGGCTCATCGTCAACGACCAGGCGGCGGCGCTGCGCGTCGGACCGATCTTGAAGTCCTCCTTCCCGAGCCTGATCCGGCTCATCGAAGGTGGGGTCGAGGTGTGGGGCTGGAAGGCCGACCCGGAACTGCTGGAGGAGGTTACCGCCACCGAGTGCGCGCCGACCATCATGCCGCCGGTGGCGTTGCACGGGAAGATCGTCCGCATGGACGGCGAGCTGGTGATCGTTCACTCGTCGAACTTCAACATCCGCTCCAACTACTTCAACACCGAGGCCGGCGTGGTGGTCCTCGATCGCGGCTTCAACCGGCGGGTGAAGAGCCTCCTCGACGGCTTGCTCAACCTGCGCAACTTCGATCTCGCCTGCACCAATGGCGACCGCCAGTTGACGGTGGACAAGGTGGTCAACCGGCTCGGGGGCGAGGACGTGGAGGACATGCGGCGCAAGTTGGGACACCGGCAGTACTTCCTCGACGGGATGAGCCTGTTGTGGTGAGAAGGGTGACCCCCTCGGAGAGGCTCGTGCTGGCTGTGTGCCTGGCCGCGGTTGCAGCGGTGAGCGCGGCCGCCGACGACGGCGGCCCTCCCCGCGACGTCGACGAGTGGCACGAGATGTTGGCCGAAGCGGTCGAAGGGCCGTTCATCGACGACTCCCCGCGGGGCTTCGACCTGGGGTTTTACCCGAGCTTCGGGGCGGTTTTCGGGCCGCCGGACTGGGTCGGGTACCAGCTCTCCCTCGCCGTGTCGCTGAGCGGCGGCAATGCGTTCAGCGTTTTCGCCGCCTACGGGTACGAGCGCGGAGCGAACTCCGAATCACACATGGCAACCATGGGGTGGGGTGGAGTCCGGCGCCTGACGGCCGGTCGGGCACAGCGGGGCTTCTACGGCAAGTTCATTCGCTACCGGCGGTTGGAAGATTTCGACCACGGTCTCCACCACGGTGTATCGGTGGGTGTGGAGCACGGCGCGGGAGCCTTCGGAGTCGCTCTCGAGTTCGGATTGGCGAGGTCGGAGCAGAACCACTGGGCGCCGGTGGCGCAGATTGTCGTCAAGCTCGCAGCCCCCGTGATCATTCCGTTGTCGCGGGCCCCGGGAACGACGCCCGAGCCCTGAACCCGGTGTTCATCCGGCAGTTTCCGCAGTACAATTCGATGATCAGACCGGATGCGGAATGATCACGGGGGGCTGACATCGACGCACAGCGAATTCTGACCGATCTCCTGGTGAACTTCCGCCGCATCGTTCAGCGGGGGTTGGTGAACTACTCCGGTGAGCTCTGGTACCGGGAGGGCCTGCCCAGCGACGTGTTCCGCAGACTCGTTGTGCGAAAGGAAAACGAGACCCCTCTGGATCGATTCAGCGGCGATTACGAAGAGCTCATGACCTATGCCGATTTCCGTGATCTGGCGGACATCATCGTCGGCAACGATGCGCTCAAGGACCGGTTGACGATTCTCGAACCCCGGGACGGCACCAGCCTTTTGGAGCGGCTCCACGAGTTGGAGGACATGCGGCGCAACGTCGTGAAGAGTGGTTCCGAGTCCGTTGAGGAGACCGAGAGGCTCTCGCGGTACTTCGACGAGTTCCGAACCGCCATCAAGCGGGGGCGGAAGACCGCGCAGCCTTCCCCCGAATCCAAGCCGCCCTCAGCACCCCCCGAGGTCCAGCCGGTGAAACCGCCGACGCCGGACCACGGGGACGAAACCCTGGAGTCCATTTTCGATTCCGCGGAAGAGCCGTCTCCACCGCCATCGAAGCCACGGCCGGGTCGGCTGGTGGTGAAGGTCTCGTCGGGTGGACTGAGAGACGCCGGGAAGAAGACGGAGGAACCCGTTGAGGCCGAGCTTCCGCAGGCGGATGTGCCGTCGCCCGCCGGCGGCGTGGGCGCCATGAACACGCCGGTGACCCACGTTTCCACGCGGCAGAACCCGGGGGGAGTTCCCGACCTCGGTCCAGTGGAAGAAGCCGAGGGTCTGGAACGGGCCCTTCGCGGGGAGGACCACGCGGCGATCCTCAAGGCTCTCCACGTCGAGGTGACCGAGATCGCCGACGGCATGTTGCGGCGCGACCCGAAGCAGGGCCACGTGGCGTGGGAGCACGTGAACCGGCGGGGCTGGTTCGAAACCCACCGGGAGGATTTCGGTCTCGACCCGTTGATCGAGTTCTATGAGCTGGCGGATGGTTTCCTCGAAGCCTTCTCATCCGGAGCCAAGTCCAGCGACCTCAAGGCTATACTCGCCCAGGCCGGGTTTTCGAAGCTGCTGCTCGGGCTGCGCGAGATGTTCCTGGCGAGCCGCGCGAAAGCGTGATTCCACCGCTTCCGCTTCGGGTGCCTCCGCTTCGGGTTCAGTCTCCGACGTACACCGCGCCCGGTTCGATCATTACGCCGTCGGGGAGATACTCCAGGCAGTGGGCCATCCACCCGGTCTGGATCGCGAGGCAGAAGGGGATCGGGAACGAGCTCACCGGAAGCCCGAGAGGGTGGTAGACGAGGCCGGTGATGGAGTCGACGTTGGCAAAGATCCCGCGCGGGCCCAGCGCGCCCTCGACCTCGTCGCGCAACGCCATGTAGGTTTGCCACCGCTCACCGAGGCCGTGGCGTTCGAGCAGCGCCTCGGCGAGGGGCTCCAGCGCAGTGACCCGGGGATCGGGGCAACGGTACACGCGATGCCCGAAGCCGGGGAAGCGGTGGCGCCGCTGGAGCGCTTCCCGCGCCCAACGACGGGCATGTTCCGGGTCCTCGAGGGGCTGCATCATCTCGAAGGCGAGCTGATTGGCGCCACCGTGCCGCTCACCGGAGAGGGCGCCCATGCCGGCGAGGACCGCTGAACCGAGATCGGCGCCGGTGGAGGCGACCACCAGCGCGGCAAGGGCAGCGGCGTGGAGGCCGTGCTCAGCCTGAACGATGAGGCTCGCCTCGAAGGCGTGCAGGTCGTCGTCGCTGGGAACTCGGCCGAGCGTCTGGTAGAGGAAGTTGGCGGCGAACCCGAGGTCCTCGGTGGGTTCCAGAGGGGCTTGACCGTCGAGGTGTCGGATGGCGGCGGCCGCGAGGGCGGCCGTCCAGCTGAGGATGCGCGCCGGCCGGCGCCATTGCGCCTGGATCGAGGCGTCCTCGGCCTCCGGGATGTGGCAGGCTGCGACGGTGAGCATGGTCCGGTACTGCGCCAGGGGGTGGGACCGCAGGGGTACTCTCTCCAGTGCCGCGAAGGCGGCTCGCGGTGGTCGGCGCCAGCGCCGGAGTTCTCGCACCCAGCCGTCGAGCTGCGGTTGTGTGGGCAGGTGCCCGTGCAGGATCAAGTAGGTGGTCTCCTCGAACGACGCCTCCGTGGCGAGCTCGCCCACCGGGTAGCCGCGGTAGAGGAGCCGGCCCTCGGCGCCGTCCACCAGGCCGACCCTGGTGTCGCCGGCGCAGAGGTTCTCCAGGCCCGGGCCGTAGGTCTGGGGCGACGGAGGGGAAACGCTGCCGATCATGAACGCCTCGCCGCGGAAAGCGACCGAGCCGGATCGCCGACGTATCGGCTCAGTGGACGAACCAGCCGAATGCCGTCCATGGCTTCCCGCACCAGGGCCACGAGCCCGGCCATGCGACCGACGGCGACCAGGCACGGGCCGAATGCGGGCTCGGCTCCGAGTAGGGCGAAGATGGGCGCCGCGTAGAAGTTGATGTTGACGTGGACGCCGCGCCGGGCGAGGGCGGCGGTGGCGGCCTTCTCGAGGGAGAGGGCGTTCTCGAAGATCTCCGGGCGGCCGCGGCGGCGGGCCAGCGAGGCAAGCTCGCGGCGAAGGATCACCACCCTCGGGTCCGGCATGCGGAAGAGCCGGTGGCCGAAGCCGGCGATCTTACCGCCTGCCATGAGGATGCGGGCGACGGTCCCTCGCGCATCTTCCGGGCTCTTCGTGGCCGCCAGCTGTTCGAGGACCGCTTCACCGGCGCCGCCCTGGCGGACGCCGCGGAGGGCGGAAAGCCCGGAGACCACGTTGAAATAGGGATCGGCCCGGCACGAGGCCACGATCATCGAGGTGAAGGTGGGCGCGTCCAGGCCGTGGGCCGCGTACAGGATCCAGAGAAGATCGAGGCAGGCGACGTCCTCGGCTGCGGGCTCGCCGCGGCCGAGAACCGCCAGCAGGTGAGAGGCGAGACTCCGGCCGACGTCGAGATCGGGCATCGATCGCTGTTGACGGTGGGCGGCGACCACCGCCGCCAGAGCGGCCACCTGGCCGACGATGCGGAGCTCGCGCCAGTGGCGATCGCCGGCCAGGTCGTCATCCACGGAAAGCTCGTGGCAGCCCAGGGCGGAGACCCCGGCGCGGAGCAACCGGGTCGGGTGGGTCGCCGGATCGAGGTCGCGAATCAGCTCTACCACGGGGTCCGGCAGCTTCCGGCTCGAACGCAGGCGGTGCTGGAATTCGACGAAGCCGGGCCGGTCGTCCTCGGGCTGGCGGCCGGTGATGAGCAGGGACGCCACCTCCTCGAAGCTCCTGCAGCCGGCAAGGCGGTCAACCGGCACGCCCCGGTAGGCCATGTTGCCGCTGGACGGGTCGAGCCACATCACCCTCGAGGCGGTGGCGACCACCCCGGCGAGCCCGGGGCCGACATCGGTGGTCACCGGCCACCGGATCTCGGACGCCCGCCAATCGAAGGATGCCGATTCGGTGTTGAAGATCGTCACGCGGATAACGATACCGTGGAATCCGTGGCCGAGGACGAGCTCTGGCGAACGAGTTCGGGTTAGTTCCCGTCCAGAACGGCGTTTTTCGGCAATCTCGGCGTCAGATTTCGGATTGCCTTGTGCGGCGTACAGGAGTACGCCTCCGCGCAAATCCTCATCTTCCTTGACCTTGCACGAAAACCCCTCGTTTCTGCATCGCGAACGACGCTGTCCTCATCGGAGTTTCCGGATGGGAACGGGCTAGAATGGTCCTTCGCCCGGCGGCAACCGGAATCGTATCGAAAGGGTGCTCTGATCGACCATGACGACTCGTCGCAAGATATTCCTGTCCATGGCGGTGACGGCGGGGTTCTTCCTGGTGCTCGAAGGCGTGCTGGCGCTCGCCGGGGTGAGGGCGGCCTCGTATGCCGCCGACCCGTACGTCGGTTTCTCCTCGACGTCCAGACTCTTCGTGGAGGCCGCTGACCGGGACGACGTCCCCGTGATGGTCACCTCCGAGGCGAAGACGAGCCTCTTCAACCGGCAGCGATTTCCGGTGGATAAGGGCGACGTCTTCCGGATCTTCTGTGTCGGGGGTTCGACCACCTTCGGCCGGCCCTACGACGACGCCACCTCGTTCTGCGGCTGGCTGCGAGAACTCCTACCGGTGGCGGATCCTCACCGGCGCTGGGAGGTCATCAACGCCGGGGGCGTGAGCTACGCGAGCTACCGGGTTGCGGTGCTGATGGAGGAGCTCGCGGACTACGAGCCCGATCTCTTCGTCGTTTACTCGGGGCACAACGAGTTCCTCGAACGCAGGACCTATCCGCAGATCATCGCCACCCCCGAGGCGGTGCGCGGGCTCGGCTCCATGGTGTCGAAGACGCGCGTCTGGACCGCCGTGTCGGGGATCGTACACGCCGTCTCCGGGCCGCCACCGGCGCCCGAGGACAGTCCCGACCTCCTCTCAGAAGAGGTTCGAACGTTGCTCGACGACGCCGTGGGGCCCGATGCCTTCACCCGCGACGACGAGCTCAGAGACCAGGTGATCCGGCACTTCCGTTTCAACTTGACGCGAATGGTGGACATCGCTCTCTCGGCAGGGGCGGAAACCCTCTTCATCACCCCGGCGTCGAACCTGAAGGACAGCAGCCCGTTCAAGTCCGAGCACCGAGGGGACCTCACCGCCGACGAAAAGGCGCGATTCGACGAGCTCATGAACGAGACCCGGCTCGCCTATGGTGAAGGCCGTGTCGACGACGCCCTGGCTCGGATCGGCGAGGCCGTCGCCATCGACCCGCGCTTTGCCTCGCTGGCGTTTCTGGAGGGGCGGATGATGGCGGAAGCGAGGCGCTGGGATCGAGCGCGAGCCGCCTTCGAACGGGCACGCGACGAGGATGTCTGCCCCCTCCGCGGGGTGGCGCCGATTCCGTCCGTGGTCCGTGAGGTCGCCGCCGAGAGGGGCGTGGGGCTGGTGGATTTCGAGGCCCTCGCCGATGCGTGGGCCGCCGACGGCATTCCCGGCGCCGACCTTTTCCTCGATCATGTTCACCCGACCATTCAGGTCCACCGCCGCCTGGCGGTGGCCGTGATCGACGCCATGGCGAAACGGGGCCTGGTGGTACCCGGCGACGGCTGGACAGAGGCCGCCATCGCCGACGTGGCCGACCGGGTGGAGTCCTCCGTGGATACCCTGGACCACGCCCTGGCGTTGATGAAGCTCTCCAAGGTTCTCGGCTGGGCGGGCAAGCTCGAGGAGTCGTTTCGCCTGGCAGAGCAGGCTGCAGAGCTTTTCCCCGACGACTCGAGGATCCAGTACAACGCGGGCCTGACCGCGCACCTGCTGGGGCGCAAAGATATCGCCGTTGGGCACTACCGTCGGGCGGTGGAGATCCAACCGGATGCCGACGAGCCGCACGGGAACCTCGGCGTGCTCCTGGAGGAGGCCGGGCGGTACGACGAGGCGGTCCATCACTTCCGGCTGGCGATTCGATACGCCAGGAGCCCCGAGACGATCCGCCGGAACCGCGCCAACCTGGCCCGCGCTCTGATGGTCACCGGCTATCTCGACTACAACCGCGGCCGGACCGACGGGGCACTGGCGAAGCTCGAGGAAGCGGCGGACCTCGCCCCCGGGAACCTGGAAATCCTGGGACGTCTCGGCGTCGCCCAGCTGGCGACCGAAAAGACCGCCGACGCGGTGCGGACCTTCGAGACCGCGGCGGACACCGCTCCCGACGACGGGGCGGTGCTCAACCGCCTCGCCCTGGCCCTGGCGCTCGATGGACAGGCCGGCCGGGCGGCGCAGAGCTACCGCCGGGCGTTGGAGCTCGACGCAGGGGTCGTCGACCTTCCGGACAACCTCTTCCGAGTCTTGGGGACCATGGGCCGAACCGATCTCGCCAACGAGATCCGGCAGCGGATGGGGGAGTAGCTCCTCAACGCCAGGGACCGCCGAGCTCCAGCTCGGCATGGGGTCGTAGCGGGGATCTGGTGCGTGGTCGTGTTCCGGGGGGTACCCGGTGCGCCGGCCTTCTGGATTGGGGCCGCCTGGACGGCGGCCCCAACCCAGCGTCGCCCGATCAGGGCGGTCAGCGGTAGCGACCGG
>JAZBOQ010000285.1:0-158151 GCA_036351195.1 Thermoanaerobaculales bacterium | reverse complement strand
TACGGCTTTCGGGAGCGGGCCACCACCGCCAACCTGGACGCCTTCGCCGCCGACAGCGTGGTCTTCGAGCGGGCGGTCAGCCAGAACGGCTGGACGGTCCCGTCGGTGGCGTCGCTCTTCACCGGGGTCTATCCCCAGACCCACGGCGTGCTCAGCTTCGTCGACCCGAAGGTCCACCACGCCGGGAGCGGCGACGGAACCGAGCCGGTGATGATGGACGCCATGTCCATGGACCACCGGACGCTGGCCGAGCAGTTCGCTGACGCCGGTTTTGCCACCGCTGCGATCCTCAAGTCGGATGTCATCAACGCCGGCCGTGGCTTCGAGCAGGGCTTCGAGCACTTCGAGTTCCTCTCCAAGAGGCCCAAGGATCGCCTGGACACGGGGGCGCAGATGACCGACGCCACGATCCGCTGGCTCGACGGGCGGAGTGACGACGACCGGCCCTTCTTCCTCTACCTCCACTACATGGACCCGCACACCTCGTACATCGCCCCCGAGCCCTACTACAGCAAGTACAGCACCGGCTTCGACAGCGATCTCGACGGCAACCACGGCCCCATCGTGGCCTTCAACGAGGAGGGGAGTCCGGAACCGACGGCCGACGACATCGGCAAGCTGAAAGCCCTCTACGATGCCGAGATCGAGTACTGGGACGTCCAGTTCGGCCGCTTGATGGACCACATCGAGGCCTCCGGACTGGCGGACGAGACCATCGTGGTCGTCACCGCCGACCACGGCGAGGCGTTCTGGGAGCACGAGCTCTTCGAGCACCGGGCCGTGTTCCAGGAGAACATCCACGTGCCCATGATCTTCAGGGTACCGGGGGCGGCGCCGGCGAGGATCGGCTCGTGGGTCCAGATGATGGACATCGGCCCGACGGTGGCGGACCTCGCCGGAGTGCAGAGGGGGCCGCACTGGGTGGGTCTCAGCCACGCCGACGCGATCCGGACCGGCGCGCCGGTGGAGGAGCAGCCGGTGTCCAGCGAGTGGGCCAACGAGAGGGCGCTGATCACCCCGGACGGGCTGAAGATCCTTCTCGGCCACGGTGATGCGCGGCTCTATGACCTGGCGGCCGATCCCGGCGAACAGGAGAACCTGGCGGCCTCCCGTCCCGAGGATCTCGCTCGATTGAAGCACCTCGTGAACGAACGGTTCCGGCAGGCCCGCGAGCTCAAGCAGCAGTTCGAGCCCACCGGACCCGCAGAGCTGAGTCCCGAGCAGATCGAAGCACTGCAGGAGCTCGGCTATCTCCAGGGTGGATCGTAGGCCGGGATGGCGGCGGATCGGCGGCCGCTGAGGTCGGTGGAATGACGGCTCGAAACGAGCCTCCGGCCGGGACCTCGAACCGCAGCGACGGACGGCTGGCCACCTCGGCCGCAGTGCTGGCGGTGACCGTGATCGCGGGCGCGGTCATGGTCAGGTACGGATCGCTGGCGAGGATCGAGTACGACGGCTGGTGGCACGTTTTCGTCGCCCGAGCCTGGGGCTGGTCGGCGTTCTGGCGAGAGGTGTACGCCGTTGCCCACCCACCGCTGTACTTTCTCATCTTGAAGGCCGCGTCCGCGGTCTTCGGGACCAGCCAGCTGGCCTATCGGACGGTTTCCATCGCCAGTGGGATGGTCTCGGTGGCCCTCGTCGGACTGATCGCGGTGCGGGTGTTCAGTCATCGCGTCCTGGCCGTGGTGACCGCTCTCGCCTTCGGGGTGTCCACCGCTGCGGTGGTCGTTTCGAATCAGATTCGCAGCTATACGCTTGCCGTCGTTTTCCTTTTGCTCTGCGTTTACTGTCTTCTCGACCTTGTCGATCCCGCCACGAAAAATCTCCGAATGAGGGCTCTTTTTTCTCTGAGTTTGACGCTCGGAATATTGAGTCATTTTTCAATCCTCTTCATGCTTCCCGTCTTTGCATCAATTCCATTCTTGATAGTGCTGATTTATCCGGATCTCAGAGCGTCGTATTTGAAGCACTGGAAGCGCTATTTCGGTGGACATTTCTTGATGCTGCTGCTCCCGGCCGCGGTGGCGGTGGAGGAGTATGTCTTTCACATCCGGAAGATCAGCGGCTCGGCCCAGTTCCATCACCTCCGGGCGTTCTTCTACGATGGGTCCGAAGGGCTCGTGTCCTTCACCCTCCGCAATCTGCTCAACGAGGTCCGGCTCTTTTTTCCGACGGAGATTCTCGGAAGCTCCTCGAACGCTCGGATCATCTCGGCAATGATCGTGATGATCGTCATCGTCGGCGTGGTCGCCATGCTGCGGGCCCGCGGCGCCGTGCGGGCGACGACGATTCCCCTGGTGGCGACCGTGCTGCTCGGCGTTCTGTGGGCAGTTGCGGTCCTGGGCAGGTATCCCTTTGGAGGAACCGTCCGGCATCAGTTCCTGCTCTATCCGGTCGCCGTATTGACGTTCTTTCTTTTCGTCGATCGATGTCTCGAGTTCATTCATGATGTTCGGCGTAAGAAAGCCGCAATTGTTGTTTTTGTATGCTTCGTTTTCGCGGCGGTTGCTTTTGAATGGAAGCAACACTCCACACCTGTCAGAAGTCTCGGACTCGCAGCGCACGATTTGTTTGTCGAGACGTATCCGGAGGCTCGCAATATCTTCGTCGATCAGTTCAGTCTCTTTCATCTCTTCACGCACCGGCAGGAAGCGAGATGGGTGTTCGACAGCGAGTTCAGCGGGAAGAGAACGGACCGGATCGAGGTGACCGGTGATGGCGGCGGCTTCACCGTGTATCGGAATCGCCGGTGGCAGGCGCACCTGAACGACGCGTCGTTCTACGCGAGCCTGCGGCGCACGATGAGAGAGGCCGGCCTCGACCGGATGACCGTCTTTCACATGGAGCGGGTGCGGCGGGGCGAGGGCCTGTCGCCGGATCAGAAGCGGGAAGGGAACCCCAGAGTCCTCGAGCGGCGGGCCGAGGCCAATGGCCTGAGGTTGGTGAGCTCGGTGCGAGGCCGCCGCTGCGTTTTCGCGGAGTTCGAGCTCGTGAAGGCTCCACGGGAGTGATGGAGACTTCGGAGGTGATGGGAAAAGTCGTCGTCGGAAGCGTTACGATTGTCGTCCCGGCGCGTCCTAATTGATGGAAGTGATGAAACGATGGAAGAAATCTCGGACAACCGAACACGAGGAAAGAGGAGGAAACCCATGAAAAAGATGATGATGATGGCCGCCTGCGTTCTGCTGATGGCCGGCGGTGCAGCTGCTGACAATACCCTCACCGTGGAAGACTACGCCGCACTCAACGGCACCAACTACGGCATGATGGTGAGCCTCGACGGCACCACGAACACCGTGTACGTCCAGGACAACACCCCGGACAACGAAGAGGTCTACCGGGCCGTGTTCTGGTTCGACCCGAACTCTCTCACCATGGCCCAGGGCGCGTCCCGCATGGTGATCTTCTTCACTCGTGACTCCGATCCCGACGGCGGCATGCCCTCCGGCGGCAACGTCCGCATCGAGATGGTGAAGAAGAACAACAAGTTCCGGATCATCGGCAAAATGAAGAAGAACAACGGCCTGTGGGTCAAGACGAACACCCCCGGCACCGGCTGGCTGGTGCTCGGCGACGAGCCTCGTCAGATCATGCTCGAGTACAGCGTCGGCGCCGGCAGCGGGTTGCTTCGCCTGACCCGGATGGACACGGCTGCCACGGTGGAGAACGTCGACGTCAACAACTCCTTCTGGGACATCGACGACATTCGCCTGGGCATGCCCCGCATCGTGACCAACGGTGCCAGCTTCTCGGGCACCATGTACTTCGACGAGTTCGAGTCCTACCGGACCCTGGCTCCCTGACCCAGAGTCGATCTAGAACAGAACGCCGGGCGGGAGACCGCCCGGCGTTTTTTCGTCGTCAGAGGTAGCCGAGCGCTTCGAGCTGCTTCCGAAGCTCGGGGTCGAGATCCTCGGGAGTCTCGAACGCGGTCGGGGCGGAGCGGTCGGGAAGGACCATGAGGATCACGTCGCCGTCGTCGATTTCCGGCCCGAACTCACCGTTGTGCCAGGCGCCGTCGGTGAACCACGCGATACGCCCGGGACCGAGCTGCGAGTCGTTGAAGCTGCCTTCCCACGGTGGCAGGTCGTTGCCGTCGGGAGTGTGAAACCTCACCGTGAAGTCTTTCGCCTTGGTGTCCTGGAGAAAGACGGTGAAGTCGGCGCCCGGAGGCATGTCGAGGGTGGCGGTGGAGGTTCCGACGTAGTCGATGGTCGTCCCGCCGGGAGCGCCCATGGACTTGACCCGGCTGAGGGTGACCGCCGATCCGTGGACCTCGGCAACGAGCCGCTGCTCGAGATTGTTGGTGAACCGGAGACGGGTTCCCGAGAGGCTTTCCAGGATCTTCGATGCGGCTTCGGACGTCAGCTCCCGGGAAAGATCGGGAGGGCAGTCGCCGAGTTCGGCCTCGCGGCGTGGCGACGTGAGATCGAAGAACCGTGTCTGTTGGTTGGCCGCGCTCCACGCCGTGTCGTTGAGGATGAACTTGGATCCCGGGGTGGTCAGCGAGAGCCCTCGGTTGCTGGTGGCGACGTAGCTCCAGGCCTTCCGGTCGCCATGGGTGTCTTCGCGGCGGATCAGCGGCATCAGGGTACGTCCGTCCAGCTTGCCAGAGGGGTCGATGCCCAGGACGTCGAGAATTGTCGGGACGATGTCCACCGAGCGGACCTGCTCCGGAACGCTGACGCCGGCTGCGTCGATCCCGGCTCCTGCAACGATCAGCGGCACGATCAGGTTCTCGTCGTAGAGGTAGATGTGGCCGGCCAGGCCGTGCTCGCCCAACATCTCGCCGTGGTCCGAGGTCAGTACGACGATGGTGTTGTCGCGCAACGGCTCCGAGGACAGGAGATCGAGGATGGGGGCGAGGCGCTGATCGGCGTAGTTGACCCTCGAGTCGTAGATGTCGCGAGGCAGGTCGAGGGCGTCGTCGGGGAGTTCGACCCAGCCCTTCTCGTTGGTGTCGGACTTGAGCTTGGAGCGCATGGTCCGGATGTAGCCGTCCTCGGCGACGCGCTCCTCCTTGATGACCTTGATCCGCATCTCGGGATCGAGGGAGCTGTGCTCGCGGAAGAACTCCACCCGCGCCCGGCCCCGGTTGTGGACCTCGTAGGTGTGGATGAGCAGGAAGAACGGCGAGTTGTCGCTGCGTTGGAGGAGGGTTCGCGACGTTGTGCAGACCGCATCGACCTCGTCCGACGACTTCTCGCCGTCGGGCCAGTACTTGAAGGAGTCGATTCCCTGCCCCAGACCGTACTGCGGGTGGAGGTACGCGCCTCCGGTGACGGCCGCCGTGGCGTAGCCATTGGCGCGCAGTATCTCGGCCAGCATCTCGAGGGTCTGAGGCGCCGGGCTGTTGTGCGACGCGCCGTGGCGGGTGGCGTCGACGCCGGTGAACATGGAAGTGTGGGAGGGCAGCGTCCACGGGGCGGGTGCCACGGCGCGGCGGAAGACCACCCCGCCTTCGGCCCAGCGGTCGATGTTGGGCGAGGTCGGGCGGGGATTCCCGTACAGGGAGAGGCCGTCGGCGCGAAGAGTGTCGAGGGAGATCAGCACCACGTTGGGCGGCGGCGGCTGGTCGGTCGGGGCCACCACCTCGGGGTTCGACCAACAACCGAGGGAGTCGGTGGCCGCACTGGTCGTGGGGCTGTGCCCGAGGGTGATCGTGACGGTCTTCCCGGACCAGGACGAGAGGTCGATCTCGGCGTCGTTCCAGGCGGACCACAGCTCGCGTTCGCCGGTGGGTACGGTGGCCGTGAACGCGACCGTCTCCTCGCTGCCGGCCTCACCGACCCGTGCTTGGAAGTCGAGATCGGCGTCGTTGCTGGAGGGGGCTCCGTAGCCGAACCTCAGCTTGGCGCCGGGCGGCACCACCACCTCGCGGCGCCACGGATCGCCGGGGACGGAGCACCTGGCGGGACGCGCTTCATCGGCGAGGATGGTGAGCCGAACGGCATCGGCGGCCGCCGAGCTCGACGCCGCGGTCTCGCCGTCAAGGTCCACTGCCTGGGTCGGGTGGTCCTCGATCCACCGTTGGTGGAGGGTCCAGTACTCGGGCTGCGGCGAGCACGCGCTGACCGCGATCAGGAGTAGTCCGCAAACGGTGGTGAGGATCGTGATGCACGAGCCCCGCGAGAGGGCGAGTTCGAGTCGTTTCATGGCGGCGGATTATATCGCGACGCGGGGCGGGGTTTACTCGATGGCCGACCACCGGCTCGTGTCGCCGCTGCTGAAGTTGTCGAAGAAGAGCGCCCCCGAGCATCCCTCGCTGATCAGCACGATGGCGTCTCTGACCTCGTCGATCCCGCCGTTGGACTGGGTGAAGGCGTCGGAACCACAGATGTCGGCGAATGAGAGGGCGAAGGGTGCCGGATCGGTCTCCCGACGCAGGTGGAGGTTGGTCATGGCCGGGCCTTCGGCCCGAAGCTGGAGCTGGAAGAGCCAGTCGGCGGTGGTCAGCATCTCCATCTCGCAGGGCGACAGAAGCCCGCTGGCAGGATCACCGGGAGAGCTCCAGCTTCCCGCCTGGGCCCAGCCGATGCGGCCGTCCGCGGCGTTTTCCCGCGGCAACCCCTGGACGGCGGCGGTTGCAGGGTTGCCCTGGGCGCTGTCGGCGACATAGCTGAGGACGGCGGAGTCGAAGGCGAGATCGACAACGCCGGTTGCGAGGTTTGCCGATCCTCCGTCGAGGTCCGGCGGAGAGCAGCTCAGGGTGCAGGTGGTGACGCCCGTTCCAGGCCTCAGGAAGATTCGGACGTTGAAGGTCGTCGAAGGAGCGACGCAGAATGCGTTGCTGCCGTCGGTGGGGTTGACGACCTCGATGTCCACCTCCGGCCCGGGAAGCGTCGTCTGGGCGAGTACCGGCCCGGCGGCGAGGACGGTGCAGGCGATCAGCAGAAATCGGAGCAGCGTGTGTCGCATCAGATCGGCTCTCCCCACGGGATCGGAAATCCCCGTATTCGACTGTACTCAAGGCACGCCGATCTTCGCAAGGTCGCGGATCACAAAATACGCCCCCGGGGTCGGTTCCCGGGGGCGGAGGTCACGAGGTCGGGATTCATCAGCCCATGGAGCTGTCGTCGGGACTCTTGGACGGGTTCATCTTCTCCCAGATCCACGTACCGATGAAGTAGAGGCCCACCAGCAGCACCAGGACCGGCCACCAGTCGTAGAACCAACTGACGTCGAAGAGGCCGATGTTGTCGGCGAGGACCAGGATCGCGAGAACCGAGAGGAAGACGCCGAAGATCAATCGCCCTTCCCCTTGTCGGCGCGGCTTTGGCAGCTCCTGGTCCGCCGCCAGATTCGAAATCTGCGCCTCTCTGTAGGCGTCGAAGATGGCGAAGAAGTAAACGAACGCGATGATGAATCCCAGCGGCCAGAGGCGCCCTTCGGAGAACACGATGGCGGCGACGCACAGACCGATGCCGGAGACGATCATCAGAGCCCGCTCGTAGGCCGAGGCGTAGATGTGGCCCAGACCGGGGAAGAAAATCGACAGGAAGAGGGCGAGGCCCGGCGACTTGTCCATGGGGTTGTAGTAGTGGGGCTGCGGCGCCGCGGCCGGCGGCGGCGGGGTCTGTTGGGCCGGAGGCGGCGTGGGAGCGGGAGCCTCGGCGGGGATTTCTTCGTCCTGGGCGGCGAACTCGTCCAGGTCGTCGGGCGGCAGTGGTGGTTTGGCGTTTGTCATGTCTCGTCTCCTTGTTGGTCCTTTTCCGGCTCGGGAGTGCTGTCGCCGATGGGCTCGTCGGATCCACGCAGGGCGTCCACCCATCCACGGACCGTGTCGATTTTGGATTGGCCCCACCTCATGGTGCGCCAGAGTGCGACCCTGATCTCGCCGCGGCCGTCTGCAGCGACCTCGGAGACCCCGGACGCGGCCTGGGAAACCCGCTCGACCGCGACCGACTGCACCTCCTGGGCGATGATGATCGGGTTGCCGACGGCGATGGTCGCCAACAGCGCCAGAACGTAGGCTGCGGCGGTGGCGGTGCGACGCGGCAGCACGGTGATGCTGGTGACCGCGTTGCGAACCTGAATGCAGGCGCTCGCCAGGTGGTTCGGCGGTTCCATGGAGTCGCCGACCTGGTGGATCAGGGTGAGGTCGTGCCAGGTCTGGCGGCAGGTCGGGCACCGGTCCAGGTGGCTCAGCAGCCGATCCAGGTTGTGCTGTGAGATCTCCCGGTCGACCGCCTGATAGAGCAGGCCGAGCCAGCGTCGGCACGGTGAGGCGGCGATCTCGGCGCTGATGTGCGGCGGCGGCTCCACCTTTGCCATGATCCGGCCGGCGTTGGTCACCATCGCCATGGCCTCGAAGAGCTCGGCGCACTCGGCGCACTCGGCCAGGTGCGTCTGCACCCTTTCGGTTTCGGCCTCGTCCGCCTCGCGATCGAGGACGGCGCCGAAGAGGTCGCGGATCTCGGTGCAGGTGCTCATGATACGGATCCCTCAACCGCCCCGGTGGGCGGCGGGACGAGGCGCAGCTGGGTCTGCCGGCGGACACCCGTGGCGAGCTCCATCCGGGCCCGGTTGAGTCGCGACTTGACGGTGCCCAGCGGCAGCTCGAGGGCTTCGGCGATCTCTCGGTAGCTCATGCCCGCGAAGTCCCGCATGATCACCAGGCTTGCCAGGTCCTCGTCGATCCGGCGCAGGGCGGTGGCGACCAGGCGCAACCGCTGCCGGCGCTCGGTCTGCTCGTGTGGATCGTCCGAGCCGGGCAGCCGGTCGAGGATCTCCGGGTCGAGCCAGGCGGCCTCGCGCTCTCTCCGCCCACGGCGGTACGAGTCGATGATCAGGTTCTTGGCCACGCGCCACGCCCAGGCCATGAAGTTGGAGCCGGTGTTGTACCGGTGCAGGTTCTCCCAGAGCTTGAAGTAGACCTCCTGGGTCAGCTCCTCGGCCTCGGCCGCCGTCGGCGCATAGCTCGCGCACAGGCGGTAGATCGGGCGAAGGGTGGTGTTGACCAGGACGGACCATGCGTCTTCATCTCCTTCCCGACATCGTTCGACCGTTGCTTCGAGTTCCTCCATCTCCATATCCACCCTCTACAACGCGGGCTTGTCGGGAAAGGTTCGCGATTATTCTGATCCGCCTCCGGAGTATAGCGTTGCGTTCCCGATCCGATGATTGTGAGCGGCGGGGGTCCCGCCCGCCACCTGCCGTCGCGGTCGCGGAGCGCGCGCCCCTGAACCCGCTCCACCGCGCTCCTCACGCAGCATCAATACTGCGCCACCGACAGCGCTGTGACGCACCCACGGTGGGCCAAGGCCCACCCTACCTGGCAACCCGGAAAGCGGGAGCGGAGCGCGCCGAAGACTGCAGCGCCGTAGGGTGGGCCTTGGCCCACCGGATCGCCTCCCCGCTCCGAACCGCAACTGAAGTCTGCAGGCAGGCCGTCGGTCGCCCGAGCAGCGTTCAGGGTCTGCCGGGAATGAGTCGGCGTCTCAGCCTTGTTGAAGGCCGTGATGACGACACCCAGTGACTGGCCGACGGGAGACCTCGAATCCCGAGTGCGCTACGCGGTGGAAGAGGTGCGTCCCGCCCTCCAGGCCGACGGCGGCGACGTTCACCTGCTGCGGATCGAGGGACCCGTGGCGTACGTTCGCCTGAGCGGCGCGTGCAACGGGTGTCCGATGGCCTCGTCAACGCTGTCTGATTTCGTCACCGAGCGCATTGCTCTTTACGCACCGGAGATCGAGCAGGTCGTCGCGGAGTGATTTTTGATTCTTAGTTCTGCTCGGCTTTGGGGCCGTGGGAGCAGGCGGCGCAGCGGCCGCGGAAGTCGAGGAACTGCTCGGTGACGTCGCAGCCGACAAGCTCCTTGAGGGTTCGCCAGTCCACCTCGGGAATCCCGTAGACGTCCCAGATACCGCCGCACTCGCTGCAGAAGAAGTGGGCGTGGGGGGTCAGTTCGGCATCGTAGTGAGACCGCTTGTCGGTGCCGTTGATCTCGCGGATCACGCCCTCGTCCTTGAGGACCGACAGGTTCCGATAGACGGTGCCCAGGGAGATTTTCGGGACCTTGGTGCGGACCTTTTCGAAGATCCAGTCCGCGGTGGGGTGGGAGCGGGTCGTCTTGATGGCCTCGTACACCACCTTGCGCTGGCGCGTTTCCCGGGTTCGAGTTCGATCAGCCATTCCACGCCTCCCCGTCGACGATCATGGTTGTTTCTACCACACGCTCTTCTCAATGTCGAATCCAGTTCCTATTACTGACGGGCCCGAGCGCGATCCCGTGCTACCATGAAGGCGCTCCCGTCCACGGGGGAGTGCACCATGGTTCAGTTCATTCGTGAGCTCGCGCCGTCTTCGCGGCCGCGAGAACGTCTGCTCGATTTCGGGCCGTCGGTCCTTTCCGACGCCGAGCTGCTCGCCGTGCTCATGCGGACCGGGCGCCGGGGCCGCGGCGCCGTTGCCGAGGCCAATGCATTGCTGGTGGAGGCGGGAGGGCTTTCCGAGCTCGTCCGGTGGTCTGCGGCCGAGCTCCTCGGCGTCGACGGCATCGGCCCCGCCAAGGCCGCCACCATCCTCGCCAGTCTCGAGCTCGGCCACCGCGTGGCCCGTTCCCGTCTCCGCGAGGCCGAGGTCCTGGGCGACCCCTCGCTGGTCGGCGACTACCTGCTGCGCCGGCTCCAAGTGGAACGCCGCGAGGTCTTCGGTTTCCTCACCATCGACGGGCGCCACCGGTTGATCCGATGCCACGAGCACAGCCTGGGAACACGAACCCAGGCGCCGGTCGACCCCGCGGAGCTCTTTCGTGAAGCGCTCGGCGATGGTGCCGCTGGGCTGATGATCTACCACAATCACCCCAGTGGACAGCTCGAACCGAGCCGCGACGACCTGGATCTGACCCGGCGCCTGGTTCGGGCCGGTGAGATCGTGGGAGTGGCGGTCTGGGACCACGTCATCGTCGGTTGCGGTCAGTGGCTGTCGCTGCGGCGGTCCCGGCCGGCGCTCTTCACCGCGCAGTCGGGTGCGCCACACGGGTGATCTCGAACCTTTCGCTGCCGGGTCCGTGGTCGCCGGAGTCGGGTGAGATCTCGACCGTGGCGCGCTCGACGTCGAGGCGAAGGTCGGCGCCCTCGAAACCGGTGATCCAGAAGCGGAACTCGGCGTCGCCGAGCTCCGTCGGGGTGGTGAAGGAGTAGCTGAGATCCAGCCGTTCGCCGACCTCCAGCCGTTCGCTCCACACCTTTCTGGGCTCGAGCCGGACCAGGAAGTTGTGGGCGAAATCGAGCCACCCCGAGCCGCCTGACAGACTGAGGCTCAGGTCGACGTCGGTACGGCTGCCCGCCGGCAGAGTCAGGAACTGGCCGCCGAAGAGGTACTGCTGTTCCGCATCGGAGGCCACGGGGTGGGGACCCGGTCCGATGAGCGAGACCGATCGGCGGGAAGGTCGAACGATGCCCACCGACAGGCTCCGCCGGGCGGCGTGCCGCATCCGCTCGGACGCTCTCTCGTCGGCAGCTTCGAAGGTCCCGGGGGAGGCGAAGAGCCGGCCGGACTCGGTGGGGGTTGAGATGCAGCGGGCGAAGTCCTCGGTGCAGATGGTGAGGGTGTTGTCGTCGCCGAGCCCGGCAACGAGCCCGAGGTGGGTGTTGGCCCAGAAGACCGCCCGGTCGTGCTCGTAGCGGCGGAAGAAGGACCGCCCGGGAAGATCGGTGCGGAGGTCGGTCGCATCGAGGTAGTCCAGCACCGAGAGGGGCACGTCGGGCTGGGCGAAGACCTGGTTGACGATACCGGTCTGCCCGGACGGGGACAGGGCGATCAGAAGGCCCCACCCGTGAGTCATCATATTGACGGCGTCCGGGCCTCCCGGGTCGTCGGCCTGCGACTCGTCGCTGGTGATGAGAACGAGGGTGTCGTCGAGCACACCTGCTGCCTCGAGCCGATCCACGAGCTCGCCGACGGCGGCGTCGAGGTACTCGAAGGCCCATGCTTTGCTCCCGACGGGAGCGGTCCCGGCGAAGTCCGGCGGCACGTTGTAGCGGTGGTGGGTTCCCACGGTGAGCAGGGTGAGAAACCACGGCCGGGGGTCCTCATTGAGACCGGCGATGAGCTCCGTTGCGGCCTCGAAGAGGGTGCGGTCGTCCACTCCCCAGTGATTCCGGTTGCGGGCCACCGGGAACGAACTGTTGCCGAGAACGCGGTCGAACCCGGCCTGGGCCATGAACTGGTCCTTCATCATGAAGGGCAGCGGCGACGCCTGGAGGTACACGGTGCGGAAGCCGGCGTCGCGCAGAATCGCCGGCAGGCAGTCCACGGGGCCGGCGCCCGCGAGGAGGGACATCTTCGCTTCCGACGTCACCAGCGTCGGGTAGTCCCCGCACAGCAGGGCGTACTCGCCGCGGTTCGTCTGCCGTTGGGTGGCCACGAAGCTCGAGTAGGCGAGGCCCTGTCCGGCGATCTGGTCGAGCTCCGGCATGTCGATCGGGGAGTTCGCCCCGACGGTTTCGCGCAGGCTCTCCAGGTAGGCGCCGGAGACCCCTTCGAGGATCACGAGCAGCACGTTTCGAGCGCGCGGACCGGCCTCGATGATCGGCGAACCGGCCAGATCGCGCTCCAGCAGGCCGCCGGGTTGAGGTTCGCCTGCGGTGTGCAGCGGGCCCGAGCTCGGAAGAGCCCGGCGCAGAGACGACCCGAAAACGTCCGTCTGACGCCACGTGGCGGACTCGGTGGAGAGCGGAACGACCGCCAGCAGCATGGACCCGGCGGCGCCGGTGATCAGGAGGGGCCAGGCCCGGAATCTTCTTTCGCCGGTCAGTGCGAGCCACGCCAGGACGACGGACCCGATGCAGGTCGCCGTCAGCAGCAGCGGCCGGGTGGGATCGGCGGCGGATCCCAGAAGAAACGCCTCGTCGAAGATGTACCCGGCGTAGGAAAAGCCGATGACGGATCCCAGCTCGCGGATGTGCTCGTAGTTGGCGAAGTTCAGCAGCGTCCACGCGGCGGCGGCCGCTGCGCCGATCCAGCGACCGAGAACCGACCACCGTGAGAGGGAGGCGAGGAGGCCCGCGGCCAGCAGGGCCGCGGCGAGATCGGCCAGGATTCCTCTCCCGTCGGCGAAGGCGGGCGCCAGGTCGTGCTCCGCCACCAGAGTGCAGCGAACGACGACCGGGGCGAGCGCGGCCGCGCCGAGCAGTGCCGCTCGCGCACCGAGGGAGGGACTGGACCCCGGTGCACCACCCTCGGACCGAACTCCTCGCGGGGGCGTCCTTCGCTGTGGTGCGGGGTTCACCTCGATTTACTCCGACAGGTTCGCGAGGAAGCGGTCGGCCTCAGCGATGGATTTCCGCATATCCGCCAGGAGCACCTCGATGTCCGCCTCGATGCTGTCCACCTCGGCGCTCAGACCGCCGATGGCGGCCGCGTTGAGGTTGTGCTTGAGGTAGAGCACGTTGTCCTTGAGCTTGTCGTAGGTCCTCTCCAGGTCGTCGGCATCGACGTCGTAGAGGCCCCGCAGCCGGTCCAACGCGTCCTCGAACTCCTCGGCGGCGTCGACCTGCTCCTTCTGCACCGATTCCACGTTGCTGCGCAGGAGATCGCGTTTCTCCTGGCCGAGCATCTCCCAGGTCGAGTAGTAGGCGGTCGAACAGGCTGCGAGAACGACGACGCCGAGCCCGGTGGCGATCGAGGTGAACGGGCGTGTCGGGGAGGATGTCATGGCCGAGTCCCTTCGTCGGTGGCTGATGACCTCATCCTACCGCGTCCGCACTGCCGCGCCGTAGGGTGGGCCTTTGGCCCACCGGATCGCCCTCCGGCTCCGACGCGCGATCCGGAAACTCAGTCGTCCGCGAGCACGAACTTGTAGATGAAGCCCGCTGCGATGGCGCCGAGAATGGGCGCGAGCCAGAAGAGCCAGAGCTGCTCCACCGCCCATCCGCCGACGAAGAGTGCGGGGCCGGTGCTCCGAGCGGGGTTCACCGAGGTATTGGTCACCGGGATCGAAATCAGGTGGATCAGCGTCAGGCTCAGTCCGATGGCCAGGGGGCCGAAGCCCGCCGGCGCCCGCTTGTCGGTGGCGCCGAGGATGACCAACAGGAAGAAACAGGTCAGCACCACCTCGGCGATGAAGCCGGCGGCCATGGAGTAGCCGTCGGGGGAGTGGGCGCCGTAGCCGTTGGCGGCGAAGCCGCTGGCCACGACGTCGAATCCGGCTTTGCCGGTGGCGATGACGTAGAGCACCGTCGCACCGGCCACCGCCCCCAGAACCTGGGCGACGATGTACGGCACGAGCTCTCTGGCCTCGAATCGACCGCCTGCCCAGAGGCCGAAGGACACCGCCGGGTTGAAGTGGCCGCCCGAGATGTGGCCCACCGCGTACGCCATGGTGACCACGGTCAGCCCGAAGGCGAGGGCGACGCCGGCGAACCCGATGCCGAGTTGAGGAATGCCCGCCGCGAGAACCGCACTGCCGCACCCGCCGAAAACCAGCCACATCGTGCCGATAAACTCCGCGCCCAGCTTCTTGCCCATGACTTCTCCTTTGTCGTACCGGATTGATTGCGGCTCGATGATACCCGATTCGATCTTTGATCCTCCGGTGGAGGAGGGGGTATCCTCGACGGCGTTCAAGGGAGTGAACTGAGATGGATTTGCTGCTCGACCCCGGCTTCTGGCTCGCCCTCTTCTCGGTGACGCTGGTTCAGATCGCCCTCGGCGCCGACAACCTGATCATTATCACCATCCTCGCCAACAAGCTGCCGCTGGGTCAGCAGAAGAAGGCGGTGCGGTGGGGCCTGATTCTGGCCATGCTGTTTCGGATCATCCTGCTGGCGCTGGTCAGCTGGGTGCTGCGCTTCGCCGGCACGCCGTTCTACGACCTCGACGCGAGCATCGCCGGTATTCACTTTCACGGGGCGATCAGTGGCAAGGCCTTGGTGCTGGCCGGCGGGGGGTTCTTCCTCATCTGGTCGGGGGTCAAGGAGCTGCGGCTCAAGATCAAGGGTGTCGAGCACGAGGTCCAAGAGGTCTCGAGCTTCGGCCAGGTGCTCTTCACCATCGTCAGCCTCAACCTGCTCTTCTCGGTGGACTCCATCCTCACCGTGGTGGGGATGACCGACATCTTCATGGTGATGATGCTCTCGGTGGTGATTTCGGTGGCGCTCATGCTGATCTTCGCCGGACCCATCGCCGAGTTCATGCACGCCAACCCGGATTTCGAGATCCTCGGCCTCTTCGTGTTGCTGCTCATCGGATTCGTGCTCTTCCTCGAGGGCGGTCACGTCGCCCACCTGACCGTCAACGACAGCGCGTTCCCTTACATCCCGCAGTGGATCACCATCTTCATCCTGCTGCTCATGTTCTCGGTGGACGTGTATCAGAACTGGATCGAACGCAAGCGGGAGCAGCAGCCCGTGGAGCTGCGCCGTCGGAAGAAGTGAACGAGCGATCCACGATCGCTCAGAACTGGGTCTTGGCCTGGAACGAGGCCAGGGCGCTGCCGAAGCGGGGGTTTTCACCGAGAAGTCGGTACTGCAGCATTCGCAGCACGGTGGTGAAGTCCTTCCACTCCGAGGCGATGCTGTCGGGGCCGGTGACGATCTCTCTGGCTTCCTTGAGGCTCTCTTTGACGTAGTCGGATGAGCTCATGGAGAGCAGCTCGTGCGACAGCGCGGCGACGATCTTCTCCATCTCACCGGCGTCCAACCAGACCCCGCGGCACGACGGGCAGAAGTCGATCTCGACTCCGGTTTGGCCGTAGTCGATGGCCACGAACTCGGAGCCGCAGGCGGGGCAGGGCGAAGGTTTCTCCGAGACCTCGAAGAGCTCGGGGTGTCTCCAGATTTCGAAGTCCATCCAGTTGAGGTCGGCGTCGGCCTTGTCCTTGACCCGACGAAGCTCGTCCTTGTCGAACCAGATCCCTTTGCAGGAGGGGCACTCCTCGACCTCGATGTCGGCGATGACGTTCGACTGAAGCTCGGACTCGCATTTCGGGCACTGCATCGGGACCTCCCCGTTGATGGATGTCGCTGCTCGATCAACATCATGCACAAAGCGGGATTGAAGGGCAAGGCTTGACAACGGCGGGCGCGCCGTGGCTGAGTCGAGTTCGTGCTGCGAAGATCAACTCCCGAACCCGCCACCCTGAAGGTCGACGGTCTGACGGTTCGGCACCTTCGGGCGGCGACGCCGACCCTTCAGCGAGCCGACCTCGGCGTCGAGCCCGGTGAGATCGCGTGCCTGCTGGGTCGGTCGGGCTGCGGCAAGACCACCTTCCTGCACGCGGTCTCGGGGCTGATCCCGTGGCTCACCGAAGCATGGGTGGAGGGCGCCGTCACCATCGCGGGAGAATCGGTGGTCGAGCTCGATCCCGGGCAGCGGGCCCACCTGGTTGCAACCTGCCTCGACCGGCCGGAGTCGCAGCTCTTCCTCGCCACCGTCGGCCAGGAGATCGAGGCGGCCCGTCGGCGTTTCGGTTCCGGTGGTCTCGCCGACGACGCACTCGATCTGTTCGAGCTCGGCAAGCTGCTCGATCGGCGGGTGACTGAGCTCTCTTCGGGTGAGCGCCAGCGGGTGGCGTTGACGGTGGCCCTCGCCGCCGTGCCCCGCCCCCTGTTGCTCGACGAGCCGACGGCGCACCTGGATGCCGGCGCCGAAGACGCCGCGGCGGAGCTTCTCGGCCGGGCGGCGGCGCGGGGAGCGTCCGTGGTGGCGACCGAGCAGGCTCCCTGGCGGCTCGCCGGCGCGGTCTCGACCTGGCGAAAGGTCCAGGACGGCCGGCTCGAGGCCGCCGACGTGCCGGGCGAGCCGGAGCTTCCTCCCCCCGAGCACACACCGGGCGATCGAGTCGTGCTCCACAGCCGTGGGCTTTCGGTGGGCAGGGGAGGCCGGACGCTGGCAACGGGCGTGGACCTCGAGCTTCGGGAAGGTGAAATCGTCTTCCTGACGGGGCCCAACGGCAGCGGCAAGTCGACGCTGGCCGCGGTTCTTGCGGGGGTCGCGGCGCCGCTCGAAGGCCGGGTGGAGGCCGCCGGCCGGGTGAGTCTCATGTTTCCCGAGGCCGAGCTGCAGCTCTTCGCCTCGACGGTTGCCGCCGAGGTCGGTAACGCCTCGCTCGGGCACGGCGAGCGGGCCCGCGTGCTGCGGCGCCACAGGCTGGAGCATCTCGCGGCGCGAGCGCCGTGGACCCTCTCGCGGGGAGAGCAGCAAAGGCTGGTTCACGCCGCCCTCGACCTGCTGCGGCCCGATGTCATGATCGTCGACGAGCCGACCCAGGGACTGGACCCGGAGGATCTCGCGGTGTTCCTCGAGCTCGTGCGCCGGCGCTCTGCCAAAGGCCGTGCCTATCTCGTCATCTCGCACCGGCCGGAGATCGCCTCCGTGGCGCACCGGCGGCTCGAGCTGCGGTCGGGCCGGGTGGTGGAGGTCGCCGGATGAAGGACCTTCGTCCTTGGACGCACGCCGCGCTCTACGGTGCGCTCTGGGGGGCTCTCGAGGCGACTGCCGGGACCGCCCTCCACCTCGGGAGAGTCCCGTTTCGCGGCGAGATCATGGGCCTGATGGGCCTGGTCTGCCTGGTCTGCCTGCGCCGAATCCAACCGCGCGTCGGGGTGGTGCTGATCGCCGGGCTCACCGCCGTCTTCCTCAAGATCTTCACCCTGGGAGGCGTCTTTCCGGGACCGTTGATCGCCATCGCCCTGCAGGCCGTGGCGGTGGAGTTCGGGTTCCTGGTCGCGCGTGGGCGGCTGGCGGCGGGTCTCGGCGGGGCCGTGGCGCTCGGCACGAACCCGCTGCAACGGGTCATCATGGCGTGGGTCGTCGCCGGACCCGAAGCGGCGACGGCCGTCATCCGGGCAGTGGGTGAGCTCGGCGGAGTCGATCCGCGGCTGGTTCTCGCCGGTTTCGTCGCCGTCGCCGCTTGTATCGGAGCGATGGGCGGCCTGTGGGCCTGGAGGCTCGCCGGGCGCGTCGTCCGGCGGCTGGGAGACCGGCCGTGAACGCCATTCTCGCCCTGGGCCTGTTCGCCGCGGTGGTGGCGTCGTTTGCGTCCGCCGTCGAGGTCGTGGGCGGTGCTGCGGTACTCGCCTGCGCGGTGGCCTGGGTTGCCGATCGGGGGGCGCTCAAGCGCGTGTTGAGTGCGGGGCTGGTCCTCGGCGCCGTCTTCGCTGCTGCTGCTGCCGCTGCTGCCGTGGCCTGGTCCTCGGGTCTCGAACGCGGCCTGCTGATCGGCGCGACGGTGCTGCTGCGGATCATCGTGCTCGCGGTGGCGGCGGCGGTGGTGTCTCGAAGCGTCGACGCCGAGGGGATTCTGCGCGCGACCTCCAGGTTCGGCATGGAGCGCCTGGGCCTGTCACTCGGTCTCGCTCTGAACTCCCTGCCGCACCTGGTGACCACCGCAACCACCGTGTGGACGGCGCACCGGGTTCGCTTCGACGGTGGCCGGTTCGGACTCGGAAGGCTTCCCGCCCTGGCGGAGGTGCTGCTCGCTCACACCGGGCGGGTGGCGGAGCAGGCGGCCGCGGCAGCCGCGCTGCGCGGTCACACCACCTTGGGCAGGGCCCAGGTGGCGGTTGCGAGCCAGGCCCCCACCGTCGTCGTGACCGGGCCCCCGGGCTGCGGCAAGACGCCGCTGGTGGAGAAGGTCGTGGATTGTCTCGCCGGCGCTGGGCAGCCCGCGGCGGGGTTCGTGCAGCCGGCGATCATCTCGGGCGGCGAGAAGACGGGCTTCGAGGTCCGCAACGTCGCCACCGGCGAGTCCGCCGAGCTGGCGCGGAAGGTGACGCAGGGAGAGGGGAGGCACGGCACCGCCTACCGGTTTCGCGACGAGGGCTTCGCTCTCGCCGGCCGTGCGTTGGACGGGGCCGCTCCGGGCGTCGTCCTGGTCATCGACGAGCTCGGGCCGGTGGAGCTGCGCGGCGGCGGCCACTGGCCGGCGGTGGAGCGGGCGCTGAAGACCGATGGGCTCGCCGGCGTGATCGTGGTGGTGCGGCGCACCCTGGTCCCCACCCTGGTGGAGGCGCTGGACGCCGTCGACGTCATCGTGGTCGATCTCGAGGGCGAGGCGGATGATCCGGTGGCGGTGGTGATCGGCGCCCTTCACGGGGGGGATGCATCCCGATCATTTCAATGACGGAACAATGCGGGCATTCCGACTGCACGTCGAGGACGGGCCGTGGTAATGCTTCCGGTCCGGACCTCTTCGTCGGCGACCAGCGGCGCCTTCCATTGAGGGTTCGACCTTGACGTGCGTCAAGGATCGGCGAAACCACGTTGAGCGATGATGGGCTCCGGAGGGGCGGTATGAAGCTGCACCGGGTGGACAGAACACGGCGGAGTATTCAGTGGGTGATGGCGGCGGTAACGGTGGCCATCGGCGTCCAGTTCACGCTCTGGGTCCTGCCGCACCTCGCGGGCGAGCGGCCCTCCGTTGCACGCCCTCCCGGGGTCGAGGCCTTCCTCCCCATCGACGGCATGATGGGCCTGCGCCACCTGCTTCACACCGGCCTCGTCGACCCCATCCACCCGGCCGGTCTCGGGATCTTCATCGGCATCTGCCTCATGTCGGTGGTGGTAGCCAAGTCGTTCTGCTCACACATCTGTCCCGTCGGCCTGCTGTCGGAGCTCCTCGGCCGCCTGGGAATCAGACTCGTGGGCCGGACGCTGACCCCGCCGAAGTGGCTCGACATTCCTGTGCGCGGTCTCAAGTACCTGCTCTTCGGCTTTTTCGCCTACGCCGTCTGGTTCGCCATGAGCCCGAACGAGGTGGCGAGCTTCCTCGAAAGTCCCTACGCCAAGATCGTCGACGCCAAGATGTGGGCCTTCTTCGCGCCGCCGTCACGGCTCACCGTGGCGGTGATCGGCGTTCTCATCGTCGCGTCGGTCTTCATTCGCGACGTCTGGTGCCGCTACCTCTGCCCCTACGGCGCCCTGGTGGGCCTGCTGGGCCGATTCGCTCCGCTCAAGGTCACCCGGGACCCGGAGCTCTGCACCGACTGTGAAGCGTGCACCAAAGTGTGCCCCGCCCGGCTCCCGGTGCACGGCATGAAGCGGGTCGCTTCGGCGGAGTGCACCAGCTGTCAAGACTGCGTCGTCGCCTGCCCCGTCGAGGGCTGCCTCGCGGTGCGTCCGCCGCTGAAGGCCGGCCGATCGCGATGGCTGCGGCCGGCGGCGGCGTCCCTCGTCGCCATCGGCATCTACCTCGTCGTCGTCGGCGGCTTCCGCCTCACCGGCCACTGGCACACCTCGGTCACCGAGGACGAGTTCCACCGTCGCCTGCAGGAGATGGACTCGCCGCTCTACACCCACGTCGGCGGGCAGGCGATGAGCGAGGAGGAGTTGTGAGTTACGAGTTATGAGTTATGAGTTACATCGCAGGGAGTTTCCTTGGCGAAGGGAACACCTGCGATGGACATTCATCATTCATCACTCATCACTCATTCGCGTGTTCACCACGCCGCGGTGGTGCCGTCCTCGAAGCCGTCGGCGAAGATGAGCCCGGAACAGAAGTCGAGGGCGTGGTCGATCACCTCCTCCAGCTCCGCCGGTGTGGCCAGTGCCTCAAGGGGGAAGCCCAGGTAGGCGGCACGGTGGCCGGCCGGAACCTCGACCGCGGTGGCCGCGTCGCCGGCATCTCCCGAGAATGCCGACAGGGCGCCGGATGCGGGCGTCAGCAGGTCGCTGCGGTTCGAGAAGGGGTAGGCGAGGGTGTAGGGCCCGAGGCCGGTAAAGGCCGTTGCGGCGCCGCTGACCACGGTCTGGCCCACGTCCGAGGCGCCGGTGCCGACGCCCAGGTAGCCGGTCATCAGCGTGGTCGGCACGTCGTGGGTCGCTCCGCCGCGGTCGTAAAGGTAGTCCTGGCTCGAGATCACCAGGCACCCGCCGTCGTCGAGGAAAGCGGCGAGGGCGCTCTCGCCTGCGGCGCCCGGACCGGCGAAGCCGCCGGACTCCGCACCGGTGAACCAGAGCACCGCGTCGAACGGCAGAAGTGAGGTCGCGTCGGGCTCCGTGTCGCTGTTTCCCGTGTCCCAGAGAGCCCAGTCAACGCCGAGGGAGCTCAGCGCTGCGACGTAGTCGGCGCGGACATCTGGGCTGTTGTCGTCGTCGTCCACCAGCAGCACGGTGGCGACGAAGTCGAAGGTCGCGGTGCAGCTGGTGTCGGCGGTCACGGCGACCTGGCCGTCGGCGCAATCGGGATCGCCGGTGAAACCGGCGAAGATCGAGCCCTGTCCGGCTTCGGCCAGGAGGTCGACCACCGTGCCCGAAGTGAAGGGCTCGTCGCAGTCGACGCCGCAGTCGATGCCCGGCGGGACGCTGGTGACGCCGCCGTCGCCGGTGCCGGCGAGCACGACGGTCAAGGTGTAGACCGCGAGGTCGAAGGTGACCGTGCACGAGACGTCGCCGTTCATGGTGACCTGGCCGTCATCGCAGTCGGGGTCGCCGCCGAATCCGGCGAAGACCGAGCCCGCTGCCGGCGTCGGTGTCAGCGTCACCAACGTGGAATCGGGGAAGTCGGCAGCGCAGGTGGCGCCACAGTCGATGCCGCCCGGGACGGAGGTGACGATGCCGCTTCCGGCTCCGGCGAAAGTGACGGTCAGGGTCCAGTCGGCGACCTCACAGGCGTCGCCGACGCCGTCGCCGTCGCTGTCGGCCTGATCCGGGTTGTAGGTGTCCGGACAGTTGTCCTGGACGTCGTTGAAGTCGTCGGGGACGCCGTCGCCGTCGCTGTCGAATGGGGCGATCAACCCGTAGTTGGAGAAGCCCGCGAGCGGCGCCGTGCAGCTAGCGATGAATACTTCAGCCGGATCCTCCACGACGGCGCAGGAGCTGCCGAGCACCTCGAGGTAGATGCCGCCGGCATCGCGTCGGTACAGACCGAGATTGTCGCGCTGCATCTCGTTGAGGTCCGTAACATCGAAGACCAGGGTCAGAGTGACCGGGCTCGCGAAGCTCGTGCCGTCGGGCTCGAACTCGTAGGTGGCCACGGGACCACCGAGGCCGGGCAGCGATCCGAAGACCAGATCGACCTGGGTGTCGGGGACGTCACCGGTGGCGGAGATCGTCGCGTCGGCCGTCAGGTCGCCGGCCTCGATCTCGAGCCGCAGCGCGGCGTCCGGCGTAATCAGCGTGCCGCCGACGGCGGCGGCGACCTCGATGCCGGCGCCCGCGCCCCACAGGCAGCCGTCGGCGGCGTCGGCCGGACACGGGTCGCAGAGATCGCCGGCGCCGTCGGCGTCGGCGTCGTCCTGCATGGGATTCACGGCGGACGGGCAGTTGTCGGAAGAGTTGCCGATCCCGTCGCCATCGTGGTCGGGCTCGCCGCGGACGGCGATGGTTCCCGAGTTCGAGGTCTTGGCCGTATGGAAGACCTTCCCCGCATAGTCTGAGTAGCTCAGACCAACGATGTAGGCGTTGGTGCTGGAATCGGGCCGCGACGTCGATGTCCAGCACTTCTGATGGACATTGCTGAAAGGATGGCCCGGCGGTAGGGCCGGGTCGACCTGAGAGTAGTCGACGAGGCTGTGGAGCTCGTTGAGGTTGGGCATTCGCCAGTCGGTGTGACCGCCATAGGAAATCGCGTTGAGATCGGTTTCGATGGCGGACATGGCATCGCTCCACGAAACCCAGCCGGGCAAGATCCCAACATCGGTGTGCCACATCAGTCCGGTGAGCTGGTCGACGGTGACCGGACCGGTCACCGGGGTGCTGCCGTCGGGATTCGTGAACCTTGGCGACGGCCACGGCACCCCGGCGGCGTGGGCGGCGTCCTGACCAGGGTAGGGGGTGGCCCAGCAGTCGACGACGGCTCCGGTGTGGTCGAAACATGTATCCTGGCCCGTCGGTCGAAGCTGACCCGGTGCGGTGGTTTGTCCGCGCACCGGCCAGAAGGTCTCGTTCGAGGGGTCATCCTTCGCCCTCGAGGAAACCTGACCGTCGATATGAACGCGATACCCCTCGTCGGTACTGCCCATGCAGGTGGTTGAAACCCAGTACACATAAGGATTGACATCGACAAAGCCCTGAGCTTCCAACCACGTGTTGGTGGGATAGAGGCCGGCGTGGTTGATCAGACTGCGCATCTCGACCACGTTGGGCACCCGCCAGTCGTGGAAACCGGCGATGCCGTCGCCGGCGTTGATGATATTGGCGGTGTACTGAAGCGGGTAGAGCCAGACGTGGAAGTTGTTATCCGAGATGTCGCCGTCGCGTGCCCACATCAGACCGGTCAGGTGATCCTCGACGACATCGTTCGAGGGGTTGCCGTCGCAGTCGGTGCTCTGATCGACGCAGAGCCCGTCGGCTCCGCCGTAGAGAATGTGGAATCGCGTCGGGGGCCACGGTACGCCGAGCTCGAGGTCGCCGTCGTCGCGGGCCGCGTGCGAGATGGTCTGTCCGGTTTTTCTCAACGAGACCGGTCCGAGGACCATCGTGATCTCGGTGTCGGCGTTGTCGGACGTGTCGAGCTCGCCGACGGTGCTCTCGACGACACCTTCGGTCGAGAGGCTGCCGGCGATCGGAGGCGTCGTGAACTGGATGTCAACCGTCGCGTCCGTGGCGGCGACGAGGGTGCCGAGATCGCACTCGACCACCGGTCCGGTGACGGCGCAGCTGCCGGCCGACGGCGTGGCCGAGGAAACGGCTGCAGCGGGGTCGACGGTGAATCTCGCCCGTATGTCGGCGGCATCGTCGGGACCGATGTTGTCGATGGTCGCGGTGAGGGTCACCGTGGCGCCCTGAACGGCGGGATCGACATCGTCGACGAGCGCGAGCTCGAGATCCGCCACCGGCGGCGACCCGGACGGGCCGCCACGCACCGGCCATGTGGTGTTGGACTCGGTCTTGGCCGTGAAATACTGGAGGTGGTTTGAAATCTCGACGGCGCGGTCGGTCAATCCCGGGGCGGTGGTTGAGGACCAGAGGTGGCCGGAAAGACCGTTGAAAATCGCGACCGCCTCGTCGGGGAACGCTGAAGTCCACTTGCCCCGGTCGAGTAGGCTGTTGAGCTCGTTGCGGTTGGGCATGCGCCAGTCGTCGTAACTTTCGGTGTAGCCGGTGCACGCGAGCGTTCCCGGTGTCGTGTTCAGGGTCGCCACCGCGTCGAGGCCTGCCTGCCACGTGCCGGCGATGCAGCTGACGTGCTGCAACCACATGAGTCCGGTGAGGCGGTCGGTGACCGTGCCGTCACCGTTGTCGACGAAGCGCGGGCTCGGCCAGGCGACGCCCCACTGGAGCTCGCCGTCGTTGCCGGTGCCGGTGCAGTCCGTAGGGTCCCCGGCGGGCGTCCAACAGGTGCTCTGGCCGGTCTTCCAGAGGTTGGCCGGCCAGGAAGGGTCGGGGGCGTTGTTCGGTCCACCGCGAACGGCCCACTGCGGCTTGACGCTCGAGGTGCCGTCGGTGTACGTCCGCTGCCACGCGAGGTAGGGATAGAAGGCGGCGCTGCCGTCGCCGGCAACACCGGTCGACGACCAGTAGTTGCTGGCGACATCCACGAAGCCTTGGCCGATGAGCCAGTCGCTGACGTCGGCTTCCTGGCCGTTCCAGAGGGTCAGGAGCTCGGAGATGTTGGGCGTTCGCCAGTCGTCGTACGTGGCGGTGTAGTCGGTGCAGGAAAAGAGGACTGGATTGGTGTTCAGAACCTCGACATTCGGGCCGAGCGTCCACCAATCGAAGCTGCCCAGACAATCGCCGTCCTTGAGCCACATCAGCCCGGTGGCCCGGTCGGTGATGGTGCCGTCATCGTTGTCGGTGAAGCGCGGGTCAGGCCACGCCACACCGGCGCGGATGTCGCCGTCCTGTCCGGTGCCCGCGCAGGCGATCACGGCGCCGGTCTCGTCCCAGCAGCTGACCTGGCCGGTCTGGAGAGGCGGCAGATCCAGGGCGAGAATCGCCCCGGGCGCGCTCAGGATGATGGCTACCATGAGCGGCAGTGCGACGGAAGCAGGACGAGACGGCCATTCGAAGAATGTCGACGATGTGTGGGCCACGGGAGCCTCCTGTTGGTTTTGAGCCTGTGGTGATCACCAGAGGCCGACGGCAATTCGGTTGATGGTGCCGGAAGTGTAGCGAATATCACGAGAGCTTGATTGGTCGATTGCGCATGGAAGCAAATGAAACAGGAATCGTTCCGAAACAGAATCACGTTCTGCGCCAGAGACGTCGATATACTCTTGCGATGGCTGATTTCTCGGATATCCTCAGCAACCTTCCCCTACTGCGTCAGCTCTCCGACGATGACCGCCGGCAGGTGATCGCGTCCGGTCACGAGAAGCGTCTGGCCAAAGGCGAGATCCTCTTCCACGAAGGGGACGAGGTGGTGGGGCTCTTCGCCGTCGTCGACGGCCGGATCAAGATGGTGCGCTACTCACTGGCGGGCAAGGAGCTGCTGCTGCACCTGGTCGCCCCCGGCGCCACCTTCGCCGATGCCGCCCTGGTCGGCCGCGGCGGTTACCCGGCGACCGCCGAGGCGGTGGAGCCGAGCACCGTTTGGTGTCTGCCCAAGGCGAAGCTGGTGGAGATGATCCGCGGCTCGCCGGAGCTCGGGCTGGCGATGATCGGCTCGATCTCGGCCTGGACCCGCACTCTGGCCGGCAAGCTCGAAATGCTCACCCAGCGCCGGGTGGAGGAGCGCCTCGCTCTCTTTCTCATGGGCCGGGTCGGGCGCCGGGAGCTCGAGCCGGGGGTGGTCGTCGAGCTCGGCCAGCCCAAGCAGCTCGTCGCCGCCGAGTGCGGCACCGGGCCCGAGGTGCTCTCCCGCACCTTCAAGCGCCTCGAGGCCGACGGCATCATCGAGACGGGAACGACGACGGTGAAGGTCCTCGATCCGGAGCGCCTCGCCGCTCTCGCGGAGTGGCTCGGTAATGAGTGATGAGTTATGAATGATGAATGATGAGTTACATCGCAATCCTGTGAGACTGGTGCGAAATGAGGCTCGACCGAGGCTCTGAGATTCGAATACCAAGTGATGGGATCCATCGCATTCCCGAAAGAACACCTGCGATGGCAATTCATAACTCATAACTCATAACTCATAATTCGAATCGAATCGTCGCTCCGAGCTCTGCGAGGGCGGCGAGATCCGTCGGCTCGTCGGGGCGAAGGGGCACTTCAGCGAGGGGGTGCGAGCCGCCGAGGAGCTCGCGGAGGCGTTCGACACCCTCGCTGTCTTTCTCGCCGAGCCACGCGAGCAGACCGCGGCCGTCGTCGGAGGCCTCGGCGCCGTCCGCGCCGCGAACCTCGGGGTGGACGCGGTTGACGATCACCGGACCCAGCCGGTAGCCCTCCTCCGAGAGCTTGCGGGCGAAGAACAGGGTGTCGGCCACGCGCTGCTCGCCGGGACCGCTCACCAGGATGAAGCGGGTCTGCGCGGATCGGAGCATCCGCTGCACCTCCAACGCGCGCTCACGGAAGCCGTCGAAGAGCGGCGCGAACGCCTGGAAGAACTCGGCCATGTCGCGCAGCAGCTCCATGCCCACCATGCGGTCGAAGAAGCTCTCGACGTTGCGGCCGATGACACCCAGCTTGGCGGTGGCCTTGAAGCTGCCGTCGGCGTCGAACCAGGGTTTGAGGGCGATGCGCAGAGCGCCGGACTCGAGAAAGGCGACGATGCGTTCCGGCGCGCCGAGAAAGTCCAGCGCCTGCCGCGTCGGCGGCGTGTCGAGAATCACCCGGTCGTACCTGCCGTAGTCGGCGACCTCGAAGAGCCGTTCCGACGCCATGTACTCGAGGACCCCCGCCAGCGATCCGGAGAGGTGGTCGTAGAAGCGGTTGGTGAGAATCCGCTGCCGGGCCTCGGCATCGGGCGCGTGCCGATCGATGAGGGTGTCGAAGGTGCGGCGGGCGTCGAGCAGGCTGGCCCAGAGCTCGCCGTCGGCGTCGAAGGGCACCCGGATCTCGTTGGCCTCGGGCTCGCGATCGACGCCGAGGGCGTCTTTGAGCCGGAGGGAGGGGTCGAAGGTCATCACCAGGGTGTCGTTGCCGCGCCGCGCCTCGTCGGCGGCCATGGCGGCGGCGAGGGTGGTCTTTCCCACGCCTCCGGAACCGACGACGACGGTGAGTGGAGCCTTCACGCCGACCTCAGCTGGGCGGCGATCTGGCGGGCGACGGCGCCCACCAGCTGCGGTCCGGGATCGACGGCCATGAGGGGGACCTCGGCCAGGGGGCCGGCCCAGAATGAGTCGATGCGCTCCAGCTGGGCGGTGTTGATGGCGTGCCGGCGGCGCCATAGCGAGGCCGTCGGGTCCTCGTCGTCGCCGTCGTCGTCCGGCGCCGGATACAGCAGGTTGGCGATGACCGCTTCGGGATGACGGTCGAAGGTCCGGCGAAGGGCTTCGATGAGCTCCCGGGACTCCTCCACCGGCATCTCCTCGGCGGTGGTGACCACCACGATGCCCACCCGCGCCGAATCGCTCAGGAACTCGGCGATGAGCTCGGCCATGTGACCGATGGGGCCGCTCTTCACCACGTCCGCCACGAGCTGCGGAGCGGCCAACCAGGAAACGCCGTGCCCGGTGGCCGGCGCATCGAGAATCACCACGTCGGGTTGCCGCAGGATCCGCGGCCCGTGGCCCTCCACCATTCGCAGCGCCCGGCCGAAGACGGCGCACTCCTTGAGGCCCGGGGCGCCCTCGGTGAAGTGGTGGTGCACCGGGCTGGCGAGCACCCGCTTCACCAACATCTTGACCTTGAGCTTTTCGCGGACGAGGTCGTCGATCAGCTCGCGGGGCTCGATGTGCTGGAGAAAGAGCCGGGGTGCCGCCTTGACGATCTCTCCACCCGACGGGTCGGTGTCGAGGAGCTGGTGGAGGTTCTCCCGAGGATCCACTTCGACGAGCAGGGTGGTCCGCCCCCGGGTGGCCAGGAGCCGCCCCAGGGCCGCGGAGACCACGCTCTTACCGACGCCGCCTTTGCCGGTGACGACGATGAGCTGAAGCTTCTCGAGTCGGCGAATGACGTCCATGATCAGCTGTAGAGCCGGGTGATGGTATCGGCGAACTGCTGCTCCACGACCCGGCGTTTGACCTTGAGAGTGGGCGTCAGTTGGCCGTCCTCCACCGACAGGGCGGTGGGAAGGACGCGGATCTTCTTGATCTGTTCGTAACGCGCCAGCCCCCCGTTGACGGTGGCGACGGCTTCCTCCATGAGCTCGGTGATCCCGGGGTGGGCGACGAGCTCCTCGTGATCGGCCCACTCGATTGAGTGCTCTGCCGCCCACCGTTCGAGATCGTCGAAGCTCGGCGAGATGAGGGCGATGATGTAGGGTCGGCGATCCCCGATGAGCACCGCGGTCTCGATGAAGGGCGATTTCTTCAGCTCGCTCTCGATGGGCTGCGGCGCCACGTTCTTGCCGCCGGCGGTGACGATGAGGTCCTTCTTGCGGTCGATGATGAGCACGAAGCCGTCGTCGTCGATCTCCGCGATGTCGCCGGTGCGGAAAAAGCCGTCCTCGGTGAAGACCTCTGCGGTCTGCTCCGGTTTGTTCCAGTAGCCGGTCATGACGTTGGGGCCTTTTACCAACAGTTCGCCGTCCTTTTCCAGCCGGACATCGACGTTGTCGAGGGGTCTGCCGATGGTACCGAGGCGGATCGACCCCGGCTCGGGGCCGTTGGCGGAGACGATGGGGGAGGTCTCGGTGAGGCCGTATCCCTCGATGAGGTAGATGCCGAGGGCGTGGAAGAACTCGTTGACGAAGAGCGGCAGGGCCGCGCCCCCCGAGGCGCAGAAGCGCAGCCGGCCGCCGAGGGCCTCGCGGACCTTCGACAAGACGAGCTTGTCGGCCAGAGCGTGGCGGGCGGAAAGGGCCCGCCCGGGATCGGTGCCGGCGAGACGCCGTCGAGAGTGCTCGGTGCCGATGCGAAGCGCCCACTGGAAGAGGCGGCGCTTCACCGTCGATGACGATGCGGCCCGGTCGTTGATTTTCTGCATCACCTTCTCGTAGAGGCGAGGGACTCCCCCGAAGATGGTGGGCTTGATCTCGGCCATGAGTTCGCCGACGTGGTAGACCGAGCAGTAGGCCTTCGAGACCTCTTTGTACATGTAGGCATAGCCGAACATCCGCTCGAAGACGTGGCACAGCGGCAGGAACTCCAGGGCGAGATCCTCGCGGACGATGGGAACCCGGCTGCAGGCCGCGAGGACGTTCTGGACCAGGTTGTCGTGGGTCAGCATGACCCCTTTCGGTTCACCGGTGGTGCCCGACGTGTAGATGATGGTCATGAGATCGCCGGGCTCGACCTGTGCTGCGTGATCCCAGAACGCCGCGTCGACGCCGACGGCGTCGCCGGTTTCTAAGAGATCGTCGAAGGCCAGCACCTCGGGCTCCACCGGGCCCTCGATCTGCACCAGGTGTTGGAGATCGCGGCACCGACCCCGGACCTTGAGGAAGGTGTCCATCTGCTCGGTGCTTTCGACGATGGCGACCTTCGAACCGGAGTCCCTGACCTGGTAGGCGATCTGGTCGGCGGTCAGGGTGCCGTAGATCGGGACATCGACGGCGCCGAGGGAGAGCGTCGCGAGGTCGACCATGTGCCACTCGGGCCGGTTGTCCGAGAGCAGCATGACCCGGTCGCCCCGCTCCACCCCGAGCTCGGCAAGGGAGTCCGCGAGGGCCGCGGTGCGCTGGAAGAACTGCTCGGTGGAGAGCACTCGTCGGCCGGCGGGTGTCCAGTGGGCGTAGTGCTCACGGCGCGGCGAGTCGATCTCGTGCCGGTAGAAATCCAGAACCGTACGCTCGGTCATGTCGGACCCCCCTGATGAAGTGCCCAGAGATTACCACGCGGTCGATGCCGGGGCTCGAGGATCGCGCTGCGGAGCCGGGAAACGATCTGGTGGGCCGAGGCCCACCCTACGGCGCTGCAGTGGCACCTGCAGTTTCCGGGGCGCCGCTGAACCGGAGCGGGTGGTGGCCTGGAAATATCGCGACTTGGTCTCAGGTTTCTTAGATCCGAGCGCGTCGCGCGCGCGACCACCACGAAGGAGCGAAGCGTCATGAGTCAATCGAATCCCTTTCACATTGCGGGCGGAACTCCCGAGCCCCGGATGTCCGGGGCGCCCGTCCACGAGTCCGACCGCGACGCCCCGGCCATCGAGCGGGTCGAAAGCATGGTGGCGCCGTCGAGCGTTTTACTCTTCATGAAAGGTTCTCCGGCGCAACCCCAGTGTGGTTTTTCGGCAAATGCGGTGGCGATCCTGGAGTCGTTCGATGTCCCCTACGACACCTTTGACGTGCTTTCGGACGACGAGATCCGCGAGGCTGCCAAGACATTCGCCGGGTGGCCGACCTTCCCCCAGCTGTGGGTCAAGGGCGAGCTGGTGGGCGGCAACGACATCATGATGGACATGATGCAGACCGGTGAGCTCGAGCCTTTGATCAAAGGTGCGGTCGGATGAGTGCGGGCGAGATCATCATCCTGACCGAGCGCGCCGAGCAGGAAATCCGCACCATTTTCGAGCGGGAGCAGCCGGCGGAGGGTACGGGCCTCCGGCTCGGGGTCGTCGGCGGCGGTTGCTCGGGCCTGTCCTACGAGATGGAGTTCTCGGAGACGCGGAGCAACGACAGCGTCCTCCCGTACCAGGGCTTTCAGGTTCTGCTCGACCCCAAGTCGGCCATTTACCTCAAAGACGTGATCCTGGACTTCGAAGACGGGCTCCAGGGTAAGGGTTTCGTGTTCAAGAACCCCAACGCCACCAACACCTGCGGCTGTGGTGACTCGTTCTCGGTCTGACGTGCTCGAGCTCGACGCCGGGGTTGCGGATCTCCCCGGCTGGGCGCTGATCGAGATTGCGGGAAGTCACCGCGAGAGGTTCATTGCGAGCCAGGTCACGTCGGATGTGGCCGGGTTGGATGTAGGGAAGTCCCAACTTTCGGCGCTGTTGGATCGATCGGGACGTCTGCAGGCATTCTTCTTCGTTCACAAACGGGAACGCTCGCTGGAGCTGCTGGTCCCCGACACCGCGGCCGAGGCCTGCGTGGAGCGGTTGAAGGACCACGTCATCGCGGACGACGTCGCCATCACGCGGCGGAAGGTGGGCGCCATGCGCCTGGCGCTCGGCCCCGCTGCCGCTGCCGCCGCACCCGCCGACGACCGCTTTCCCGTGGCGGGATGGGGAACGCGGGGCTTCGTGACCTGGGGAGACGTGGACACGGCCTGGTCCGAGCTGAGACCCAGCGACCTGGAAACGCTCCGGACCCTCGGCGGGCCTCCGGCCTGGGACCGTGAGGTCCGACAGGGTCAGCTCGTCAACGAGACCGTGCTGCTGGAATCGGCGGTGAGCTTCTCCAAGGGCTGCTACCTCGGGCAGGAAACCGTGAACAAGGTGTCGAGCAACCGCGGAGCGGTGCGGGGTACGGTGACCCTGGAGGTCGTCCGGACGGATCCGGAAGGCGTCGACGGTTCTGTGGTGGGTCTGAATTTCGCGGTGGGCGAGAAGAAGCGGGCGGGTGAGGTGCTGGCGGCGGCGCGCCGGGGGGATCGAAGCCACCTCGTCGCCTCCCTGCACCGCGACCTGCTCGTTGTGAGCCGCGATCTGGTCTGCGTCTTCGACGACGGCCGCCGGGTGGAAGCGGTGATTCGGCCGGCGCCGCTGCAGCCGCCGCCGAGCCGCAACCGGATGGCCGGTGAGCTCACCGCGGCGGCCTCCGCCGCCTTTGCCCGGGACGATTCCGAGCGCGCCGTAGAGCTGCTGGAATGGGCGGTTCGGGTGGACCCGTCCTGTGCCGACGCCCACGAATCCCTCGGCGTGGTTCTCGGCCGTCTCGGCCGTCACGACGAGGCCATCCGGCGAATGCACCGCCTCCTCGAGGTGGACCCGTCGTCGGTCATGGCCCACTCCAACCTGTCGCTGCTGTTCAACCAGATCGGCGACAAGGAGCAGGCGGAGCACCATCTCGCCATGTCCACCAGGCTGACCATGGGTGGAGCCGCCGAGGTTCCGAGTCGCGACCCCGAAGCGCCGGTCGAGGACGACCGGCGCCGCCGCGAAGAGATGTTCCGGAAAGTCCTCACCATCGATCCCGACGATCCGCTGGCGCACTTCGGCCTTGGCGAGCTGGCTGCCGAGCGCCGACGCCACCGAGAAGCCGTCGAACACCTGGAACGCGCGGTCGCCGCCGACCCGCACCACTCGGCAGCGATCCTCGCTCTCGGCTCGGCTCACGAGGCTCTCGGCGACACCGTGCAGGCGCGCTCGGTCTATGAGCGCGGCGTCGACGTCGCCGCGAAACGAGGCGACGCGGCTTCGGCAACCAAGATGCAGGAACGCCTCAACGTGCTGGCCGAGTCAGCGCGTTGAGGCGCGAGTTATGAATTATGAGTTCTCAGTTCTAAGTTTTCATCGCAAGGGACGGTGCGGCGGATGAAGCGGGATGATTCAAGCAGGAGCAAGAGCGGCACAAACAGATTCAGCCGATGATAGCCGGCACTGTGACGCCTGCGATGACTGCGGTGAAACTCATAACTCAAAACTCATAACTCAAAACTATGGTTCATCCCGCCATTTGCGGGATGAACCAAAATTCATAGCTCATCACTCGGTCTTCTCAACCCAAACCGTTAGGATCTCCAGCGTCGCCTCGACGGCCTTGCCCATCCACTCCAGGCTGACCCACTCGTTGACGCTGTGGAAGCTCTGGCCGCCGGCCCAAACGTTGGGCGTCAGCAGCCCCATGAAGGAAAGCCGGGCGCCGTCGGTGCCGCCGCGGATGGCCTGCCGAATGGGGGTTACGCCGATGCGCTCCACCGCCTCGAGGGCGTAGTCCAGAACCTTGGGGTCCTCGCGGATCTTGTAGGCCATGTTGCGGTAGGACTCGTCGATCTTGACGGTGACCTTGGCCTTGGGGAAGCGCTCCGAGACCTTGGCGATGACCTCGTTGAGGTGAGCTTCCCGCTCCTCGAGCTGCTCCACCGAGAAGGCGCGGACGAGGACCTTGAGGTCGACCTTGGTGACGTCCCCGGATGCAATGTAGGGGTGGAGGTAGGGCTCGCGCTTTTCGGTGGTCTCGGGCAGCCAGCGCTGGTCGATGCCCTCGATGACGGCAGCGGCGACGCGCAGCGCGTTGACGAGCTTGTCCTTGGCGTATCCCGGGTGCACGTCGTGGCCCTCGATGATCACGTTGGCGGTGTCGGCGCAGAAGGTCTCGTCCTCGATCTCGCCGAGGTCCGAGCCGTCCAGGGTGTAGGCGTAGTCGGCGGCGAAGGCCTCCACGTCGAAGTTCTCGGTGCCGCGGCCGATCTCCTCGTCGGTGGTGAAGGCGATGCGGACCGGACCGTGCAGGAAACCGGGGTTGTCGTTCATCCAGGCCACCGCGGTCATGATCTCGGCAACCCCGGCCTTGTCGTCGGCGCCGAGCAGCGTCGTTCCGTCGGTGTGGATGACGGTGTGGCCGGCGCACTTGGCGAGGTTCGGGTGGTCGGCGGCCTTGAGCACCAGATCGGCGTTGATCTTCAGATCGCCGCCGTCGAAGCTCTCGATGATCTGCGGCTTCACGTCCTTGCCCGGCGTCCCGAAGTAGGTGTCGACGTGGGCGATGAGGCCGATGGTCGGGACCTTGCCGTGGGCCGGGTGGTCGGCCGGAATGTTGCTCGGCACCGTCGCGAAGACGTAGCCCCACTCGTCCATGGCTGCGTCCTCACAGCCCAGGGCCTTGAGCTCCTCGGCGAGCATGCGGGACAGGTCCTTCTGTTTTTCGGTGGACGGACTCGACTCGGAGGCTTCGTCCGAACGGGTGTCCACCTTGACATAGCGGAGAAAACGATCCAGCAGCTGCTGGCGGTCGGTGGATTCGAGAGTGACGGGCATATGGATCCTCCTGTGCGCTTTCGGCTCGACAGTTTACTCGTTCGCAGCGTTGGATCCAAGGCGTGGGGTGGCAAGGAGGGCGAACGCACACCGCGGATTTGACTGTCGCCGCCGATCCGGCCATAGTGTGCCGACATCGCCGCACAGGGAATCGAGCCCGTCACGCGGCCAAAGGAGTAGCAGAATGAACAGCATTATCCGTGGAGCCGTTGCCGGCGCCCTGATCACCGTGGCCCTCGTGGCCTGCGCCCAGCCCGCCGGTGACGAGGCGAGTGGCATCGAGGTGGCCGCGCGTTTCGGTGACAACGTCATCACCGTGGCCGAGCTCGAAGAAGCAGCCGGAGGGCAGCTCGTCGGCCTGTACCAGCAGATCTACCAGGTCAAGGACCAACAGCTGCGTCAGATGATCTACAACCAGCTCATCGAAGAGGCGGCCGCCTCAGAAAATCTCACTCGCGACGAGTACTTCAAGCGTGAGGTTCTCGACAACGTGTCCGACCCCACCGACGAGCAGATCAAGCAGGTTCTCGAACAGTACCGCAGTCAGCTCCCTGCCGACGAAGAGCAGGCGCGCGGCCAGGTCGTCGCCTTTCTGAGCCAGCAGAGCCGCGCCCAGCAGGAGGCTATTCTCAAGGACAAGCTGATGGCCGGCGCGGATGTGGAGATCCTTCTCGATCCGCCGCGGGTCAAGCCCGTCGTCGACGCCTCGACACCCATGCGCGGGCCCGAGAACGCACCGGTGGTCATCGTCGAGTACACCGACTACCAGTGCCCCTACTGCGTTCGAGCTCAGCAGACCATTGCCGCCATCCTCGCGCGTTACGGCGACTCGGTGGTGCACGTGTTCAAGAATCTGCCGCTTCCCATGCACGCCCAGGCGAAGCTGGCCGCCGAGGGTGCGCTGTGTGCCGGCGACCAGGACAAATTCTGGGAGATGCACGACTGGCTCTTCGCCAACAAGAGCAACATCAGCCTCGAGACCATGAGCGCCCAGGCGGGTGTTCTGGAGCTGGACGTGCCCACCTTCACCTCGTGCGTCGAGACCGGCGCCTACCGGGCCCAGGTCGACGCCGAGACGCGGGAAGCTGGGAGCTTCGGCATTCGGGGCACCCCCGGGTTCGTCATCAACGGCCGCGTGCTCTCCGGCGCACAGCCCTTTGACGCCTTTGCCGCGGTGATCGACGATGAGCTCAAGCGCCTCGGACTTCCGGTCCCCGGCGCCGAGGAGCCCGAGCCGGAAACCGCACCCGCGCCCGAGTCCTGATCAACAGCAAGCTCACCAAGAAACAAAAGGCCCCCGCACCGCGGGGGCTTTTCTTTAATGTTGAACAAGAGTGCCGCAATTATGAGTTACGAGTTATGGATCATCCCGCAAATGGCGGGATGATCCCAAGTTCTGAGCTCTCAGTTTTCAAAGCAAGGGACGGTGCGGCGGATGAAGCGGGCTGATTCAAGCAGGAGCGAAAGCGGCACAAGCAGATTCAGCCGGTGATAGCCGGCGCTGTGACGCCTACGATGAAACTCAAAACTCAAAACTCAAAACTCATAACTCATAACTCATAACTCATAACTCATAGTTCAAGGTGTTCAGTCCAAGTCGATGTCCCTCACCGGTCTTGACCCGTCATCGTCCTTGGCCTTTTCCATGAGCGACCGGAACCGATCCTCCATGAGGCGGTCCTTGTCTTTTTCCTGGCGCATGGCCTCGGCGAGACGGTCAGCGGAGCGCGCCTTCTGCGCCTCGATCTCCCTCAACCGGGCGTCGAAGTCGATCTTTTCCTGCGGCCTGGCCGGCGGGGTGTGCTCCACGACGACTCCGGCCGCCACGTCGATGACCAGGGACGAATCGCAGTGTGGACAGGTGACGGTGATGGTCTCGCTCATAGGTCCTCCCCGAATGACCATTCTACCGGCGACTCCATGTGCGGGCGGGACGCCCGCTCCCACAATGCGCGCTTCGGACCTTGAGCGCTCATTGAACCCGGGGGGCGATTGTGGAACCCACAACCCGATCGCTCGAGGCAGCGGCATAGGATCTTCGAAATCTGCGGTCTACGATGGGATCTGAGGCACACTCCCCGCCGAAAGCCCGACGTGGCCGCTTCCATGTCTGACTCACGACGCACGACTCACGATTACGGGGCGGGATCGCTCCCGCCCCGTGAGTTCGCACCGCTGTCGTTCGCTCAGAACGCGGTGGCCAGGGCCCACGACGCCGCGACTGCCGCGTCGGCGGAGCCCTCGTTGCCCTCCTGCCTCGCTTCCCACTGCTCGCGGGTCAGGCGGGCCAGTGGCTCGAGGTCGCGCCGTTGGAGGATCCGGTTGAGGCTGGCGGTTTCCGCGGCGATCTCGTCGAACTCGGCCTCCTTGGCCTCGATCTCGGCGGTGAAGTCGGCGAGCCTGCCGATCTGGGAGTCCGACGGCCGGCCGTCGTAGGAGACGATTTCGCCGTAGAGGTTGCCGAGCTTTTCGCGCAGTTCCTCGCGTCCCGACATGATGCCGCCTTCGCCGGCGACGACGAGGCTGCCGTGCAGTTCGTCGAGAACATCGGCGAAGCCTTCCAAAGCGGCCCTGTCCTTCTTGGCGAGCTGCGCCGCCCGGTCCCGGGCCTGGTCGCGGAGGTCGGTGACGCCGTCGGCGAGGAAGGTGAGCTCGCCGAGCAGGTCGTAGGCCTCCAGGGCGGTGTGCTGCTGCAGCAGGCGGTCCTCCTTGGGGTGCGGGTTGCGCGGGTCGGCCACCAGCGTGACGGTGCCCTCGAAGGTCTCCTTGCCCTTGATCAGCTTGAAGGTGTAGTCGCCCTCGGGAACCCGAGGACCCTGGAAGGCCATGACCAGCGCGTTGGCGGGGGGCATGGTCGGCGCCTTGAGCCGCATGGGCCAGCCCACCCGGTTGATGCCGCGGCGCTTCTTGCCCGGCAGGGTGGTCAGGAGATCGCCAGCGGCGTCGTAGATCTCGATCTTGAGGTCGCCGAAGAGGTGGCGCCGCGCCAACCAGTAGTTGATGGACGCGGCGTCATTGGGGTTCGAGCCGACGAACTCGTCGTCGGAGCCGAACCACGCCATGCCGCCGGAGAGCACCTGGGGCGCCGGCCGGGAGGGCAGCAACGCGACCTTGGATTCCATGATCTCGCTGGTGAGACCGCGCATCGCCGTGAGGTCGTCGATGATGTAGATCCCGCGACCGTGGGTGGCGAGAATGAGATCGTGCTCGGTGGGGTGGATGGCGATGTCGTGGACCGCCACCTTGGGGAGGTTCTCGGTGAACCGCGCCCACTGGGCGCCGCCGTCGAGGGAGATGTAGAGGCCGAGCTCGGTGCCGGTGTAGAGCAGCGCCGGGTTCACCGGGTCCTGCTTCACCACCCAGGCGTAGCCGGCGATCCCGTCAGCCACCAGAGACGTCCAGGTTGCTCCGAAGTCGGTGCTGGTGAAGACGTGGGTGGCCATGTCGCCGTGGCGGTGGCCGTCGTAGGTGAGAAAGACGGTGGCCTCGTCGTGGGGGCTGGCGCTGATCGACGAGACCCAGCCGCCCTCGGCCACCTCGGCGGGGAGGTTGTCGGAGACCCGATTCCACGTCTCGCCGCCGTCGCGGCTGAGTTGGACGAGGCCGTCATCGGTGCCGACCCAGACCACCTTCGGGTTCAACGGCGACTCGCTGATGGCGTAGATGGTGGCGTTGTTCTCGGCGGTGGTGTTGTCCAGGCTCAGTCCGCCGGACGTCGCCTGCCGCTGGCGTTCCGGGTCGTCGGTGGTGAGATCCGGCGAGATGGTGGTCCAGGAGTCGCCCCGGTCGGTGGAGAAGTGGAGGTACTGGGAGCCGTAGTACAGGGTGTTCTCGCGGGTCGGGCTGAGGTGGATGGGAGTGTTCCAGTTGAAGCGCAGGGTTTCCTCGCCCTCCTTGGCGAAGGGCTTGATGCTCTTCGACTCGCCGGTGGTGACGTCGACCCGTGAGAGCTGGCCACCCTGGTACTCGACGTAGAGGGTGTTGGCGTCCTTGGGATCGGCAAATGCCCAGAATCCGTCACCCTGTCCGACCACCTGCCAGTCGCCGCCGGTGATTCCGCCCGGGCTGCGCGACGGTCCCTTCCAGGAGCCGTTGTCCTGGAGGCCGCCGTAGACGTTGTAGGGCCACTCGAAGTCGTGGCTGACGTGGTAGAACTGCGAGACCGGCAGCGACCGGATGTGGCGCCAGCTCGCGGCCCGGTCCTCGGAGATGTAGGCGCCGCCGTCGGTGCCCAGGAAGAGCTGGTGCGGGTTGGACGGGTTGATCCACAGAGCATGGTGGTCCGAGTGGACCGTGCCCATGTTGAACCCGGCGCCGAAGAGGCCGCTGAAGCTCTCGCCGCCGTCGGTGCTGACGGTGAGGGTGAAACCGGGCTTGTAGACGCGGTTGTGATCCGTGGGGTCGACGATCAGCTCGGAGAAGTAGAAGGGCCGCATCTGGACATTGGTGGAGTCGTCGGTGCGGATCCAGTGGTTGCCGAGGTCGTCGGAGCGGTACAGCGCGGTGTCCTCCTCACCCTCCACGGTGGCGTAGACCACGGCGGGGCGCGACGGGGCGATGGCGATGGCGATGCGGCCCTTCTCACCCGACGGCAGGCCGTCGGTGAGCTCGGTCCAGCTCTCGCCGCCGTCGGTGGTCCGGTACAGGCCGCTGCCCGGGCCGCCTGAGGTGAAGTAGTCGGGATAGCGCCGAAACTGCCACATGGCGGCATAGAGCACCCGCGGCTCCTGGGGGTCCATGTCGAGGTCGGCGCAGCCGGTGTCCTCGTCGATGGAGAGGATGAGCTCCCAATTGTCGCCGCCGTCGGTGGTCTTGTAGACGCCGCGCTCGGGATTGGCGCTCCACAGCTGACCGGTGGCGCAGACGAAGACCGTGTCGCCGTCGTTCGGATCCACGGCGATCTTGGCGATGCGCTCGGTGGCTTCGAGCCCCAGGTGCTCCCAGGTTTCGCCGCCGTCGGCGGTCCGGTAGACGCCGTCACCCACCGAAACACTGTTGCGGACCCAGGTTTCGCCGGTTCCCACCCACACCGTGTCGGGATCGGAGGGATCGATGGTGATGGCGCCGATGGACTGGGTGTGGTCGTCGAAGACCGGCGCGAAGCTGACGCCGGCGTTCTCGGACTTCCAGACACCGCCGCTGGCGGCGCCGACCCACACCGTGACCGGGTCGGTGGCCTCGGCGTCGATGGCCGAGATCCGGCCGCTCATCACCGCCGGACCGATGGCCCGCGCCCGCAGCCCGCCGAAGGTTGCGGAATCTATGGTGACCTCAGCCGCGCCGCTCATCGAAACGCACGCGGCGAGGATGATTGCCGTAGTGAGGAGATTCTGATTCTTCATGGTTTCCCCCTGAGATGCCAACTTCAACATTTTGACTGCGTTCGGCGCTTTGGTGGCCTGCGCGGTCGTTATCGAACCACAGAGACACAGAGGCACAGAGTCGAACACTGAGATTCTTCTGATGGAGTGGAGGGAACCGATCTTCTTGTCTGATTTCGTATCAACTCGAAACCAACCTCTGTGATTCTCTGTGCATCTCCGTGTCTCTGTGGTAACAAACGAGTCGCCTCCGGATTCAAACCAAAGCCCGGGTTCGATCGGGCCGCGGGACGATCACGCGGCAATGGTCCTGTGGACGTCTACTCGGCGGCGGGCGCGTTGGCCTCGGCGTCGGCTTTGGCCGGCATGGCAAAGCGCTCGTCACTCAGCTCGATGCCGGTCTCGATGGTCTCGATGGTGATCACCTGCTGCGCCGGGCTGTCGCCGAAGGACATCTCCATGGAGTGGGCGAAGAGCAGGCCGTCCACCTCTTTGTAGTCGCCGAGAACCACGTTCACGGTGATCTCCGTGCCCTGGACCTCGCGCGTGGCTTCGGTCTTGAACTCGACGAAGTACTCTTCATCCAGGTAGAGGTAGTCGATGTCGCCGTCGGCTCGGGTGACCTTGAGCTTATACGCCGGTGTCCCGTCAACCTCTTCTCTGCCCATGAGCTCGACGGTGTGGCCCTTTTCTTCGTAGTCGAGGAGCACGCCCTTGTAGTCGGCCTGGTTCTTGAGCTGCTTGAGCTGATCCTCGGCCATCTCCTCGGGCTCGGTCTTGCCCATGAACGGCAGAACGGCCCACCCGGTCTCGCCGTCGAAGGCCTGCACCGCGGTCATACCTTGCATGGTGAACTCGAGGCGGATCTTGTCGGGGTCCTTGAACTCCACGGTGAATGGCATTTCGATGGCGCCTGCGGCGCCGCCGCCCATCTGCATCTTGCCGGTCATGCGGCCGGTTTCGAGGGCCCGCCATGCGTCCTCCCCACCCTTGGCCTCGAGGTTGGCGGCGACGATCTCCTCGACGGTCATGTCGGCGGCGAGCACGGGGATCGCCGTCAATACGATGAGCGAGCACAGCGCGAGTTTGCTTTTCATTGGTTCTTTTCTCCTCGTTGCGGTCGGTTCAGGTTTCTGTGTTGATGCGGTCGTCGGGCGTCGTGGTCACCTCCGGAAATGTAACACCGCCGGGCCGTCGACGCCCGTCGGCCGCGAGCTCTCGGCGGTGTGGGAGTGGTACGCACGGTTCGGCGCCGAGTTTTCAGCTCGTGCCGAGGAGCTCGAGCACCGCCACTACCATGGCCCGCGTGCCCATGGTCACCGAGAGCTCGGGTTCGACCTTGAAGAACGGCGAGTGGTGCGACGGCACGGGCGGGCCGCCGGCTGCCTCGGCGTCGAGAACGGCCTGGGGCGTGCCGCCGACCCGGAAGTAGGCGCCCGGGACTCTCTCGTCGGTCATCACGAAGAAGGCGAAGTCCTCCGCTCCCATTCCGTCGCGTTCTCGCTCGTAGATCGAGTCCGCGCCGAGCTCGCGCACGAAGGCGGCCTTGATCCGCTCCGACAGCTCTTCGTCGTTGACGGTGGGCAGCGTGTACTCCTCGGAGACGATCACGTCGGGAAGGAGGTCCTCGGGAAGGCCGGCGGTGAGGCCGACGCCGCGGGCGATGCGCTCGATGCCGTCGAGGAGCTTCTCTCGCGTCTCCACCGAGTCGGCGCGGACGGTGAGCTGCAGGCGGACCTCCCGCGGGATGATGTTGTGCTTGGTGCCGCCGTGGATGGAGCCGACGGTGACCACGCCGGGTTCGAGGGGTGCGAGCTCGCGGCTGACCAGCCCCTGCAGCGCCACCACGATCTGGGCCGCGATGTAGACCGGATCCTTGCCCTTGTGCGGCGAAGCCCCGTGGGCGCCCACACCGTGGACGATGATGTCCACCGTGTCGGCGGACGAGGCGATCTGCCCGCCGGCGAGGGCGACCTTCCCGGCCGGACCGCCGGAGGAGACGTGGAACGCGAGGGCGGCCGAAGGGACGCCGAAACGCTGGTAGAGGCCGTCTTCGAGCATCGCCCGGGCGCCGCCGACGCGCTCTTCCGCCGGCTGCCCGATGAACATCACGGTGCCGGCCCATTGGTCACGCATGGCCGCCAGCCGCCGTGCCGTGCCGACCATGGAGGTCGCGTGGACGTCGTGGCCGCAGGCGTGCATCACCGGCCGGACGACGCCGTCGATGTCCTCCTGGGTGACCGTCGAGGCATAGGACAGCCCGGAGTCTTCGAGTATCGGCAGGCCGTCGAAGTCGGCGCGGACCAGGACCAGGGGTCCGTCGCCGTTTCTCAGCATGCCGACCACGCCGGTACCGCCGACGCCCTCGGTGACCTCGACCCCGGCGGCCCGCAGTTCGTCGGCGAGGCGTTTCGCCGTCTCGAACTCGCGGAAGCTGAGCTCCGGATGGCTGTGGAAGTAAACGAAGAGCTCCGCCAGGTGCGATTCGTAGTCCGCGGCCACCGCACGGGCCAGATCGTCTTCGGCATGAAGGGCGGGCGCCAGTAGAGCTGCCAGCGCGGCTGTCAGGATGAGGTGCTTCATCAATATCCCCCGTCGCTACAACAGTGTCGGTGATGATCCTACTCCGGCCGGACGACGAGAGCTCGGGGTTGGCCCGAGTGTCCGAGGGCTGGTAGGCTCGACGGCAAGGGAGATCCGGCTCATGCGTGGGATGAAAGCTTTCGTCACGGTGTTTGTTCTCGTTGCCCTCGTCCCGTCGTCGGCGTTGGGGGGAACCCTGGTCGTCGCCAACAAGTCCGAGGCCACGGTGTCCCTGGTAGACACCGAGAACGGTGAGATCCTCGCCACTCTGCCCACCGGCAACGCGCCGCACGAGGTCGACGTCTCACCGGACGGAAGGCTCGCCCTGGTGGGCAACTACGGCACCCGGGAGGCGCCGGGGTCGAGTCTGACCCTCATCGACATCGCGGCCGCCGAGGTGGTGAAGACCATCGAGCTCGAAGTGTACGCTCGACCTCACGGCATCGTCTGGACGTCCGACCGGCGGGCGGTGGTCACCGTGGAAGAGAACCGCAGCATTGTCGAAATCGACGTGGAGAAGGGCGAGGTCGTCCAGGCGATGACGACCGAGGCCGAGATCTCCCACATGGTCGCTGTGGCGAAGAAGAAGGGACTGGCGTTCGTCGCCAACATCGGATCCGGATCCGTGACGGTGATCGATCTCGCGGTGGGGACCAAGGTCGCGTCCATCCCCACCGGCGAGGGCGCCGAGGGAATCGCGGTGACGCCCGACGGCCGGCAGGTGTGGGTGACCAACCGGGCCGAGAACACCATCACGGTGATCGACGTCAACAAGCACGCGCCCGTCGCCAAGCTCGACGCGGGGGAATTTCCCATTCGGGCCGAGGCCACCGCCGACGGCCGTTTCGTGCTGATCACCAACGCCAAAGGGAACGACCTCTCGGTGTTCAGCACCAAGGATCTCACCGAGGTTCGCCGGGTCGCCTTCGAGGCCGTCAGCAAGGACGCCGAGGGCCGCCTGTTCAGCGACCGATTCGGGGACAGCTCGGTTCCCATCGGCATCGAGATCGTCGACCATGAGGGGCGGGCCTACGTGGCCCACGCCAATGCCGACGGAATCTCCATCGTCGACCTCGAGCAGTGGAAGGTCATCGGTACCCTGAACGCGGGCCGGGAGCCCGACGGCATGGGCTACTCGCCGCTCGTACCGCAACGCGGCGAGTGAGCCCCATCAGGTTTGGAAGCCGGAGGAAGCTCGACAGGCTGGAAGCGGCAGGCTGGAAGCCTGCCGCTACAAGGGAACTCAGTACTTTGGGGCGCCGGCGCCACCGCCGGGAGGACAGGCATGACCAGGACACTCTTCGACACCACGACGATCAACGGACTCGAGCTGGCCAACCGGCTGGTGCGGTCGGCGACCTGGGAAGGTCTCGGCAGTCCCGACGGGACTGTCAACGAAAGGGTTGTCGATGTCTACCGCACCCTCGCCGTCGGTGGGGTGGGCCTCATCATCACCGGCTACATGGCGGTGCGAGCCGACGGCCGTCAGTTCGCCAGCCAGCTCCTTGTCGATGATGACCGGTGCGTGCCCGGGCTGACGACGCTGGCGGGCGCCGTTCACGAACACAGCGGGAAGGTGGTGGCCCAGATCGTCCACTGCGGCGGCCAGGCGGACAGGCGCGCGTCGGGACTCGATCCCGTGGCGCCCAGCGCGGTGGCGAGTCCGGGGTACCCGGAGACGCCGGCAGAGCTCGCACCGACCGACATCGAGGACCTCGTCCGCCGGTTCGCCGACGCCGCCCGCCGGGTCAAGGACGCGGGCTTCGACGGTGTCCAGCTCCACGGCGCCCACGGATACCTCATGTCGCAGTTCCTCTCGCCGTCACGCAACCGGCGCACGGACCGGTGGGGCGGCAGCCTGGAGAACCGTTCGCGATTCGCCATCGACGTCGTCGCGGCGGTCCGCACCGAGGTGGGCGACGACTGGCCGGTGATGATCAAGCTCAACGCCAACGACTTCCTCGAAGGTTCGACGACCGAGAACGACGCGGCGTTTCTGGCGGCCAAGCTGGCGGCGGCGCGGATCGACGCCATCGAGGTCTCGGGCGGGACCGGCGGCTCCGGCAGACTCGGGGCGGCGCGGTCGAAGATCGACGCCGCGGCCGACGAGGCCTACTTCCTGCCCCAGGCCGAAGTGATTCGCGCCGCCGCGCCGGGGGTGCCCATCATGCTGGTGGGAGGGATGCGCTCGGTGGAAAGGATGGAGTCCGTTCTGCAGTCGGGGGCGGCGGACTACGTCTCCATGTCGCGGCCGCTCATCCGGCAACCGGATCTCCCCAACCGGTGGGCCGGCGGCGACCGCACGCGGGCCGCCTGCATCTCGTGCAGCGGGTGCTTCGTCCCGGCGCGCAAGGGCGAGGGTATCCGCTGCGTTCAAGAGAAGTGAGCGAGGTGGACCTCCGCCAACCGAAGGCTTACTCGCTTCTCACCCGGTGTGCTACCTTCCCTAGCATTTCCTCGAAGTCGAAGTTCTCGCTGCGGCGGTGGCAGCTGCGGCACGTCGCCTCGGTGGGCACGACGCCGCCGGCGGCGAGGAATGCTTCGCGGTCGCCCATGATCTCGGAGTTGGAGTAGAGGGAGCCCGGTCCGTGGCAGGACTCGCAACCGATGCCCTCCTCTTCGCGGTAGCTTTCGGCGAAGAGGGCGTTGTCGTCCTGACGGCCGGTGACGTGGCACAACAGGCAACGGTGGTCGGCCATGGGATCGGTGAGGTCGGCGTAGTGCGGCCGGAGCCCGGCGAGAAAGCGCGACCAGTCGGAGCCGAGGCGCCAGTAGGCGTGGCCGTGGCGGCTGCGCATCCAGGTCACGTGGGGGTTGCCCGCCTCGGCGGTGCTGTGGCAGTCCGTGCAGGCGGAGACGCCGACGTAGCGAGGCGACGCGGTCCTGGTTCCCTTGACCGAGCGGCGGAGGTAGTGCAGGACGATGGTCTCGACATCTCCCTCCTCGTCGCGGAGGAAGCCCACCCGCCATGGCTCCTGGACGCAGTGGAAGGCATCCTTGCCGATGGGGTAGAGCCCATCCGGGGCGAACTCGCGAAGGCTCAGTCCGCCGTCGTGCCGCCACACCTTGACCGAGGCGCCATGCCCGAGATCGTAGATCCCCACGTAGTCGTCGAGGACGGCTGGGTTGACGGCGACTGCCTTGGGGCGCGCCCTCGCGACCTCGGCGGGTGTCTGCCCGTCGTTGTCCCTCGCAGAGCGGTCGGCGCCGCCTGCAACCAGGATCGAAGCAGTCGTTGGGTGGCCGCTCATCTTCGCGACGTGCAGCGGTGTCCACCCTTCTGCGGTCACGGCGTCGGGATCCGCGCCGCGCTCCAGGAGCAACTCGGTGACGTCGTCACAACCGCGTCGGGCCGCCACGTGAAGCGGCGTCCTGCCCCAGCGGTTGGAGGCGTCGACCTCGGCTCCCGCATCCAGGAGGAGAGCGATCATCGCTGCATTGTCGTTGTGGCAGGCCCAGTGCAACGGCGTTCCCCCGTCGCCTCCCACGGCGTTCGGGGGGGCGTCGGCGGCGAGCAGCTCCGAGAAGATCCTCCAGTGGGGGCGGATACCGGCCCAGTGAAGGGCCGTGAAGTCCCTGGCGTCGGTATCGTCGACCTTCTCGGGAGCGGTTTCGATCAACCGGTGGACGGCATGGATGTCGCCCCGTTTTGCGGCATCGACGATGTCATTGACCGAGTAGTCTGCGCCGATCGGTAAGCCGAGAAGGAGAACCGAGATCGCTGCTCCGACGTACCGGACCCGACTTTCCAGCCGCATCTCACCACCTCCGCGCCTCCCCGGGGAAGGCGATTCGATCCCGTGGAGGTACGGCAGGCGGTGGCGGCAGTTGCCGCCCGATCCGTCGTTTTGCAGTTTTCACACCCCTGGGGGCGACGGTCACGTCTTCCCGAGATCCTCAGTCCCAGGCGTCGACGTTGCCGGACTCGAAGCCGTCGGCGAAGATGGCGGCGTTGCCGTTCACCGTTCGCCCAGCGGCGTAGATGTCCACCGAGTCGGAGGCGCCGCCGCTCTCGTTGCGATTGTCGGTGAAGATGGCGATGAGCTCGTTCATCACCACGTCGAGGCCGTTGTAGTCGCCGAACTGGAAGCCGTCGTTGATCGAGGGCGAGATCTCGGAGGTCATGAGCTCGGGGGCGCTCCAGGTGACGGCGCCGTCGGTGGAGTACGACCAGTAGAGGTCCACCGAGGTGCGGGTCGGGTCGTTCCGGGTGTCGTAGTAGATGGCGTGGACCGTCCCGTCGGCACCGACGGCGATCCACGGGTGCCAGCGGTCGACGGTGTCCGCGTCGGCGGTCTCGTGGGGGGTCGAGGTGTTCCAGGTGGCGCCGCCGTCGCGCGAGGTGGCGACCTGGATGCGGGCGTGGTTGTTGCTGGCGGAGTTGCTGGTGGGAGCGGTGGAGTCGGTCCACGCCGCGTAGACGCTGCCGCTGAAGGGGCCGCCGGTGAGGTCAGCCGCCGCCGAGACGTAGACGAAGACCCTTCGGCTGGACATGGAGGGGACGGGGAAGTCGTAGGCCGCCTGGGTGCTGGCGACGTCGATGGTGGGGGCGAAGCTGGCTCCACAGTCGTCCGACGTCCGCAGGAGGATCTTCTTGCTGTTCATCGCCGGCCAGAAGTAGTAGACCTTCCCGCTGGTGTCGGAGGTGATGTCGGAGCCGATGCCGCGCTCGGCGGAGCCGCTGGAAAGGCTCACCGGGTTCGACCAGGTGTGGGCCATGTCGGTGGAGTACGAGAACTTCATGGTGTTGCTCTCGTGCCAGGTCAGGTAGACGTTGTCGAGGCACGCGCTGGGAGCGTGGGTGTCGACGTGGAGGTACTCCTTGTCGGTGTAGTTGCCGATCTCGCGGCGCGGATCTGAGCCGGGCTCGGTGTTGAGATCGGTCCATGTGAGGCCGTTGTCGGCGGAGCGGTAGACGAAGTTCTTGGCGTTGGACCAACCGAGGGTGGCGGCGTAGGCCTTGGAGCCGTCCGAGGACCAGGCCACGGTCGGGTCGCAGCAGGTGTCGCCCAGCGGCAGCGCTCCGGCGACGTTCCAGGTCTCGCCGCCGTCGTTGGAGTACTGCATCTGCTGTCCGCTGTAGGGACCGTTGGAACCGGAGATGACGACGTTGGGATCGACCGGGTTGATGGCCACCGCCGACTCGGAGCCACCGGTGGGGTTGGTGACCCGGACGTCGCCGGTGAGACTCTTCAAGCCGTCGTCATTGAACTCCGCTTCGGTCATCCACGGGCTCGAAGTGTCGACCACGAACCGCCCCCGCTCCTGCTTCAGGTCGCGGTAGAGCACGCCGTCGATGAGGAAGCCGCCGTAGCCGATGAGGAACCGGGGCAGGGCGCTGCGCGGGTACTGAACCGGACCGGTTGTCGGGAGATTGCCGAACTGGCGGCGGAGCTCCACCCGGTAAAAGACCGGAATCCGCACCGAAAGCTCGGCCTCGTTTTCGCCGAGCAGCTCGAGATCGATCTGGGTGAGTTGGTAGTTGCGGTCGTCCCAGGGGCCGATCTCGGCGAGGGCCGCGTAGTCGACCCGGGCGTCGACGCCCTGGCTCTGGACGATGGTCTGCGCGGAGAGGGTGGCGGCGGCGCAGAGGAGAAGGGCGGCGATGACGGGGATTCGATGCATGATTCACCTTTCGGGCATACCGAGACAGAATCTCGTTTCGACAGAGACTATGCTCTTCGCCCAGCGCATTGTCAATGCGGGAGGTGGAAGATCACGGCCGCCGAGGCTTTTGGTACGGCGCCCTGATCAGCTTGCCGACTCTCCGATCCCATACAGCGCGTTGAAGAGCAGCTTGAAGGTCCGCAGGGGCTGTGCTCGGTGCTGAGCGCGGAATCCGATGAGGATGACCTTGCCCTCGCCGACGGTGTATTCAACGACGGCGGCTCGTCGTTCGAGGTGCTCGCCGCCCTCGAGGTAGCCGCTGATCAAGAGGTCTTTGGAATCGTCGGGATAGCGGACGACCACCTTCCGGTCGAAGCGCGGGTCGGGAACCCGGGTCGTGAAGGCCGGCGAGCCGGCAAAGTAGATCGCTTCCTCGGGGCGCATGCCCCAGGCGAGGGGGTGTGAAGTGTCGACCTTTACCCGCAGCGTCGAGCCGGGGCACACGAACTCCGACCGACTGACGTCGGCGAGAACGTTGGTGACCGGGAGATCGAAGAGATCGACGAAGTACTCGGTGGAGGAGTCGAGGGCGACCACGGTTCCGCCGGCTCTGACCCATTCTTTGATGCGTTGACCGCCGGGAGTGGTCTTCCTGCCGTTGTCTTTCGCGGTCCTTTCCTCGATGGTCCACTCGTCGATGCCCCCCGAGTACTTCGGCGGCAGCGGGACGAATGGTCTCCACGCGCGCGGACCGGGCACGCCCTCGGAAATGATCGAAGGCTCGAGATCGGGGAAGAGCAGAACATCCGCGAGATCGATGAACTCGCCGGATCGGATCTGCTCGTTGGAGAGGCTGACCATGGGGAACTCGTACTGCTCGAGCACCCAGCGGGTCCATCCTTCGTCCATGCTGGCCACCCATGGCTTGAAGAGGCCGACGCGGTGCGGCCGGATGGGTCGGAGATCTGACGGCGGGCTCGTCAACTCCCGGGTCGGCAGATCCAGCTCGTCGGCGAGGGCGTCGAAGTCGGCGCCGGGTTCGTCCACCCAGACGTCACCGGTGGCGGAGACGCGGGCGACGCCGATGCCGTCGGCGAGCAGCCGGTTGACCGCGGCGTAGAGCGAGTCGGCGCCGGCGGGGATGAGCACGCCGGCGGCGTCTCCATCCACAGCGAGGGCCGGGCGCGGCCAGTCGGCGGCGGTCAGCGTTTCGAAGTTGCCTTCCACCGGTTCGGCCGACTCCACCACGTCCACGCCCATGGTCAGGGGCAGCGACCACGAGGCCACGTCGTAGGGCCTGAAGATCTCACCGTCGGTGGAGGGACGGACCTCGGGGTAGCGCTGCGGCCGCAGCATCACGAGCAGAAACGGCCGGTAGGGCTGGGATGCAGGGATCACCACGGTTCCGGCCGGGTAGGTGGTGTAGCCGACGGTGAAGGGTTCGGCGGCCCGGGTGACCTCGACGCCGTGGCGCAGCAACAGGTCCACCAACCGTCGCGCCGCAACCAGGTCGTGCTGCGCCGGCGGCACGATGAAGGCGAAAGGAGGCTCTGTAGAGCCGCTCCGGATCGCCTCGCGCGCCATCCGGTCGACGTTGGTCAGGATGTGCTCCGCGTCCTCGGCAACGGCCTCGAGATACGCCCACGTCGCCACCAGCTCGTACTCGACGATGTCGCGCAGGCGCCACCAGCCGCCCGGCCACGGCGACGGGAAGTTGGAGCGCCGGCCGTACTCGGGAAAGCCCTTGCCGCCGCCGCGCAGCTCGTTGGGGTCGATGTAGATGGGCGAAGCAATGCGGGCGCTGGCGACCTCGGTGAGCAGCCCGGTGACGTTCTTCCACCACGCCGTGTTGCGGGTACCGCCCGGCCAGTAGGAGTCGAAGATCATGTTGTGGCCGACGCCGGTCTTGCCGGCCTCCTCGAGGCGCCGCGACATGTTGGTGCCGATGCCGTCGGCCATGCGGAAGACCAGCGAGTGGACCTCCTCGTCCAGGGGGTCGGTCTGCGGCGGGACGAACATCCGCGGCCCCGTCGAGCCCATCTGGTGCTCGTCGAGGAAGACCTGGGGGTACCAGCGGTGGTAGAGGACGTCGTTGACGACCCGGGTCTCCTTCTGGGTCAGGGCGTAGAAGTCGCGGTTGTCGTCGTGGCCGACGTAGTGGTGATACAGCCAGGGCATCCGGCCGCCCTCGTACTCGGTGCCGAGCCACTGCTCGTACCAGTCGGCGATCATGAGCTGACCGTCGGGGTTGATGGAGGGCATGACGAGCAGCACCGCGTCGTCCATCCAACCGAGCTTCTCGGAATCGTCGGTGGTGGCGAACTCCCAGACGAACTCGGTGGTCATCTGGGTGGAGGCCAGCTCGGTGGAGTGGATGGTGCAGGTCACGAGGGCGACGGCGGGCATCGTCTCGATGAGGCGGCGGGTTACCTCGGGTGGCGTGTCTCCGGGCTTGGCGATGCGTCGGGCCCCATCGCGGATCTCCTCGAGCCGGGCCTGGTTCTCCGGCGAGGTCAGGATCACCACCGGCATCCGATTGCCCAGGGTGGAGATTCCCGCCTCCTCCATGGAGACCCGGTCCGACGCCTCGGCCACCATCTCGAGATAGGCGAGCACGTCGGGGTAGGGGATGATCGTGCGGTCGGCCCCCACTTCGTGCCCGAAGTGCTCCGCCGGGCTCGGAATCTCGATGGCGCAGACGGACCCAGCGAAGAGCAGACAGGTAACGAGCGCGAGCTTCCTCATCGATTCCCCCCGGTTCGAGACGCCGCTGAGTGCGGCCTCTCGATGATACTCCTGCCGTGGGGGCTCACTCCTTGCGCAGCACCTCCACCGGGTTGACGTGCATCGCCCGCCAGGCCGGGAGGACGCACGCGGCGAGCCCGACGGCGCCGAGGAAGGCGACGGCTGCAGCATAGGTGAGCGGGTCGAGGGGGTCTGTCTCGAAGAGAAGATCCTGGACCAGGCGGGTCCCGAAGAGCGACAGCGTGACCCCGAGAACGAGGCCCGCACCGACCATTCGCAGGCCCCGGTCGACGACCAGGGTGAGCAGCTTCCCCGCCGACGCCCCGATGGCGATCCGGATCCCGAACTCGCCGATCCGCTGGTTGACGTGATAGGCCAGCACGCCGTAGAGGCCGATGGCGGTCAGCAGCAGGGCGATTCCGGCCAGCAGGCCGAGTGCCGTGGTCACGGTGTGGAGCCCGGAAAGGTCGTTCTCGACGATGGTCGTCATGGATCGCGGGCGGGAGAAGACCACGTCGGCGTCCATCTCCCGGAGGATGTCGCGGATCGGATCCGCGACGAGCAGGGGGTCGCTCTCGGTCCTCACCGTGAGCCACATGGAGGTGGCGCCGGCCTGGGCCGACGACATGTAGACGGCCTCGGGGAAGTCGGCGCGGACGCCGTCGAGCTGGGCGTTGGCCACGACGCCGACGACCTCGTAGGGGTCGTGCCAGTCCAGGTTGAGGTGACGGCCGATGGGGTCGCGTCCGGGGAAGAGGCCTTCGGCAACGGCCTCGCTGATGACGACGACCCGTCCGGCGTCGGGGGTGTCGATGTCCTCGATGCCGCGGCCCTCGAGAATGGGGATGCCCATGGTCTCGAAGTACCCCGGCATGGCGAATCTGGTCAACGCGTAGAGTCCCTCGCCGTATCCGGGCTTCGGTTGACCTTCCGGCCAGACCAGCCAGTCCATGGACGGCGATGCGATGGGGAGCTTGCTGATGCCGGAGGCCCGTTCGACCCCCGGCAGCGCCTCGATGCGCTCCATCAGGGCGGCGAAGAAGGCGGACCGCTCGTCGGGAGTCGGATAGACCGAGCCCCGGATCCCGACGGTCCCGGCGAGCAGACGCTCCGGGTCGAATCCGAGGTCGACGGCCGTCAGCTGCGACATGGTTCGGATCAGCAGGCCCGACCCGATCAACAGGACCACCGAGACCGCGACCTGGGTCACCACCAGGAGAGACCGCATTCGGGTCGATCTCCTGCCGCCCGACACCCGGCTGGTGGTCTTGAGCTGCTCCCAGGGTTGGCGGAGCGTGGCGCGGAAGGCCGGGACGACCCCCACCGCCAAACCGGCCAGGACGGACACCACGACGGTGAAGATCAGGACGGTCGAGTCGAGGGTGGGCTCCGGCAGTCCGGGCTTTCCCAACGGGAGCAGCTGGAGGAGCAGGCGCTGGAAGAGCACCGCCAGCCCGACGCCGGCGATCCCGGCGACCAACGTCATGAGGATGCTCTCGGTCATGAGCTGCCGGATCAGCCGCTTTCTCGGGGCGCCCAGTGCCGTGCGCATGGCCATTTCGGGCAGCCGTCCCTGACTTCGGGCCAGCAGGAGCCCGGCGACGTTGCCGCACGCGATGAGCAGCACCATGGCGGTCGTTGCCATCAGCAGCATGAGGCTGGATCGAGCGTCTCCCACCATCTGGCGCTGGAGATCGTCGAGAAAGAACCCCTTGCCGGAGTTGGAGTCGGGGTACTGCAGCTCGAGGCGTTGCGAGATGGCGTCGGCCTCACTGCGGGCCTGGGCGAGCGTGGCGCCGGGTGCGAGGCGCCCCACGAGCCGGAGGCTGTGCGAGTCACGCTGGCGGTCGATGAAGAAATCGCCGCGTTCCACGGGCACCCAGAGATCGGTGTCGTTCATGAACCGGAATCCCGCCGGTACGACGCCGATGACGGTGCGCGGCTCGCCGTCCACGAAGACGGTCCTCCCGATCGCCCCCGGTGCTCCGCCGAATCGCCGCTGCCACAGGGCGTGGCTGATCAGAACCGAGCTGCCGCCTTCGAGCTCGTCCTCCGGGAGAAAGCCCCGGCCCGCGACCGGGTCCACTCGCAGCACCGAGAACAGATTCCAGGTGGCGAACATCAGGCCGACGACCTCCGGCGCCGCCTCCCCGGTCACGGTGACCCGGTGGGGGACGTAGGCCGCGAGGCCTTCGAACGATGTGGCAGCGTCCCGGAGGTCGAAGTAATCCAGCCTCGAGACCGATCCGTTGGGAACGCCGTCGGTGGTCTTCTCCCCGGCCACCAGCCGATGGGGTTCGTCGAACGGGATGTCGCGGATCAGGGCCGCGTTGACCGTGCTGAAGAGGGCCGTGTTCGCGCCGATGCCGAGGGCGAGGGTGAGCACCACGACCGCGGTGAAGCCGGGTGTCTTGAGCATCAGCCGCAGGGCGTGCCGAAGGTCCCAGACGAACGAGTCCATGGTGGCGCCGTGCCGGGACTGTCGAACCTCGGTCTTGACCTGCTCGGTGCCGCCGAGCTCCATCAAGGCCTCGCGCCGGGCGTCGTCGGCGCTCATCCCGCCCTGCACCTTCTCGTCCACCACCATGGAGAGGTAGCTCTCCAGCTCCTCGTCCATCTCGCGCTCCAGCTCGTCCGAACGGGTCAGCGCCTTGAAGGTCCCCTTGATCAACGGCAATATCGGCATGTCCGGCCTCCTCAGCTGGCTTCGAGCACGAGGCCGATGGTCGACACGAGGTGCGTCCAGCCTTCGCGCTCTTCGCCCAGGCGGGCGGCTCCGGCCGGAGTCAGCCGGTAGAACTTCGCACGACGGTTGTTCTCGGACTCGCCCCACGACCCCTCGATCCAGCCCTCCTGCTCCATCCGGTGCAACGCCGGAAAGAGCGAGCCCGGCTTGACCTGGAAGACACCGTCGGTGATCTGCTCGATGCGGCGGGAGATCCCGAGACCGTGCATCGGGGCCAGGGAGAGAGTCTTCAGGATGAGCATGTCGAGGGTGCCCTTGAGGATGTTCTGGCGGCTTTCGACCATGGTGCCTCCTCGGAGCGGTTGACTCCTATCGGATTTCTATACGAGTGGCGGAGGTCGATGTTTCATCGGATGCCGGTCCCGATCTCCGAGGGGGGCATCGGCGCCGGCCGGACCGCCCGTGGAAAACGACCTAGCGCCTCGTGCGGCGCGGCCGGGTTCGGCGGGTGGGTTCGGCGGTGAGAGGGTTCTCGGGCCAGTGGTGCTTGGGATACCGTCCGCGCAGCTCGGCCCTGACCTGGTGGTAGGTCGTCGCCCAGAAGCTCTTGAGATCGTCGGTGATCTGCTGCGGCCGGCCGTTGGGAGCGAGCAGGTGCACCATCACCCGAACTCTGCCGCCGGCGACGGTGGGGGTCTCCGTCATGCCGAAGAGCTCCTGCAGCCGGACGGCGAGCACCGGCGGCGTCCCGGGCTCGTAGTCGAGCCGGATCCGGCTGCCGCTGGGAACCCGGAGACGTTCCGGCGCCTCGCGGTCGAGAGCGGCGGTCTGCTCGGGGCTGAGAAATCCGGAGAGAATGGCCGCGATCGGGAGCGTGCGAAGCTCCGATAGCGAGGTCTTTCCCTGACAGAGGGCCGGCAGCATGGCCGCCAGCTCGTCGTCGTCGAAGGTGGGCAGCCCGAGCTCGGGCCGCCACGCCGCCAGGCTCCGCAGACGCGTCAACCAGCGGCGGACATCGGGCCGGCCGAGATCGAGGCTGGCCTCGAGGTCCTCGGCCGCGGCGCGGGCGAGCACCTCCGCGGCCCGCTCGGGGTCGGACGGCGGGCCGTCGGTCTCGTCGAGGACGAGCCCCCGCCACGTCTGCCTGCGGACCGATTTCACCTTGCCGCCGGAAGGCTCGATCTCGTGGTCGACGGTCGTCTCGAAGTGCTCTTCAGCGAGCCACGATCGTTCGATGGGCAGCATGTGCCGGACGCCGGCCTCGCGGTGGCGGCCGCGATCGCCCGCGGTGACCTCGACGGCCACCAGCAGATCGGTGTCGGCGATCGGTCGGCGGTCGCCGAGCCGCAGACCTCGGCCGCCGACCATCACCGCCCGGTCGGCGGCGTCCGGGCGCCGCCGGGCGACGCGGTCGGGAAACCCGGCGAGGACCGCCCGGCTGATCGCTTCACGGCGGTCCGCCGCCGGTGCCGGCGCCCTGCCGAGGCGACGGCTGACCGATTGGACCAGATCGTCGCGGATGGTCGTCGCCCGCCGCCCACGGGGATCGCGCTGCGCTGTCCGGTTTGTTCGTGCGCTTTCGAGACTTGCCGCCGCCAGGTCCAGGGCGTCCGCGTGTGCCGGCAAACCCTCGCTGAGGGCCGCGGCGATCCAGGCCGCATCCTCGAGACAGCCGAGCGCATGTCCCTCGATGAGCATTCTCGCCAAGCGGGGATTGACCGGGAGCTCGGCCATCAACCGGCCGCGGGAGGTAAGCCCGGTGTCGTTGAGGGCGCCGAGCGATCGCAGGAGCTCGAGAGCATCGTCAATCGCCCGTTGTGGCGGTTTCTCGAACCACCCGAACGACTCGAGATCGTTTTCGCCCCAGCTGGTGAGCTGCAGCGCGATTTTGGAGAGCTCGAGCCGGTGGATTTCAGGGCTTTCGGCCTCTCGCAAACCGGCGTTTTCGGCCTCGGTCCACAACCGGAGACAACGTCCGGGGCCCTGCCGGCCCGCTCTCCCTGCCCGTTGCGTCGCCGACGCCCGGCTGATCCGGGTGGTTTCGAGCCGATTCAGCCCGCAGCCCCGGTCGAAGCGCATGATCCTGGCGAGCCCGCTGTCGACGACCGTTCCGACGCCGTCGATGGTCACCGAGGTTTCGGCGATGTTGGTTGCGAGGATGATCTTGCGCGTGCTCGCTGGTTGGATGGCGAGGTCCTGCTCCTCGGCCCGCAGGCCGCCGTGGAGGGGTACGAGAAGCAAGCGGTCGTCGTCAGCCAGGTCCTCGAGCTCACGGCCGCACCGCTTGATCCACGCGACTCCGGGTAGGAAGACCAGGATGTCGCGGGTGTCCAGATCGACGGCCCGCCGGACGGCGGCGGCTGCGGCCAGGGCCGGGTCTCCTTCGACGGATCTCGCTGCAAAGGAGATTTTCACCGGGTGCTGTCGCACATCACAGGTGACTCGGGGGCAGTGGCCGAGGAAGGCCGCCACCGGGCCTCCGTCGAGGGTCGCCGACATCACCACCAACCGCAGGTCGGGCCGCACCTGATCCTGAACCCGCCGCGACATGGCCAGCGCGAGGTCGAGATCGAGGCTGCGTTCGTGAAACTCGTCGAAGACGACGGCGCCGACGCTCTCGAGAAACGGGTCGCGCTGCAGCATCGAGATGAAGATGCCCTCGGTCACCACCAGAATGCGGGTCGCCGGCCCGGCCGTCCGGTCGAACCGGACGTGATAGCCGACCTGCTCGCCGAGCCGCCAGCCGTTTTCCCATGCGATCCGCCGCGCCGCCGCCCGGGCCGCCACCCGCCGCGGCTGCAGCACGACTACCATCCGCTCGCCAGTGATCTTCTCGCAATCGAGGGCGACCGGCACCCGGGTCGTCTTGCCGGCGCCGGGCGCCGCCTCGATCACCAACGCGTTGGTTTTCTCGAGCGAGGCGATGATTTCGGGAATGACCCCTTCGATGGGCAGATCTTGCGTGCGCATGCTCCGCAAGCGTACACGCCTGGCCCGGAGAATTCATGAGCTGCCTGCTGCAGCCAGCGTGTGCCAGCGTTCCCGTCGGTTCGTGACTCTGTAGAGAGGTACCCATCTGGCACCCATCTCAACACGTGTGGAAGTGTGTACGAGGCACCTATCTGCACCTATCCCTCGAGACCGCTCCCTGCCTCTCGGTTCCCGGAGCAGCGCGACCACGATTCCGAAGCCTCGATCAACCGACGCGCGACCGGCCGATCATCCCCACATCTGAACAACTGTTTTTTAAACAAACCAGCGGGTATGGGTTCGATCTCTGCATGCTAGACTTTGACGAGACCGGTCGTTGGTGTGCAGAGCGTGATCGATCCGAACGGTGCGATCCGGATGGCACACCTGGGGGGGCTGGCGACCGGTTCGGATCGCAGCCGAGATCGGGAGCGCCTCATGTCGCCATGCCGGAACACCGTCATTTCAGCCTCGATCCTGATTTTCCTGACGGCGCTGCACGTGGGCGTTGCCGCCGCGCAGGGCCCCGGCTCCGACGATGACCAGGCCGAGCTGATCCGCCAGCTCAAGACGATCAGCATCGACGACCCGCCGCCCGCCGACCCGCTGGCGCGGTCGGCCCACGCCATGCGCCGCTATCTCGAGGGCGACTGCTCCGAGCCGGAGCTGTATCGGGAGGTGAAGGCAGCCTATCCAGATCTCGAGCTCCGCGATGCGATCGTCCAGACCAAGACCCGGATCATCCAGCTGATCGGCACCGACGAGGCCTCGTTCTTTCTTGGTGAGATCTACCAGCGCGGGGGCGACGCCGCCGGCGCCCCGCGCGGATCGGCTCTCGAGGACCGGCTTCTGGAGTGGCGGAGTCGTCTCGCCGAGCGTGTCAAGGTCCAGAGCGCCGCCGAGCTCAAGGGGCGCAATGTCGTCAACGGAGAACGCCACTCGGTGTTCTTCGCCGACGTCGGCAGCCAACCCTCCGGACCGGGTGAAAAGGCCCTCTCCGGTGACATCGACGTCAACATCCTGTCGTCCAATCGCGAGCTGGCGATGGCGATGCTCGAGGCGGCCGAGGCCAAGATCCGCGCCGAGACCGGCGGCTTCAGCGGCACCGAGATCGATGTCGTGTTCACCGTCATGGGCATGTCGGGACCCGAGGTCTACGCCGCGGAGGCCGGCCGCGCCGTGGCGCTGCGCCTCATCGCCGAGGGCCGCTGCGGCAATGTGCGCAGAATCGATCTCGACGCGGGCGTCGTCGCCGAGGAGTGGACCGGCCCCGACGCGCTGCGTGAGATCGGCGTCGAGGCCGGTCTCCGTGCCGCCGCCGAGCAGCCGATCGAAGGGATGAAGCTGCCCGATTCGGGGCCGGCGGCGGTTCTCGAGATGGCGCGCCACCTCGACCGGGACGTGCTCCGCCACATGCAGTTCGAGGACTTCGACACCCTGTTCAAGATCGCCAAGTTCGTCGAACGGGCCGACTTGGTTGCGGGCCAGCGCGGCTACGATGTTGACTCGGAGCTGGTTCGATTCGCCAAGGACCTCCTCGAGGTCAAGGCGAGCAAGGACTGGCCCCGGGCGACCCAGGTCGTGCGCGATTACTTCGGCGAGCTCCCGGTCGAGGTCCGCCTCGGGCGCACGCCGGAGGGCAAGACCTCCGCCACCCTCACCGCCAACCGCAAGCTGCTCGAGGGCTTCGGCTCCCGATGCCGGGACGACCTTCTCGACTTCGGCAAGCGCTACCTCAGAGAGGAGATCGCGGACCTCAAAGGACGGGTGCGGCTGGCCCAGGACGGCTTCGAGGACCCCAAGGCCCTCGCCGACGACATGGCCCGGCTGATGTACGACATGGAAGTCGAGAACCTGATCCTCCAGGACGGCACCGAAGGCCTTCGAACCATGGACCCCGAGCTGCTGAAGCTCACCGAAGAGCTTCATGGAGTCAATAAGCAGCTCCTCGGAAGCCGTTGGGAGGACATCCTCCCCGATGACCTCAAGCAGCAGCTGGAGTGGGTCCGCAAGCTGCTGGAGCAGGGCGGCGAGACCAACAAGCAGCTCGCCGCGGCGGGGCTGTTCACCACCTCTGGGGACCTCCTGGCCAGGGGGCTCGAAGGGATCAACGGCGTCAACGCGGTACTCGACAGCCTCGACGACAACCTGCTCGGACCGCTGCGCGGCGACACCGAGTGGCGCGGGACGCTGCTCGCCGCGCGCCAGGCGGCGATCTCCGAGCGCTCGCTCCAAACATTCGGCCGTCGGCTGCTCCCCGAGTCGGCGCAGAGCTACGTGAATCGCGCCGAGGTTCAGGTCCAGCGCGCCGAGAACTACCTCAACCCGCTGTTCTACGACAACTTCCTGGCCAAACGGGTGCAGCAGGCGAACCGCGTGTTCCGCGAGTCGGTGCAGAGCTCGAGCGTCGGTTCGGCGGCCATGACCGGCCTCCAGGTGATCCGGTTGAAGGACGAGATGAGCAGCTACTGGCGGGCCCTCGACGAGGGCGGGTGGGAGGAGCTCGCCACCGAGTTCTTCCGCCGGCGGGTGCCCGGCGGCAGTGCCGCCGAGCACGTGGTCATGGGCAACTACGGGCTCGCAACGTGGGACCTCTTCGCGACGGTTGTGCCGCCGGCGTCGTTGGCCCAGATGACCTTCGGCCTCGGCGAAGAGCTCGGCGCCGACGCCTGGGACTTCTACTGGTCGACCATGCTCGAGGAACTCGCCAAGGAACTCTACGACTCGGCGACCTGGCAGGTTCGGCGAACCGACCGCTTCGGCGACATCGAGCTCGGAAGCTGGGAGCTCGTCGCGGTCACCTACCGGGACCAGGAAATCCGCATTCGCGACTACATCGAAACCAAGCGCACCCAGGTCGAGGAGATGCGCCGCGCGGCCCAGCTCCGACCCGCCGGCGAGCAGATCCGCTTCCCCTATGAGTACGCCTCGAGCGACCCGCTCACCGGATGGTTGGCGGCTGACGACATCCTGCGCGAGAACCTCGCCCACGCGGACAACATGCTCCTGGTGCTCGACGAGGCCAAGAAGCACCCGGCGGCGGGCTGGCGCCGCCGCGATCACATTCACAAGGTTTGGACGACGCGGTGGGAGCAGGTGAAGCTGGCCTGGGTCCAGGAGCTCTTCGACACGCTTGAGCGACGCAAGCGCGCCGCAGAGTTCGGGCCCGAACGCTTCACCGAGGCCCTGAACCAGCTTCACGAGATCACCGACGAGCTCAAGATCACCGAGCAGGTCGACGAGAGCTTGGCCGACGAGGGCGTCCCGCCGACCGTCATGAGCTACCTCCGCTGGCTCACCGACGCGACCCCCGACGCGGTGGCCGACTTCTACGAGCTGCCGGCAGCCGAGGACGAGTGGATCGAGGCGACCCGGATCGTCCTCGACGCGCTAGAGACCTACGACACCGTCTTCGCCGCCCGCCACGATGCTGAGTCGGACTTCGTCGACGCCGGGCGGCCGGCCGAGGACTCCGGGCTGCGCATCCTCACGACACCCTTCATCCTCGCCGGCCAGCCGTCGGTGGACGCGCGGGACTACGAGCGGTGGCGCGGCCTACCCATGGAGGTCGCCACCTCGGTCCACGACGAGCTCGACGCCATCAAACGCGAGCTCTCATCCGGCGGCGGCCTCGACCCTGACGACGGCTCCTTCGACCAGCGGATCTTGGGCGGCGTCATCTACCACGACACCTTCAAGGAAATGTGGAAGCACGTCCAGTCGACCACCGCCGAGGTCCGGGGCAGCACCAGCAACCTCGACTTCGAGGTCTGGTGGGAGCTGTGGAAGGAGTCGAAGGTCGGCGACGACGAGGCCGGCCACGCATTCCTCGACGGGGCGAGGGACCGCGTAACCGGCGCCGACCGCCTCGAAGGCATCGGCAGCCGCGACCTGCCGCTCGAGCGGTTCCGTGTTCACGACACCGCGCGCGACGACCTCGTGCTCGAGTTCGTCGAGCACTACCTGCTCGGTGACGACCGGCTCGCCGAGCTCGAGCAGCGAGCAGTCGCGCTCGCCGCGGAGATCGCCGGGATCTGCGACGACGCACGGTCCGAAGCCGAAGCCGTGCGGGTAGCCGCCGAGTCCATGCGGGCCCTCGCCGAGGACGTCGACGCCACCCTGGACACGATCGGACCGGAGCTCGACGAGGCACCGGTCCGGCTCGCCGAGGTCGCGGAACGCGCCGCGGCGGCGGAGATCGCCACGACCGAGACCAGGAACGCCATGCTGACTTCGGAGGGGCTCAGCCTCGAGCTCTGCGAGCTGCTGCCGAAGCTGCGCTCCGCAACCACCGCAACCGCTCGACGACCGATCCTCGAGCAGATGGAAGGGCTCGGCGCACGGCTCGACGGGGAGGTCGAACGGGGTGAGTCCATGACAGAGGAAGCCAACGTCTCGGCCGAGGCGGCTGCCTCGGAGCTCGAGCTGGCCACGACCGCCCTCGACGCGGTCGACACCGTCACCGAGGCGAGCGCCGATCTCGGCGACGGCAGCGAGGAACGCGCTCGGCTCGACACCGCGCGAACTCGACTCGACGAGGCGCGAGCGCTGGTCGACGAGCTGACCGTGGTCAAGAACGAGGCTCTGGAGGTGCTCGAGCGGGCCATCCGCGCCGTCGAAGGGCTGCGCGAGGACGATCGGCTGGTCGAGCTGCTGCAGTCCGTCGAGGCGCGGGTCGACCGGATCGTCGCCGCCCCCGACGCTGTCGCTCCCTGTCCGGACGAGGGGACCGCCGTCGTCGACGCCGTCGCAACCGAGCTCGACGGCGCGATCCAGGTCCTGGCCGCAGCCAGATCGCGGCTCGACGGAATCGAGACCGCAACCGCGAGTCTCCGGACGGAGCTCACGGGTGCCGAGCAGAAGGTCGACTCGGCACAGACGCTGGCCTCGCTCGCCGAGGACTACCTCGAGCGGCTTCACACCGCCGCCGACGGCGCCGACATCTGCCTCGATCTCGCCCACGACCTCACGTCCGCTCTCGATCAGCCGACCGTCCCCGATGTCACCGGACTGGCGGCCGCTGACGCGCGCGCCGCGATCGAGCGCCTCGGGCTCAGCGCGTCGCTGGTCGCCGGCGAAGCCGCCCCCGAACCGTCACTGGCGTTCACGGTCGGCGGACAGTCGCCTGCCGGCGGCGAGCCGGCCGGACCGGACGGTGTCGTGACCCTCCGCGTCTACGGCGAGTCGAGCACGGTGGACGTGCCGTTCGTCGTGGGGCTCCCTGCGGCCGCCGCCAAAGCGAGGATCGAGGACGCAGGGCTGACCGTAGCGCTGCAGGCGGGCGACGCCGCGTCGAAGCCGGACGAGGCATTTCTCGTCCAGCACCAGTCGCCGGGGTCGGGTGCCGCCGTCGATCGGGGCTCGACCGTGGCGCTGCGCATCCGCGGCGACTTCGACCCGGTTGCCGCCGTGCAGGGGGTCGACTGCTCGGCCTGGCCCGGGACGGAACCGGTATGGGACCGGGCGAGCAGCTCGGCCCAGTGCCGGTGCCCGGCGGCCACGAGGTGGGACGGTCAGAGCCACAGATGCGTGGCTTCGGCGCCGGTCCATCCGGCCGCGGCACCGCCAGCGGTCGACACCCGGTGCGCCGAGCTCGCGCAGATCTTCCGCAACTTGATGCTCGCAGGCCGGGTCAACGAGGCGAAGGGCATCCTGGCCCAGGCCACCGACTGCGACTTCTACAACGCCGGGCTCGCCGCGCTGCAGAACCAGCGCGATCTGGAGTGCCAACGGCTCAACGCCATGATCATGGCCGCCTGCCAGCAGCAGAACGCCGCCCAGGCCGAAGCGCTGATGCAGCAGGCCTACGCCCAACGATGCGCGGTCTCTGCGCAGGCCTACGCCTGCCTCCAGCAGGCGCAGCAGAGCGAGCAGATCCGGCGCAATCAGCAGACCGCCCAGGCCTGGGACCAGCTCTTCACCACCATGAACGACGTCATCAGGATGCAGCAGGACGCCGCGAATCAGCGCCACGACGCCACGACCCAGAACCTCGCTCCGAACACAATGGACAGCTTTGCCGACCTCTGGTCCAACATGCCGACACCGAGCGGGCCGTACGACCCGCTCAACGCCAACGGGCTGCAGGCGCCTCCCAGCACCCCACCGGGCGGCGGTGGAGGATCGACGGGCGCTGGCGGGTCGACGGGCGGTGGGGGGCGCAGCGCCGCCGACTGCGAGCGGCAGTACTGCCCCATGTGCTTCAACGACGTCGACATGCTCGGCGTCTCCGTCGACCCTCAGTGCATGGAGTGCCGACGGCTCAACGGCGCGAAGATCTCGGCCTGCGCCCGCGGCGAAAGCGCCGGCGCCGCCACACAGACGACCGCGACCTACCGCGTCGTCTGCGCACTCTCGGAGCCCGACGCCAACGGGCGCCGACGGTACACCTTCTGCTCATGCGTCGAACCCGGCGGCAGCATCAGCCCCGGGTCGTACGTCGCCTGGACCGGCCGCTCGTGGGACGAGTGCCGGGACAAGGCCTACGACCTTCCACGACAGTGACGGGAGCCTATATGGACCGTATCGATCCCCGCCTCAACTGCACAGCCTCGATGATCGTCGTTGGGCTGGCGCTGGTCACCGCATCGAGCGAGGCCGGCGAGCTCGCCTGCCGGGTGCGCTCGGTCGACGCCGACGCGACCGTCACCCTGGCCTGCGACGGCGGCACGGTCCCTCGCGTCGCCGATCCGGTCACCCTGGGCTTCGAAGCTCCGGGTGTCGGCTTCGTCGCGCTCGAGGGGGCCTGGGAGGTTTCGCTCATCGGCCCCGGGGGCGAGGCGATGGCCAGTCCGACCGCAGCTGTCCACGGTGAACCTCAGGTCGGCCACCTGGCGAGGGTGAAGAGCTCTGCTGCGCCGCCGCCTGCGGGCCCCGGTCCGTCCGGGCCTCGAGGTTCGATCACGCCCCCCCAGGCCGCCGGAGGGGCTCACCTCGGGGTCCGGATCGAGCCGCCCGGCGACGGCGAGCCCGGCGTCGAGGTCGTCTCGGTGACCCCCGGCGGCGCCGCCGACGCGGCAGGCGTCCGCGCCGGCGACGTCGTCCTCGCGATCGATGGACGGCAGACCGTCGAAGCCGGTGACCTGGTGGAGACGATTCGGACGTCTCGACCCGGTGCCTCGGTGCGGCTGCGGATCTTCCGCTTTCCCGACGTTATCGAGGTCGACGCGGTGCTCCAGGCGGGGGCGCCGGAGGAGGTGCCCGCAGCCTCCGATATGTTCAACAAGTACTTTAACCAGCCGACGGCCGCACCGGCAGCTCCGGCTCCGGCAGCCCCCGGCGATCACCTGCGGCGTCAGCTCGCCTCGGCGCAGGTCCCGCTACCGTCTCCGGCGGGGGTGTACATCGTCGGCAGCGAAACCGGCAACCGATCGGTGCTCTTCGAGGTCGACCCCGCGATCCGACAGATCGTCGCGACAAGCGGCGCGACGCCCCTGATGCTGCCCGACGACGTCCGGCTTCAACCCGGCAGCGCCCCACCCGGCGAGGTGGTATCGCAGATGTTGGCCGGCCGCGGCTGGCTGCTCTACCTGGACCTGTCGCTCAAGTGGGCTCACATCGGCTTCGCCAAGGACCGGATCACCGTCACCTGCTACGACCCGTCCGGCCGGAAGCAGTGGTCGGACGAGGCGTCGAACGTCTTCGCCCAGTCCCGCGACCACTCGACCGATATCCTGATCGACAAGATCAGCAAGAAGTTGCATAAGCGGGTCGGCCAGGCCTGTCTGCGACGGTGACTCGACGGCTGTGCGGCCCACGCTCCGAATCGGAATCGTGCCAGGTTTACACATTTGTACATTCTCGATCGACCACTCGTCGAAAGTGTAAATGTGTAAACCCGGCACCCTTTCGTTGATAACTGCCTTTTCGTTGACATTCGGCTTGCCTTCCGGCTAGCCTGTTTCCAGATTCCACAATTGAGATTCAGGGAGGGGGCCACATGGGTGCCTGTCAACTCGTGGTGTTCGGCGCGATAGGAGTTCTCGCAACCGCGTCGATGACTCGGGCGGCGCCGTGCCCGGTGCCGACGGGGAGCCACCCGACGATCCAGGCGGCGGTGGACGATCCGGGCTGCACGGAAATCACGCTCGGCAGCCAGATCTACGTCCAGGATGTGACCATCGACCGCACGCTGGGGCTTTCCGGTGTGTCGTCATCGGCCACGGTCATTGCCGGGCGGGTGGCCATCGAGGGTGCTTCGGCAGTGGTGACCTTGGCCGAACTCTCGGTGGACGGATCCCACCAAGCGGTGGCGGGCTGTTTCGTCGAGGCCGTCGACGTCGGAGGAGGCGCCCGCATGCTCGGCAGCAACATAGTCGTCGTCAACAGCGACGGCGACGCGTGCCTGCTCTTCGGCGACGATTTCGAGGATGGGACCACGGGAGCGTGGGGTAATACGGTGCCGTGAGCAATTCGTCGGACGAATTGCGATGGCGCGGCGGACTCGCCATTTCGGACGTGGCGTCTGGCTCCGCTTTTTGTCGCGCTGACAGGCACGAGGAGAAGGCCATGAAGAATACCAAGACAATCACAGTACTCGTGGCAACCGTCACGCTCATTTCTCTTTCAGCCTTGAGTGCTGAACTCGAACCGTTGACGGTCTCCCCCGGAGCGACTGAGCGCTTCACCGGGGTTGAGGTGAGGTGCCCGACCTTCAGCTGGCAGGCGGTACCGGGTACGGTGGGATACGAGGTGGTGGTGTATCAGTTGCCGCTGCAAACTGAGCTTGCGGCGTGGTCCTTGGACCAAGCAGTGGAAGTGCTCTTCGTCGAGTTGCCCGTCGGCGTGACGGCGTGGACACCGTCGTTGGAAAGAGGGCTTGCTCGCGGGGCGGAGCACGTGTGGTTCGTGCGGGGGGTGATGGGCGAGGACGAGGCGACCCAGTGGTCGAAGGCGAGGTTCTTTCGGGTGGCGGGAGGATTTTCATCGGGCACGGGCACGGGCACGGGCACGGATACGGTAACTGCCACTGCCACTGCCACTGCCACTGCCACTGTCACTGCCACAGTCACGGATCCGGCAATTGCCACGGCCACTGCCACGGGCCCGTCGGCGATGGCAGACAGTGTCGGCGAAACAAAGACCAGAGATGTCAGCACCGCGATGGCGGCGATCCGGGGAGAGATGCCGGATGTCACCGGCGAGACCTACGGTGTCGTGGGGACGTCGAACTCGCTCGAGGGTGGTGGACTCGCCGGGGTCAACACCACCGAAGGGCCGGATCTGGTGCTCGATGGTGCGGCGAACGGAAGAACCGATGCCTACCTCTTTGATTGGGGCTTGGATCGCAGCTCGCCGGGAGTGGAGGTTTTCGGTTTCACGAATGAAGAGGGCGGCACCATCGACCTGTATGTCGGGGGCGATGTGCACGCCCGCTCGTTGTTTGGAGACGGCACCGAAGTGACGGAGGTCGATGCGGCGAGCTTGGATGGGATGGACGGTTCCTTCTACCTCGATTGGGGCAACCTCGCCGCCGTGCCCGGAGATATTGCAGACGGTGACAACGACACCCTGATGGACGTCGCACCGTTCTGCGAGCAGTGGCAGGTGCCCAAGTGGGACGGCAGCCAGTGGATCTGCTACTGGGACACCGATGTTCTTCTCGGGCTTTCATGTAGTGCGGGCGAGGTCGCAAAGTGGGATGGGGCGAATTGGAATTGCGCGCCCGATATCGACACCAATACGACCTATTCCGCTGGAACCGGGATGCAGCTCGTCGGCACCGAGTTCCGCGCCATGGGGGCCGGTTACGCCAAGGTGGTCGTGGTGGCGGCGAGTGGCGGCGACTTCACCTCCATCCAGGCGGCGATCGACAGCATCACCCTGGCCTCCGGATCCAACCCCTACCTCGTGTGGGTGGCGCCGGGGTTGTATAACGAGACAGTGACCATGAAGTCCCACGTCCACGTCCAGGGCGCGGGACAGGACGTGACGACAATATGGAGCTCTGTCGGCAACTCCAGTCCGCCCCCAAGTCAGGCGACGTTGATGCTCGCCAGCGAAACCAGCGTGCGCGATCTGACCGTGAGCAATGTGGGCACAGACACCTGGAATGTGGCAATCATGGGGAGTGCGGGCGTTGCGGATGTCGTGTTGGCCGACGTGAGCGTTTTCGCGCAAGGATCCTCGGGAACGAACAATTGGGCGATCGTTTCCACCGGCGGAGCCACCGAGATCGCCATGGAAAACGTCACAGCAGAGAGTGGTGGTGGCAGCGAATTTAACTTCGGTCTTAAGAATGACCTCGGCGCTACGGCGTCGATCACCGGAGGGTCCTTTACTGGCGATGGTGGAACCTGGGCCCTTGGCATTTTGAACTCGGGCAGCGGTTCAACCGTGGTGGCAACAGACGTCAACGGGCTGGGTGTGGCAGCCGATGACGATAGCAGCGGTCTCTATAACGGCACAGGCGCCACGGCGGTTTTACGCGGCGGTTCGTTTGTCGCAAGCGGGGGAGACGTCGCAACTGGAGTTTCCTGTGTTGGGTCGGGATCAACGCTGGATGCTTCAGGAATCACGGCGACTGGCGAAAACGGCAGTGGAGATAATCTTGGTCTTTTCGTTTCTGCGGCTGGAGCGGCAACCCTGCGAGCTGGTCTGTTCTCTGCGCGCGGGGGTACCTTTGCCATTGGAATTTCTTCCGAAGGACTAGGAACCATCCTTGAAGCCATCGGCGTCTCAGCCACGGGTGAAGATGCTGTCAGCGACAACTACGGAATGCTCAACGACTCAGGTGCTTTGGCTAAGCTCCGAGGTGGTTGGTTCATGGCAGAGGGAGGAGAATACCCCCACGGAATAAAGAACATCGGAATGAACTCGACGGTGGATGCGACCAACGTCACGGCGAGCGCGGTCGGCGGCAGCATGTTGAGTCTCGGATTCGTAGCGGATAGCCTTAGCGAATCGTTCCTTCATGGCGGGTCATTCTCCATTAATCGCTCGGGAGGGCCGGGCTACGGGATCTCTGCATCGGGCAATCTCATTCTTGAAATCGTCAATGTTGTCGCGGACGGAAGCCCGGCAGTTCGCGTCTCTGACGGGATTGCTTCAATATCTCATTCGTTGGTGGTCGGTGGTGTCGGCGAGGTTGGAAATTCTTTTGTTGAGTGCTTTGTGGTGTGTCGTGAATCCTTCAATAATCCCCTATTTTTTGAATGCCCTCCTCCGCCTACAGCTCAATAGCTTGTTTGGAATAGAATAGTGCCAGGTTTACACATTTATACATTCTCGATCGACCACTCGTCGAAAGTGTAAATGTGTAAACCCGGTACCCTTTAATACCTTAATAGCGTGACTGGCACCCTTTCCCTTAATAGCGTGACTGGCACCCTTTCTGACTGGCACCCTTTCAGGCACCCTTTCGCTTTCGGCAGGCACCCTTTCGGCACCCTTTCTGACTGGCACCCTTTCCTGGTACCCTTTCGGCACCCTTTCCAGGCACCCTTTCCAATCCGCACATTTTCAGCACAAAACCGTCTTGACTTTTACGGCTCCGGAGCCGAATGTGAGATCAAACCCTTTGGAATGGAGTTCACAAGCCGGTGTCGAGCGGCCGGAAGGGCGGCACTGCCCGCCAAACCGGCGTTCCGGCGCCCAAATATCAACGCGGCATTCGAAAGGAGAGATCATCATGAAACACAACCTCACGATCGGAATGGTCGTGGCCGCCGCGCTCCTCATCGCGCTGCCGGCCGTCGCACAGGACGTCGCGGCCGAGGGTCGCCGTTCCTGCCCCATCGAGGGCACGTGGTACGGCACGAACTCGGCGGCGTTCAACTTCGTCTTTCAGATTGAGAAGAACGCAGCTGGCGGATACTCAGGCGTCGCCGACGGCTTCGCCTACCTGGCGCCTGGAGTCCAGTACTGCACGGCTTACACCGCCTGGCGCGGCGAGCTGGCCAAGATCGCGCCCGGGAGCTACCTGTTTCGGCAGGTCGAGCTGTGCGACCCCACGGTCGAGTTCCTGTACGTGTTGAGCCAAGCGCCTTTCAATGTCGTGATCGATCCCGGGACCGTGCTGGTATGGGCCTCCGAGGGCACCTTGACGCTCCAGGGGTGCAACCAGCTTTTGGCCGACATCCCGTTCAACGGCGCATATGAGTTGGGATCGGGCGACGTTCCCTTCGATGACGTCCCCGTGGTCAACTTCGGATACGTCGAAGGGACCTTTTACAGGATGCCCCGTCCCTGACCGGCCATCCGCGCTGCTCCGACCCGACGACCCGGCGGTACCGACCGTCGGGTCGTTGCTCGTCCATGGGGCCATCTCGTCGCGAGCGGCGTGATTCCAGGAATAGTGCCAGGTTTACACATATATACATTCTGAGTGGAATCCACCCGGGGGTGGGGGATGCCGAGACCACCGCGGGTGTTTGTCGAGGGCGAGATCTACCATGTGTACAATCGGGTGACGCGGGGCGAGAGGGTCTTTGCCGAGGACCAGGAGGCGGTGTGCCTTCTCGACGCTGTGCGCGACGCCAAAGAACGCGACGAACTGAACGTTTTATTGTGTAAACCTGGCACTGTCCTGAAGGAATCCACTATCGCTCACCGTCACCGTCAGACATCTTCCGGGTCTCACCCGGTCGGAACGGTCACGGGCCAGGTCGAGGTGTCGCCGGTTTCGAAGCCGTCAATGAACAGCGGATCGTTGCCCATCCTCTCAGCGGAACCGCTGTCGCAGGAGGCAAGGCCATCACCATCACCGTCGACCGGTCGCGAAACGCCCCGCTGGTCTTTGGCCAGGCAGTTGGGGTCGGCCCAGATATTGTCGACTGCGAGTTGCGCCGTCACCCCGATCGGGATCATGGTTTCCGTGGGTCCGCCGTAGTCACCGGGCGGTGTCAGGAAAACCGGTACCGAGTAGTAGTCGCCCGGGCTGACGAAACCACAGGTGTCACCCGGCCCCTCGATATTGCCGCCGTCGGTCGCAATGTGTGCGTACGCACCCGACGCGCAGGTGCCGCTGATGATCGTGTTCCGAATCGTGATCGCCCCGGGATTGCCGAGGTTCACTCCGACGGAGTCATCCCAGCTGTTCGAAAGGGTACAGCTGTCGATGCTTACGGTTCCGCCTGAGGCCAGCACCCCGGCCGTCTCTCCCGGAGTATAGGTGACGTTGTCGGTGATCGTTGAGTTGAGGACCGAGGTCGTCGACAGATTCGAGTGCAAGGCCGAGCCTCCGTCCGATTGGTTGTGCTTTATCGTCGAGTTCATGATCAGCAGGATCCCGTCCAGAGCGCTGACGCCGCCACCTCCGTCTGAACACGAGTTCCCACGAATAGTGCTCTCGTTGATGAGCATGGACCCTTCCCGGCAGGCCACGCCCCCGCCCTTGTTGCCCGTTCCCGTGGCGTGGTTGGAAATTACCTCGCATTCGAGGATGTGAACGGTACTCTTGTAGCCGAAGACACCTGCACCCTGCTGATTGTTGATCTCCAAACGCCCATTCTGTATCCGCAGGTTGTGGAGCTTAACCAGGGGTCCGGTGTTCGAACCGGCCACGGGCCGAATGTCTAGCACGCGGTCATCGTTTTGCCCGTCGATCACCACAAGGCCCGGTCCTTGCCTGTGAATCTCGAGATCGTCTCTGATGTCGAGGTCCCCAGTTACATTGGAGTCCTCGTCGTCGCCCAGCCTGGTGAGGTTGTACGTTCCCGGAGGGATGTAAATGTGGTCAAGGCCGGGCGAGATATTGGCCTTGTTGATGGCCTCGCGCAGCGAGCAGTCGAACGGTGGTGGCGATGGTAGGCCGGAGGCGCAGAAAATATCGTTGGTGTCGGCAGTCTTCGCGACGTAGAAATCAAGCGCAGTCAGTGTGCTCGGAGCGCACACAGAGCACGCGAGGGCGATGATCGTCAGACGTGCGGTCGCCATCATCGGCCTCTGCCAGACTGTTTTCGGGTCATGCATCAGAGCCTCCCGATGGCGCCGTTCGGGCATGACCACTCAGACAGCCCCGTGACCGGCGATCTGTTAATGCAGCCCTGGGACCCGATCACGACCGAGCCGATCAGAACGTACGTCAACGGACCTTGCATTTTCATGACCTCTCCTTTCGGACCCCTGCGCGTGGCTTCCGGGCGCCAGGCCCATCAGCGCGACCCAAGCATCCACCGTGTCAGGCCGCGCCGAGGTATCGGGGCCGGTCCGCCCTTGCAGGCTCGAATCTGTTTTGGGCGTGGCCTCTAGTGGGTACAACGCTCGAGAGGCCCTCATGCGCACAATGGAGTCGAAGGTCCACCCGCACTGGCGTGCAGGAAGCCACCCTCGAGACGTGCCGCCGTCAGGTCCAGGGTATCGGTGTGACAGGTATCGGGTAGAGCCGGGCAGGTAACTGCCCGGCTCTACCCGATACCTGTCATCCCCATCATCTCCCTCAGGCAATCTCCACGCCGACGATGGACACATCATCGATGAAGTCGGGGCCGCCCTGCCAGGACCGGACCATCTCAAGGAGCTCCGGGAGGCCCGTGTCGAGATCCCGATCTTTCAACTCGGCGAGGGCGGAGGTCAACCGTTCTTTGTCGAACTCTTCGCCACCGTCGTTCTGGGCTTCAGGAATGCCGTCGGAGTAGAAATAGATCCGATCTCCGGAACCCAGAGCGATAGAACGCTCCTCGTTGACCGAATCCGCCAGGAAGGCCGGGACCAGCGCCACGGGTCGGCCGGTGCTCGAGCCGAGCTCGAAGCTGCCGTCCGGTCGGATGACGATCAGCGGTTCGTGCCCCGCCGACGCATAGCTCATTTCGCGGCGTTCGAGGTCGATCACGGCATAGACCAAGGTGAAGTACTGGCCGGTCTGCTCGTCGTAAGGAAAGCGTCGGCAGAGCTCATCCAGCACTTCGACAGGGGAGGCGATTCTGGCCCCGCCCGCACCGGCATCGGCGGTCCACAGCACCGAAGAGGCCGGCTCGGCCCCGAAAAGACGGCTCAACGAGACCGAAAGCAAGGCCGAAGGCACCCCATGGCCGCTGACATCGACGACGTAGACTCCGACTTTCGTCTCGCTGAGGGGAACGATCCCCAGGGTGTCACCTGCGAGCTCGTCGCACGGAACATAACGCCACGCGCAACGGAGGCCGTCTGCCGCCTCCACGAGTTCGTCGGAAGGGAGGAACGCGGCCTGAATGCGGGCCGCCGCCTCGAGGTCCTTCTTCATCCGCCGGTGGGCGCGGGCGAGGTCCTGACGCGACCGTCTGAGCTGAAGCTGGGTCGTGACCCGCGCCAGCACCACCGGAAAATCGAAGGGTTTGGTGACATAGTCGTTGGCCCCGAGCTTCAGGGCTGCGACGACGTCCTCGCTCGCATCCTTGGCGGTGGCCATGATCACCGGCAGATCGCCCGAGTCGCGATCGGCCCGGATTCGCTCCAAAGTTTGGTAGCCGTCAATGCCCGGCATCATGATGTCGAGCAGTACGACGTCGTAGTCGGTTTCCTCGATCATGGCGAGGGCCTGAACACCGTCTTCGGCCACATCGACTGTGTGACCCTTGCGGGTCAGCCGCCGCGACAACATGTCGCGGTTCATCTCATTGTCGTCAACGACCAGTAGCGTTCCGCTCTCGAGGCTCATCGGAAATCAGCCGAGCAATGCGTCGATCTTGCCGAGGAGCCGTTTGAACTCCACCGGCTTCGTGTCGTAGTCCTCGCACCCGGCTTCGAGGCAACGCGCCCGGTCACCGGCCATGGCGTGGGCGGTCAGCGCGATGATCGGGATCGACTTCGTCCCGTCGGCAGCCTTGAGAACCTTCGCCGCCTCCCAGCCATCCATGATGGGAAGGCTCATGTCGAGAAGGATGATCTCGGGCGCCTCGGACGACGCCATGTCAACGCCCTCCTGCCCATCCACGGCGATCACGACCTCGTGGCCCCGCTTGACCAGTCGCCGCGACAACATATCGCGGTTCATCTCATTGTCTTCCACGAGCAGGATCTTAGCCATTCAACACTCCTCGGGAGAGTCTATCTGGTCTCGTCACCAGAGGCGAGATCATCCGGTCGACCGACCAGACTCCGAACGTGTCCCAGAATATCGGAGGCGGTGAGAGCCCCCTTCTCGACAATCCGTTCGACGCCCCCGGCCAGACGAGTTCGGTCTTCTTCGGTGAGGTCTTTCGCGGTGACGACGATCACCGGTATCGTCACGCACTCAGGCCGTGTCCGAAATTCCATGAGAAATTCGAACCCATCCATCACCGGCATCATGAGATCGAGAAGAACGATATCGGGGCATTGAGAACCGATGATCTCCAGGGCCTCAGCGCCATTGGTGGCTTCGGCAACCGCCCAACCATCGTCGACAAGAGCCCTTCGGAAGAGCGATCTGATTCCCTCGTCGTCATCGACGACGAGCGCCTGACCACCACCGTCGGAAACGGCATATTGGCTGACCAGTCGGCGCAGGGTGTCGCGGTCCACCGGTTTGGTCAAATGGTCGACTGCCCCCAACGTGGTCCCCATCTCCTTTTCACTTGAGATGGTCACCATCATCACCGGGATCTTCGCCAGCTCCGGTTCACCTTTGAGCTTCTGAAGAACGGCCCAACCATCCATCCCCGGCATCATCACATCGAGGGTAATGAGGGCAGGGGACAGCGTTCGGGCCATCTCGAGACCCTCGTCACCAGAAGCGGCGGTGGCTACGATGTACCCATCAGTCTCGAGGGTCCGTCGCAACAGTTCCCGGGAATCGGGATCGTCATCGATCACCAGCACGGGGTGAACCCCGGCGGGGATTTGCGGGAGAGCACTCTCGTCGATCTCCGCCATGGTCTTGGCTGCTTCCAGAGCGTCCACCGCGGCCGGAAGCTCGATGGCGAAAGTGGACCCTTCACCGATCACGGAGCTGACGGTGATGTCACCGCCCATCATCTGACAGAAGCGCCGGCTGATGGGCAGGCCGAGGCCGGTCCCGCCGAAGTTGCGGGTGGTGGAGCTGTCGGCCTGGGAGAACTCCTCGAAGACATGATCGAGTTTGTCGGCGGGGATCCCGATGCCCGTATCCGTCACCGACAGACGGATCCAATCTCCATCGTCCCGCCGCTCCCGGCGGGCGACCAGGGTGACCGTGCCCTCCTTGGTGAACTTGGCGGCGTTGGACAGGAGATTGAACAATGCCTGGCGCAGCTTCGTGAGATCGGCCCGGATCTGGCCGAGATTGTCGTCGAACTCGGTCACCATGCGATTGCCGTTCTTCGCGACAAGGGGGGTGATCGTCGCCACCGCTTCGTCGAGCATCTGCGCGAGCTCGAATCTCTCGAGATAAAGATCCACTCTGCCGGCTTCGATCTTGGACAGATCGAGGATGTCGTTGATCAATGCGAGTAGATGCTTGCCGGCAGCGTTGATCTTCTCGAGATCGGGGATCATGGCGTCGAGGCCGTCGTCCTCGGCCTCTTCGGCCAACATCTCGGAGTAGCCGATGATGGCGTTCATGGGCGTCCGCAGCTCGTGGCTCATATTGGCCAGGAACGAGCTCTTGGCACGATTGGCCGCCTCGGCCGCCTCCTTGGCGTGCTCGAGCTCGAACTCCATCTCCTTCTTGTCGCTGACATCGAAGATGGTCCCGTCGAGATAGAGCGGGGTCCCGCCTTCGTCGTAGGTCGCCTGGCCTTTGGCGATTACCCAGTGAACCTCACCCTCTCGATCGATGACCCGATACTCGTTGGTATAGGGGCGGTGGGCCTTGACGGCTTCTGTCGCGTTCTCGGCAATCGGCTCGATATCGTCGGGATGCATGATCGAGGCAAAGGTCCGCACCGGGTTCTCACCCAGGAACTCATCGGCCGGATACCCCGAGAGATGGGCGATCTCGTCGCTGATGAAGAGCATGGTCCACGCATCGTCCATGAGGCAGCGGTAGACGACCCCCGGCATGTTGGACACCATGGACCGAATCCGCTCTTCACTCTGCTTGAGCTGCTCCTCGAACTCCTTGCGGGCGGTGATGTCCAGCGAGTACTCGATCATCTGGATGACGGATCCATCCTCGTCAAAGACCGGGTAGCCATACACCTCGACAAAGCGGGGTTGGTCGTTTTCGTCGAAATGGATGTGTTCGACGGTTGTCGGCCGACCGGTCTTCTTGACTTTGACCATCGGGCACGGGTGCTCGGCGCCGTCGCAGGGCGTGTCCCGCCGGTGGGTCAGCGCATGGCACGTCGCCTCACCGCCCTTGCCGAGACGCCGGGCCGCCGAATTGGCGACCTTGATCGAGAAGTCCTCGGCATCGATGACGTAGAAGGGATGGGTCAGCGACTCGAGGGTGTTCTCGAGGAGCTTTCGCTGCTCGTCGACCTGACGCTCGATCCTCCGCCGCTCGGTGATGTCGATCCCGATGGTGAGGATCTCCTTGAGCGAGCCGTCGGGATCGAGGATGGGTTTGTTCCGCCACGCGGTCCAGACCACCTCGCCGTCGGAACGGCGGTTCTCGCTCTCGTCGGTCTCGTAGGCCTCCGGATTTTCCGCGATCTCGTTGATCATCTTCCGGATTGAAGCCTTGGCCTCTGGGATCTCTTCGACAATGGTTCCCAGCAGGGGTCTTCCGATGAGCTCGTCGCTGTCATAACCAAAGTGCTCGCACCCGAATTGGTTGATGAAGCGGATGGCTCCGTCGGGCCCCCACCGCAGGATGACGCTCTTGACACCCTGAAGCTCCTCGTTCGTACGGGTGAGCTCCGCCGTTTGCTGTCGGATGGCGAGGACCATCCGGTTGAATCCACCGGTCAGCCGTCCCAATTCGTCATCGCCCCGCACCCGCAGGTGAACATCGTCCTCGCCCGCGGCAAAGCGGCTGGCCGCATCTTCGAGTTCGACGATGGGCTCGACAAAGCGACGAGCCACGAGCCACGAAAAACCGAAGATGGCGAGCGAAAGCAGGGCCCCCCCGAGAACGATTTGTCGAGCGAAGGCCCTGATCGGCGCAAACGCCTCTTCGGCGTCGATCTCGCAGAGGATGACCCAGTCGAGCCCTTCGACGGCCAGTGGTTCGAAGGACGAAAGCACCCGCTCGTCGCGGTAGTCGGTGGTCACGGTGGTCGCCGTGTCACCGGCCAGGGCCGCTCTGACCGCGGAGGAATCGACTTCCTGAAGCAGGATCGAGGTGCCGAAGCTCTCGATTCGTCGGAGATCGATCTCAAAAGCTCCCGATTGCGCAAGTTTCCCGACATAGGTCTCCGGATCCTCGAGGAAGAACCTCGAGTTCGACCTCAAGCGACCGTCCCGCCCGACGAGGTAGGTTTCACCGGTGTCTCCAAGACCTCGTTTCCGCCAATTTCGATTGTCGGTCATCACGCGATCGATCTCGTCGATGGGCATCTGGAGGACAAGCACGCCGAGCAGCCAGGCGCCATCGACGATGGGGAAGGCCATGAACGACGACGGCTCACCGTAGGACGGTGCGTAATGATCGAAATCGACGAGCTTCGCTTCGAGGTCGACCGAGTCGTTCTGGGCCTGCTGAAAGACCGTGGCGAGGTTCGAATTCTGAAACGGTCCGTCAATGATGTTGGTGCCGAAATCGACCTCCTTCGCGACGGTGTAGACGATCTGACCACTGCCCGAAATCAGCATGAGGTCGCGGAAGCCGAATTCTTGGACCCAGTCCCGAAGGACCGGGTGCACCATCCGATGGACTTCGGAATAGGCACTGCCGTCGCCGGCGTCGTCCAGCAGCTTCTCTTCGCCCTGTTCATTCGGGTTGGCGACCAGGTATTGATACTGAAGGTAGAGATCCGCATCCTCCCCGCGGAGGAAGGTCGCCGGATCGACCTCGACATCGCTGTGCGCCTCGAGGCGGGGAAAGAACTCGTCGAGGTGGTAGGAGACCACGGCTTCGCGTTGCTCATCGGTCAACTCGACATCGTCGAGATCGAGGTAGGCCTCCTCGAAATCCACCATCGCGTCGGTGATCATCCGGTTCCGCGCCAGTGACCGGGTCTGCTTGCGGATCTGCTCGAAATAGCCGCGAATCTCGTCCGCCTTGCCCGCGCGCACCGAGATGAGGTGATCGAGGGTGGCCCTCTCGACCGCGGCCTTGCCACCGAAATACGACACCAACCCGATGGCCATCAAGGCAGGAACCGTCACCCCGAGGAGGGCGAGGAAGAGCTTTGTCCGGATCGGGAGGCTGCCGAACATCAGCTTCGCCTCGCGACGCGGTTGGCGAGGATCGAGAGAAGAAGACCGAGGGTCACATATCCGAGGATTCCCTCTCCGACAAGAAGGATCTCACCCAGCCAGTGTCTGGGGGTCATATTGCCGAATCCCAGCTTCGTATAGGTGACGATGGAGTGGTAGAACGGGCTCAGGGGGCTGTCGGCGGAACCCGAGTACTCGATCAGCCCCCACCCCAGTTTTCGATCAAAGAAATAGACCCAACCGAAGGTCATGGCGACGACAAAGGCGATGGCGAAAAACCGGGCGAGACTCCGGCCGTAGTCGATGAGCCCCCAGGCCCGGAACCAGAAACGCTTCCAGCGCCGCATGGCCGTCGACGGGGTCGCCTCGATGGTGTTCTCCATGGTGTCCAGATAGTCCTGGTCCTTGGCGTCGCGGACGAAGAGCGCATTGCCATAGCACGACGGCAGACCACGAATGCCATAGAAATGACCCCGCATCGACGGATAGGACCCATACTCCATGTCGGTGAGATCGGCGCCATAGATGTCGGCGTTGCGGAGATTGGCGCCGGTGATGTCCGCCCGCGCCAATGTTGTACGACCCAGATTGGCGCCGGCGAGATTGGCCCCCCGTAGATCGGCGCCCGAGAGATCCGCCCCCTGGAGATTGACCCCCCGAAGATCCGCGCCACGAAGATTCGCCTCGGCGAGATAGCAGTCGCTGAAATCGGCCCCGATCAGGCTCGCGTCGGTCAGATCGACCTTGTAGAGCTCGGCGCCGTCGAGCTTGGCGCCCGAGAGATCGCTGCCCGACATCACCGCCATCTTCAGATTGGCGTGGGTCAGGGTCGCGTCAAAGAGCTCGGTGTAGCTGAGATCCGCCTCGGAGAGGTTCACGCGCGTCAGATCGAGCTCTGAGAGATCCTCGTTCTTGAAGACCGGCCGCACACCCGGATTGCCACGACGCCATCGATTCCAGTCCTCGCTTCCCTGCTCGAGGATCTCCAGATGAATGGTTTCCGGCATATCCCAAGCAGTATAGCGGGCTCGAACTGCGCTCACGCCCTTGGAACCGTCTCGAACGGGAGCTCGCCGAAGTGCCGGCGGTCGTCGGCGACACATTGGCCCAGGTGCCGGAAACCCCACTCGTTGGCGGTGTCGCTGATGAGGACCACCGCTGTTCATTTCCAAGAAAATCAACTCGGTAGGACCATGACCTCTCAGATCTCTGGTGGGATCCGGCGCCAACGTTTCACCGGGTCGTCACGCCCCCCGGTTCTGGGGACGGAACGGCGTCAATGTCGACGGGCACGGTGCGACCTTCCGCAGCCTCGCAGGATGCCCCGCCCAAGGTGGCAACCCGGTGGTTCCCGGCCGGGGGAATCAGCTCCTCATGAGCACCATGGCCCGGCGAACGAGAGCGACGTGGTCCCGGACCCATTGCTCGAGGGCCACGATATCGTCGCTTGTCAGACCCATCTCGTTGGCCACCTCGGAGATGAGGCTCTGCTCTCCGAGATCGAAGTTGGTGTCGGTGTAGGCGAGGCCGAAGAGCTCGAGCAGGGCCGCGACCCTCGACGTCCTGTCCTTGAAGACCTGCGCGAGCTCCTCGACGGTCCAGCTGCCCCGATCGGGTTCCGCCAATCCCATCTCTGCTTTGAGCGCCGCCAGGGCCGCCGCCTCACGGCCGACCACGATACCGTCGGCCTCGATCATTCTCTCCGCCAGCAAGGCAAACGCCTGTTTTTCGTTGATGTCGAGCATGTTCAGGAACATGGTTCGCTCCTTTCGGTGTTCCTCGAGCTTAGCAACGCCGGAACTCGCACGTCTCCCTCGCCATCGAGACAGTAGTCTTTTTCAGCCGGCGGCCTCGCCGGCGATGGACTGAATCACATTGGGCGATTGTGAACTCAATGGTTTTCCTCCGAGGTCCACGTGCTATCCTCGGCGGGAATGAAAGGGTCGGACAATCGAACGTTCGAAGAGCAGCGCCGTGGGTCTGATTGACGGTCTTTGGAACGATGCGTCATCGGTGTTGTCGAAGATCGGCAGCGACCAACAAGGGCGTCTGGTCACTGCGATTTCGGTGGTCGACGAGGTCTGGGATCGCAAGATCTTCGACCATGCGAAGCTGTTCGGCGGTCCCGAGGTCGGAGATGCCCGGACGCTGACGGCCGCCGTTCTGATCCGCCTGCTCGATGTGGAGTACGCGGCCCTCGCCTCGGCTGCAGGCGGTTCGCTCCCGCCGACCGGAAACGCAACCCTCGACGAGGTTCTCGCGCAGGCTTGCCACTTCGCCTATGAGCAGTTCTCAGAGGTGCCCCTACGGGGCGAGAAGCGACATGACTCGAGAAACGCCCAGTCGTTGCTGTTCCGAAAGAAGAACGCGCCGTCGTTCGGGCTGTTGCTGCGCGCCTACCAAGAGGGCCACGGAGATTGAACGCCGGACGATCTGATCCGGGCTCTTCCGCCGCCGGTGCCGAAATGCCCATACGGGTGGTGATCGCAATCATCGTCGCCCTGGTCATGGCGGTCGCGGCCGCGGCGATGTTCGTCGTCGCCGCCGCCGACGATGCGCCGCTGCAACTCACCATCGCTACGGGACCCGAAACCGGGACCTACCACACCCTCGGCGTTGCCATGGCGAAAGTGCTGAAAGACGAAGGCTTGGTCGCCTCGACCGAGATCCTGACGACCGAGGGTAGTGTCGCCAATATGGACCTCGTCGGCGGCCGGGATCGCGGCGCGGACCTCGCCTTTGTTCAGAGCGATACCAAGCCGCGGTCGGCCGTCCGCTTGCTCGCACCGCTGTACCAGGAAGTCCTTCACATTCTTGTGGCACGCGACCTGTCGGCTTCCGTGACGACGGTGACCGATCTCGAGGGTCTCAGGGTGGCCATGGGAGCAACCGGTAGCGGCACCCGCAGCGTCGCGGAACGCGTCATCGATCACTTCGGCGTGCCGATCGGCGACGATATCGATCTGCCGCCAGATGAGGTGGCGAGTGGTCTTGCGGATGGGTCGATCGATGCGGCCTTCATCCTGAGCGCGATCCCGTCGCCGGTCGTCGAGCAGCTTTGTGAGTTGGATGCCGTGCGCTTTCTGAGCCTCGGGGACGCTCAGGAACGAGGCAACGAAGCCGAGGCATTGGCCCTGGTCTTCCCGAGCCTGGCAAGCGGCGTGATCCCACGGGCTACCTATGCGCGGCTGCCGGCGAAGCCTGTGGCCACCATCGAGGTCTCCGCCATGCTCGTCGCCTCGAGCGAACTCGATTCCGACTTCGTGACCTCCGTGCTCTCCACTCTCTTCGCTCACCGGACGAAGCTCATCGACTTGGAGACCGAGCGGGTCGTGGCCGCGAGACGAATCCGCGAGAGGTTTCAGCCGGAGGCGGTGTTGATTCCATACCACGGTGGTGCAGTGGACTATTACCAGCGAACACAACCGCCGTTCATTGTCGAGTACGCCGAGACGATGAGCTTTCTCCTTACGGTTCTGGTCGGCATCTTCTCGGCTTCGGTCGCGGTTCGCGGTTGGATGCGCCGGAGGATGAAGAACCGCATCGACGTCTTCTACGTCAATGTCAACGAGCTGACGAATGACCTCCAGAACATGTCGCTCGAAGAGCTGGTCTCCCGCAGAAGAGAGCTCCGCGAGTTGCGCCAACGGGCATTTTCCGAGCTCGTCGCTGAGAGGCTCGAGGCCAACGAGTCCTTCACCATCTTCCAGGACTATCTGGCGAGCGAACGCGCGTCCATCGACGCCGTGATTGCAGAGAGGACCGGCGAATCGCGAGCGAGCGAAGGTGAGGATTGATCGCTGATCCCGATGGGTAGATGGGTACCAGATGGGTATCACGTCTCACATTGTGGTGTCTTGCCGTTGGCACGTAGTACGAACGAGTCCGGTCCGTGCGCATGGAGTGAACGGGACGGGAAGAGCAGATTCCAGCGTCTCAGCCACAACGTCATAATGTGATGCGTGAGCCTCTTTCAAAATCCGGCACTGAGTGCATGATCCGCCCGCTCCGGATCACCCTTTGTAGCGCCAGGCTTTCGCCTGGCGACGTCGTGCCATCCGAGTTCCGAGCGCGCATGGATACGCCGAACCGAGGCGTTTCGAGGCCGACGGGGCGGTCGAACGCCAGGCAGAAGCCTGGCACCTCTAACGAACAACCAACTCGGCGATGAGAGATTGAAATGAAACCACGTCTGCAGATCGGTGTTGTGACTCGACAACGACGGAACTGCGGACCTGGCCCCATGTTTCTCCGGAGAGGCGGTTCTGTCGATGGCAGGCTGTGCCGCCCATCAAGCCGAAGACGGCGCGCGCTATTCCACGCTGAAGGACATCAACTCCACCGGTAGGACCGTATGGGAACCGAGGCCGTCGAAGGTGTCTTGAGCGAAACCCTCCCACTCCACCGTCGGGTCGAATACGTCGCTGGTGTCGGTGTCACCGTTGCACACACTCTCCTTCCGCCGGAGGGTTTTGTTCGCCGTATAGACATCGCCTGCTCCCCATCCGGAGCCTGGATCGAAACCGATCTGCCCGAGGGAGTCGACCACCGCGTCGGTTTGAGTCGCCCCCTTCTTGGTCGCGTACTTGATCAGAACGACTGTATCGTCGCCATTGAAAAGACTCGAAGTAATCTCCAGATCGCACACCGCCAGGAGCCCGGCATCGGCATCGTTATCGCAGAGTACAAAGGTACCGTCGGCCGGCACCGAACCCGTGAGATCGATCTGACTGCTCGGTGAGGTGGAGCCATTGAAATAGATCCACAACTCGTAGTCAGATGAAGCCAAGTCAATCGCACCACTGGTGCCATTGAAGATCTCGATCGCCTTGTTGTTACTCGAGCCCTCCACATATTCCGAGAGGATCAACTCGGTCGGTGGACACTGAGCCCCCGCTTGAGTTCCGACCAAGACCATCAACAAGGCGGCGGCGACAACACATTTCCTCATCAATTCCTCCTCCGGGCTCCCACCCGACCTTCTCACTTGATTCTTAACTTGGCAGGGTGACGCGATGCAATCAACCTTTGCCAGCCCTGGAACACACCTCCCTCGACCATCGGCCGACAAGGAGCTCCTCATGGGTGGCACGCTTTTCCGAGAGTGATATTGCGCAGCGCGTTCTTCAGCGCGTCAGAGCTGCTCCCGTTACCGAGGAATAGACGAGGATGGACTGGTGTGTAAACCTGGCACTATTCATTGCCATGGAGAGCCCGGATGGGGTCGAACCGGGTCGTCTTCCAGGCCGGCACGACCGACGCGAACAGAGATACGGTGAGTAGGATCAGTGAACCCGCTGCGAGAGGGAGGACGTTGATCGAGTTCACACCATAGAGTTGATTGTTGATGACACCCGTGGAAAGCAGGAATAGGACCGACCCCAGCACCAGACCGATTCCCGCAAGCTTCACCGCCTGGCGCAGCACCATCGAGACCAGATCGGACGGGACCGCCCCGAAGGCGACCCGAATGCCGATCTCCCGGCTGCGCTGCGCAACGTTATGGGACATGATCCCGTACACACCGGCGGCGGCGAGCAGTACTGCGATGACCGCAAACAGGCTCACCAGGAGAAGCAGGAACTGCCGCCCTCGCGTTGCCCCGCTCAGGACCTGCCCCATGGTCCGCACATCAGAGATCGGCTGGTTGCTGTCGAGATCGAGAACCTGCTGCCGGATGGCAGGCACCAGCGACAGCACCCGGCTGCTCCCGCGAATAATGAGCTTCGAGTCCGGCTCCGGAAAGTGGCGGTACGGCTGGTATATCTCAGGCAGTGGTCGGTATTCTGCACCCCACTGACGCACATTTTCAACGACTCCCACCACCACTGCAGACCACTGCGAATGCTTGGCGTCCTGGCGAATTCGCTGGCCGAGAGCATTCTGGTTGGGCCAATAGAGATCGACGAACGCTCTGTTGACCACAGCGACACGCTCGGCATCGGTGCCTTCGTTGCCCTCCATCGCCCTGCCGGCCAGCAGAGGGATGCCCATCGCCTCGAAGTAGCCGGGGCTGACGAAGGATCGCTCGATCAGCTCGGTCTGCCTCTCTGGATCGTAGGATTCGCCCTCGACCAGGACCGAACCGTTGTAGCTGCCTCCCTCGATCGGCAGTTTGGTGGTGACCGCAGCCCGCTCCACTCCCGGCAGGGCAGCGCAACGTTCGAGAAGGCTCTCCCAGAAGTCAACTCGAGCCTGATCGGCTGCGGGATCACCTTCTCCTCCGGCGAGCGAAATGTTGGCGGTGAGCACCTCATCTGTATCGAATACCTGCGGCGTATTCAACACGTTCCGGTAGCTTTTGACCAACAGCACGGCGCCGTTGGTCAGAAGGAACACGACTGCCAGCTGGGTCACGACCAGACCACGGAGCATACGGTTGCGAGCGATGCTTCCGGTGACCGTACCGCTCGACTGGCGAATGTTGCCCATGATGCTTGCTCGGGACGCCGTCAGTGCCGGAACCAGACCGGACGCCAGCCCCACCAGCGGCGCCAGGACCAGGGCAAACAAAATGGCGCCGCCGTCCATCGCAATCCCCCCTGAACGTGGCACGGAGGCGGGAATGATGCTGCGCAGAAAGAAAATGCACCAGGTGCCGAGCAGGATGCCGGCCGCACCGCCCAGCAAGGACAGCATCAGGCTCTCCATGAGCTGCTGGGAAATGATCCGCGTCCGGCAGGCGCCCAGCGACGCAAGGATTGCTATCTCCTGCTGCCGACCGGCGCCTCTGGCGAGCAGCAGACTCGCCACATTGGCGACCGCGATGAGCAGCACCAGGCCCACTGCGCCCAGCAGCACCGCCAGTTGCCCGGACATGCCGCCGACGATCTGCTGCAGGAACGGGTTGATCCAGATCGTGCTGCTGGCATTGCTCTCAGGATGCTGCTGCTGCAGAACCGCGGCGATGCTCTTCAGCTCCGCTTCGGCCGCCTTCCACTCCACACCCACCTTGAGCCGCCCGATGGCGAGCAGCCAGTTTCGACCCCTGCCCTCTTCTCCGACGAAGAACGGCGGAACTTCCAGCGGCGTCCACAGTTTGACGTCGCCGGCCCGGGTCCATGGTGAGAGAAACTCGGCCCCTACCGGCATGACACCAACCACCACGTGGGCTTCACCGCTGATGGTAGCGTTCGTGCCGATAATGTCGGGATCCGCGTTGTAACGTTCTCTCCAGAGTTGGTCGCCGAGGATCACCACGCGGCTGCCGTCGTCCACCTCGGCACGAGTGAAGAACCTGCCGAGACTCGGCTCGACGCCGTACGTGTGCAAGGCACCGGCGGTCGCCATGAACCCTTCCACTCGAACTGGTTCGCCATCTCCAATGTTGTAGGAGCGGGGCGAGATGGCGCCGAATGCGTCGAAGCACGAGCTCTCATCCCGGAGGTCGAGGTAGTCCGGATAGGAGAAGGGCTGTTGCCACGCGGATCCGACAGGGGTCGTCCATACCTGGACAAGGCGGTCGGGCTCCGGGTAGGGCAACGGTTCCAGGACCATCGCTTTGATCACGCTGAAGATCGCCACGTTGGGGCCGATGCCGACCGCCAGGGTGATCACCACGATCAGTGCGAAACCGGGTCGCCGAAAGATTCGTCGCCGGGCCAGGAGCAGGTCGTGGAGGAGACCGCCCAGTGAAGATCCTTCGTGAAGGGTTTCGATTTCGTTCCGTCGTTGACTCGTGGTGTGGCCCATCTCGCCTCCCGCTCGTGTTCACTCACCGGTTCGCAAGAGCTGTGCCACGAGATTTTGGTGCTTGGCAGGGCGTCCTCGCGGATCGTCGTTCAATTCCGGTCAACAGCTGTTCGGATTCGGACGGATCTGGGTCGCGTGGAAGCAATCGCCGGCGGGTCATCGGCTGATCCGTTGCCGCAACGGCGATTCTGATTGAACACTGTTTCGAGGCAGCCGGAGAACCGCGTCGCAGCCTGAATCATCATCGCGGTTCCTCACCGACAACGAGCCTCCGTGCGCCTCAGCAATCTGTCGGCAGAGGAAAAGGCCTATGCCGGAGCCTTCGACCTTGGTGGTGTAGAACGGGATGAAGAGCTGTTCGGGGTCGGCGATCCCGGACCCCTCGTCGCGGATCGAGATGTCGAGCCAACGGTCGCTCTCGAACCAGCCGATCTCGACTGGAACGTCGGTCTCATTGCTCGCCTCGACGGCGTTGCGAAGCAGGTTGATCAGCACCTGTTCGATCTGGTCCTGGTCGGCGCGTATCGTAGATTCCGGACCTTCGATGATGTCGATCGGGTGCGCCTGATCGAGTTCCGCCACCCCGCGGATGCAGGCCCCGATGTCGACCGGTGCCAGGGTCGGCTCGGGGATCTTGGCGAGTCTCGAGCAGTCGGTCATGAAGCGGTTGAGCGCCTCGACCCGAGAGGCGATGACCTCGAATCCCCGCACCACGTCGCTCTGCCAGTCATCGGGGAGGGGATCGCGGCGGACCAGACGTTCCATGCTGCCTGACAGCGACGTGATCGGTGCCAGCGAGTTGTTGAGTTCGTGGCTGATGACCCGGATCATCCGCTTCCACGCGGCCAGTTCCTCGGCGTGGAGCGCCCGACTCACATCGGAGAGCAGCAGGAGTTGATTGGGGCGTCCGTGCTGCCGGAACGCGCCGCGCCGCATCTCCCACCGCGACGGGGTCCCATCGATCTCGAGCTGAACGGTGCGGGCCGGGAGACCCGTGAGACAGTCTTCCAATCCGAGTTCGGCCGCCGAGGTCCCGATCACCGCCCGATCGGCGCCGAAGAGTTCCTCACCGGCCTGATTGACCTGGCGCAGTCGGTGCGAAGCGTCGAAGGCGAAGACGGCGACGTCGATCTCGGCCATGACCTCGCGCACCAGCGCGGTGGCCTCCAAATCATCGACTCGTTGGCGCCGTAGAGACTCGGCCAGCAGGTTGAGCTCGGTGATGACCTCGTCGAACGCATCCGCCCGAGAGCGTTTCCTGGCGCGAAAGGAGTAGTCGCCCTCGCGAAGTGCGGCGATGAGATTGGACAGCGTCCGCAGGCGATACACCGATCTGGAGGCGGCGAAGAAAGTCGCCCCGACGGCGAATCCGGTCAGCAGGATGATCGACCCGATCCGCCACTCGGAAGAGAGCTCGGATCGCCAGAGAAAGATGTCCGCCACCACGGTGGGCACCAGGCCGGCCGCCCCGACCAGCGCCGTGAGGCGACCGAGGGAGCCGCTCATCCGTGGCCTCGGCGCGTCGACTTCACAACCCGTGTTTCTCCAGCCTGCGATAGAGGGCGCCCCGGCTCAGCCCAAGCGCCTCGGCAGCCTTGCTGACGTTGCCTTCAAACCGGCGCAGTGCCTTTTCGACCAGGATCTTCTCGACCTCGTCGAGGCTCATGTCCTCGAGGCAAGCCGCCCCGGAACCGGCCTCGGAAGCCAGCCCGAGGTGATCCGCCCTGATGGCGTCACCGTCCGCCATCAGCACCGCTCGCTCCACCGAGTGGGTGAGTTCGCGCACGTTGCCTGGCCAGCTGTGCCGTTTGAGCGCCTCCATGGCGGCGTGGTCGAATCCGGAGAGGTCCTTGCCGTACTTTTCGACGTAGCGTCCGAGAAAATGATGGGCGAGCAACGGAATGTCTTCGGGGCGGTCTCGCAGCGGTGGCAGTCGGATTTCCACTGTGTTGAGCCGGAAGAGGAGGTCCTCACGGAATCTTCCCTCCGCCGCCTCGGCGCGAAGATCGGCATTGGTGGCCGAGAGAATTCTCACGTCCACCGTCGTCGTTTTGGACGAGCCGACCCGCTCCAGCTCGCCGGTCTCCAACGTCCGTAGCAGCTTGGCCTGTTGATCGAAGGGCACGTTGGCGATCTCGTCGAGGAAGAGGGTGCCGCCGTCGGCCATTTCGAATCGACCCACCCGCTCGCCCTTGGCGTCGGTGAAGGCGCCCTTGACGTGGCCGAAGAGTTCGCTGGCGAAGATCCCTTCGGGAAGGCCGCCGACATTGACGGTGACCAATGGCCGATCCGCGCGGGTCGATACCGCGTGAAGCCGCCTCGCCACGACCTCTTTGCCGGTCCCGTGCTCTCCGGTGATGAGGATGTTGGCGTCGGACGGACCGACCTTGGCGATGAGCTCGAGCACCGGTCGCATGGTCGCCGACGAGGCGATGAGATCGGGGGTTTCTCTGGTGAGCAGGGTGGCGTTTTCGGCCTCGAGCCTGAGACCGCGACGAAGCGCGCTGCTCAGCGCGACCTGGTTGCGCAGGATCGACAGCAGGCGATCGTTGTCCCACGGCTTCTCGATGAAATCCCGGGCGCCGTTTCGGATCGCTTCGACCGCGAGCTCGACGCTGCTCCAGGCCGTCATGACCACCACCGGAAGGGTGCTGTCCATGGTCTGCAGCCGTGAAACCAGGTCAAGTCCTTCGGCCCCCGAGGTCATATCGCGCGAGTAGTTGAGATCGACGAGGGCGGCGTCGAAGTCCCGGTCGGCTGCGGCTGCGACAGCGCGTTCCGGGGAATCGGCGGTGTCGACGGCATAACCCTCGGTCTTCAGCAGCAGACGCAATGACTCCAGGACATCGGGCTGATCATCTGCGATCAGGACGCGCGGAGGTCGGTGGGGTGGTGTCACGACGTTCTCAGCATACTCGACTCTGAAGGGCAGGCTGGAAGCCCTCCCCACAGTGGGCCGAGCGCCTTTGTCGAGCAGGCTTCCAGCCTGCTTTCGCCCCGAAGAGAAACTCCACCTCTCTGCAGGCAACCGTCCTCAACGACAACGATGTCGCCGCCGAGGGCTTTCTATTCATGGCGAAGTGCGATGACCGGGTCGACTCGCGCCGCCTTCAGGGCCGGGACGAGGCCGGCCAGAATACCGACCGCCAGCATGACGGCGGCGACCGCAGCATAGGCCACCGGGTCGAAGGAGCCGATCTCGAAGAGCACCTCGCTCAGGGTACGGGAAAGCATGAGGGCGATGACTCCGCCCACCGCCAGACCCACGACCACAAGGAGGGTGCTTCGCTGAAGAATGGTGCGCAGGATCGAACGCGCCTGAGCGCCGAGGGCCATCCGAAGACCGATTTCTTTCGTCCTCCGCCCGACCGTGAACGACATGACGCCGTACAGCCCGCCCAGCGCCAGGACAAGCGCCACCAGACCGAACCCGATCAGAAGTGTCGTCAGATTGTCGATCGATGTTGTGTTGCGCTCGACGACCTCGTCCATGGTGGCGACCTGAAAGATGGCGAGCTCGGGTCCGACCCTCCAGATGGCTTTCCGGACGTCTTCGGTCGCCGCTGCCGGGTCGCCCACGGTGCGCACGACAAAGGTCATGGCGCGCGCGGAGAAGGACATCATCGGGTACAGGGTCTCGAGACGGGGCTCGGACTCGAGGGACGTGAAACGGTAGTCCTCCATGACTCCGACGACCGTCATCCAGGGGTTCGAGGATTCGGAGCCGCCGTACTTCATTCGTTTGCCGAGGGCACTCTCATCTGGCCAGAAATGCCGGGCCGTGGACCGGCTGACGATCACGGTCGTCTCGTCGCCCGTTCGGTCGAAGGTGGTGAACTCGCGACCTTCGAGAAGCGCGATCCCCATTGTCTCGAGATAACCGGGAGCGACCGCCTCTGCGCCGACGAAGACGGTTTCGGACGGGTCCGAGATCGGCTGGTCCTCGATGGTGACTCCGGTATTGGCGGTGCTCCCGACGAGGGGGATTGTCGATGCCGCCGACACCGATTGAACGCCGGGAACTGTGGCGATCTCGCGGATGCTGCGTTCGAAAAACGAGCTGACTTCGGTGTCCGTTGGGTAACTCTGCTGCGGGAGCAAGACCCTGAGTGTGAGCAGGTTGTCGGAGTTGAAACCGGGATCGACCGTCTTGAGGTTGATCAGACTTCGGATCATCAACGCAGAGCTGATCATCAGGGCGAGGGCCAGTGCGACCTGGATCACGACCAACGATTCTCGCCGGATCCGGTCTCGCCGGGTTCCGAACCCGGACCGTGAGTTCGATTGGACGATCCGGGAGAAGCCGGACCCGGAGACTTTCAGGGCCACCGGCAGCCCGAATCCGACGGTGGTCGCCAGCAGGACCAGGAACGTGAAGCTCAGTGCTCTGTCGTCGACGCCCGTATCACCGATGAACCGAACCGTCGTCTGCAGGCTGGCGGTGAGGATGTCGACGCTCCAGGTGGCGATTGCGATGCCGAGGAGTCCGCCGCCCAAGGCCAGCAGCATCGACTCGGTCATGAGCTGGCGAAGGAGCCGCCTCGGTCCGGCTCCGAGGGCGGCGCGGACGGCGAACTCCCTTTCGCGATTCCCGGCGGTGCTGAGCAGCAGGTTGGCGATGTTGACACAGGCGATGAGCAGGACGAAACCGACGGCGGCGCACAGGACGAACACCACCGAATGCGTCCGATTGCCGAGACGGACCTCGGTCAGCGACCTCGTGTTGGCGGAGTAGCCGCGGTTGGAGTCCGGGTAGATCTCCGCCAGCCGATCGGCGATGGCCGCGAGCTCGATGTTCGCATCCTCGATGGCGAATCCTGGTTTCAGCCGGGCGATCCCACCGTAGTGACGGTTCCCGCGGTTCTCCTTGACGTCTCCGTACGTGAACGGAAGCCAGACATCGAAGCGGCCAACGGCCTTACGGGTTTCGGCGGGCAAGACTCCGATGATTTCGTGCGCCACCTCGTTGATGGCGAGGGTCTCTCCGACCACGTCCGGTGCTGCTGCAAAACGCTCTCTCCACACCGTCTCGGAAAGGAGTACGACGGAATCGGCGTCGGCCCGATCGTTGGATGCATCGTGCACGCGGCCGAGGATCGGTTGAACCTGAAGGACCTCGAGCACGCCGGCCGACGCCTGGACCGCAGCGAACCGGTCGGGGTGCTCCTCGCCCCGGACGTTGACCGCGCCGAAACCGAAGATGCCGGTGGCCTCGAAGCACGAGCTCTGCTCGGACCAGTCGGTGAAGTTGGGGTAGGAGATGGTCATGAACGGCCAACCCGCGGCGGGTTTGGACGCGGAGACCGAGACCAGTCGATCGGGTTCGGGAAACGGTAGGGGAGAGAGCAACGTCGCGTCGACCACGCTGAAGACGGCGGTGCTCGCACCGATCCCGAGACCGAGGGTGAGGAGGCAGATGACGGTGACGATGGGGTGCCGAGCCAGCATCCTGACACCGAAGCGAATGTCCTTGATCAGATCGTGCATCGTGCTGCCCCCGTTCTCGGCGTTCTCAGACCACCGCTTCCTGTAATGCCGGGTCGGTTTCGTCGACGATCTGACCGTCGAAGAGGTGGATGGTCCGCTCCGCGTATTTCAAATAGCGGGGATCGTGCGTCACCATGCAGATGGTGGCGCCGTCGCGATGGAGGGACCCGAGGAGATTCATGACCTGCTCGCCGCTTCGGGAGTCGAGATTGCCGGTGGGTTCGTCGGCCAGGAGGATCAATGGTTTGCCGACCAGGGCGCGGGCGACCGCCACCCGCTGCTGCTGACCTCCGGACAGCTGCGACGGATAGTGGTTGAGCCGGTGCTCCATTCCAACCTGCTCCAGGGCCTCGCGGACCATCGATTGACGCTTTGAGGAGGGGGTGTTGCGGTAGACAAGCGGCAACTCGACGTTTTCGAAGACTGTGAGGTCGCCGATCAGGTTGAAGCTCTGGAAGATGAAGCCGATGGCCTTGTTTCTCAGTTGCGCCCGCTCACGAACCGTCAGGTTCTCGGCCGGGTGGCCGTTGATCTCGTACTGACCTTCGGTCGGTGTGTCGAGGAGGCCCATGATCGACAGCAGGGTCGACTTGCCGCCACCCGAAGGTCCCGCGATGGTGACGAAGGCGCCGGGTTCGATGTCCAGGTGCACCCCCGAAAGGGCGTGGGTCTCGACCTCGTCGGTGAGAAAGATCTTCTTGACGTCGGCCATGTGGATGAGAGGGGTGTCAGTAGTCGTCACGGTTCAGCTCCTTCGTTCAGTTCAACCTGATGCGGTCGTTGTCGTCCCATCGCGAGGTGTCCGAGAGGATCACGCGATCGCCCTCTTTGAGACCGTCGACAATCTCGATGGTGTCCACGGACGAGCCGCCGAGCCGGACGCTCACCCGTTGGGCATGTTTGTCATCGGCATCCAGGCGATAGAGCCCGAGAGTGGCGTTCTCCTGAGACTGGACCGGTCGTCCGATCAAGAGAACATCGGTGAGCAACTGGATTTGGATGGCGCCGTCCACCGCCATGTCGGGTCGCGCACCCTCCGGCAGGGACCCGTCAAGTCGGACCTCGACCATGACGGAGCCCTCCTGGACCGAGGGATCGACGCGGGCCACGGTGCCCTCGACGATGCCGTTGCGGGTGTCGACCTTGACGGCCTGTCCCGGCCGTACGTCGCGGGCGCGGGTTGCGGGAACCCGCAGCTCGGCCTGGAGAACGGTCGGTTCGGCGACTCTGGCGAGCATGGTACCGGCGGCCACCTGCTGTCCGATCTCCACCGGAACCTCCTGTACCACCCCGGCGATGCCCGCTCGGACGGCCAGTTCGTCGAGTTGTGCGGCACGGAGCTCGTGAAGCGCGCGTTGTTGTTCGACCTCGGCGAGCTTGGCGTCGAGGCGCGCCCGGGTCGCATCGGCGGTCATTTCCATCCTCTGGTTCTCGATCTCGAGCTGGGTGGTGAGGGACTCGGCGATGGCTTCGGACGAGCGCAGCTGGATGTCCGAGATCAGGCCCTTTTCGAAGAGCTCGCGATCGGCCTCGGCCTGCAAGGTCGCGCGGGTGTACTCGGCCTTGACGGCGGCCGCATCGGCGCGCCGGTCAAGCTCGGTCGATACCAAAGTCATCCGGAGGCTCTCGAGTTCCGCGTCGGCACGGCGCAGGGCATTGGCCGCATCCACCGAAGCCCGCTCGACCTCCGGGTTGATCAGCTTGAGGATGACGTCGTCGGCCTCGACCCGCTGTCCCGGCTCGGCGAAGATCCGGTCGACCCGGCCGGTCGTCTGGGCCTGGATCCACCGAAGGCTCTCGGGAACCAGCGTTCCGTGGCCGCGCACCTGGCGCTCGAAGCTGCCGCGCTCGACCGTGCCGATCCAGACCGTGTCGCGATCGACGGCCGGCGCGGCAGGCTCGAGACCGGCGAGGGCGACACTGACCACGACGACGGCCACCGCTCCGGCGGCGATGATCAGCCACCGGTTGCGGCGTTTTCTCTCGGTGATCCCCTGTCTGACAATGTCCATGTCCAACCTCTCACGACACCACTCCGCAAGCTGCGTGCCAGGGCTTCCGACCGGAATCGAGGCGAGGCGGCGGCGGTTTCGTCCGATCCTGGAATCGGACTGTCCGGAATCGGACACTCTGGGCGCTGCGGAGACTCATGGCCTTCTTGGGCTACTCGACCTTCAAGGCATCGGTCGGGTTGACCCGGGTCGCTCTCAGGACCGGCACCGTGACCGCCGCGGCAGTCACGACGATCATGGCGGCGACTGCCGCGGTCACATACGCCGGATTCATGGGACTGATCCCGAAGACCATGCTGCGGGTCAGGCCGGAGGCGGCCAGGCTCCCGATGAGACCGATCGCGAGACCCGGTCCGAAGAGGCGCGCGGATCGACCGAAGAAATGTCGGGCAACCGAGATCGTATCGGCGCCGAGGGCCATCCTGACGCCGATCTCGTGGGTACGCTGGGAGATCGAGTACGACATCACTCCGTAGATGCCGGCGACGATCAAGGCCAGCGCCGTCGCGGCGAAGAGTGCCATCAGCAGCATGGTGAAGCGGCGCCGGCCGGTGCTCTGACGGAGGATCTCGGCCATGGTCACGGAATCGGCCACCGGAATCCGGGAGTCGATGCGGCGGACGGTTTCCCGGATGGCGGAGGTCAAACCGGTCGGTTCGCCGCCCGCGCGCACCACGAGGTTGGCCCACGGCGGACCCCAGATCTCGCACGTGTAGGGAAAGTACATTTCCGGAAGCGGCGGCCGCTCGGCTCCCCACTGCCGGACGTCCTCGACGATGCCGATCACCCGAGCCTGGTAGCTCTCGATGGCGCTGCGAGGACGGACGAGCTGTCCCACGGGGTTTTCTCCCGGCCACATCTGCTCGGCCATGGTGCGGTTGATCACCAGCGGCAGCTCCACCGGCGAGATCTCGTGGCCGGCCGCCGCACTCGCCCGTTCGAGATCGACGGCGTCGAAGGTCCGTCCGGACAGCACCGGAATCTCCATGGCCTCGAAATAGCCGTCGTCGACGAACGAGTGTTCGATCATGCTTCCGGCCGGCGCGGAGGGATCGAAGATCTCGTCCTTGACCAGGACGTCGGCGTTGGAGCCCCCCCTCAGCGGCAGCTTGTCCGTGAAGCCGACAGCGGCCACGCCGGGCAGCGCTCGAACCCGAGCCGACAGCTCGTCGTAGAAGGCTCGTCGTTGTTCGGGGGACTCGTAGGCCGGGCCGCGAAGCGACACTCCGGACACCAACACCTCGTCGGTACCGAAGTTCATCTCCTGCGAGACGACGTTGGAGTAGCTGATGACGAGAACGACCGCGGTGTTCACCAGGACGAGACCGACGGCGATCTGGGCGGCAACCAGCCCGCCGAGAAATCGGTGGAGCCCGCGGCTGCCGCCGCGAGCGAGCAATCCCTCCCGCAGGACCGCGGCGATTTCGGTCCGCGCGGCGAAAATGGCCGGAGCCAGACCCGCCAGCAGGCCGGCGGCGATGGTGGTCGCGGCGGCGAAGACCAGAACCGGAAGATCGATCTCGATGCCGGCGACCCGGGGAATACTGGGCGGAAGAATGGCGGCGAGAGCGTCGATGATCCAGATGGCGAGAGCGAGGCCGGCGGCGCCGCCGATGATGGACTGGATCAGGCTCTCGGTCAGCAATTGACGCAGCAGGCGTGTGCGGTCGGCGCCCACCGAACTTCGAATCGCGATCTCGGGGGTCCGTTGCGCCCCCCGGGCGAGCAACATGCTGGCGATGTTGGCGCAGGCGATGAGCAGCACCAGAGAGACCACGATCAGCAGGAAGGTCATGGTTTTCTGGACTCCGCTCAAGGTTCGTTTCATCAACGGCTCGGCCCAGATGGCGGTGTGAGCGTTGGAGTCCGGGTAGGTTGCGGCGAGCTCGGCCGCGATGCTCTCCAGCTCGACATCGACCTCGGCCGGGGTTGCCCCGTCCGCGAGTCGTCCCACTGCTCCGAACGAGTGCCAGGAGCGGTGACTGTCCTCGTGGGGAGTGACCAGGGGCGCCCAGATCTGAGCCGTGTCGCGGCCTCCCCAGGGGGTGGGAAACTCGAATGCGGCGGGCATGATGCCGACGACCTCGTGCGGAACACCGTCGACGAGAATCGTCCGTTTCAGGGCGTCCGGGTCGCCGCCGAACCGGCTCTGCCACAGACGGTGGCTGAGGATGACGACGAAGTTGGCGTTCTCGACCTCCTCCGTTTCCACGAAGAGGCGTCCGTGAAGGGGCTGGACGCCGAGTGCGTGCAACAGGCTCGCCGTGCAGCGTGCGCCGGGAAGTCGAACGGGTTCGCCGTCGCCGGCCAGGTTGAACCAGCGGCCGGTGAGAATGCCGACCTCCTGGAGGGTCGTGCTCTGGGCTCGGAGATCGAGGTAGTCCGGCCCGGAGAACGGCTGGTAGATCAACAATTCGTTCTGTTTTTCCCACACCGCCACGAGCCGCTCCGGTTCCGGATAGGGGAGATCCCGCAGGACGACGCCCTTGAGCACCGAGAAGATCGCGGTGCAGCCCCCGATGCCGATGGCGAGCGTCAGCGCCACGAGGAATGAGAATCCGGGTCGGCGTGCGATCTGTCGCAGCGCGAAGCGGATATCCTGCCGTGTGGTGTCGATGAACTGTTCGAGTTGACCGGCGGACTGCTGATTCGCCACGCTTGACCTCCGACTCGGTACGGGTTGGATCCACGCATCGTGGTGTCGAGCCTGTCGGTGAGATGCACGAAACCGCCCGATGGTTGGTTGATTCCCCCCGACACCCGGGCCTGCCACCTGGCCACGCACGACTCACGGCTCAGCGATGAGTGCTACCATGCCGCTGCCTTGTGGAGGGGCACCAACATGAGAAAACTTCTCGTAGCCATAGTTTGTGTTGCATTGATCGGATGCGGCGGACAGGGAGCCGAAGAGGCGACCACCGATGCCAACCCGTTCTTCGCCGATTACGGCACTCCGTTCAACGTTCATCCCTTCGACCGGATCGAAGAGGCCCATTTCGTGCCCGCATTCGAGAAGGGAATGGCCGAGCAGAACGCTGAAATTACGGCCATTGTCGCGAATGAAGAGGCGCCGACATTTGACAACACCATCGCTGCCCTTGATCGGTCGGGCGGACTGCTTGGCGAAGTCTCGCGGGTCTTTTTCGCGCTGACCGGATCCAACACGAACGACCAAATCCAGGAGATCCAGAAAGAGATCGCCCCGCGCCTCGCCGCCCACCGCGACGAGATCCAGCTCAACCCCGAGCTCTTTGGCCGGATCAAGGAGGTCTACGACGAGCGGGAGGATGCGGGCCTGAACCGCGAGCAGCTCTTTCTGCTCGAGAATCTCTACAAGCGCTACGTCCGCAACGGCGCGCTGCTCGACGACGACGAGCAGACCCGGCTCAAGGAGATCAATCAGCGGCTCTCACAGCTCCGGGTGGACTTCGGCAAGAACCTGCTCGCCGAGACCAACGCCTTCACGCTGGTGATCACCGACGAGGCCGATCTGGCGGGTCTCCCCGCAGGCGTCATCGAGACCGCCGCCGCGACCGCAGCCCGTGAGGAGCTCGAGAACGCCTGGGTTTTCACGACTCACAAGCCCAGCATGCTGCCGTTTCTCACCTATGCGGAGAACCGCGATCTGAGAGAGCAGCTGTTGACTGCCTACACGGTGCGCGGTGATCAGAACAACTCAAACGACAACAAGGCCATCATGGCCGAGATCATCAACCTGCGCATCGAGAAGGCGCGGCTGCTGGGCTACGAGAGCTTCGCTCACTACACCCTCGAGACCCGGATGGCGGGAACCCCCGAGGCGGTCTACGACCTCCTCGACCAGCTGTGGGCGGCATCCCTGCCGGTGGCGAAGCGAGAGGTCGTCGAGATGCAGGCCATCATCGACGCCGAGGGCGGCGGCTTCGAGCTCGCTCCCTGGGACTGGTGGTACTACGCCGAGAAGGTGCGCAAGGCGAAGTACGATCTCGACGACAACGAGCTGCGGCCCTACTTCGAGCGCGATCGGGTTCGCGACGGGGTCTTCTACGTCGCCAATCGGCTCTACGGTCTGACCTTCGAAGAGCTTCACGACATGCCCACGCCCCACCCCGACGCCGAGGTCTTCCAGGTCCTGGAAGCAGACGGATCGCACGCCGCGGTGATCTACATGGACTACCACCCGCGGGAGAGCAAACGCGGCGGCGCCTGGTGCGGTCGTTTCCGCAGCCAGAACCGGGCGAACGGCGTCGAGGTCGACCCGGTGATCAATCTGGTGACCAACTTCACCACCGCCACCGAGGACACGCCCGCCCTGCTCAGTCTCGACGAGGTGACCACGCTCTTCCACGAGTTCGGCCACGCTCTCGACGGCATTCTCGCCGACGTGACCTACCGCACCTCGTTCCGCTCGACGGACTTCGCCGAACTGCCGAGCCAGATCATGGAGCACTGGGCCCTGCACCCGGAGGTGCTCAAGGTCTACGCCACGCACTATGAGACCGGCGAGCCCATCCCCGATGAGCTCATTGCCAAGATCGAGAAGAGCTCGTTCTTCAACCAGGGCTTCATCCAGGTCGAGTATCTGGCGGCGAGCCTGCTCGACATGGAGTACCACACGCTCACGGAACCGGTCGAGCTCGACGTCAACGCCTTCGAGGATGCCTATTTCGATGAGATCGGTCTCATTCCGGAGATCGTCTCTCGTTACCGCACGACGTACTTCTCGCACATCACCGGCGGCTATGCGGCGGGTTACTACGGCTATATCTGGTCCGGAGTCCTCGACCACGACGCCTTCGCGGCGTTCGAGGAGACCAGCCTCTTCGACCAGGAGACCGCCCGGCGCTTCCGATCAGAGGTCCTCGCCGTGAGCGGCACCGCCGACTTCATGGACATGTGGGTTGCCTTCCGCGGCCGCGAACCCGAGATCGATCCCCTGTTGAGGAACCTCGGGCTGCAGTAGGCCCTGCACATCAATCACTCGAAACGGGCGCCTTTCGGCGCCCGTATTTTTCGTTCCGTTGAACCACTCCCGCGTCCACTTCCGCCAGCACTTCGATTGTCGTCAATGGAAGCTGATAACATCGAATTCAAGAAAACGAGAGAACATAGCCCCGAAAGGGTGAGATTTTCCGGTTCAGCCGGGCCACGTCAGACGTCCGGGCACCTGGAGTGGGAGATCGGGGGCGATCTCGAGTGTTCAGAGACGTCCTCGTTTCTCGAAAGAGAAAGGGGTTCTCGTGATCAGAGCAACGCGGTTGCAGTTTTTTGTTCTGTGTCTCTCTGCGGCGAGTGTATTCGTCTACTGGCCGTCGATCGCTCACGCCGCTACTGTCACGGTCAACTCCACAGCCGATGGGATCCCCGGTGCCTGCAATGCCGCCGAATGCACCCTCCGCGAGGCGATTGTCTGGGCCAACAACAATCCCGGTCTGGATACCATTCTGGTGCCTACCGGCAACTACTACCTGACTCTCTCCGGACAAGACGATGTCGGACTGGTTGGAGATCTCGACATCGTCGATGATCTTCTCATCGTGGGAGAGAATGCCCTGACTTCATCGGTGAGCGGATCTTCCCAAGACCGAGTGTTTGATGTGCAGCCGAATACGACTGTCGTCATGCGGAAAATCGGTGTTTTTTCGGGGGATTCTCTTGAAGGAGGCGGCATCCGAAACCGAGGTGACCTGAGCCTCGTGGAGATGTTGATCACCCTGAATGAAGCCTCTCAAGGTGGCGGGATCTACAACGAGGGCCCTCTCAGGATCGACCGTTCATCCATCTTCAGCAACGAGGCTTCCGGCAACGGGGGAGGGATCAACGCCGTCGGCGGTCCTGTCGTCATCGTGGAGACACGGATCTCCAGTAACACCAGCAGTAGTGGCGGGGGCATGAGCGCGACAGGTGAACCTTTCGAGATTCTCATCGAGCGTTCGTTAATATCGAGCAACGAAAGTCAGAATGTTGGAGGTGGAGGAGCGGTGTATGTCATGTCTGACGGTCCTGCCGGGCCCATCGTGATGACAATCCGCAACTCGACGGTTACAGGAAATACGACGATCAACAGCAGTTATCCAGGGGACCTGAGGTTCAATAATCCCATATCTGTGAACTTCATCCACTCCACCCTAACCTCAACCAGCCCGGCACTCATACACGCCGGCCTCAACTCGGCCGGGAGCCTGCGGTTCAGCAACTCGATTCTCGTCGGGACGTGCGCCGGTACCTCTTCGGCCTATGCCTCCGATGGCGGCAACGTGGAGTCCGGAGGTGACACGTGTGGTCTCGGGAGCGGGGATTTGGTCGATGTTTCCGCGGGTGATTTGGACCTGCTACCGCTGATGGGCAATGGCGGCCCGACGTCCACGAAGGGACTGGGCGCGGGAAGCGTCGCCATCGGTTTCGGCCTCGCTTCATCGTGCGTAGATCAGGATCAGCGGACGTTGATGCGGGACGACGGAGCGTGTGACGCCGGGGCTTTCGAAGTCGGCGCGGTGACACCGTCCTCGATCTTTGCAAACGGTTTCGAATCCGGCGATACATCAGCGTGGCCGGGGCGTTCGTGACAGCAAACCGCAATGGGGCCTTGTTGACACGTGAGCCTCTTGCATCATTCGAGAGGTCGACGATGTGGTGACCTCGTCGGAGCGAGATCACACCGGCGGGGGCGCCGGCGCGTGATCTGCGACAATTGGGGAAGACTCGAATCGAGCGGCGTGGGAGGTGGGCGATGAGCGGCGGCGGCAACGGCAACATCGCAGCGGCGGGAATGCTCGTGGCGATCGGTCTCGCAGTCGGCGGCTACTTCGTCGGCGACGGACTTTTCGAGGCGCGGGCCAGCGACCGCTTTGTCACCGTGCGCGGATTGGCCGAACGCGAGGCCCCGGCCGACCTGGTCGTCTGGCCCATCACCTACGCGGTGACGGCGGACGATCTCGCGGGTCTCCAGCGCCGCACCGAGGAGAGTGCGTCGAAGATTCGCGAGTTCCTCGTCAACGATTTCACCGAGGACGAGATCAGTGCGTCTCAGGCGAGGGTCACGGATCGCCAGGCCCAAGGCGTCATGGATCAGACCGGCCGGCTCGAGCGCTACGTCGCCCAGTCGACCGTGACCGTCCGCACCAGCCGGATCAGTGCCGCCCGTGCGGCCATGGAACGCACCGGCGAGCTGGTCGGCCAGGGCGTCGCGCTGGTCCGCAGCTACGACGCCGAGACCGAGTACTTCTTCACCGGCCTCGAAGCGGTCAAGCCGGAGATGATCCGCGAGGCCACCCAGGACGCCCGGCGGGCTGCCCAGCAGTTCGCGGAGGATTCGGGCGCTCGCGTCGGTGGAATCCGCACCGCGCAGCAGGGCTACTTTTCCATCAACGACCGCGACCGGTTCTCGCCCGAGCACAAGAAGATCCGCGTTGTCACCACGGTGCAGTTCTTCCTTGTCGATGATTGATCTTCGACCACGGCGACGGTCGTTTGGGAAGAAGGTGCCACCCGCCTTGATTGGCACCTTTTCCGTTTCGAGCGCGTTGCAGGCGAACTCGGACATCGCAACGATCCGTTGTGGCGGTCCGCTCTCCCTGCTTCCCGCTGATCGTCAGCCGGCGGTGTAGCTCAACGGCACTCCTGGTGCGACCGGCAGGCCGAGGGCGATCCAGAGACCGAGCACAACCATCCACCCGAGCATGAAGACCACGGTGCCGAACAGCAGGTTCGGGCTGTAGCCGCCGGAGGCGCCGGCGAAGGCGGCGGTCATTTCGGCGAGCGGATGGCGGGGGACCGCCAGGAACAGGTTTTCCGCCAGGGGGACCAGCAGAACGCACCCCACCTCGGAGCCCGTGTTGGAGAGGACGCCCGCGAAGATTCTTCTGCGATACGGTTCGTCACCTCCGGCAGCGGCCGCTGGATTCCAATCGTCGGTCGGGTTCGTTGCGAAAACACATCGACCTCGTCACCACCGTCCGATGACGTCGAGATCGGTTCGCAGGCGCACGCTACAATTCAACCCGGTGCGCGATGCGCGTCCGGAGAGGAAAACGAAGATGGACATCCACGCCTGGATCGCCGTCGCGACGCTGCTGGTCGCGATCGTGCTCTTCATCAGCAAGCTGATCCCCCTCGAGGCCACGGCGCTGTCGATCCCGGTGGTGTTGGCAGTGACCGGAACCATCGATCCCGCGGAGGCGGCGCTGCGGGGATTCGGCAACACGGCGGTCATCGCGCTGGGAGCGATCTTCGTGCTCTCGGCGGGTCTCCAGGAGAGCGGTGTCGCGACCCTCATGGGCCGGATGCTCGAGCGATTCGGCGGTAAGAAGGAGTGGAGCCTGGTCCTGTTGATCATGGTCACCACCTGCGTGTTGTCGGCCATCATGTCCAACGCGGCCACCGTGGCGGTTTTTCTTCCGGCGGTCGCCGTCCTCTCCCGCAGAGCGAGGATCTCGCCGGCGAAGCTGATGATGCCCCTCGGGTACTCGGCGATTCTCGGCGGTACTCTGACCCTGATCTCCACCACACCGAACCTCATTCTCGGCAGCGAGCTGGAGCGCCTGAGCGGAGGGGAGCGGACGCTGGGGATGTTCGAATTCGCCGTTGTCGGAGTGCCCATCTGCGTCCTGGGCATCGCCTACATGGCGCTGATCGGGACCCGATTGCTCCGGAAAGCGTCGTCCGACGAGGAACTCACCGGGCAGAGCTTCCGGGAGCGAATTGAAGACCGCTACCGTCTCAGCAAGAACCTCTATCGGATCTCCGTGACGCCGGATTGCGGCCTGGCCGGCACCACCATCGCGGCGGCGAACCTCGGCAGGAATTTCGGGCTCGAGGTGGTGCAGGTCCAGCGGCATCGGGATTTTCGGAGTGATCTGTACCTCGATATCGAGCCCGGTCTGGTCCTCAAGACCGGCGACGTCCTCTTCGTCGAGGCCACCGAGAACGACGCTCAGCGCGTGGCGGCGGCGGGGTCCATTCCGTTCGAGTACGCCGGGCCGGAGGAGACCGAGAGACTGATGGGGCGCGGGGTCACCATGGCGGAGGTCACCCTTTCTCCCCACTCCGACTTCATCGGCCGGACCCTGGCGGAGATCAGCTTTCGAAAACGGTTCGGACTGTCGGCCCTGGCGATCTCCAGGCGCGGTGAGCTCATCGACGAGGAGATCGCCGCCACCCCCCTCACGCTCGGCGATGCACTGCTCGTCTACGGACCCATTCGCAGCGCGCGCAAGCTCGAGGACAGCAGAGACCTCATCCTTCTCGATCGCCAGCGCTCCGAAGAGGACGTTCGCCGCGCGCCGCTGGCCCTGCTGATCCTGGCCCTGGCGCTGCTTCCGCCCGTCATGGGGTGGTTCCCGCTGGCGGTCAGCGCCCTCGCCGCCGCGCTGCTCATGGTCGGCTCCGGTTGCGTCTCGCTCCGTGGCGCCCAGAAGGCGGTGGACTTTCGCATTCTCTTCCTGATCATCGGAACCGTCCCACTCGGTGATGCGCTCTATCAGACCGGGGTGGCCGGCATGCTGGCATCGACGCTCTTCCCCGCCGGAGGGGGGATGGGCACCGTCTATGTCTTCGGCGTGCTCTTCGCGATCTCGGCGCTGCTGAGCACCACCTCGAACAACGCTGCGGCTGCGGTGATCCTGGCGCCGGTGGCCTACGCCGCCGCCCAGTCGAGCGGCGTCGATGTCGGACAGGCCTTTCTGGCGGTGGCGTACGGCGCGAGCTGCGCCTTCATTCTCCCGTTCGCCCACCAGTGCAATCTGATGGTGATGGGACCGGGCGGTTACACCACCAGGCACTTCGTCCGGGTCGGGATCGGGCTGTCGATCGTCATGGCCATCGCCGCGGTCGTGCTCCTGTCGATTTAACAACCATTTCTGCCGATGGAGCGGCCGGCGGTCGCTCCGGCACGTCAAAAAAGATCGACGGCCCCGGAACCTGGGGCCGCCGTCAACCTCGAGCCGGAGATGTCAGAAGACGATGTCCACCCCGAGCTGTGCCATCCGGCCCGGCATGGGGTAGCCGATCCGGTGCTGGTAGTCCTCGTCGGTGAGGTTCTCACCGAAGACGAAGATCGAGCCTCCCAGGTCGATCCCGAGCACGCGCCACGGAACCGACAGCTTGGCGTTCGCCAGAAGATAGCCGTCGACGGTGGCCTGGGTCGACGCGAACCTCGGGTTGAGCACCGTACGCTCGTCCACCCACTGTAGGTCGACGTTGCAGCGCCAGCCGCTTGCACTCGACCAGGTCAGTCCGGCGACCCCGGTGGTTTCCGGCAGGTTCGGCACGGAGTCGGGATCGCTGTCGGAGTAGGTTGCCCCGAGAAAGAGGGCGAGCCGCTCGTGCGGCTCGACCTGCAGCGACAGCTCGACGCCGTCCACCGTGTAGTCGCCGATGTTGGCGAAGGAGGGCGGTGGTGGCGGCGGCGGCTCGAATCGGATGGCGTCGGCGACCTCGTCGCGGAACACCGAGGCGGTGAGCCGGAGCGACGTCGTCAACTGTCCGATCCAACCGACCTCGAAGTGATCGATGGTTTCCGCCTCGAGCTGGGTCCACTCGTCGCCGCGGCCCCAGCCGCCGTACTGGACTGCGGCCCAGACGCCGGGCAGGTTGAAACCGTGCGCCGCGTTGGCGTAGATCCGGTGCGACCCCAGCCCGACCGCGATGCCGGCCTGGGCGCCCCAGTCGTCGCCGAAGTACCGGCTGTCGTTGTAGCGCACGCCGATGGACGGAGTGATCTCGACGTCGCCCCCGAAGGTGTGGCTCAGAGCGACATACGGCGCCGTGTTGCGGAAGGTGACGTCGCTCACCAGCCGATCGCCGTCCGGGTGGCGCTCGGTGAACTCGCCGCCGTAAAGGTCGTAGTCGATGCCGACGACGAGCTCGCCGCCGGTCCACGGTGCTGTGGTCTCGCGCCAGCGGACGCCGACGTTGTCCGAGTCGGTGACCGAGCGAAACTCGTGCAGCTCGCTGGCGCTCCACTGCAGCCAGTCGAAGGTGCCGGCGTCGCGGTAGAGCTTGAACGTGCCGTGCCACCCGGCGTGGCGGTGGGAGAGGGTGGCGAGAATGAAGTTGTTGTCGATGTCGTAGTTCGGTACGACGGGCGGCGGTGGAGCCCCCACCGCGCCCGGATCGTTGACCGAGCTCGAGGTGTGCTCGAGCAGCACGGTCAGGTCCCAACCCGTGGCCAGGGCGGCGCCGATCTTGGTGGTGACTGCCGTCATGTCGCCGTCGGCGTTGTCGCGGTGGCCGTCGCTGCGGCGGTGTCCGGCGGTGACCATCAGGTCGAAGCGGTCCCCCCGAGCTCCGACCTCGAGGTTGCCGATGCCGGTGGAGTAGGAGCCGTAGGAGCCGGTGAATCGGCCGCCGAACCCGGGCGCCGTGCGGCGTTTGCTGGCCACGTCGACGGCGGCGAAGGACATATTGCCGAGCAGCACCGGCTGCGCGCTGCGGTAGACCTGGAGGTGTTCCATCGAGTCGATGTTGGCGACGTCGATGAGGGGGTGGGTCCAGACGCCGACGAAGCGTGGAATTCCGTCGGTGAGCATCGAGATATCGCCTCCTGGGCGGCCGGAACCGTGGCCGCGGATGAAGAAGGCGCCGCCGTCGCCGCCGCCGAAGGCGCCCACCGGGTTGTAGCGCGAGATGACCACCCCGGGCACTCGTCGCAGGGCGCTGGTGAGGTCCTGGGCGTACAGGTCGTCGATCTGCTCCTCGGTCACCAGCGAGACCAGGCTGCCCAGTGCATCGACCTCCGAGCCCGCGACGATGGGCGATCCCTCGACGGTGATATCGCCGCGAAAGGTCCGAGGAGAGCTCTCGGTTTCAGCCTCGGACGTTGCCGCCGCAGGCTCCTCGGCGGCCGCAGGTTCCTCGGCGGCCGCAGGCTCGTCGGACTGGGCCCAAACCGGGCCCGGGTTGAGGATGGTCGCGGCGGCGAGCGCCGACGCAGCCCAGGTGGCGTAACGTCGCGTCAATCTCTGCGCCGTCATGGCCGTTCTCCCCGACCAGCGTTGTCGCGAAAATCGGCCTCGAAGAGGTCGCGGCGGTGCCAGTGCTGCCAGATGTCGAGACCGAAGTCCCGAACCCCGTCCCAGTAGTCGTCGTCTTCCAGCGTGTAGCGCTCGAGGAGCCCGCTGATTGCCGACCGGATTTGACCGCGGTACTCGTCCTTGAGGCGCAGGGTGACGGTTCGTCCATTGAAGCTGAAGGACGCCTGGACGGTGCCGGGCGGCCCTGGAGCGTGCTGGAAGAGCGTGCGGCCCGGCGTCGACCCGGTGGAGACCAGCAGCCCGTCGTTGAGGCAGCTCACCGGCTGGCTGGACGGCGCCGCCGAGACGATGGACATGGAGTGCTGCGGTGCGTTGAGCAGCTCACCGGCGCGCAGCCCCATCTTGACGCCAATGATGGAGTAGGCGCCGAGATGCTCGTGGAGCTCGTTGAGCAGCAGCTGGGCGAACCACTCATCCGGCCCGTTGGCGGCGAGGATGTCGTCGCGCCGCATGCGCACGTCGTCGCGCAGCACCGTGGCGGGCAGTGGACCGTCGATGAAGACGACCCGATCCTTGCACTGGCGGCCCCTGCCGAGAGCCTCGGCGAGCGCCGCGGCGGCAACGCGGGCGCCGGCGGGTTCAAACACGTCTTCGGAGGTCTCGACGAAGAGCTCCGGTTCGACGAGGTACAACGCGGCGAGTTCGTCGTGGAAGCGGGTCAGCCCGGCCAGGTAGTGGCGGCGGACAGCCGGGTTGGCGAGCAGCCGATCGAGCCACGCTTCGCCGAGGGAGGTCCCTTGGCCGCCCACGAGGTGGTCGGTGTACCAATCGCCGGGCTTGTGTCCCCGGTCACCGGGGCGGACAAAGGTCAGCGGGATCGTACCGGCCCGAAGCCGAGCCAGCGCCGCCCGGTCGGCGTTCAGGTTCCAGTCGTCGGGGTCTCCGGGATCGCCGGAAATGACGATCCGGTCGATCTGAGCAGCCATCCCGGGATCGCTGTCGAGTGCCGCGGCCAGCCGGCTCAAGGGGCCGAGGGCGAGCACGGTCATGCGGTGGCCGGGCTCGACGTAGGCTTGGGGACGAAGCGGTTCGGGCGATCGCTCGGTCGTCCAGATCAGCGCGCTGTCGATGGCTGTCGTCGCCCGCTCGCGGAACGGGGGCGCCGGAAAATCGGGATCGTCGGGGGCGGCGAACACTGGAACATCCGGCCGGTTGAAACCGGCCGCCATGCGCGCCGCCTGATCGCCGGCGACGGCAGCGTCGGCGACGCCCTCGCCGGCCACCACGGCGGCGATGTCCAGCGCAGGGTGCTGCAGCATCATGGCGAGAGCCACGGCGTCGTCGAGCCCGAGGTCGGTGTCGATGACGATGGCGGTGGCGACCTCGCCTTCGTGGGCGCCGCTCGGCGTCGGGGCGGCAATGCCGGCGACGAAGGCCAGGATACACGCGATGAGGCTGATGTATTCCCGGGGCCGGTCTGCGAACCCGGCGTCGAGCCGCCGCGGCCGCCGCAAGCCGACGGGTGCTTCCGGATGAGAAGAATGAGACATGCAAGCTCCCTCCTCGAGTTCGAGGCAATGGCACGATCACGGGACCGTCTCCGGAGACGGCCCGGTGTCGCGGATTGAGATGTCGATCGGATGCGAGTCGTGCCGGCTCAGGCGGGAGGGCCGCGGGGGGCGGCACTCAGGACAACGTTTCGATGGGGCTCGATGCCATGCCCGGCCGGTCGAAGTCGCCGGCCGACATCGCCCAGGGGGAGGGCCGCCGTTGCGACTGGCGGCGCCGGGGCGATGCCCGACGCCAGTGTGATGACCTGGGAGTCCTGGCGGTCCTCGGGGGTGGAGGGGTCGGGGCCGTGGTGGTCTGCCGGGTGGGTTTCCCGCCCGCCCCCCACCTGGTGGTGGTGTCCGGCGTCGGCGTGTTCGGCGTGGTGGTGGTGCTCGCCGACGTGGACGTGCAGGTGAAAAGAGCCGGCGCCTAAACCGCCGTGGTGGTGCCAATCGAGACTCGCGTGCAGGGCGACGCCGACGACACCGACAGTGATGGTCGTGAAGACCAGTGGTCCGAGGCGGTTGGCAAAACGCCGGAAGATCCGACGGAGCCCTCTCATGACTGGTTATTTTACATGGGCCTGATGGCGCATCAGCGGCGGCGGATCGGCACCCTGCTCGGCGTTCGTGGTGTGCTCGCGGGAATGACCGCAGGGACGGGCGCCGGAATGGTCGGCGGCGAGGCGATTCCTGGCCTCACCCTGCGCCCATGACGGGCTCGGCGGAGGAGGTGGAATACCGAAGGTCGGTGTAATATTTCTTTTTAATGTGAGCCCGGCGGAAAGCCCGCCGACCCCATCGACAACTCCGCGCCTCGTCCGCAACTTCGGACGGGGTGGTGGACCAACCGAAAGGGTTCAGACAGATGAAATCCTCGACAATTCTTGCTCTCGCCGCTGCCGCCGTGCTCGTCTCCGTCGGGTGCGCTCCCCAGCCGGCGCCGGTTGCCGAGGCGCCGCCGGCACCCGAGCTCGTGTCCGACGTGGTGACGGCCGCCGAGCAGCAGGCCATGACTCCCGAGGCGGTGCTCGCCGACCTCAAGGCCGGCAATGACCGTTTTGTGGCCGGCAAGCTGACGGCGCGAGACTACCTGGCCCAGGCCGAGGCGACCGCCGCGAACGGCCAGTTTCCCAAGGCGACCATTCTCAGCTGCGTCGACTCGCGGGTTCCGGTGGAGCTCATCTTCGACCAGGGCATCGGTGACCTCTTCGTCGGCCGCGTCGCCGGCAACGTCGAGGACGTCAACATGGTGGGCAGCTTCGAGTTCGCTACCAAGGTCGCCGGCTCGAAGGTCATCGTGATTCTCGGCCACACCTCCTGCGGCGCGATCAAGGGCGCGGCGGACGGCGTCGAGCTCGGCAACCTGACCGAGCTGCTCAACGACTTCGACGCCCCCATCGCGCGGGCCGACGAGGCCACCGAAGGCGAGGCGAACTCGTCCAACAAGGCCTTTCTCAACCTCGCCATCGAGGAGAACGTGCGCCAGACCATCTCCGACCTTCTCGACCAGAGCGAGGTCATTTCCGAGCTCGTGGACAGCGGCGACCTGCTCGTGGTCGGTGGCATCTACGACCTGGCCACTGGTCGGGTGACCTGGCTCGACTCGTAGCGCGTGGGAAGACCCATGCCCATCCACCGCAACCTGGGTTTTGCGGCGGTCCTGCTCGCGGCGCTCGTCGCCGCGGGCGCCGCCGCGGCGTCCGATACCGAAGCGACTACCGAGACGTCCGACCCGGTGGCCTCCAACCTCCGCCAGGCACTCCAGCAAGGGGTGCTCGGTATCGATCTCCGGTACCGGATCGAGTCCGTCGACAGCGCGAGCTTCGACAAGGACGCGCTGGCCTCGACGTTGCGTGGCGCGCTCAGCTATCAGACCGCTCCCCTGCGCGGCTTCTTCGCCGGAGTCACCTTCGAGACCGTGACCCCGATCGGCAACGACAAGCAGTACAACAACGCCGGTCGCGGCGACCTGTGGAACGAGGTCACCAACCGGCCGGTCGTGGCGGATCCGGCAATCATCGAGGCCGATCAGGTATTCCTGGCCTATCGCGGTCGGACCGGCCTCGAGCTCAAGGCCGGACGCTTCGCCTACACTCTCGACAACCAGCGCTTCGTCGGGACTGCCCCCTGGCGACAGAACCACCGCTCGTTTCGAGGCGCGAGCTTCGCACTGGGGACACCCGACGTTCTGGTGGCGCGGTATGCGTACCTCAACCGCGTCTACTACAACTCGGGCGCCAGCCCGGATGTCGATGCTCATTTGGTCAACCTCTCACGGGGTCTCGGCCCCGGATCGATCTCCGCCTACGCCTATCTCCTGGACTGGGACGGAGAGGATCGCGCGGTGCTGTCATCGGGTACCTACGGCGTGCGATATGCCGGTGAAAACCCGGCCGGTTCGGTGGACCTCCTCTACTTCGCAGAATATGCCCGCCAGCTGGACCACGGCGACAACCCTCGAGACTTCAGTCTCGACTACGCCCACGTGGGTCTCGGCGCTCGCACGGGCGCGTGGACGCTTCGGGCGGCCTGGGAGCTGAAGGACGGCGACGGCACCAGTGCGGTCCAAACGCCGCTCGGCACCAATCACGGCAAGAACGGGTTCGCGGACCGGATGGTCGCCACTCCACCCGACGGCAGCAACGATTACTACGTTCGTCTTGCCATGGACCGCGACCGGTGGTCGTGGCTCGTGGACTACCACGTGTTCGAAGCGGCGCGCGGCGGTGAGCGGCAGGGCAGCGAGATCGACGGCCAGGCCCGTTTCTCGGTGGCCGACGACCTGTCGCTCCACCTGAAGGTGGCCCACTACATGGCCGATGCCTGGCTCACCGATATCACCAAGGTCATGGTGTGGGCGAGTTGGTCGTTCGACACCTCGTTCTGACAGATCCAACGAAACCGGGGCGGAGGCGCCGGGGCCTCCGCCCGTTTCATTTCACTCTTCGGTTGTGGTGCTTGGCGGTTTCACTGTGCCTCGAAGCCTCAGGATCAACGCGGCCGGGTCACCATGGCAGCGGTTCGCCGTTGGCGTGCCAGAACGAGCCCGAGGTGTCCAGCGTCAGCTCGTCGATGCGGGTCATGAGCCCGGCTGCGGACTCCGGAGGGTCTATCATCCCGGTGTGACCGGTCATGTCGGTGCGCACGAAGCCGGGGTGCAGAATCGCCACCGCAACGCCGTCCGTTTTCAAATCGTGCGCCAGGGAGCGACCCGCCATGTTGACCGCCGCCTTCGACATCCGGTAGCCGTAACGGCCTCCCGAGGTGTTGTCGTCGATGGAGCCCATGCGACTCGTGATGATGGCGACCTTGGCGCCGCGGTCGAGTCGCGGTCGGAGCGCTGCGGTGACCCGAAGCGGACCCATGCTGTTGACCTCGAGCTGGTTTCGGATCCGATCGAAGTCGAGATCGTCCAGGGACTCGTCGCTGAGTACTCCGGCGTTGTTGATGAGCACGTCGATCTCCCGGTCGCCGACCGCGTCCACCAGCCGTCGGACCGCGGAATCGTCGGTGACGTCGATCTCGCCGACGACCTCGACGCCGAGATCGTCCAGCTCGGCGGACGCCAGGCGGCAGGCTGCGATGACGGCGTCGCCGCGATCCCGGTACTGTCGAGCGAGCTCGAGACCGATGCCCCGGTTGGCGCCGGTGATGCAGATTGTAGCCATGTTCACCTCCTCATGAGGGGACGTTTCACGGTCATCGAATATTCCCCTCGGGCGACGCCGCGGCGATGGGGGGTCCGGCGACGACCGCGACGAGCAGCGACGACGTCACCGGACAGCGGATCTATGTCGTCTTCGAGAAGCAGCCCTGCCAGATCTTACAGCGCCATCCGCCACCGATCACAGGTCCGCTCGCCTTGCTACACTGCCGACACGTTGTGCGCGGTCCGCGATCGGTTGTCGATCAGGGCCACCAAGGAGGTCTCATGCGCGCCTTTCTCGTCGTCTCGTTCATTGCTGTCATTGCCACCGCCTGCAGCGCGCCGGCGCCGCCGCCGGAGCCTGTTGAAACCGCGCTCGAGCTGCAGCTGCCGGACGGTTTCGAAGCCGCTGCAGAGACCATTCAACCGCCGGGCATGCTCGCCGACGTCAGCTATCTGGCCAGCGACGAGCTCGAGGGCCGCGGCCCGGGCAGCGACGGCGACCGCGCCGCCCGCGAGTACCTCGCCGGCCGCCTCGGTGAGATGGGATTCGAGCCCTACTTCGTCGGCGGCAGCTGGGAGCAGCCGTTCGAGATCGTCGGCGTCACCGGCAACTTCCCCGAGCTGTGGACCTTCAACGGCCCCGATGGCGCGACCGAGTCCTACAGCTACGCGGACGAGTACATGGTGACCACCGGCGTGCAGCGCCCGGAGGTCACCATCGACAATGCCGAGGTGGTCTTCGTCGGCTATGGCATCCAGGCCCCCGAGGAGGACTGGGACGACTTCAAGGGTGTCGACGTGAGCGGCAAGGTGCTGCTCATGCTCAACGACGACCCGCACTGGGACCCCGAGATCTTCGCCGGCGAGCGCAAGCTCTACTACGGCCGCTGGCGTTACAAGTACGAAAGCGCCGCCCGCCAGGGGGCCGCCGCCGCACTCATCGTCCACACCACGCCGTCGGCCGGCTATCCGTGGGGGGTTGTGCGCTCGTCCAATATCGGCGAGCAGTTCGTTCTGCCCGAGACCGACGGGCCGCACACTCTGGTCAACGGGTACCTCACCGAGGATGCCTCCCGCCGGCTGGTCGCCATGGCCGGGTACGAGCTCGAGGCTCTGTTCGAAGCGGCACGCTCGCGCGACTTCGAGCCGATTCCCCTGGGTGTCACGACAACGCTGAACTTCACCAACGATATGAGAACGACCTCGACCGCCAACGTCGCGGGCATCCTCCGCGGCAGCGATCCCGAGCTCGCCGACGAGATCATGGTCTACTCGGCCCACCACGACCACCTCGGTATCGGCGAACCCGACGAGACCGGCGACGACATCTACAACGGCGCCCTCGACAACGGGGTGGCCATGTCGCAGGCCCTGGCCGTAGCCGGCGCCTTCGCGACGTTACCCGAGCGTCCCCGCCGGAGCGTCATGATCTTCTTCTGTGCCGCCGAGGAGCAGGGTCTTCTGGGCTCGCGGTACTTCACTACCAGCGACGCAGTCGAGCCCGGCCGCCTGGTCGCCAACATCAACTTCGAGCTCGGCAACATCTGGGGCCCGACGCGGGACGTCATGATCTACGGAATGGGCAAGTCCGAGCTCGACGACTGGGTCGAGGCCGCTGCCCGCACCCAGGGTCGGACCGTCCGCGCCGAGCAGGACGTTCGCGCCGGGTGGTACTACCGCTCCGACCACTTCAGCTTCGCCAGGGTCGGTGTCCCCGCCATGTGGTTCAAGTCGGGGGTGGACTTCATCGGTCACGACGAGGCGTGGGGTGAGCAGCAGTACGCCGACTGGATCGCCTACAAGTACCACCAGCCCGCGGACGAGGTCGAGGACGACTGGAACCTGGAGGGCTTGGCCGAGGACGCCCGACTGGCCTTTAGGGTCGGCAGCGCCGTGACGACGGTCGATGTCACTCCGACCTGGTACCCCGGCGACGAGTTCGAGGACGAGCGGGAAGCGTCTCTCGCAGCCCTCGAATCGAAGCCCTGACGTCGGTCGCGAGGTCGATCCCTTCCCGGGGAACCCTGGGCTGAAGGAGGCCGGTCGTAGACTCGGACCTGGCGGGAGGCGCCCGACGGCGCGGGTCCTCGCGCCGGAGGTCTCGCGTCAGAAGATCAGCAGGACAACCCCTCCGAAGGCGACGAGGGTCCCGGTGAGCGCCCGCAACGAGACGTGCTCGTTGTGCAGGAAGACCGCAAACGGGATGAGCGTGATCGGCGTCAGGGCCATGATGGTCGACGCGACGCCGGTGGAGGTGTGGTGCAGTGCTGCGAGTGACATTGCAACACCGAGGAAGGGGCCGAAGAACGCTCCCGCGGTGGTGTGGGCGAGGGCCTTCACGTCGCGTCGGAAGGGCTTGACCTTCGGCCACCAGCCGAGGAGCGTGAAGACAACGATCACCCCGGCCGTGCCCCCGATCACCCGGATGTAGGTCGCGGAGATCGGATCCAGCATCGTTCCGTCGCTGAGCATTCCGACCTTGCTGAAGACATAGCCCACCGCCTGCCCGATCATGCCGAGAACAGCCATCAGCACCCCGATGGGCGTGATCTTCTTGACGCTGCGGTTATTCGGAGTGGCGATTCTCGTGGGGCCGGCCCCGTCTTGTTCGAGAATGACGACGGCGACACCGGTCAAGGTGATCAGGATTCCCAGCCATTGCAGCGGGCGGTACGCCTCGCCGAGAAACGTCCAGCCGATCAACGCCGTGACCGGTGCGGTGAGCGACATGATGAGCATTGAAAGGCGCGGCCCGATCTCGACGAAGGCCCTGAACAGGCACATGTCGCCGAAGGCGAACCCGATGACTCCGGACAGCCCCAGCCAGCCCCAGTTGACGAGGGGAAAATCGACGGGGATCCAGCGGCCCTTGCTGATGACCAGCGTCAGACCGAAGAAGAGCGCCGCCAGCACCAGGCGGACCAGGTTGACGGCGGGCGACCCCGCCCGTTTCCCGGCAGCCTCGAAGAACTGCGAGCCCATGGTCCAGCACAGGACGGTGGTCAAGGCGAAGATCTCACCGGTGAAAGGCGTCAACTCCGGGCCTCCGCTGTGAGCGCAACCATGAGGGTGTCGATCTGGTCCTCGCGGTCATTGATCAGGTGAAACGTGAGACCCGGCCCTTCGAGCTGGTGAGGAACGAGCACATCGCAGGCACGACGAAGAGGGTGAGGGCAGTTCCCAGCAGCATACCGCCGATGACCGCCACCCCCATGGGAATGCGGCTCTCGGCGCCGGCGCCGAGACCGAGGGCGATGGGCAGGATGCCGAGCACGGTGGACAGGCTCGTCATCAGCACCGGCCGGAAGCGGGAGGTGGCCCCCTCGATGATGGAGTCGGTGACCGAGGCTCCGGCGGCTTTGCGTTGATTGGCGAACTCGACAATGAGGATGCCGTTCTTGGTGACCAGCCCGATGAGCATGATCATGCCGATCTGCGAGAAGATGTTGAGCGTCTGGTTGAAGTACCAGAGGCTGAGCAGCGCGCCGGCGAGGGCCAGCGGCACGGTGAACATGATGATCAAGGGATCGCGGAAGCTCTCGAACTGGGCGGCGAGCACGAGATAGATGAGCACCAGGGCGAGGAGGAAGACGAAGGCCAGGCTGGTGGCGCTTTCGGAAAAGTCCCGAGACTCTCCGGCGAGGGTGGTGGCGAAGCTCTCATCGAGCACCTCGTCGGCGATGACGTCCATCGCCCCGATACCGTCGCCGATGGTTTTCCCCGGCGCCAGAGCGGCCGAAACGGTGGCCGACTTGTAGCGGTCGAAGCGGAAGATCTGCGGCGGGCTCGAGGTCTCGGTGACCCGGACCAGCTTGTCCAGCAGCACCGGCGGCCGGCCTTCGGCGGTGACGTAGAGGTTCCTCAGGTCGACCGTCTCGTCGCGGGAGTCGCGCACCACCTGGCCGATGACCTCGTACTGCTTGCCGTCCATGATGAAGTAGCCGAGGCGCTGCTCGGCGAGGGCGAGCTGGAGAGTGCTGGCAATGCGGCGCGCCGAGATGCCCTGGTCCTGGGCGCGCTCGCGGTCGATGGCGACCCGGAGCTCGGGTTTGTTGAACTGGAGGTTGACGTCGACGAAGGTGAAGGTGGGGTCGGCCTCGGCGGCGGCGAGGAAGGGCGGCAGCACCTCCTGCAGCTTCTCCATGGTCGGCGCTTGAATGACGTACTGCACCGGCAGGCCGCGCCGGCGGCCCACCGAGATCGACGGCGGTTGAGAGACGTAGGTTCTGGCGTCGGTGAGCTCCTGCACCTTCGGGGTCAGCGCGGCGACGATCGCTGCCTGAGAGCGGACGCGCTCCTCGGGCTCGACCAGGTCGAGTCGGCAGAACCCCGAGTTCACCGACGAGGTGGCGCCCCAGCCCGGCGAGGTCATGGAGACCAGATTGTCGAGCTCGGGAACGTCGTCCATGATGAGCGTCGACAGCCGGTTCATGAAGTGGTCCATGTAGGCGAAGGTGGCGCCCTCGGGGCCGCGGGCGTTGACGCTGATGTTGCTGCGGTCCTCGAGGGGAGCGAGCTCCCTGGGCAAGGTGTTCATGAACAGCGCGATCAACCCGAGACAGACGACAACGGTGGGGATGGCGAGCCACCGGTGGCGCAGCAGGGCCGCGAGGTTCTGCCGGTAGCTGGCGACGAGGAACGAGAAGAAGGGCTCGGTCTTGCGGTAGAGCCACGGCTGCCGGTCGCGTTTCTTGAGCAGACGCGACGACAGCATGGGGGTCAAGGTCAGGGCGACGAACGAGGAAATCACCACCGCACCGGCCAGGGTGAGGCCGAACTCGCGGAAGAGCCGGCCCACCAGCCCGCTCAGGAAAAGGATGGGCATGAAGACCGAAACCAGGGCCACCGTGGTCGCCAGGACGGCGAAGAAGATCTCCCGGGTGCCTTCGACGCCGGCCTCCATGGGGTCCTTTCCGCGCTCGATCTTGGAGTAGATCACCTCGACGACGACGATGGCGTCGTCGACCACGAGACCGATGGCGAGCACCAGCGCGAGCAGGGTCAGGACGTTGAGGGTGAACCCGGCGACGTACATGACGAAGAACGAGCCGATGAGGGAGACCGGGATCACCACCAGCGGGATGATGGTCGTTCGCCAGTCTCTGAGGAAGAGAAAGATGACCAGCATCACCAGCGTGAAGGCGATGAAGATGGTCTGCTGGACCTCTGCCACCGACTTTCGGACGTGGCGGCTGGCGTCGAACGCAAAGGCGACCTCGATGTCGCTCGGGAGGTTCTTCTCGATCAACCGGACCCGCCGGTGGAACTCGTTGACGATGGCGATGTAGTTGGCGCCGGGTTGCGGACGGCCGACGACCAGCACCATGGGGATGCCGTCGCGTTTGAGGACGCTGCGCTCGTTGCGGGGGCCGAGCTCGGCGCGGCCGACATCGCGGAAGCGGATGATCCGGTCCCCTTCGCTGGCGAGGATCAGGTTGTTGAAATCCTCGGGGGTGTCGAGGCGGCTCATGGTCCGGATCGGCAGCTCGACCTCGGCGCCCTCGATGCGGCCCGACGGCAGCTCGACGTTCTCGCGTGCCACGGCGTCGCGCACGTCCATGGGCGACAGTCGGTAGGCGGCGAGCTTGTGCGGGTCGATCCACAGCCGCATCGAGTAGGTCTTGTCGCCCCAGATATCGACGCTGGCCAGGTTGGGGATGGTCTGCAGACGTTCGACGAAGATGTCCTGGGCGATCTTGCTGAGCTCGAGCAGGTTGCGGGTGTCGCTGCGGACCGAGACACCGACGATGGGCCGGGCGTCGGCGTCAGCTTTGGACACGATGGGTGGATCCACGTCGGGCGGCAGGTTGCGCGTGGCCCGGGATACGTGGTCTCTGACGTCGTTAGCCGCCCGCTCGAGATCCATCCCCAGATCGAACTCGGCCTGGATGGTGCTGCGTCCGTCCCGGCTGGTGGAGGTCAGTGTCCGAATGCCGTCCACCCCGTTGATGGAGGCTTCCAGAGGCTCGGTGACCTGCGATTCGATGACGTCGGCCGAGGCGCCCTGGTAGGAGGTCGAGACCGAGATATGCGGTGGGTCGAGGGAGGGGTACTCGCGAACGCCGAGGAAGGAGAAGCCGAGCAGACCAAAGAGCACGATGGTGATGGACAGGACAATGGCCAACACCGGGCGGCGGATGCTGAGGGTGTAAAGGGTCACGGTTCGACCGGGCTTTCGATCTCGACCTCGAGCCCCGGCTGAAGCTGGAGAATACCGCTGCTGATGACCAGGTCGCCGGCCTCGAGGCCGGCGGTGATCTGGACCTCGCGGTCGCCCCGGATTCCGGTGGTGACGGGGCGGGGCTCGGCTCGGCCGTCGACCGCGACGTAGACTTTCTTGCCGCCGAGCTCGGGAATCACCGCGATGGCGGGAACGGTCAGAGCATCGGTCGCCGAACGAACCGCGAGGTCGATGTTGGCGAAGGTGCCGGGGAGGAGGGCGCCGTCGGCGTTCGGGCAGCGCGCCCGCATGCGCAGCGAGCGGGAGGCGGCGTCGACACTGGGCTCCATGGCGTAGATGGCGCCGGTGAACTCGCGCTCCGAGCCCTCCACGGAGAAGGTGATCTCGTCGCCGAGGTTCAGCAGCGATGCATAGCGCTCGGGGACGCTGAAGTCGATCTTCACGGGATCGAGATCGTGGAGTGACGCGATGGGAGTCTGGGACGAAAGATAGGCTCCGGGGCTCACCCAGCGAAGGCCGATGATGCCGCCGAAGGGGGCGCGGATCTCGGTCTTTTCGAGCTGGGCCTCGATGAGCCGGAGTTCGGCGAGGAAGACGTTGAGCTCGCCGAGGGCGACATCGTAGGTCTCCGACGAGATGACGCCGTCGTCGAGCAGCTGCTGCTGCCGCGCCTCGGCCCGTTGGGCAAGCTCGACCCGGTGCAGCGCGCGTTGGCGTTCGGCGGCGAGCTCCGAGTCGTCGATCTCGAGCAGCAGGTCGTCCCTGGCGACGCGGCTGCCTTCGTCGAAGTGGATGGCGGAGATCTTGCCCGAGACCTCCGAGACGATCTCGACGGATTCGTTGGCCCGCACGGTGCCGATGGTGGCGAGGTGCTCGGACAGCTCCACCGGCGTCACCCGGTGAACCTTGACGCGGAGCACTCGCTTTGCAGCGGTGTCGGCCACCGGTTCGTTATTGTCGAGGAGCGGCAGCAGCTTCGGAGCCGCGAGGGCAGCGAGGACCATCAGCCCGATGACGAGCGTCCATCCCCATCGTTGTGTTGTCAGCATGATCTCTCCGGTCCGCCGGAAACCTCCGGCGTTCGGCATTATCTCACGGAGAGTGTCGCGCACGAATCTTCCGCTCAGCTCGAGAACCTGCGCTAGTCTCTGGAGAGGAAATGCCTGGGGGAGGCTGCCATGCCGCGATGGGTCAAAGTCGTCGGGATCGTCATCATCGTGCTCGCGACCGTTCTTCTTGGCGTCGGGCTGTACGTGCGAAGCATGATCAGGGGCAGCCTCGCGCAGCTCGACGGAGAGGTTGCATTGCCCGGTCTTGCCGAGCCCGTCGCCGTCGAGCGCGACGATCTCGGCGTCCCCACCGTTCGCGGGGCCACCCGGCAGGACGTGGCCCGGGGCCTGGGCTTCGTCCACGCCCAGGACCGCTTTTTCCAAATGGACCTTCTCAGGCGCCAGGGCGCCGGCGAGCTCTCGGAGCTCTTCGGCCCCGCCACCCTCGAGGTCGATCGGGCACACCGTACCCACCGCTTTCGCAGCCGCGCCCAACGCGCCGTGGAACGGCTGCCCGCCGACCACCGCGCCGTCCTCGACGCCTACGTGACCGGGGTCAACGACGGACTCGACGCGCTCGGAAAACCGCCATTCGAGTACCTCTTACTCGGGATCGAGCCAGGGCCCTGGCGGGCAGAGGACTCGATCCTCGTCCTGTACGCGATGTATTTCGAGCTCAACGACTCCACCGGCCGACGCGAGTCGGCGCGGGGAGTGGCCGCCGACACCCTTGATCCCGCGCTCTACGCCTTTTTGACTCCCGTCGGCACGAGCTGGGACGCGCCCATTCACGGTGGGCTGTTCGACGCACCTCCCCTCCCCGCGGAAGCACCGGCAGATCCACCACCGATAACGCCGGATATCGTCGGCGAGGAACCGGAGATCGCCGCTGTCGGCAGCAACAACTGGGCGGTGGCCGGATCGCGAACCGCGGACGGCCGCGCCATTCTCGCCGACGACATGCACCTGGGGCTGGGGATTCCCAATACCTGGTATCGGGCTCGGCTGCTGTGGAACGACCGCGAGGGCGGTAAGGAGATCACCGGGGTCACCCTTCCGGGAGCGCCGACGATCGTCGCGGGAAGCAACACTCGGGTGGCCTGGGGTTTCACCAACGCCTACGGCGACTGGACCGACCTGGTCATCCTGGAGCCCGTGGGCGACGGCTACCAGACGCCGGACGGTCCTCGGGATTTCGACGTCGTCCACGAGACCATCCTCGTCCGCGATGCCGAGCCGGACACGCTCGATATCCGCACCACCGTTTGGGGACCGGTCATCGACCAGGACCACGCCGGCCGCCCGCGGGCCCTGCGCTGGACCGCCCACGATCCTGAGGGGGCCGACATGGGCCTCCTTGATCTCGAGAGCGCCACGTCACTCGAGGAGGCCCTCACCACCGCCAACACCATCGGCATCCCGCCGCAGAACTTCGTCTGCGCCGACGACACCGGGCGCATCGGCTGGACCATCATCGGCCGGATTCCGCGCCGGACCGGATTCGGCGGCGACATTCCGACCTCGTGGGCGGACGGCGCCCGCACGTGGGACGGTTTCTTGACCCCCGACGAGACCCCCAGCATCGTCGATCCCGCCGACGGCATGCTCTGGACCGCCAACAACCGAACCACCTCGAACGAGTTCCTCGCCGTTCTCGGCGACGGCGGCTTCGCCAACGGCGCCCGGGCGCGCCAGATCCGAAACCGGCTCCGCGAGCTCGATGCGGCCACTGAAGTGGACATGCTGGCCATCCAGCTCGACGATCGTGCGGTCTTTCTGTCGCGATGGCGGGACCTCGCCCTCGGGCTTCTCACCGACGAGGCCGTGGCCGACCACCCGCGGCGCCAGCAATTCCGGAAACTCGTGGAGACGACCTGGACCGGACACGCCAGCACCGGCTCGCAGGCCTTCCGGCTCGTCCGCACCTTCCGCCTCGACACCTTCGAGCTGGTCTACGGCCGGTTGATGGCGCCCTGCGTCGAGGCTGACGAGGACTTCGACATCTACCGCTTCGCCCAGTGGGAGGACGCTGTCTGGCGGCTCGTCACCGAGCAGCCGGCGCACCTCCTGGGCACCGAACACGAGAGCTGGAACGAGGTTCTCCTGGCCGCGGTGGACGCGACCATGGCGTATATCCACGACGAGATCGGGACCGATCCCGAGCTCTGGACCTGGGGCCGCCGCAACAGCGTGATGATCCAGCACCCGATCAGCCGAGCGGTGCCGCAGCTGGCCGGATGGCTCGACATGCCCACCGTCCAACTTCCCGGGGCGAGCATCATGCCGCGGGTGCAGAGCGCTCGATTCGGCGCGTCGGAGCGCTTTGCGGTCTCGCCCGGCCGTGAGGACGAGGGCTACTTCCACATGCCCGGCGGCCAGAGCGGCCACCCGCTGTCGCCCTTCTACCGCGCCGGTCACGACGCCTGGGTCGACGGCGAACCCACTCCGTTCCTCCCCGGCCCCACGGTCCACACCCTGACCCTTCTCCCGGCGGGTGGGTGAATCGACGAGAGGTGCGGAAAACTCAACCCAGGGCGCAGATCCATCGCCCGCCGCACCGTCGCGACTCAATTCACCCGTCGGCGGACGCGGCCCGGGTGGAAGCGCTGCCGAGCCTCGATGGCCGCCAGCGATCGCCGGATCACCGTTGAGGTCTCGGCCGACGGCCCGAAGCGTTCCGCATTTCTGAAGTACTGGTAGGCGGCGGTGGCGTCGCCGCGGTCCTCGAGGAGAATGCGGCCCGCCAGGGCGTAGAGATGGGCCATGTCGGCCCCCCGCGGAGACAGCTGGATGGTTCGTTGGAGCAGGGCGAGGGCTGCGGCGGAGTGGCCGGCCCGGCGGAGACGCTCGGAGAGCACTTCCGCCTCATCGCCCGACAGCGCCTCGCGCGCCGAGCTGCGGGGGAGCTGGAAGTACTCGGAGGCGGCCTCCTCGATCCTGCCGTTCCGGATGGCCTCGCGGACAGCGTTCTCGGCCCCGGCGGGCCGCGTCGGCCGGCCGATCTCGCGGGCGTTGCCGGCGGCGCTGCGGCGGTCCATCAACCACGCGGCCGCGGCCCCGGCGAGGAATCCCCCGATGTGGGCGCCGTGGGCGACGCCACCGGCGCCGGCGAAGAGGAAGGGGAGCACATTGTCGATGAGAAGGTAGAAGCCGAGGACGATCCGCGCACCGATCTCGAAGACGTGCCAGAAGATCGGCGGCAGGAAGAAGAGCACCCGGACGGTGTTTTTCGGAAACCAGATGAAGTAGAAACCGAGGACGCCCGAGATCGCCCCCGAGGCCCCGACCAGAGGCACGTCGGAGGACATGAAGAACACCGCGTGGAAGGCGGTCGCTGCGACCCCGGTCAGCAGATACCAGACGACGAAGCCGAACGGATTGAGGCGGGCCTCGACGTTGTTGCCGTAGATCCAGAGAAAGAGCATGTTGCCGAACAGGTGCATGAGGCCGCCGTGCAGGAACATGGCGAACAGGAGATCCGCGAGGGATGGAGCGGCGGGCCGGAATCCGTGTTTGAAGACAAAGAGGTCGTACGCCGATGCCTGGCTGGCGGCCTGCTGCAGCTCCGCCCTGCTGCCCGCGAACTGAGAGAGAAACTCCAGGTACTCGGCCATTGCCGGATCGCCGGTGTCGGCGGGCTGCATCCCCAGGGGAAGGTTGACGAAGACGAAGATGCCCACGTTGAGGGCAATGAGAACCACCGTCGCGATGGGAAACCCCCTGGGGTTGGGTGCGTCGGAGATCGGAAAGAACATGTTCAGACCTCGACGGACGCTCCGGTGGAAAAGGGGAGGAGGGCGTCGCCCATGACGCCCTTGAGGACGCCGAAGGCCTTCTTGCCGGTGCAGTGCCCGGTGTAGGTCACCCCGTCGACGCGCTCGAGCATGGACCTGCCGATCTCCTCGACCTCTTCGGGGGTGCCCGCCATGGTGTTGAAGACGGGAAGGCCGACGAGGTGGAAGCCGCCGAAGACCGCCTTCAACCGGTCGTCGGGAAATCGGGTCGCGGCCGCATCCACCATGTTGAGGATGCCGCTGTGGGAGCAGCCGGAGAAGACCACCATGCCGTCGTCCTCGCGGACGACCAGGACGATCTCGTGATCGAAGGGGTCGGGTCGGAGGGCGCCGTCCCGCTCGACGAACAGGTGGGCGTTGCCCTTCGGCTTCGGGTGCTTGGTGCCGATCCAGGTCAGCACCCAGACCCCGGGGGCGATCTCGGTGTCGGCCTTGAGGTACTCGAACCGTTCGATGCGGCGGGTGATGAGCCGGCGGTCGACGCCGATGGGTTTCTTGATCACCTTGAGGAGCTTCACCCAGCGGTCCTCCACCTTGCAGTCGCGGAGGTAGACCTTGGCGGTCTCGTTGGCCTCGAAGAAACGCCCGAACCCGCCGCTGTGGTCGAAGTGCTGGTGGGAGAGCACCGCCAGGTCGACGGCGGTGAGATCGACACCGAGAGCCTCGGCGTTGTCGGCGAAGGCGCCGCTGGACCCGGTGTCGAAGAGGATCGTTGTCTCACCGGTCCGGATGTGGAGGGAGAGGCCGTGCTCGCAGGCGAGATCGTTACGGCCGGGCTCGGTTTCGTTCTCGATCAACGATGTGACGTGCATGGCCACCTCCCGGGGATGGGTCAATGGTACTCCGTTCTCGGGGTGAGACGTCCGAGCAGAGAACGATGAGGAGCGATGCGCCGATCGTGGGTTGTAAACGTCGTATCAAGACATGGATTCAATCTCGCCGCAGAGTTTCAGGTTTGAGTATGGTTGTTCTTCGATCGCCCAGATTTGGGTTCGAAGGAGGAGGATGAGAATGAGAGTTTCGAAAGCTGTTGCGTTGACATGTATTGTGATGCTGGCGCTCGCGGGCGCCGCGTCCGCCGATTATTTTCTGATCGTCAGCGAGGACACCGATGCTGCGACCGCTCTGGAGACCTCTTTGACGGCGAACAGCCACACGTTCAATACGGTGGACTTCACGGCCGCGTCTGCCCTGACGCCGAATGACGTGATGACCAACTACAACGCCACGCTCTACGTCGGCCTTCCGTCGTCGGGATCAGAGCAGGACTGGTGCATCGCGCTCATGGACGCCGGCGGCAACCTGATGGTGGCCGACAACGATTTCGCGTACTTCTACTGCGATGGTTCAAACGCCATGTGCACGACCTACCTCGAGAGCCTTTACGTGAGCGACGCCGGATCCGACGGCGTGCTCACCGGGCAGGACATCATGGCGGGTATCAATCCCGACATCTCGTCGGATCCCTACCCCGATGATTTCACCATCAGCGGAACCAACGGCGTCGTGATCTTCGATGCGCCGAGCGCCAACGCAGCAGGCACAGCCGTCGAGCGCCTCGACTATCGCGCGATTTATCTGGCGTGGGACTACGATTCCACGTCGGCCGCAGAGATCGATGCGGTGACGGGCGTGGTTGCGACCTACCTTTCCGAGCCCGTGGTGCCGGTGGAGCTCATGAGCTTCAGCATCGAGTAGGCCGCCGAGTCTCCCGGTCGTGAACCGGGGTATCTGATCGTCAAGGGGCGGCCTCGGGCCGCCCCTTTCGGTCTTGATTCTTGAGCGTGGTTCACGTGTCGGCGGGTTTCCGGAAGCGGTAGACGAAGCGGTCGGTCTTGCGTCGGATCTCGGGGTTGAAGACGATCAGGGTGTGATCGTCCTCGGGATTCCGCAGCACGTCGGACTCGGCCTCGAAGACGAATCCCACGGACTCGATGTCGGTCTTGGCGAAGTTCTTGTCGATGCGGTGGAGGGTCTGCGCTGCGGTGCTTCCGGTGTCGGTGGCGGCGATGTGGTCCACGACCCCGAGCACCCCACCCGGCTTGATGGCGGCGTAGATCTGGCGCCAGAAGTGCTCCCGGTCGATGGCCGGCCAGCCCTCATCGACGACGTAAAGGTCGTGGTAGCACATGACCATCAGCAAGAGGTCGGCTTCGGCCTCAGGGAGACGCATGTCGTCGGTCTCTGAGACGATCCGCACCACGCCGTCGAGGCGGTCATTCTCGAATCGCATCTCGAGCTCGGTCTCGACGAAGGGAAGGTAGGCGTGATTGGTGTGGTAGTAGACCTTGCCCGTGTCGCCGACGGCCAGGGCCGCGAGCTCGGTGTAGTAGCCGCCGCCCCCGAAGAGGTCGATGACCGTCATGCCGGGCTTCAGACCGAAGAACTCGAGCACCTGGGTGGGCTTGCTGGTGGTGTCCCTCTTCTGGTCCGTCTCGGACCGTCCCTCGGCGGCGACGGCCTTGGCAATGGCCTGGCTCGAGACGACCTCGGCGGCGTGGAGCAGAGCTGCGGAGATCCCGATGACGGCCGCGGCGATCGGGAGTGATCGATACCGACGGAATGCGGACATGCAGCCCCTCCAGCGCTCCATCGACGCCCGACCCGCCACCGTCATCCGACAGCGGGTGGGAAACGGCGCCGACGAGTTGTTCATGAAGAGGGTACGGAGGTGTTCGGCGGATGTTTCGGATGTGTCGGCGATGTCAAGGGCCGTTTTTCAACGCTTGACGTGTTTTCACGCCGGCATTGCGGGCGTCGGCGCGCCATTCCTTGAGTCAGCCGGTCTGCCCGCCGATTCGGTCTCGAATCCTGGTGTAGTATTGCGAATGCGGCTGCTGGACGTTTTCGATTCCCCGGAACGACCTGTGTCTCCGAAGGGCTCTTGTCGCCGGAAGGTGCGGCCGGGAGGAAGGCTCGATGAAGGATGCGTTTTCGATCGGAGAGCTTCTGGCGGCCGGCCTGGTCTTGATGGTGACGTGGATCCCGGTTTTCGGGGAGGAGGCGGTGGACCCCGAGCTCCCGGGAGACCGGCCCGTCGTCCACGGAAGTGTCGAGGTCACCGCCGAGGCGTTGGACGTGCCGAGCCTGACCATCGTCGACCGAGAGGAAGTCCGTTCGACGGTGCCGATCGGCGACGGGTCCGAGGTGTTGCGGGACGTCGCCGGCGCCGACCTCGGCCGGATGGGCGGCCACGGTCTCGAGCCCTACGTCCGCGGCCTCAGCCAGGGAAACCTGACAGTGCTGCTCGACGGAGCCGTTGTCCACGGCGGTTGCCCGAACCGAATGGATCCGGCGTCCTCGTACTCTGCGACGGAGACCACTGACAGCGTGGTGGTCATGCGGGGTGTTCAAACTCTGCGTTACGGTCCGGGGGCTCCCGGTGGAACCGTCATCTTCGACCGGGTTGTTCCCGTCTTCTCGGGCACGACCTGGGAGGGTGAGCTCACGGTCGGCGGATCGAGCTGGTCCGCCCAGCCGGATGTCGCCTTCGACGCCGCTTTCGGTCTCGGCGACGTCAGTCTCCGGCTCCTCGGTTCGTATCGCAACGACGATAGCTACGAGGATGGAGGGGACGCCGTGGTGCGCTCGGCCGCGAAAAGCGCGTCCGGGACGATCATGGCAGGGTGGCGCCCCGACGACGCCACCATGTTCGAGCTCAGTTACGAAAGAAGCCAGGTCGACGATGCGCTCTTCGCCGGCGCGGGGATGGACGCCCCGGACACCACGGCCGACATCCTCCGCCTGCAATCGGAACGGGCCGTGGCGGGGAGCGGGATCGGCTGGCGCCTCGACGCGTTTGCCAACCGGGTCGACCATCTCATGGACAACTACTCGCTGCGGCCGTTGACGGCCCCCATGGCCCTGATGGTCCCTTCGGAAACCTCGACCTGGGGGCTTCGAGGCCACGTGGAGATCGGCGTGGAATCCCCGATCATGGTCGGAGTGACGGTGGAGTCGGCCTATGCCGACGCCAACCGTTACTCGGGCCCCAACGCCGAGATGGTCGGCACGCTGCAGTCCATTCTCTGGGCGGACGTCAGCAACGACCAGGTCGGCGCCTTCGTCGAAGGCAACGCCGCCATCGGCGGCCACACCCGCCTGGTCTTCGGAGCCCGCGTCGATCGTTTCTCCGCCGATGCGGCCCGGGCCGACGATACGACAATCGGCGGCACGGGGCCGTCGCCGCGACAGCTGTGGTCGAGCTACACGGGCAGCGGCGACGACAGTTGGGCGGAGACCGGCCTCGGCGCCCTCGTGCGCATCGAGCACCGTTGGGCATCGTGGCAGCTTCTCGGGGGACTGAGCCGTACAGTCAGAGCAGCGGACGCCACCGAGCGGTTTCTCGCCGCCAACAGCTCCATGACTCCCATGCGGTGGATCGGCAACCCCGGCCTGGCGCCGGCGGTCAGCCACCAGATCGATCTCGGCATCGGCTGGCGTCACGGACCGTCGCTGGTCAACGTCACCGCCTTCGGCGCCGATGTGAGCGACTCCATCCTGCGGGATCGTGCCCACGGACAGGAAGGGGTCCTGCGCAGCGACAACGCCACCATCTACCGCAATGTGCAAGCCCGCCGCTACGGTTGCGAGGCCGACGCGAGATTCCAGCTGTTGCAGCCGCTGACCCTGACCGCCGCCCTGGCCTACGTGTGGGCCGAGAACACCACCGACGACCGGCCCATCGGCCAGACGCCGCCGCTGCACGGGAACGTCGGGCTCGCCTGGACGGGATCGCGGTGGTCCGCGGGCGGTGTCGCGCGCTTCGCGGCCGAGCAGCACAGGGTCGACGACGATCCGGCGACGGGAAGCGGCATCGATGCCGGTCCGACCCCCGGATGGGCGGTTCTCGACCTCGATGCGGCTGTGGACATTGGCGCCGGTTTCGGTATCCAGGCCGGAGTCGCCAACGTCTTCGACCGAGCCTATGCCAACCACCTCAACCGGGCGAGCCTCTTCGATCCCGATCCGGTCCGGGTCAACGAACCCGGGCGGACCTACTGGGTGCGCGTCCGCTGGCGTGGTGCCGGCTGACGGCTCCGGCGGATCAGCCTTCGGCAGCGGCGGTCCAGATACCAGACGAGAAGCCAGAAGTGCTTGAACGCGGGGTTCCGGGTCTGCCGGTGGTGGTAGCGGTAGTAGATCTGTTGCACGATCACGGCGAGCCGGAAGAGCCCGTAGACCTCGTAGAACGTCCAGTTGGCCGGGCGCTCCCGCCCCGACCGTTCGACGTAGGCGTCGACGAGCTCCCGGCGCGTCAGCATTCCCGGAAGATCGGTGGGTTGGCGGCGGGTCGATCGCCCGATGCGGTCGTCGTCCGCCTGCACCCAGTAGGCGAGACTGTTGCCGAGGTCCATCAGGGGATCGCCGACGGTGGACATCTCCCAGTCGAGCACGCCGAGAATGCGCGCGGGCGCTTCGGGGTCGAGCACCAGGTTGTCGAGCCGGAAATCGCCGTGGATGAGGCAGGAGGCCACGTCGTCCGGGGTGTGGCGTTCCAGCCACCGGCGAACCCTGTCGCAACTCGGGACGTTCCAGGTCCGAGCCTTGACGTAGCGGCCGCACCAGCCGTCGATCTGACGGCGCGGGTAGCCGGGGCCGCGGTCGAAGGACGCGAGGTCGGTCGTGGCCGGGTCGACCTCGTGCAGAGTGGCCAACGCATCGACGGCCCGAAGGCAGAGGCGGCGGCAGGTCTCGGCGGACAGCCGGTGGCCTTCGGGGGGCCTGCGGCGGAGAATCATGCCGGGAACGCGCCGCATGACGAAGAACTCGTCGCCGATCACGTCCCGATCGACGCAGTGGGCCAGAACCTCGGGAACGAGGGGATAGACCGGCCGCAGCGCCTTTTGGATTCGATACTCCCGGCCCATGTCGTGGGCTGACGTCGCCTTCGTCCCTGCGGGCGGCCGACGCAGCACCAGGTCGTGATCCGGGTACTCGAGACGGTAGGTCCAGTTGGAGGCGCCGCCGGCGTACTGGGTGACCCGGGGCGAGCCGCTGAGACCCGGGATGTGCTGTGCGAGCCACTCGGTGATCGAGGCGAGGTCGAGCTCTTCGCCCCGTCGCACGGGTCCTTCACCGGTGAGGGGGTCGCGGCGTGAGTTCACCCGCGGCGCTCGAGACCGTAGGAGCGCAGGATGCGCCGCGCGACGACCTGCTTGTGAACCTCGTCGGCGCCGTCGTAGATCCGTGCGGCCCGTTCGTGTGCCCACCACATGGCGATGGGAGTGTCGTCGGTCATCCCGAGGCCGCCCAGGCATTGAACCGCGCGGTCGAGGACGCGCTGCATGGTCCCGGCCACCGAGAACTTGATCAGCGAGATGGCGTCCCGGGTGGCGCGGGCGCCCTCCTGCTCGATCCGCCACGCGGCGTTGAGAACGAGGAACCTGGCGGCGTCGATCTCGGCTCGGCTGTCGGCGACCCACTCCTGAACCGTCTGCTTGCTTGCCAGGGGGCGGCCCGGTGCGAGCTCCCGCTCGACGGCGTGCCGGCACATGATGTCGAAGGCGCGCTCGCAGACGCCGATCCAGCGCATGCAGTGGTGGATCCGGCCCGGCCCGAGACGGCTCTGGGCGAGCGCGAATCCCATTCCCTCGCCGCCGAGGAGGTTCGCCACCGGCACCCGGGCGCCGTGGTAGGCGACCTCTCCATGACTCGCCCAATCGCCGCCGCGGTGACCCATGACCGACAGGTTGCCGATGAGCTCGTAGCCCTCGGTGTCGGTGGGGACGATGATCATGCTCGCCCGCCGGTAGCGGTCCTCGTGGTCGGGGTCGGTGAGCGCCATGCAGATCGCGAACTCGGCGCCGTCGGCGCCGGTGGCGAACCACTTGTGGCCGCGGATAACGTACTCGTCGCCGTCCCGCAGCGCGGTGGTCCCCATCCAGACCGGGTTCGAACCTGCGAACTCGGGTTCGGTCATGGTGAAGCAGCTGCGGATCTCGCCGGCCACCAGCGGCTTCAACCACCGCTCCTGCTGCTCGGGGGTGCCGAACTCCATGAGCAGCTCCATGTTGCCCACGTCCGGCGCCTGGCAGTTGAAGACGTAGTGGCCGAGTGGGCTGCGGCCCAGCTCCTCGGAGAGCTGGGCGAACTCGGTGAGGGAGAGCCCTCCGCCGCCGTGGGCTTCGGGAACGTGCGCCGCCCAGAGCCCGGTCTGACGGGCGCGTTGGCGACAGCGCTCCACCTCCGGCAGAATCGCAACGAACCCGTCGGCCAGGAAGGCCTGCTCGAGAGGGCGGACCTCGCGAGTCATGAAGTCGCGGGCGTGGTCGAGGATCGAAGCGATCCTGGGCGAGATTGAAAAGTCCATCGCGTGCTCCTTGGCCAACGCTACCACACGGGAGCCGGGAGAGGGTTGCTCCGGCGACGAGGGGGCGCTTGTCTGCGTGTGACTATGATCACTTGATCAAATGGACAGATTAGAATGATACTTCCCGAAGCATTCATGAGGCTTCGTCGCGAGGTTGTCGAGGCGCTGATGCTTGATGAACACTTCGGGTGAGACGGCAGAAAGGCTGGTGCACGATGGCAGACTCAGGCGTGCGGACATCGTCGCGGCGATCCCCGGTTGTTTGGCGGACCCGGGCAGTGACGGCGGGCTCGTTCGCATGGGTCGGACTGCTGCTCATGATGCTCCCCGGAACGGCCGGTGCCGACAACCCCCACGAAGCGCTGACGTGGAGCGGTCCGGAGACCTGTCTTCAGTGTCACGAAGATGAGGCGGTGGACGTTCACGGGTCGGTGATGTACCAGTGGGAAGGCCAGAGCCCCAAGGTCGTGAACGGACCTCCGGTTCAGGGAAAGATCTCGGGCGGTGTCAACAGCTACTGCATCAATATCCTCGGCAACTGGGGTGCGTGCGGCAGCTGTCATGTCGGGCTCGGCGCGCTTCCCGACACCGATCCGACGTCGGAGCAGCTCGCCAATATCGACTGCCTGATCTGCCACCAGCAGGCGTACCGAAGGAAAAAGGTCGGGGATCTCTTCGTTCCCGATACCGGGGCAATGAGCATCACCATGGACGAGGCCGTCAGGACCGTTCACGATCCGGTACGGTTCAACTGCCTTCAGTGCCACGCCAAGGCGGGTGGGGGGGACGCGGTGAAGCGCGGTGACCTGGCCATGGCCCACGCAGCGACCACAGACGATTCCTACGACATCCACATGGCGACCACCGGCGCCGATCTCCACTGCCAGGACTGCCACACCACCACTGATCACCACGTCGCCGGTCGAGGATCGGACCTCCGGCCCACGGACTCGGATGTGGCGATGGGCTGTGTCGATTGCCACGCGAACATCATGGCCAACCATCCGGGTTCGGCCAACCGCCGTCACCTCGACCGGGTCGCGTGTCAGACCTGTCACATCCCGTTCTACGCGAAGAACGCCTCGGACACCACGGCCACCGAGGCCACCGAGACCCATCGCACGTGGCTTTCGACTCACAGCACGTCGGCGCCGTTTCACCCGGCGGCGAGCACGGACAACGCGGTCACACCGGTCTATCGCTACTGGGGATCGAGAAGCCGAAACTACCTGCTTTTCGAGACGGCTGTTGTCGATCCAGTCACCGGCCGCTATCCGACGTCGCGTCCGGTGGGACACGTTTCCAACCCGGACGCAAAGCTCTTCCCCTTCAAGTACAAGACCGCCGAGCAACCCATCACCAACCTCGACAGCAGGTTGATCGCCATCGACACCAGCGTTTTCTTCGCCACCGCCGATGCGGTGGCGGCGGTCGAGGGGGGGTTGGGGAACATGGGGCTCGACCCGTCGACGCCGTACTCGTGGATCGAGACCGACACCTTCCAGATGCTCAACCACCAGGTCGGCGACGAGGACGACGCGCTGGGCTGCAGCGACTGCCACGGCGAGGGGAACTCCAGGATCGACTTGGTACAGGACCACGGCTTCGGAATGTGGGGGACGTCCGACCAGGTCTGCCTGCAATGTCATGGGCCCCAGTCCATCCAGTCCTTCGAGAGCATCCACGACACGCACGTGGACGACGAGGGTTTCGACTGTGCATGGTGCCATGGGTTTTCCAGACCGGAACGGGGTCTGACACCGTCGGAGGCCCTCTTCCGGGACGGCGTGGAGTCCGGCGACACCTACGCCTGGACGGATTCGTCCCCCTGGTGAGGCGGCGCCGCCCTCGACAGGGGATCCCGGGCTGATTACCATCGTGCGGAATGGAAATCTACATCGCATTCTTCACGGGACTCTTGGGTGCGGTCCTGCTGGCGGTCATCTATCTTGCCGACCGCTGGGAACCCGAGCCCATCGAGCTGATTCAGAGTAGCTTTCTCTCCGGTCTCATCGCCCAGCTGGTGCTCATCCTCGCCATGACGCTCTTCGGTGGAGCCTCCTCGTGGACGGGCCCGTGGCTCCTGGTGACCTTGACGGGGATCGGGGTGTACCTCCCGTATCAGCTGCGCCGCCAACCGGAGCTCGACGAACGTTTCGACGGCATCGTCTATACCGTGGCCTTCTCTGCCGGCGCCACCTGCGCGATCCACCTCAACAACCTCCCGGTGGCGTTGGCGTCGTCGCCGTATCGGGACGCGCTCGGCGTCGGTGCGGAGCCCGACCTTCGGGATCTCCTGATCCTGGCGGGCTCGGCCGGGTTCCGAGAGGAGCTCGGTTCGGGGCTGGTCGTGATCGCCACGGCGGTTCTGGTGGGCGCCGTTGTAGGCATCCTGCAGCTGGGGGGCACCCCGCCGGGGAGGACGGCGGCGATCTGCGGTTTCGCGGCCCTGTCGCTGGGTGTCGGCGACCTGCTCGCCGGCGGCCACTGGATCGTCCGCTTCATGCTCGTCGTGGCGGCGGTGGGAGTCGCGATTGCGGTGAAACGGCGCTCGGTCTTCCGCGGGCGGCCGGAGCCCGCCGAGAGCGATGTCCTGGTTGCGGGAGCGAAGACGGTGCTCATGATCTTCGGCGCCGCCCTCCTGGCCACGGTGCTCCTCCAGGCTGCGGTGGAGCAGCCGCGGTCCATCCGAGAGCTCCCGGACCGCGAACGAAGTGTCGTCGAAGCTCCATGAAGATGCTTCGGTTGATCGTCGTCATCCTCGCCGTGGCGGGTGCAGCCGAAGCCGTCGAACGGGATCGATCGTGGGAGAACCCGATCTACGGGACCGTGGAAGAGGCCGTGGAAGCGGCCAGGGAGCTGGCGGTCCAGCTCGACACAGCGAGCCCGCGCGATCAGCAGTTCTTCGTTGATTTGACGTTGGCCGAAGGGGATTTCGACCACGCGCACCCGTCTCAGGCGGTGCGCCGGACGGTGGTGGACGATCTTCTCATCACCCACCCGAAGGTCTTTTTGGAGAATCCGGTTCAGCGGATGACCATCGAGCGCTTCGTCGAGGCGGTCCCTCGGCAGCAGCAGGTCCTCCGAACGAGGCTTGCAGGCTTCGGTTTCCCGGAGCTGGAGGGGCTCGCCTACCTTCGGTTGGTCGAGAGTGTCGACGCATTCTCGGGAATCGGGGCGGCTTCGTCGGATCGCATGTCACAGGTCGGCGGGGTGACCTATTACTGCCGTTACATGCTGCTGCCGCTGTCCTACGTCAGCACGGCCGCGATCAACGAGCTCAACAGGAACCCCGGCGCCGACGTGGCGGGCTCCATCCGCAGCTGGCAGGCCGAGTCCTTCGCCAATCTGGTCAACACCTTTCGCCACGAAATGGTCCACGTCCACGTGAACTCGGCGCTGAAACCGCCCTCATACTCGGATCGCACCGCCACTCCCTCGTGGTTCCACGAGGGCACCGCCACCTACCTGGCGGCGGATCCGCACGCCGGTCTGAGCGAGCTCTACAAGCAGTATCAGAACCTCTTCTTTTTCCTGGTGCAGCGCTACGGCGTCGCCGACCTCCAGTCGTTTTACCGCGAGGTGCTCGGGGGTCGTCCGGTGTCGGCGGCCCTGGACTCGGTCTACGGAATCTCCGGACGAAGCGAGCTCTTTCAGCGCAGTGCCCGGTGGCATCGCATCGGAGACCGAGCGAAGACGGTTTTCTGGATCGCCGCCATCGTCATCGTGCTCGCTGCCTTCCGCGGCTCGGATCGCCCGACGATCGGTTATCTGCTGGTGCTTGCCGCCGCCGCCCTGGGCATGGCGACGGCGACGGGTCTGGCCGAGCACCTCTATGGGCTCCGCGGGGCGACGGTGGTACTCGCGGCGAAGCTCGGCTTCGCGCTCGTCGCCGCCGTCCTTGCCGTGCTCGGCATCCGCCGGGTCAGACGGCATGTCCGGGCCGCCAGCGCCTGACAGACGTGCTCGGCTCCGCAAGAGTTCAGGTGTGATCTCCTCCCGACGGTGGTGTACGCCGAGACCGAGGCTGTGGCGGCGGAATTGTTGCGATTCCGGATCAGTTGTCTGACGCTGAACACCAAGGAGGAGTCGATGACGACCGAAAACGGAGAGATGAGTCCTGTCCGCACGCCGATCCATCTGTGGATCGTCGGAGTGATTTCACTGCTGTGGAACTTCGTCGGGGTCTTCGATTATCTGGCCACCCAGTTCAAGCTGGAGTTCTACCTCAGCCAGTTCACGCCCGAGCAGATTGCCTACTATCAATCCTTCCCGGCGTGGGGCGTCGCGGGCTGGGCGTTCGGCGTGTGGGGCGCCTTTGCCGGTTCGATCCTGCTGCTTTTCCGCTGTCGGTGGGCCGTCTGCGCGTTCGGCGTTTCCATTCTGGGAATGGTGGTGAGCACCATCTGCAGCTTCGGATTCTCCAACGGTCTCGAGATGATGGGCCCTGGCTCCGCCGTCTTCATGGCGGTGATCTGGATCATCGCGTTCGCGCTCTTCTTCTACGCCCTCAGCATGAGAAAAAGAGGGGTTCTCCGCTGAGGTCGTTCATCGCTGCCAGATCTTCGCCGGAACCAACTCTCCCTTGACCTCGGTGGACCAGACCATGGTGTCCTCATCGCGAAAGCTGAGCCGGTACGTGTCGAGCTGGCGTGCCGCCATCACCTCGATCTCTTCGTTGGAGACGACCTTGTAGGTGCCCCACTCGACACCGTCCCTGCTGATGAAGCCGTCCGAGAAGACGTAGGGATCGAAGCCTTTCCGGTCCATCTCGAAGACGTACCAGGTTCCCTGGACCCGCAGGCTGTTGTTCTGAATCCCGGCGATGTGGTGCCGCTGTCCCCAGAGCAGGTAGGCGCCGCCCACCAGGAGACCGATGACGACGAGCCGTTTGATGAGTCGTTTCATGAGTTCTCCGTGTCACGCGATCGGGTTCGACGATTGTAGACCAGTCGAAACCGTTCTGGTGCTCCGACGTTTACCTCCGGAGCAGCGCCAGGGACTCGACCTGCCGGGTCTGCGGCATCATGTCCACCACCTGTGCCGTCGTGAGAGCGAACCCCCCCTCCACGAGCGCCGCCAGGTCGCGGGCGAGGGTCGACGGGTCGCACGAGAGGTAGGCGACGGATCGGGCCGGTGACGTGATGACGGCCTTCAGGGTGGGAGCATCGGCGCCGGCAGCCGAGGGGTTGAGGATGACCGCCTCCGGACGTTCTCTTCCGATACGGCGCAGGGCCCGGTGGATCGGGTCGCCGATGATCTCGACGTTCTCCACTCCGGCGGCCTTCACCGATGCCTTGGCATCGGCCACCGAGCTGCGGACTCCTTCGACGCAGATCACCCGCGAGAAATGCCGCCTCAGAGCCAGGCCGTGGGTGCCGACTCCTGCGAAGAGATCGAGCAGCACGTCTCCCTCTCCGAAGAAGGCCGCCATTCGGGAGTGGATCTCGGGCAGCAGACCGAGATTGACTTGGAAGAACGATCCGGGCGAGACCCGCAGATTCAGCCCGGCCGACTGGACCCAGACTTCACGAGCCCCGAAAACCGGCTCGATGCGGCCCTTGACCACCTGGGGGCCTCCCTTGGGATTGAGGTTGACTCCCATGCCGACGACCTGCGGACAGGCGTCGGCGACGGCCTCGACCGGCAGCCGGGGCATGGTGTCGGACCGGACGACCAGCGTCAGGTGCTGACGCGTGGGATCGCTGCCGCAGCGCAGGTCGATGTGGCGCAGGTTGAAGGGGAACTGCAACGACGAGTTGAGCAGCGCACGGAAGCGTCGGGTGGTGTCGAGCAGCTCGGGAACCAGGACCCCGCAGTGGGGCGCATCCACCACGTTGCGGCTCCGCCGTTGGAAGTAGCCGACAGCCGACCTTCGGTCACGGTTGGTGGAGATCGTCATCTTGGCCCGGTTCCGGTAGCCCTCGGCCTTCGGCGACGGCAGGGTCGGCAGGACCTGACGGTTGTCAATCTTCATCTGCTCGCCGAGTACGGCGATCAGCCGGCGCCGCTTGCGCTCCAATTGGCTGCCGTACGGCGTGCCGAGAAAGGAGCACGCACCGCAGTCGGCGCCGTGCGGACAGTCGAGGATTGCGTTTTCGATGGTCACCCCAATCAATCGCCATCCGGGGCTTTTCACCTCCGGAGGAGCCGGTCAAGTGTATCCCGAAAACCTCGTCCTCGTCCGTTCCGCATCGGACTTTCCTGCGGTTCGCCGGATCACCGTCGGCTCCGGCTCCGGCACGGGCGCCCGGGACAGCATCGTTCCCTGATCGGGAGAGTGACAACGCCGCGGGCCGTTACGCGGAGGAGGCGCGCGCCTCCTTCTTCCGCTTGAGCTCGAGGGCGGTTGTGAGCCCCTTCTTGCGGATGGTGTGGAGAGCGAGCCTGGCGGGTGTCATCGTGTAGAAGCGCCGGCCGTACCGCCTCAGCTTCTTGGGGTCGATCTCGATGCCCAGGCCGGGCGTCTGCGGCACGGTGACCGCTCCGTTCTCGGCCCGGATCGGCTCGGCGAGGATGGCGTCGCGGAACTCCGGCAGCCACCCGGGCGGTTCGAAGGGGTACTCGAGCAGCGTGCGGTTCGGGAAGGCCGCGAAGGCGTGCAGGTTGATCAGAAAACCGACGCCGTTGGACCAGGTGTGGGGGGTGAACTCGAGCCCCCGCTCGGCGCAGGCCTCGAAGATCCGCTGCGATGTCGCCAGACCGCCGCAGAAGGTGGCATCGGGCTGGTAGATGTCGAACGAGCCCTTCTCGAGGAAGATCTTGGCCTCGTGCCAGCCGATGTTGAGCTCACAACCGGCGATCTGCAACGTCGTCATGCGGCGGCGGAGCTCGGCGAGCCCGTCGTAGTCGTGCATGTCGAGGGGTTCCTCGAGCCAGCGCACGCCGAGGTCCTCGCACGCAAGGCCGAAGTCCGTGGCCCGGTCCAGGTCCCAGATCGGCGTGTCTTCGATCAGGGTGACGGGCCATCCCTGGTTGGCGTCGACTCCGATGATGAAGTCGTCGTCGAGGTGTCGTCGTGCGGCCTCGACGGTGGCGAGATCATCGGCCATCTCGGCGTCGTGGACCCGCAGCTTCACCGCAGCGAATCCCATATCCCGGATGGCGTCGAGGTAGGCCATCCGCCGGGCGACCGGGACCAGCGATCCCGATGAAGCGTAGACGTCGGCTCGGGTGACCGGTTCGGGCAGATCGGGATTGAGCAGTCGGTAGACGGGTGTGCCGTCGATCTTGCCCTTGATGTCCCAGCAGGCGGCCTCGATCCAGGGGTTGTGCCAGCCGAGATACGACGCTTCGCGGAGCAGCTGGCGGACCCGTGGGATGTCGGTGGGATCCATCCCGGTGAGATAGGGGCCGAGCAGACTGCCGAGCCCTTCCCGTTCGTTCTCGAAAGCATTGCCCGCCGACCAGCCCACGACGCCGTCGCCGGTGGTGAGCTTGAGCAGAGTGAGCCGGCATTCGGTCTGCGGGTAGCCGGGGATCCACGACGGGTAGAAGGGTCGCTTCAGGGGAATCGCCACGTGGAAGAGTTCGATACGCTCGATCTTCGGCATTGCGTCACCTCCGGGTGGGCTCGAATGACCTTAGCGCGTCCGTGCCCGTGTCCGTTGGCCGGGCTGATCGGGCGACGCCGGGTCGGTGCGGGCGGCAGTCGGTGCAGACCCGGGAATCCAGCCTGCCAATCGGTCGTCTCCCCACTCTCGCCACATCCTGCCGCCGCTGGCCTTGATTCGGTCGTATTCCTGACCGGCCAGGCCGAGATCATGACCGGCAAGGAGGAGTCACCATGGAACAAAGCACCAGTGATCTGATGAGGTCGGTGGTCGTGCGCCTTCGGCAACCCGTGCGGTTGATCGTTCTCGGCATTCTAACCCTGCTGCTGTTGGTCCCGCTGGGTATGGTGGAGTCGGTGGTTCGCGAGCGCCACGCCACCTACCGGGGTGTGGTGGACGAGATCGCCGGGTCGTGGAGCGGCGAGCAGCTGCTGGCGGGTCCCTTCCTCATCGTTCCCTTCGTCGAACGCGTCGAGGTCACGGACGAGTACCTGACCATGGCTGGCGAGAAACGGACCGAGACCAGGTGGGAAGAGGAGCGTCGTCGGGCGGTGGTCCTCCCCTCGGACCTGGGCATCGACGGTGTCATCACTCCGGAGATCCGGCGGCGGGGGATCTACGAGGTTCAGGTCTTCACTGCGGATCTCGTCGTCTCCGGCAGCTTCGGCGGGGTGGACGAGCGGATCAGGTCGCTGGTCCCGCCGGATCGATTCGAACGGGTCGAGTGGGAGCAGGCGGTGGTCGTCTTCGGGCTCGACGACCCGCGGGGGGTGGTCAACGTGGACGGGCTTTCGTTCAACGGTCATCCGGGGCAGGCGAGGCCGGGAACCACCTTGGGTCGCGTCGTGCCGAAGGGGTTCCACGTCGCCGTCGGATCGGCTGTGGCGGACGAGATGGACTTCCGGATGCCCATGGTCGTGCGCGGCAGCGACAGCCTCCGGTTTCTCCCTCTCGGCGAGTCCACCCGGGTCGTGCTGAGCTCCCGGTGGCCGCATCCGAGCTTCCTCGGCGATGTCCTTCCGACCTCGCGGACGGTGAACGGCGACGGGTTCGAGGGTGAGTGGACGATCTCGCTGCTCAACCGTTCGTTTCCCCAGGTGTGGGCGGCCGACACGGAGATGGAGATACGGGAGATCGACGCCGGCGTGAGGCTTTTCGAGCCCGTGGCTCTGTACGACCTGGTGACGCGGGCGGTGAAGTACGGGCTGCTCTTCGTGGTCCTGACGTTTCTGACTCTGGGCCTGGTGGAGCTCGTGACCGGGGCGCGTCTCAGCCCGGTGCAGTTCCTGTTGATTGGGGTCGGTTTGGCGCTGTTCTTCCTCATCCTCGTGGCGCTGGCGGAGCACATGGGGTTCACGACCGCCTACCTGCTCGCATCTGCGGCCGTGGTCATCATCAACACCGCCTACTGCGCGGCGATCCTGCCCCGCAGGCGCCTGTCGCTGGTGGTGGGTGCGGTTCTCACGGCCGTCTACGGCGTGCTCTACACCATTCTCGAGGCCGAGGACTACGCCCTCCTTGGAGGAACGGTCCTGCTGGTGATCGCGCTCTCTGTGACCATGTACTTCACCCGCCGACTGCACCTCGCCAGTGACGACTGAAGGTGGTCGAGCCGGCGGTCAACGAGTTTCTGGCGGGGGCGGTGGTCAGTCCGCGATCTCGTCCCAGTCGCCGGCGCCGCCGGCTTCGAATCCATCGGCGAAGACCTCTTCGGGGTACAGCGACGGGTCGATGACCACCACGTCGTAGGTCACCGACGATGGCGAGCCGCCGATGTTGCTCACCGTGACGGTGATGGTTCGGTCCGCGGCGCCGGGCGTGAAGGAGAGGCCTGACGGCTCCCAGACGATGGTGTTGTCGCAGTAGCCGTTGTTGGCTCTGGAGACCACCGAGAGGGAGATGGGGCTGCCGTTCTCGGTCATGGTGACGGTGGCCGAGCCGTAGTTGGCGTAAGGGCTGCTGTTGAGGGACAACGACCAACGGTCGTAGACCACCTGATAGGGTACGTAGCCTTCAGGAGGCCAGGCGACGACGTCGGGGGTGGCCGGACGAGAGACCGCGTTACCGAAAACCCAGAGCGAGTTGGCTGTTCTCGGAGAGTCCACGGAACCGGTACCGAACCCACCTTTGGTGGGACACAGCAGCCACCGTCGGTGCCCGACGAAGTAGTTGTTGATTCCCGGGTCTTTCATGTACAGGCTCATGGCGCCCGGTCCTGCGGCCCCGAGGGCGATGTTCGACGATCCGGCAGCGGTGGCTCCGCCCGAGGTGTAACAGGTCCAGCCCGACGGCGGACTGTGGCTCAGGGCATTGTTGACGGCGAACATCAGGGCCGCCTCCTGACAGTCGGAGTTGAGGCTGGCGTTGTTGTTCACCTCCGGCAGGCCCACCATTCCCCGGTAGTAGTTGATCATCTGGAAGGTGGCGTCGATGTAGGCCTGCGAGGTGGTGCCGGCGGTGCAGGTCGCCGCACTGCCGCTCCACTGCATGGGAACACTGAGAGTGGCCACGTACTCATCGTCGTACCAGGCCGCGACAGCGGACCGGCTCCAGTTGTTCACGTCGACGGCACGTTTTTCGGGCGGCGATTGGATCGATTGCGGGGCCGCCGTCTCGTATCGGATGACCGGCTCTCCGAGCCCGACCTCCGCGTCCGCCGCGTTGAGCGACGTCACGCAGCACATCACGATGACGAAAGCTGCATTTCCGGGGTGTGTGTGACCGTTCATGCCATCCTCCCTGCGATCCACTCTCGATGGTATCGCCGGGCCGCAGGTCACCCGGTGTGTTGTGTCACACACCGGCTCGTTTTAGCGGCTGTTTGACGTCGACAGACCGGTCGATGGGTCGTGCCGAAAACGTCGTCACCACTGAGAAGCGGCGGAATGGCCGAACTCCTCGACTCGCCACCGGCGCGAGGGTGGCGGTGTCCCCCTGAGGGCCGATTCCGGGATGTTGCGATTGAGATGTGCGGTTTCGCCCGCCAGTGGCGTTGATCCAAGTGACAGCACTCGACACGGAGCTCGACCCGAGGGAGGAAGCCATGATGTCAGACCACCGGATCAGCATTGTTCTGGCGGCGGTTGTCGCCGTCGTCGTCAGCGTCCCGGCCTCGCCCGCCACGTACGAGGTCAATGAGATGACCGACGAGATCAGCGGCCCGTGCACGATCCTCCACTGCACCCTGCGCGAGGCCATCATCGACGCCAACAACAACCCCGGCGCCGACACCATCAGCATTACCCCTTCAGCCCGGTGATCGATCACCAGGGGGCCGACCTACATTGCCCCATGTCGGACCAGCGCGGATGGACGAGGCCCATGGATGGTGACGGTGACGGAAGTTCGCACTGCGACGCCGGGGCCGTCGAGTACCTGACCAATGAGATGTTCTTCGGCGACAACTTCGAGATGGGAAATCTGAACAACTGGGATGTGATCGTGCCCTGACGAGACCCTCCTTCGCCAGCGGCAGGACACCGGCGGGACGCGGGAAATCCGCGTTTCCGCCGGGCTTTTTCGTTGGTGCCTTTGGTACGATGAAGGGAGAAGGCACCGCATGCTCAGCACCTTTCCCCGGGGCGTCTCCTGCGTCAGCGGCGGTTTTTTTGGAATCGCCGCTGTGCTGCTCGGCGCGGTGCTGGTCGCCGGCGCGTCCGCCGGATTTCCCGGCGGTGAGTCACCCGATCCGGCCCGGGTTCGCGAGCTCATCGATGCCGGCCACTATCCTCGAGCGGAGCTGGCGGCGCGAGAGCTTCTCCACGACGCCGAGTCGGCCCGCGGGCCGGGATCGCGAGCCGCCGCCGACGCCCGGGACCTGCTGGTCGCCGCCCTGATCGCCAACTCCAAGGCGTACGAACCGGAGACCCGGGAGCTCGCCGGCCGTGCGGTCGAGTTCCGCGAGAAGCTCGACGGCGCCGATTCGTTGGCCGCCACCGAGAGCCTCCTGAACCGGGGGCGGGTGTTCAAAGAAAATCGGAAGCTCGAGGAGGCGGAAACCGTGCTCGAACGAGCGCTCGGAATCCGCGAGAGGGAGCTGGGACCGAGCCATCTCGAGATCGCCAAAGTCCTCAACGAGCTCGGTTCGGTGGCCTACCGCGGCCGGAAGTCGGGGCTCGCTGAGCAGCGGTTCAACCGAGCTCTGGGGATGCTCGAGGTGGCCGTAGGGGCGAGCGACCCCGAGTGCGCGTTCAGCCTCCAGGGGCTCTTCGCCGTCAGCTGGCAGCAGCGGCGCTTCATCGACGCCGAGGGCTATCAGCTGCGATCCGTGGCGGTTCGCGAGCATTCGCTGGGCCCGCACCACCCACTGACGGCCGAGTCTCGACGCGCCCTGGCCATTCTCTGGGAAGACATGGGCAGGATTCACGAGGCCGAAGAGCTGCTCAGACAGGCCGTCAATAGCCTCGAGGAAAGCTTGGGGCCGCGACACCCGCAGACGGGACAAACGCTCAACTCGCTGGCCCGCCTGGTCCGGAACCAGGGGCGGTATGCCGAGGCGCGGAGACTCTTCGAACGTGCTCTCGTGGCGTTCGAAACCTCATTCGATCCCCTCGATCCCCGCATCGCCGGCGTTCTGAACAACCTGGCGTCCACCCAACGTGAGCTCGGTGATTTTGCCGAGGCCGAGGCCTGCCTGCGGCGATCCCTGGAGATCCGTGAGGGCCGGTACGGTCCGGACCACCCGGCGGTCGCCCAGAGCCTGAGCAACCTGGCAGCGGTGCTCATCGAGGCCGAACGTCACGAGGAGGCGATTCCGCTGCTCGAGCGGGCCATTGCCATCAAAGAAAGGACCTACGGGCCGTCGAGCATCGAGGTTGCCACGAGCCTCGGCAACCTCGGGCGGGCTCTTCGCGCCGCGGGCGACCTGGTGCGGGCGAGGTCCGTTCTCGAAGAGGCGGTGGAGATTCTCGAAACGGAGCTCGGTTCGGACGATCTGAGAGTGGCGGATCAGCTCTGCAATCTCGCCCTTGTCCGGCACGAGATGGGAGACTTCAACGCCGCTCGAAGCCTTCTCGTCCGGGCTGTGGAAATTCGCCGCGCCGCGTTCGGAGAAAACGACCACCGCATTTTGCGATTCCAGTACAACCTGGCGAGGATCGACGCCGATGCCGGCAACGGCGATGCGGCGATCGCCGAGGCCCTTGACGCCCAGAGGCTGGGTCGGGAGCACCTGCAGCTCACCGCTCGGGGACTTTCCGAGGAGGAGGCCATCCGCTTCGGCCAGTACACACGCAACAGGCTCGATCTGGTCCTCGAGTTGGCGCTGCGATGGCCGCAGCACGCTGCGGCTGCCTGGGACGCGCTGATCCGATCCCGCGGTCTGGTGCTCAATGAGCTGGTGGTGCGTCGTCGGGCGGCATCGTCGGAGGATGTCCATGTGACGGCACTGGCCGCCGAGCTGACCGCGGCCACCGAGCGGTTGGCGAGGTTGAGGGTGCGGGGTCCGGCCCGATTGTCTGCCGAGGAGTTTCGCGAGGAGCTGGCATCCGCCCGTCGCGACGTCGAGCGCCTGGAACGACGAATGGGCGATGCCAGCGCGGCCTTTCGCGATGATCGGCGACGAGCGCGGATCGGCCGTGACGACGTGGTCGAGGCGATGCCGGCCGGGGCGGCTCTGGTCGGTTTCGCTCGCCGATCGCTCTTCCGCGATCCCATCGGGGCCGGTTCGCCCGACACCTTCGGCTACATGGCCATGGTGGTTGCGCCCGGAGCGGCAGAACCGGTTCCAGTGGAGCTCGGCCCGGCGCCGGAGATCGAAGGGCTCGTCAAGAAATGGCGGCGCGCGGCGGTTGCGCCGGGCACGGCATCGGCGGGGTCGGCGGACGAGGGGGCGGTCCGGTTGGCGGGAGAGGCTCTGCGACGGCGAATCTGGGACCCGTTGGCGCCGCTCCTGAAGGGTGCGGCGACCGTGTTCGTGGTTCCCGACGGCGAGCTCGGTCTCCTGAATCTGGCGGCGCTGCCGACCGGGAGGTCCGGGTACCTCATCGAAACCGGCCCCGAAATTCACATGCTCGACGCGGAACGCGACCTGGTGGTCGCGCCGCGCTCCGGCTTCGATGAACGATCCGTTCTGTTGGCCCTGGGCGACCCGGACTTCGATTGGCGGGACGAAGGGGCGGCCGGATCGGATGCGGGCCGCGGGCGGTCGATGCTGCGGGGCTCGAACGGAGCGTGCACCGGTCTCGAGGAGGTGGTGTTCGGACCACTGCCGACCACCGGTCCCGAGGCCGAGCTCATCGCCGAGCTCTGGCGGCGGAACCTCCGGGGAGCGATCCGGCTCACCGGCGACGAGGCCACGGAGGCGGCCTTCAAACGCCTCGCACCCGGCAAGGCGGTGCTCCACCTCGCCACGCACGGCTTCGTGCTCGGGCGCAGTTGCGCAGGTGGCGGCGTGTCCGGTCGAGGCATCGGCGGGCTGGCGCCGAGCCGCGCGGCTCCGGAGCCTGAGAACGACCCGCTCCTCGAGGTGCTCGGGCTCGCCGGGCTGGCATTGGCGGGCGCCAATCACCGGGCCGATGCCGGTCCTGGCGAGGAGGACGGCGTTCTCACGGCCATGGAGATCGCCAATCTCGACCTGAGCTCCGTCGAGTGGGCGGTGCTCTCGGCCTGCGACACCGGGGTGGGCGAGAGCGTGTCCGGAGAGGGGGTCTTCGGCTTCCGGCGCGCCTTCCGCATCGCCGGAGCCCGCACCGTCATCATGAGCCTGTGGCCGGTGGAGGACGAGGCGACGTCGGCCTGGATGGAGCTTCTCTATCGAGCACGGCTCGAGGATGGAATGAGCACGGCGAAGTCGGTGCGCCACGCCGGCCTCGAGCTGCTGCAGCGCCGTCGGGAGCAGGGGATGTCGACCCACCCGTTCTACTGGGGCGCTTTCATCGCCGCTGGCGATTGGAGATAGCCGCTTCGCGGAATCGTTTGAGGTCCATCGCACGGAGCTTCCATTGTTCCGGGGGATGCTTCGGGTTCGGCACTATCATGAACCGAGAAATCGTGATTCAGAACTGAGAATCACTCCTCGATTGACGAGTTCAGCACGATTGTGTGTGTCCAGAGGGCCGTGCCGTCCGGCTCCATGGCGGCGAGATGGCTCTCGAGCTCTTCGAGCCGGGCACCGTCGCCGGGGGATCCCGGCGGCTGCGCGAGCCCGCCGACGCCGCGCAGGGTCGGCGCCTCGCTCGCAACCGTGGAAACCGCGTGGCTGGCGCTGGCCGCGACCCACGCCGCGATCCGCTCCTCGATCTCGGGAACCGAGCGCGATGCCGCGACGAGCAGGAACGTCTCCGCCCCCCCCGACGAGGTCACCAGCCAATCATTGACCGCACCGCCGACAGGGCCGGGAAGGCGGTGGCGGCCGGGGGGAAGCGGGTTGGCGAGATCCAGACCGGGGATCGGGAAGAGGGTGTACACGGCGCCGGTTTCGTCCTCGTTGGCAACGTAGACGTGCACCGGAGCTTCGGCCTCGATCTCCAGGTACAGGTGGTCGCCGGGAGCGATGGCGGCGCCGTTGGTGAGGGCGACCGGACCTTCGGCAGTGTCGAGCATGAGTCTCGCGTCGGCGACCAGTGGATGATCGTGGTGTGGAGAAAGCACGGCGGCCCCGACGAAAACGATGACCGCGACTGCCGCCGCGGCGAGGACCACCGTCCACCTTCGACCGTGACGGGAGCTCGGCCGCGGCGAGGGCTTCGTCGTCGTATTCGCAGGTTTGTCGCTCGTTTCCCGCGTCTTCTCCAGGGCGCGTTGGAGCTCGGCGGCGGTGGTGAATCGCCTGGCAGGGTCTGCGTCAACCGCCCGATCGACGAGATCGACGAGTCCTGATGGAAGCTCGGGGAGAAACACGCTTAGGGAGATCGGCCCCGTTTCATCGTGCTGTTCGAGAAGCTCCTCGACGGTGGTTCCCTCCACCGGATAGCGGCCGCTGAGCATGAAGTACAGCAACACGCCGAGGGAGTAGAGGTCTGACGACGGTTCGGCCGGTCCGCCGCGCAGTCGTTCCGGCGCCAGAGAAACCGGGGAGCCGGACACGACACCCGAGGAATCGAGCTCGGAGGCGGAGCCGAAGTCGCCGAGGACGATGCGCCCGTCGGCGTCTTTGAAGACGTTGGAGGCCTTGACGTCGCCGTGGACCAGATCGGCCTCGTGCACCGCGTTCAACGCCCGGCAGATCGCGATCGCGGCGGTGACGGCATCGTTCGGGTGGAAAGGGCCGTGCTCGGCGATGAGCTGTCTCAGGTCGGGACCGTCGACGAGCTCGGTCCACAGCCCGACCCGACCGTGGTCGATGTCGGCGCCGTGGACGGTGAGAACGTTCGGGTGGCGGACCCGGGCCAGCCGTTTGCCTTCGTCGAGGGCGCGGCGGGAGCCGGCCTCTTCGTTGCCCGGTGTTTCCTTGCGGAGCTTGAGGGCCACCTCGCGGTCGAGCAGGGGGTCGCGGGCTCGGTAGACCTCGCCGAAGCTGCCGGCGCCGATGAGCTCGAGGACATCGAGCCGGCCCCACACCCGGAGACCGATGGGGTGGGTTTCGGTGGTGTCGCGGGAGACCGAACGAAAAGCGTCGGCCACCGCTTCGATCCGTTGCAGGCCCGACAGGGACGACTCGAGGGCCGGGTGGGCGCCGCTGGCGTCCGCCCAGTCCACCGGCTCGGCGTCGCTGACCTTTTCGGCGATCTTCAGCAGCTCGGTATCACGGTCGGTGTTCATCCATCTCCTCCGCGAGGCGGACGAGAGCTCTGGATACGGTCATCCGGGCCGCGTTGGCGGTGGGTCTGCCCAGCGCTTCGGCGATCTCCGGGTAGGTGCATCCGAACTCGACTCGCATGATCACCGCCTCCTGGTGCTCCTCCGGCAGGGCCGAAAGAGCGGCTTCGTAGGCCTCGAGCATCTCCCGCCCGATGGCCCGTTCCACGAGCGACGGCTCGGAGATGGGCAGCCTCTCGTCGAGGCTGTCTCGGCCGGGCCGCCTGGCCATTCGTCGGAGCTCGTCCCGCACCGCGTTGAGCACGCTGGTCCGCAGGTAGGCGAGAAAGGCGCCTTCGCGCTGCGGAACGAAGCTCTCTACCCTGTTCAACGCCCGCATGAGGGCAACCTGCACAAGGTCGTCGGTGTCGGCCAGGTCGCGGGCGCCCTGCGGCAGTCGGCCGTGGGCCCAACGGCGGAGCATGGGCAGGTAGCGCGCGACGAGATCGTTGCGCGCTGCCGGGTCGCCGCCGCGGACCCGCTCGAGGAGCATGGCGGTGGATTCGATGGCGGACTCGGGCGTAGCCGTGTCGGTCTCCATGATGCTGTGGTTTTCCAGGGAGAATCTTATCACCGTGAGCCCCGATGGATCGGATTGCTGCCCCTCGTTGCCCCGTCGACAGGAGACGAAACACACCCCTTCCGACGCAACCCCGCCGACCATGTCGCGTACCACTCGGTGAACAGGCGTCAAAAATAGGCCGGCCGCCGGGTGAAAGGCGTGTCGAAGGGTGGAACGGGAGATTCCGAGCATGTTCAAGAAGAAGGTCATCATTCCTCTGATCCTCGTGATCGTCATCGCCGTCGTCGCTTTCGTCTCGCTGCGCGGCAACGGCGGCGACCATGCCATCGGCGTGACCGTCGAGCCGGTGGGGCTCCACACCGTCGTTCAGACGGTGACGGCCAACGGCCGGATCCAGCCGATGACCCAGGTCAACATCTCCGCCGACGTCAGCGCCAAGATCATCCGGCTCGAGGTCAACGAGGGCGACTGGGTGGAGAAGGGCTCGCTGCTGCTCGAGCTCGACAGCGAACGATACGAGGCTGCGGTGGAGTCCGCCGAGGCGAATCTCTCGGCTGCCGAGGCCAACGCCAACCTGGTCAGGGAGAACATGACCAAGGTCCGAAAGGACCACGATCGAACCCGGCAGCTCTATGAGAAGGAGCTCGAGTCCGAATCGAGCCTGGACTCGGCCTACGCCGCCGCCGAGGTCGAACGGGCCCGCCACGCAGCGTCGCTGGAGCAGGTCGAGCAGGCCCGCGCCGCCCTCCGCCAGGCGCGCGACGACCTGGCGAAGACCACCATTCGAGCTCCCATGACGGGAACCGTGTCGAAGCTCAACAAGGAGCTCGGCGAGATGGCCCTGGGATCGCAGTTCCAGGAAGACGTGATCCTCGAGATCTCCAACCTCCAGGGGATGGAGGCGTTGGTGGACGTGGACGAGAATGACATTGTCACGGTGGCTCTGGGCGATGAGGCCGAGATCGAGATCGACGCCCTTTCGGAGGCGCGGTACCCGGGCGAGGTCACCGAGATCGCCTCCTCGGCCACGACCAGCGCCCAGGGAACCACCGACCAGAAGACCGAGTTCGAGGTCAAGGTCGCCATCACCGAGCCGGGTAGCGACCTGAGGCCGGGGATGACGGCCTCGGCCGAGATCGTCACCGATGTTCGTGAGGAGTGTTTGAGCGTGCCCATCCAATGCGTGGCCGTACGGACCCCCGACCAACTCGGCGGGGGGGAGCCGGCCGAGGGGGAGGAACCCAGGTTCACCCCCGATCGCGACGGGTTCGTCGAGGTGGTGTGGGTGATCGAGGACGGTCGGGCCGCCGCCCGGCAGGTCGAGACGGGAATCCAGAGCGAGACCCACATCGAGATCCTCAGCGGATTGGCCGAGGGAGATCAGGTGGTGGTGGGCAGCTTCCGCGCCATCAGCCGCGATCTCAAGGACGGGTCGGCGGTGATCTTGGGAGGCGGCGACGGCGGCGGTGAGAGGGGTTGAGCCATGTCCCTGGTGCTCTCCGATGTGACCAAGACCTACGAGATGAACAGTGTCGGCGTCAAGGCGCTGCGCGGGGTGAGCTTCTCCCTGAAGACCAACGAGTACCTGGCCATCATGGGGCCGTCGGGCTCGGGGAAGTCGACCCTGATGAACATCATCGGCTGCCTCGACGTGCCGACCTCGGGGCGGTACGAGCTCGACGGGGCGGATGTCAGCTCCCTCGACGACGACCGGTTGGCCGAGATTCGCAACGCCAAGATCGGTTTCGTCTTTCAGACCTTCAACCTGCTGCCGCGGGCGGACCTGCTGCACAACGTCGAGCTGCCCCTGATCTACGCCGGTTTTCGGCCCAAGGAGCGCCGCGAGCGCGCCGTCGAGGCCATCGAGGCGGTTGGTCTGGCGGATCGAATGAAGCACCGACCGACCGAGATGTCCGGCGGTCAGCGCCAGCGGGTGGCCATCGCCCGGGCCCTGGTCAACTCGCCGTCCATCATCCTCGCCGATGAGCCCACCGGCAACCTGGACAGCACGACCGGTGAGGAGATCATGGCCATCTTCGACCGGCTTCAGGCCGAGGGAAACACGATCCTCCTGGTAACCCACGAAGAATCGGTGGCGCGGCACGCCCACCGCGTGATCCGGCTCAGGGACGGCCTCGTCGAATCGGACGTCAGGCTCCCCGAGGCGGCGTGAAGAGCGCCCACGCCGCCGTGGAGTCCTTCCGCATCGCCTGGGAGGCGCTGCGCGCGAATCCGGCCCGCGGCGTGCTCACGACCCTGGGGGTCATCATCGGCATCGTCGCCGTCTCCACCACCATGACGGCCGCCAACGGCCTCGCGGTCAGCTTCCGCGAGAACGTCTCGATCCTCGGCGCCGACGTGCTCTACGTCTCTCGGATTCCGTGGGTCTTCGACGGACCGTTCTTCGAGCTTCGTGGCCGCCCGCGTCTGACTCTCAAGGACAGCGAGAAGCTGGATGACAACCTCCGATCGGCGGTGGCGGTGAACCCCACGGCCCAGACCCGGCGGCCGGTGAAAGTCCGGTCAGAGACCGTCGAGAACATCGACGTCATCGGCACCACCGACAAACAGATGCTGGTCTCCTCGGCGGTGCCCGAGATCGGCCGCTTCTTCACCGACTTCGACGTCCAGACCCGGAGGAGGGTCTGCGTCATCGGGACCAATCTCCACGAACGGCTCTTCGACGGCCGCGACCCCATCAATTCGAAGATCAAGATCGGCCGCGACAGCTTCAGGGTCATCGGGGTGATGGAGAAGCAGGGCAGCGCGGGTTTCTTCGGCGGGCCGGACTTCGACAGTCAGATCTTCATACCGGTTACCACCTTCAGCAAGGTCTTCGGCGGCCGCTTCCGCGATTTCAACTTCGCGGTCAAGGCGCCGCCCGGGGTCGATCTCGCCGACTTCGAGTTCGAGCTCATCGGCGAGATGCGCAAGATCCGGCGCTTGGAACCGGGAGAGGACGACAACTTCGCCATCAACACGATGGACTCGCTGCTCGACGCCTTCAACAACGTCATGGGGGTGCTGCTGCTCATCGGCATGTCAGTGACCGGGGTCTCCCTCTTCGTGGGCGGGGTGGGGGTGATGAACATCATGTTCGTGTCGGTCACCGAACGCACCCGCGAGATCGGCATCCGTAAGGCCATCGGCGCCAAGCGGCGGGCCATCCTGCAGCAGTTCCTCTTCGAGGCGGCGGCGATCTGCCTGGTGGGGGGCGCCGTTGGGGTCGGCCTGAGCTTCGGGGTCGCCGAGATCATCGACCGGACGCTGATGCCGGCGAGCCTGTCGCTGCCCATCGTCGCCCTCGCCCTGGGCGTTTCCGTCGTCGTGGGAGTCATCGCGGGCCTCATCCCGGCGTGGCGGGCGTCGCGCCTCAATCCTATCGAAGCGCTGCGGTATGAGTAGGGGAGGGGGCATGCGGTTCACCGAGGGCATCAAGATGGCGTTGGCCGCGGTGGGGGCGCACAAGCTGCGCTCGGCCCTGACCCTGGTCGGGGTCATTGCCGGGGTGGCGGCCATCATCGGGACCATGACCGGGGTCTCGGTTGCGCAGCATCAGATGGAGTCGGAGCTCAGCGTCCTGGGCGCCACCGTCTTCCAGGTGCAGAAGTTCCCTCCCCGTGGTTTTCAGAACCAGGAGCACGACTATCGCAAGATCGGCCGCTGGCCGCCGCTCACCATGGCCCACGCCGATGCCATCCGAGAGCGCGTCCCCGCCGCGAGCCTGGTGGGAACCGAGATCTGGAAGTTCGCCGTGACCGCGTCTTACCGCGGTGAGAGCACCGATCCCAACTGTATGGTCTGCGGCGGCACCCCCGAGTACCCGGAGAACAATACGCACTATGTGGAGCTCGGCCGCAACATCAGCCACGAGGACGTGCAGGTGGCGCGGCGGGTGGTGGTGCTGGGGTTCAACGTCGCCAACCGGCTCTTTCCGTTCATCGATCCGGTCGGCAAGACGATCAAAGTCAACGGGCGGAAGGTCCGGGTGGTCGGTGTCTTCGCCGAGAAGTCCAGCGCCATGGGCGGGAACTTCGACAACTACCTGCTCATGCCGCTGACGGCGCTGGCCAAGGACTTCCGCGTTCACGACCGGCACGGGCGCCTGTGGTCCGCCAACATCACGGTCAGCGCCCGCTCGCCGGAGCTTCTCGAAGAGGCGATGGAGCAGACCAGAGCAGTGCTGCGGGCCGCCCGCGGTCTCAGCCCGCGGGAGGAGGACAATTTCTTCTTCTTTACCTCGGACTCGCAGATCGAGGCCTTCAACAGGGCATCGGCAGGCGTCAAGACCGGGGCGTTCGTACTCGGCATCGTCGCCCTGGTGGTTGCGGGCATCGGGATCATGAACATCATGCTGGTCTCGGTCACCGAACGGACCCAGGAAATCGGCATCCGCAAGGCGCTGGGAGCCAAACGTCGCGCGATCCTCGTTCAGTTCCTGCTCGAAGCGGTGATTTTGTGCAACATCGGCGGCATCATCGGTGTCGCCGTCGGCTTCGGACTCGGCAACCTGGTGGCGGTTTTCACCGAGTTCGAGGTCCACGTGCCCGTGGAGTGGGCGGCGATCGGCCTCGTTTTCTGTACTGTCGTCGGTCTGGTCGCCGGCATGTGGCCGGCGGTTCGCGCCTCCCGGCTCATGCCCATCGAGGCGTTGCAGCACGAATGAGGGGAGCTCTCAGGGCGTCGTGAGCTCGGCGACGTCCGCCGGGCCGCAGCCGAGGAGATTGCAGCCCTGCACCTCCACCCGCCATCGGCCGTCGCGGAGAAGAAAACGGGTGCGGTCTTTCGGCGCGACAACGTCCCGCACGACGGTCGTCGTCTTTCTGCGCGCGCTGTCGACAGGGACGACGTTGATTCGGTGGAAGGTGGCGTCGGGGTCGAGCTTCCAGCGGAGCACGAGCCGGTGGCGCATCCCCGAACCATCTTCCTGGAATCGGTAGCTCCTGATCCTGGCCGACCTTCGTCCGTTGATGACGAGGATCGAGACCCTGGGGTCCGCGACCTCGCGGGCGTCGAGGCCGAGCTCGGCCAGGCGCCGCCGGTTGGATCGGATGTAGTCGTAGGACACGGCGAAGGGCTGTCCGTCGGCGCCGAGGCGGCGCAGCCGCTCTTCGAGCCGCACCGACTCTCGGGCGAAGTGGCTGACGTGGAATCCCAGCGTCAACGACGAAGAGACCACCGCCGACATCACCAGGAGCCAACCGAGCAGGCGAGTGATCGCCCGAGGAGAGGACGCGGCCACCGGGATGACGACCAGCGGGAGCCACCAGGTCTGGGGGACATAGCGCGCCACCCACGGGTGCTGGATGGTCAAGGCAGAGGCGACCACTGCGGCCGCGATCAGGACCGCGCCCGCCACCGGTGGTGGCCGGGAGCGCACCTCGGCGACGAGGATCAGCAGCGCCAGAATCAACATGCCGCCGAACAGAGGACCCCAGCCACCGATGTGCATTCCGGGCACGCGCATCGTGGTGAGATCGCGCTTGGACATGGTGAACGGCACCTTCAAGGTTCGCCCGGTGGCGAGCTCCCGGTGGCTCGGCCCGAGCTTCCGGTATCGGTCCGGGTGCGAGAACATGGACGAGAACATGGAAACAACCATCGACGACGTGCCGCTGGTCTTCTCAGCGAACCCGTCGTTGGTTCGTTTCGCACCATAGTAGGGGTAGAAGGGGTGGTCGAACCACAGGACGTTGGTGAGGAACGGGTTGATGTTGAGCACACCGGCCGCCGCCAGCGCGACGATGAGAGCGCCGACCCGCCCCCCGGTGATCCGGCGGCGGTCGACCACGGTCGCGATCAGCAGCGCGCCGACCAGCATGGCGAGGGCCATGGGGACGCCGGAAAACTTGGTTCCGATGGTCCACACGAGACCGAGACAGGCGGCCAGGGTTGCGAGCCTGGTGGCCGGACCGACGGCCATGATCGTCAGGCCTGAGGCGAGCACCGCCATTCCCCAGCCGAGCTCCCCGTCCACCATGTGGGTGGTGATTTGATTCATGGCGGTGGGGTTGGCGGCAACCACCATGCCGAATGCGGCGGCCCAGGCTGCCGGAACCGTACGAAACGACAAGGCGGCGGCGGTGGCGGACAACGCGGCGGCGAGAAGGAGAAGGATGTCGACGACTTTTCCGGTTTCGATCCGGCCGGTGACGGCGAAGACGGCGGCGTCGAAGATCCAGGGGGCCTTGGTGTAGCCGTCGATCCGCGACCTGGCGCCGATTTCCGTGGCCACCGCCTCGAGGGCGGGCACCCGAAGAGGGTTCCAACCCGCGTCGAAGAGCAGAACCGCCTCCTGGTTGAACCACTGGCCGTCGTGGCTGGGGTCGTAGACCTGCCCGACGGTGGTCACGGCAAGCCCGAGCGCTACAACCATGGTCAGGACGGTGAGCGCAAAGACCTTGACTGCCGATGATCCGAAGCGGCGGTGGGCGATGGCAAAAAGCCAGAGGAGAAAAAGTGCGCATGCAACCGGTAATGTGGCGGGCCCGATGGGCAGACCCATCACGAAGCCGGAAACCGCCGTCGCATGGACGGTGACCGGCAGGCCGATCATGGCGACGGCGGCAAACAGGAGTCTCGAGATGGCCTCGCTTCGGGCGGCGCCGGGCGTCGTCGTCGAGAACCAGCGATTGACGCGATCGAGAGCGGAGAAAATTCCAGGGTCGTACGGCATGACGACTCATCATACGCATGCATGTCGAGTCAGCGAATCGCCCTTCGTCCCGTGTGGTAGATTCTTCGCCATCGAGATCGCGTGATGAACAACGACACCTGTGCTCCCTCCATGATCGAACCGAAGCCCTGCGACAGGGAAAGAGGGCCCGCCGCAGGTCGCTGGCGGGCGGTGCTCAGTCTCGGCAGCTCCTGCGCGGTTGCCTACCACCTGCACCGCCTGGGACTCGCCGACCGGACCGGGCCCGTCGACTGGTTCGGAACCCACGACCCCGACCACGTCGCCCGCCTCTTGAGGTCGGACTTCGACGGTTTCATGGATCGCCGAACGCTGTCGGTCCTCGGCGAGCACAACGGCTACTGGAAGGTGGGTGACGAGGCCAACTCGATCTTCACCCTGCACGACTTTCCCCAGGTGGGAAGGAAGCCCAAGCCGTTGTGGAAACCGCCGTGGCGGGAGAGGATCCGCCGGGCGCTGGATCGCGCGGTCGAGCCGGCGTGGCGGTGGCTTCCTTGGCTGTACTTCCCCGGAGCTGACGGGGCGAAGATTGCACTGCCCGGCTATCCCGAGTTCCGCCGCCGGATGGATCGACGGGTCAAGCGATTCTTGACCACGGCACGGGATCCCGGGCCGGTGCTCTTCATTCGGAGGGCCCGCCAGGGCCGGAAGGAGGCCCGCCTGATCCGCGACGCGGTGCAGGACCTTCGCGGCGGACGGCCGACCGGGCTGCTGGTCATCGGGCTGGGCGAGGAGTACGGCGGCGATTGGGGCCTGCCGGGCATCCGGAACGCGGTGATGCCGCCGGAGGATCCGACCCGTTCTGAGAGCTGGAGGGGGAGCGACGAGGCATGGGATCGCCTGCTCCGGGGGTGTGAGCGGGACGCCTCGGCCTGACGTCAACGTTGACGGGGTGGGCGAACACGTGTATCACCGGCGGATGATGGAACGCTGGCGAATCCCGGTTCTGGGCCTGATCTGGTTACTGGGTGCCGCCGGTTCACAGGCGTCCGAGGAGCGGTCGATCGAGGTCACCAGGATCGACGTGGCGCCAGTGGTTGACGGGGAGATCGGCGTGCAGGAATGGGAGGGCGTGCCGGTCCAGGGCCGCGCCTTCGTCCAGGTGGAGCCCGAGCACGGAGAGCCGTCGCCTTTCGCGACTCTCATTCGAGTGGCGCAGACGGCGGATGCTCTCCACGTCGCCATCGAGGCGCTGGACCCCGATCCTGATCTCCTCTCCGTGGCCGCCACCGACCGGGACGGCCACATGTCCGGCGACGATTCGCTGGCGATCATGCTGGACACCTTCACCGACGGGCGCACAGCCTATGTTTTCATGACCAACGCCATCGCCACCCAGATGGATGCCAGAATCGCCGACAACGGGCGGAACGTGGACGATCAGTGGGACGCCGAATGGCGCTGTGCGGCCCGCCGATCGGATACGGGTTGGTCCGCCGAGTTCGAGATTCCTTTCGCGAGCCTGCGTTTTCGTCCGGGGGAGGATCGCAGCTGGGGCCTCGGCTTCATCCGGACCGTACCGAGACGCCTGGAGACCTCGGTGTGGTCCGGGCCGACGGAGGACGCCTGGCGGGTTTCGAGCTTCGGGCGGTTGCACGGTCTCGACCTGCCCCGGAGCTCCGCTCGCAGCTGGCAGGCCATTCCCTATGCGCTCGCGGTGGTGGACGAGGACGGCGAGACCGACTTCGAGGTCGGCGGCGACCTCCGCTGGAGACCGACGAGCAGCCTCGGGGTGGACCTCACCGTCAACCCGGACTTCGCCCTCATCGAGGCGGACGTCGAAGTGATCAACCTGACCCGGTTCGAGCTCTTCATTCCCGAGAAGCGGCCCTTCTTCCTCGAGGGCAGCGAGCGCTACAGTCAGCGCATCCGGCAGTTCTACAGCCGGCGCATCGGCGACATCACCTGGGGGGCGAAGGCGACCGGGACTGCCGGACGGATGGAGTACGGCGCCACGGCCACCTCGGAGGATCGGCACGATGGGGCCACCGGCGCAACCGAGCGGGCGGACTACGGCATCGTCCGGTTGCAGTACAGCCTGCCGCGAGGATCCAACGTCGGTTTCCTCGGTGCGAGCCGCCGCATGAGCGGCGAGGACCAGGGTTCCATCGGCTTCGACACGACGTTGTTTTTCACGGACACGTTCGGTTTCACCGGGCAGCTGCTCCAGGTCCACGGGGAGGAGGCCGACGGCGGTGTGGCGTGGTTCGTGCGGCCCGCCTACGACAGCGCCACCACCCACTTCCACGTGCGGTACACGAACCTGGATCCGGGAATTCGGGACGACTTCAACGCGGTGGGGTTTCTCCGCGACGACAATCGCAAGGAGTTCGACACGAACTTCACCCACACATTCTGGTTCGAGGGCGGCGGGTTGGAGAAGTTCGAGGCGGGGACCAACTACAACCGTTTCTCCGGCCACGACGGCGATCTGCGAGCGTGGGATCTCCGCGTCGACCTCGAAACGGTCTTTCGCAGCGGGTGGGAGATCGATCTGGACATCCGCGAGGACTACCAGGTTTTCGAGAAGGGCTTTCGCAACGACCGCGTCCAGCTCGAGGTCGGCTGGGACAGCCGGACCGGGCGCAAGATCTCGGTCTACGCCGCCACCGGCACCAACTTCGACAGCGATCTCGAGCTCTACGGCGCCGAGGTGGAGTGGGCCGTCGGCGACCGCTTCCGCATCGAGTACGCGGCGACGCGGTTGATCCTCGACCCCGATCCCGACGGCCGCACCACCTGGATCCACGTCATCGACGGGGTCTACAACTTCAACCCCGACAACTTCGTCAAGCTCTTCTTCCAGACCAACGACGCCACCGACAAGCTCAACGTCCAGGCGGTTTGGGTGTGGCGCTTCAAGCCTCCTTTCGGGTCCCTGCAGGTCGCCTACCAGCGCGGAAGCTCGGAGGTGGGCGAGGTCTCGGAGCAGGGGGACACCCTCTTCACCAAACTCTCGTGGGTCTTCTGACGACTCGGTAGTGGTAGCTTTGTGGCGGGTCGAGCCTCGGGTTCGAGCGCGGGCAAGGAGGAGAACAGATGGCAGCAAGAGTCGACTGGTACTACCACCGAGCGGGTTGAACGTCCTGCAAACGATCTTCCAAGTTCATGGAAGACCACGGTATCGAGGTCGCCGAGCAGATTCCGGCGAGCCGGAAGCTGGGCGAGGACACCGCCCGCGAGCTGATCGCCGCCGCCGGCGCAATCCACATCGCCAAGGGCAAGAAGCTGGACGCCTACACCGCCAGGGACGCGGCCGACGATTACGTCGCGAAGATGCTGGGCTCCACCGGCAACCTCCGCGCCCCGACCATCGTGATCGGCAGGACCGTCGTGGTTGGCTTCAACGAGGATCTTTATCGCGAGGTCTTCGGGGTGGGGTAGACCCGCGAGCTCAGTCGGGCAGCTCGATCCGACGCCGATCGGGATCGGGGTGTTGACGATAGAGAATGGCCATCCGTCCGATGGTACCGACGCACTGGCACTGGATGCGCTCTTCGATGATCGGAACCAGCGCCTCCCGATCTTCGCGCTCCCCCGAGATCCTGACCTTGATGAGCTCACGGGCGGTGATGGCGTCATCGATGGCGGCCGCGACTGCGTCGGTGAGACCCTCCTTGCCGATCTGGACGACCGGCTTGAAGCTGTGGGCGAGCCCTCGCAGGTGTTTGCGCTGAGATCCCTTGAGCGTGTTCATCCTGCCTCCATCGCCAAGGGTAGCATCATCATCCGACGCGAATCCAAGGACCCCGAAATCGGTGGCGAACAGGTCATACCGGAGCGTGGTATCCTCGGTCTGAAAACGAGATTCAAGATGAGATTCAAGTTGAAGATCCAGCGTTTTTCGCAGCGATTGTTCATCATCTCGGCGGTGGCGGCGAGCGTCTGGGCAGGGGTGCTGATCCCCTGTTCCGGGGCATCGAGCGTTGCCGCAACCTTCGATCCGGCCTCCCGATCCTTCTCTCTCGAGAACGCCGCTTTCCTCGTGTCCGTCGTGGAGATTGCGAGCCAAAACGACGAAGGGTGCATTCGGGCACAGCTGGCACCGTTGGGATTCCGCGCCGCGCGCCTCATCAAGAGCAAGGTTCTCCACTGCGTGGTGGCCGAGGGCGACGGATACGTGGTGCTGGCCTTTCGCGGGTCCACCACCATGCAGGACTGGCTGACCGACCTCAAGTTCGCCCAGGCCGGGACCAAGACCACCGGGCTGCCGGGGAAGGTCCATCGCGGCTTCGTCCGGGCTCTCGACGAGGGTTGGCCCCGTATTGCGGAGTTGCTGCACCGCGCCGACGAAAACGGTGCGAGCGTCTGGATCACCGGACACAGCCTCGGTGGAGGGCTGTCTCACATTGCCGCCATGCGGGCGGCGCGTGAGGGTATCGATGTCGCCGGGGTCTACACATTCGCCTCCCCCAGGGTGGGCAACGACGAGTTTGCCGAGGCCTACGAGGAGGTCTACCGCGGACGATCGTACCGCGTGGTCAACATCGAAGACATGGTGCCGCACGTACCGCCGAGCCAGGCCGGAGAGAAGGAGTTCGAGCGCATCGTGGCGCCGAAGCAGAAGAAGCTCGGCCTGAGGCTGGCCTCGAAAGGCGTCTTCATGATGGTGAAGTACACCCACACCGGCGAGCTTTTCGTCTTCGGCCGGCAGGGTGTCTACCGCGGCAGACAGACGTACTCAGACCGGGACGACGCACGGTTCTGGAGAGAGGTCGAGGCGACGTACGGCAGCGGCTCCTGGGCGGCCCTGGTGAATGATCAGGGCAAGGTGGCCCGGACCCATTTCCTGGATGCGTACGTCAAGGTTCTCCACCAGGCGGTTCACTAGCCGAACCAATTGTTGTTCGACCCGAAGGTGAGTGGTAGCCTCGATCGGCGGCGCGGTGAACCATGGTTCACGCGCCGGCCGAGCCACTCATGCCGAAGCGCATCGCCACACCGTTTCCGATTCACATCCATATCTCGGAGGGGCTTGTGAGAGGACTGCTGTCCGTCGTGTGTCTCGTTGTCGCCGTGTTCGTGTCGCCGGTCGCACACGCCGCGGGCTCTGGGACCAAACCACCGATTCTCGACAGTGAGGCGAGGTTGAATGCCTTCGCCGCCTACCAGGCGATGCAGGAAGAATCCTCCCTCGGCGGGCTCGAGTGGGACTACCTCGGACCGACCAACATCAGTGGACGGTGCACCGACGTCGAAGCGGTGTCGCCCAGGGGTCAGCAGTACACGATCTGGATCGCGTCGGCCACCGGCGGTGTTTGGAAGTCCGTCAACGAGGCGACGACCTTCGAGCCGGTCTTCGAGGACATGCCCTGCGCCTCCATCGGCGACCTCGCCATCGACCCCACCGATCCCGATGTGGTCTGGGTGGGCACCGGCGAGGCCAACATCTTCAGAAGCTCCAACTCGGGCTGCGGTGTCTACAAGACCACCGACGGCGGAGAAACGTGGCAGAGCGTCGGCCTCGAGGCGACACACACCGTTGCGAGGATTCGGATCAATCCGGAGAATCCCGACGTCGTCTACGTGGCTGCGGGCGGTCACGAGTGGACGACGAACCCGGAACGCGGCCTCTTCAAGACCACTGACGGCGGCGCCACCTGGGAGAAGATCCTCTTCCTCGGCGACGAGACCGGCGTCAACGACGTCGTGCTCCACCCCGAAGACCCCGACACTCTCTACTGCACAACCTGGCAGCGGACGCGCCTGAAGTGGAACGATCCGAGAACCTACGAGGATCACCGCAACAACGGCGTCTGGAAGAGCACCGACGGCGGCGCCACCTGGGCCGAGATCAACCAGGGCCTTCCCGAGCCTCACCACCGCGGCCGGATCGGCATCGACATCGCGCGCTCCAACCCCGACGTGCTCTACGCCTATGTTGACAACTACGAGATCGCCGAGAAGGCGAAACCCGGTCAGAAGGACTCGTACCACCGTCCCATGCAGGACCGGATCAAGGGGGCCACCATCTTCCGCACCGATGACGGCGGCGAGATCTGGACCCAGGTGAGCGGACTCGACGAAGGCACCGCCAAGCTCATGGAGACCCATTCGGGAACCTACGGCTGGGTCTTCTCCCAGATTCGGGTCGATCCCGAGGACGAGAACCGCGTCTACACCATGGGTCTGGCCCTCAACGTATCCACCGACGGTGGGACGACCTACGAGGTCCTCACCGGGATGCACATGGACCACCACGGCCTGTGGATCGACCCGGCCAACCCCAGCTACCTGCTGAACGTCCAGGATGGAGGCCTCGCCATCTCCTACGACAGGGGAGAGAACTGGAAGACGCCTCTCGAGGAGCTGCCGTTGAGCCAGTTCTTCACGGTGGCCGTCGATATGGAAGAGCCCTTCAACGTCTACGGTTCGATCCAGGACCACGGCAGCTGGAAGGGGGCGGTGGACCTGTCCAACGGGCGATCGAACCTGCGGCCGGTGGCCTTCGAGAAGACGCTGGGCGGCGAGGGAACCACCCACGCCATCGATCCGAGGGACGGCAGGGTGTATGCCGCCTCGTATTACGGCGACCTGGACCGGAAGGCGGTTGACGACGAGGAGAAGTCCGCCTGTCTGCCGCCGCCTTTCGACGACGAGGTGCTGCTGCGCGGCCAGTGGATCGCGCCGACGATGCTCTCGCCGCACAACCCGGACATCGTCTACCACGGCATGCAGAAGCTGTTGACCTCTCGCGACCGCGGGGCCACCTGGGACGCTGTCAGTCCGGACCTGAGCTTCAACGATCCCGACAGGATGGGGGACATCAGCTATCAGACGATCTCCACCATCAGCGAGTCACCACTGCGTTTCGGCCTGATCTACGTCGGCACCGACGACGGCCGGGTGTGGCGCACCAAGGACGGCGGCGAGCGCTGGACCGAGATCGGCGGCGGACCGGTGCCGACACGGTGGGTTTCCCGGATCGTCGCCTCCGGGCACGACCTGAACACCGTCTATATGACCCAGACCGGCCGTCGCGACGACGACTTCCAGGTCTACGTCTGGAGGTCCACCGACCTCGGCGAGAGCTGGACCGACATCTCGGGCAACGTGCCGCTGGGACCCGTCAACGTGATCCGGGAGGACCCGGACGACGAGGACCGCCTCTTTCTGGGCACCGACGCCGGCGTTTACGTCAGCACGGACGCAGGTGAGAGCTGGGAGGTCCTCGGCGACCTGCCCTTCGTTTACGTCCACGACCTGGTGATCCATCCCCGTGACCGGATGATCGTCATCGGCACTCACGGGCGCGGCGTGTGGGTCATGGACGCCGACACGCTCGACCCCGAGAAGGGGCCGAGCGGGGCCGGGATCACGGCCTCCGACGATCAGCTGCAGGCGCTGCTGGGTAGGTGGAACGGTGAGGCCGAGGCCCAGGAAGGCATGGTGCTGCCCTTTTCCTTCGAGTTCACGATGGACGGGGAGGCGGTCGGCGGGAAGATGTCCTTCGCCATGGGCGCCGCCGAGATCAGCGGTGTGAGCTTCGACGGTGAGGGACTCGCGTTCAACGCCACTTTCGACCGCGGCGGCGAAGTGACGGTGGTCGATGTCGAGGCCGTCCTGACCCACGGCGAGATGACCGGGACCGGAGAAGGCATGATGGGCGACATGGAGTTCACCGCCAGCAAGGCTCGGGAGGTGGAGTCCGACGAGGACTGAGCTTCCCGCGGGAATCGCGACGGCTGCAGCGACCGTGTGTCAGGTAGCCTCGGTGGGCCAAGGCCCACCCTTCCCGGCAGACCGGGATGAGGAATCGGAGAGCGGGGAGGTTGCAGCGCCGTAAGGTGGGGCTTGCCCCACCAGATCGCATTCCTGCTTCGAAGCAGAATCCGGGTCACCCGGCCTCGAGCGCCTCCCCAACCCGAGCGCCCCAGCGCCTCATCGGCCCCGAGCGCGCGTACCACTTGAAATCATTGTTCGGCAAACCCTCGCGGTCGCGAATTCGTTCGGTCAACAATGTTTCGGGTGGTACGTTCGCTTGGCTACCCGCACTCCGGGTCCGCAACCGCAGGCCGCCGCTCGCCCGAGCAGCAACGTCTCGAGCACCCTTCCTTCAACCCTCCCACGCACATTCGCGTTGTCCGGGACGTGCCATTCACGCCATTGTGCCCTTCATCGACCTCCCGGCCCGAAGCGCGCTGCGCACAATGCGCGTGCTTGGCAATCCACGGGGAGCGCACCC
>JAZBOQ010000284.1:0-20917 GCA_036351195.1 Thermoanaerobaculales bacterium | reverse complement strand
GAGGTCGGACCCCGCCCGCCGTGATTGTATCGTCGGTGCGTCGAGCCTACTCGCCCGGCGGGTTCTTGAACTCGTGGATGGCGGCCTTGTTGTTGATGTTGTCGGCATAGACCACCGGCTTGGAGTGCCCGTCGTCTTTGTGGCAGCCGTCACAGGTTGCCTGCGTCGGAATCACGAGGCCGTTGGCAACCGCCGCATCGCGATCCTTCATGATGCTCATCTTCTTGAAGTCGGCGCCGGCGCCGTGGCAGGCCTCGCACTGGACGCCGGCCAGAGCTTCGTCGGAGTTGGTGGCGTGGCAACCGAGGCATTTGTCCTCGAAGGCCGGATCCGTCGAGGCCTTGGCAACCTCGGTGGACTTGGCGTGAGTTGTCTCCACCCACGATCCGTACTGGACCTTGTGGCACATCTTGCACTTTTCAGCACCGACGTAGGCGTGATCACCGGCGTCGGCGTTCAAGGCGGCGAGAGCGACGACCGTCAGCCCCAGCACCAGGATGATCGTTATCTTCTTCATCTCGTTTCCTCCTTTATTCGGCCGGCGCAACCGGTCGATGTGGACCGAATGTAGCACTGTCTCAGGTCTCGTTCAAGAACGACAAAACCGTGACGTTGCGATATTTTCGGTCAAACCACGACAACTACTTGAGTGCTCAACGATATAACGAATAGTTACCGCAAATCACCAACTCAAAGAGACTTGAGGATTCGCTCAATCAATAAACAACTCACCAACGCTCGGTATCGACGCCGTCGAACACCACGAGCCGGCTCTCCACCGTCAGGCGGTTCATCACCAGACGGCCGGAGGCGGGATCGACGGTGAGCGGCAGGAACTCCAGATGCACGGGAGGCCTGCCGCCGAGACTCAACCGACTCCTCTTGCTCCAGCTCCAACTCGCCGGATCGGCCCGCCACAACTCGAGAGCATCATCGCCCTCGGGCCGGCGCAGCTGCAGGAGGTCGCCCGTCATCGGATCCCACACGACCCGGGTGGGAATGTCGCTCACCTTCGTCGGTTCGCCTCCGTCGAGGTCGATCACCCAGGTTCCCTGCTCCGGGTCCGATGCCTCGGTCCACACGGTGTAGGCGACCAGAGAACCGTCCGGGCTCCACGTCGGGTAGTCTCCCCCCGGCCCGCTCAGGTCGCGCACCCGACCTCCCGCAGCCGAAACCACCTGCACCCGCAAAGGTGACCCTCCGGCGAAGGCGATGCTGCCGCCGTCAGGAGACCACGACACGAACTCGGAGGTTTCCAGGCCGCGAGCGAGAATCACGGGCTCGCCGCCCTCACGAGAACGGACGCGAAGCTCCGTTGTTCCTTCGACGTTGGCGAGGTACGCCACCCGGGTTTCGTCCGGCGAGAAGACCGGGCACGACGCCGCCTCGTCGACACCGGTCAGCGGCCGGGGAAGGCCATCTTCTTGCCGCAGATAGACCCTCGCTTCCCTCGCCTGCCGGCGGCGGAAGAGCAGCGCCCCCGAGGAACCGACGCTCCCCCAACCCGCTCTCGGTACATTGCAGAGCACACACTCCCAGCCACCGCCGTCGGGATCCACCGAAACGATGTCGTAGCTCGCCAGGGAACCGACTGCGGCCAGACGCCCATCCGCCGCAAAGGCCGGGAACTTCAACGGTTCGTGGTGCTTCGGCAGCAGCGGCTGGATTCGTTCCCCGGTCAGTCTCACCAGCTGTCCACCAACCGACGCCACCAGAGAACCGCCGTCGGGCACCCAGTCGACACCGGAGACCTTACTCCCCGGCGCCAGCCACTCTTCGATCTTTGATCCCTCGGCGTCGCTGACAAAGATGCCGTGATTCTGGTCCGTGGCGCCGCCCAGGAGGGCGAAACCGCCCCCCGGCCGCGGGCGCGCCTCCCACCAAGACAGCCCGTCCTCTCGGGCCTCCACCAGCATCTTCTCCTCGTCAGTTTCCAGGTTCAGGGTCCAGATGGACGATCGCCCCTCCTGATCTCGGGAGAAGAGCAGGGTATTCCGGTCGAGCCACCGCCCGTGGAGGGCATTTTCGATCTCCACCACAGGCGGCCCGCCCACAGCCGGAACCACCTGGACTTTTTGACTCTCACCCGTGAGGACCGAGATCGCCACCGCCGCGGATTCCGGCGAGAAGTCGGGCTCTCCCGGAATCTCGTGGCCTCCGCCCTCCACGAGAACCCGCGGATCATCGCCTTCCAGGGGGATCACCAGCACCTCGCCCTTCCCCCCGTCGGTGCGCGCCGCGGCGATGAGCTTTCCGTCGGGGCTCCAGTCGGGACGAAAGAGATTGCCGGTGCCCTGGACCAGTTCCGCCACGGACCACCGCCCGGGATCGGGCCTCGCGGGTTCCCACCCAGAGCGTCCGAACCACAGTCCCGCCAGCGCGCCCACTCCAACGGCAACGGCGGCTGCCGCGGCCACGATTCTCCGATGCCTCACCCGGCGAAGCCGGCTCGCCACCACGGACTTCGACGAGGAGACCAGGGTCGTCGCTCCGGACGCCGAGGAGAACTCCACCTCGAGGACCGTCGCAATGTCGCGAGCCAGCTCGACGGCATCCCGGTATCGACCGTCCGGATCCTTGGCCATGCACCGATCGATGATCTCGTACACCGCCGTCGGCAGACCCGGTGCGAGGTCCTCGGCCGGAACGCAGGTGCAACGAACCACCGCCTGGAGCACCCGCATAGGGGTCTCGCCTTTGAAGGCGCGTTCTCCGGTCAAGGCCTCGTACAGTACCGAGCCGAAGGAGAAGATGTCGCTGGCACCGGTGACTCCCCGGCCGAGCGCCTGCTCCGGCGCCATGTAGGGGCACGAGCCGAGGACCATCCCCGGAGTGGTCAGGGTCTCCTCGGAGACCTCGCCGTCGCGGCGGGTAAGAACGGCCAGTCCGAAGTCCAGCACCACCACGTGGTCCTCGTGGTCCACCATGATGTTCGACGGTTTCAGGTCCCGATGAACGATGCCTGCAGCGTGGGCGGCCGCCAGGGCCCGCGCCACCTGCTCCATCCAATGGAGCACCCGTCGAGGCTCGGATTTTCTCCCGGCCAGCTCGGAGAGCGGCTGCCCATCGATGAGCTCGAGCACGAGAAACGGCAGCTCACCACCGGTGCCCGGATCGGCGGTGCCGATGTCGTAGATCCCCACCACGTTCGGGTGTTGGAGGCGCCCCATGGCCCGCGCCTCGCGCTCGAAACGTCGCCGAGCCTGCGCCTCGGTGACCAGCATCGACGGCAGCGCCTTCAACGCAACGTCGCGCTCGAGCACTTCATCCCGGGCTCGCCACACCGAGCCCATCCCGCCTTCACCGATTCTCTCCTCGAGACGATAGCGCCCCAGGTTCATGCCGGTGTCGAGCTCACGACCTCGCATGGACCTTCACCGCGGGGCGACCGGTGCCCGGCATCACGACGAGTCGTCCGCTTCAGGGGGGAAGAGCCACTGAGGGCCTCCCGGGACCGCGCCTTCGGGCTCGTGGCAGCGGCGGCATCTCGCCTCGTAGACGTCGGTGGCGCCCACCACGACCCTGGCCTCATCCTCGGTCAGGCGCTGGGTGTAGCTCGCCGGGGCGCCGCACCGGGTGCAGATCGCTTGGATCTTGTGCACTTCTTCCGCGATGGCGAGGAGTTCGGGCATGGGCCCGAATGGCACGCCTCGGTAGTCCATGTCCAATCCCGCCACGATCACCCGCTTGCCCAGGTTCGCCAGGTGGGTGCAGACCTTCGGCAGCCCCTCGTCGAAGAACTGCCCTTCGTCGATGCCCACGACCTCGGTCCTGGGATCGAGCCGTTTGAGGATTTCACCGGCGTTATCCACAACCTCGCACGGAACCCGCCAGCGCGAGTGGGAGACCACGTCGTCCTCCGAGTAGCGGTTGTCCAGCGCCGGTTTGAAAACCTGAAGGCGCTGGCGGGCAATGGCCGAGCGGCGCAGCAGTCGGATCAGCTCTTCGGACTTGCCGGAGAACATGGGGCCGGCCACGACCTCGATGCGACCACCGCCGGGACGGATGGGATTCATCTGGTTCCTCGCATTGCTGGAGAGAGTAGCATTCCCCTTCTCCCGTGCCCGTGCCCGATGACCGCGGCAGCGACAGCAACAGCGGCCGAAGACACTCGCAGTGGCAGTGACACCGACCATGCCACCGCGCACCCGCGGTGGGCCAAGGCCCACCCTACCTCACAGCCCGGAATGCGGAAGCGGAGCGCGCCGGAGACCGCAGCGCCGTAGGGTGGGCCTTGGCCCACCAGATCACCTCGCGGCTCTGAGGCGCGTCCATGGTTCCCCGACTTCGACCACCTCCCCAACCCGAGCGCCCCAACGCGCTTCCGGCGGACGTGCCATTCTTGGCATTGTTCCTTCCAAACCCTGCCGGCGTGGACGCCGTCGCGAACAATGCCAAGGGTGGCAATCGCCGAGCCCAGCCGTTGAAAGCTGGGCTGAAGCCTGCACGCAGGCCGTCGCTCGCCCGAGCAGCGTGGTCACCGCATTTTCGATTCTCAAATGACCACGCTGATCGGGCGACGCTGGGCAACGACGCCGCCAGGCGGAGGCGGACAGAAGGCCGGTGCTCCGGGCACCCTCTTCCGCAACGACACCTTACCGGGTCCCCGCTACACTCATCCCGCCCGACAAACGCCCCGGAGGAATGCTCACCATGCCCCACCGCACCATCGACGATTTCAAAGCAGAGCGCTCAGCGCTCACCGAACTGACCCTCGAGAAGGCGAACCTGGAGATCAAACGCTTCTTCAACCTCGACAGCCAGGTCTACCGCGAAGGGGCGTTGCCGGTTCCCACGAAGGAACTGCTGGGGCTGGTGGCCTCGATGGTGTTGCGCTGCGACGACTGCATCTTCTACCACCTGGACCGCTGCCACGACGAAGCGGTCACGACCGAAGAGCTTCAGGACGCCATGGCCATCGCATTGGTGGTGGGAGGCTCGATCGTGATCCCGCACCTGCGGCGCGCGGTGCGGGCGTGGGAGGAGCTGCAGGGGGCGTAGCTCCCCCAAACGCACATCAACGCATTCTGGAAGCCCGTGAAATTGTCGTTGTCCCTGCCCCGGATGCTAATGCTGCCACTGTCACGGCAACGGATACGGTCATCGGCCATCGGTCACATCGCATCGGGAGCGGGAGCGGGAGCGGGATCGATTCGGCCACGGCCACTGCCACGGATACGGATACGGATACGGATAGGGACGGTACCCACAACGCCGGCCTTCTGACCCGCATCCGCCTGGACGGCGGAGGTGGGTCAGCGTCGTCCGAACAGGGCGGTCATGCAGAGGGAATTGAGCGACAGTGACCGCCCTGTTCGGACGAGCGACGGCCTACCCGCAGGCTTCAGCAACGCACCCTGAGCGCACTCGTCGTGGGTTGCCAAGCACGCATTGTGCATTGGCGCTCTCGACCGGCACGGTATCCAAGCACAATGTCGTGCATGGCACGCCCCGAAGGAACGCCGATGTGCGCGATCAAGCTGGGAGCGCGCACCAATCACGATTCACTAACCACAGATCACGAGTTGACCTGGTGCACCGCTTTACCCAGCGCGGCCTCGACAGCCTCCTGGAAGGCCTCGGACATGGTCGGGTGCGGGTGGATGGTCAGCGCCACGTCCTCGAGGAAGGCGCCCATCTCCAACGCGAGGGTGGCTTCGCCGATGAGCTCCGAAACACCCCTGCCCACCGCCACGGTACCGAGGAGCTGCTTGCTCCCGGCGTCGGCCACCACCTTGATAAAGCCGTCGGTGGCGTCCAGGGTCATGGCCCGGCCCGAGGCCTTGAAGCTGAAGGTGCCCGTCACCACCTCGTAGCCCTGCTCGGCGGCCTCCGACTCGGTGAGACCGGCCACCGCCACCTCGGGGTCGGTGTACATCACCGACGGAACCGCCACATTGTCGAACGCGGCAGCCTCACCGGCGATGACCTCGGCGGCGACCTTGGCCTCCTGATAGGCCTTGTGCGCGAGCAACGCCCCGCCCACCACGTCGCCGATGGCGAAGATGCCCGGGGCGCTGGTCTCCTGCCGGTCGTTGACGGTGATGAAGCCCTTCTCGTCGACGGCGACGCCGGCGGCGTCGAGCCCGAGCCTGCGGGAGTTGGGCACACGGCCCACGCTCACCATGACGACATCCGCCGGAATCTCCTTCCGCTCGCCGTCCGAGCTGCTGACCACCAGAGCCCCGTCGGCAAACGACTCGGCGCGGTGCGACAACATGAGCTTGACCTTGAGCTTCTTGAGCCGCCGCTGCAGCGTCTTGGCCACATCGCGATCGAGCCCCGGCACGATCTCGGGCAGAAACTCGACGATGGTGACCTTGGATCCGAGCTTGGCGTAGACCGTGCCCAGCTCGAGGCCGATGTAGCCGGCGCCCACCACCACCAGCTCCTTCGGGACCTCCTGCAGCGACAGCGCTTCAGTGGATCCGATGACCCGATCGCCATCGAAGGAAAGGCCGGGCAGCTCCATGGGCGACGATCCGGTGGCGATGACGGCCTTTTCGAACTCGACCTCCACCTGGCCGTCCTCAGTATCGACGTTCAACCGCCGGTCGTCGACGAACTCCGCCGATCCGAACAGCACCTCGACGCCGTTCTTCGAGCACAGGTACTCGATGCCGCCGGTGAGGCGCTCGACGATGCCGTCCTTCCAGCCGACGAGCGTGGGCATGTCGACCTGCACGTTGTCCACGCTCAGGCCCATGTTCGTCCCGTGCTGCACCTCGAAGGCCAGGTCCGAGGCATGTATCAGCGCCTTGGACGGAATGCAGCCCACGTTGAGGCAGACGCCGCCGAGCCGTGGTCCTTTGTCCACCAGGATCACGTCCTTACCCAGCTGCGCCAGCCGCAGAGCGGCTACGTAGCCGCCGGGACCGGCGCCGACCACCACCACCTGACACCCGCGGGAAACCGAACCGACAACCATCACAACCTCGCCATCAGCAGACCGGGATTGGAAATCAGGCGCACCAGGTCGGTCATGAACCTGGCGCCCTGGGCGCCGTCGATCCAGCGATGGTCGAACGACACGCTCAAGTACATCATCTTCCGAACCACGATCTCACCGTCCACCACCACCGGCTTGTCCTGGATCTTGTGCAGACCGACGATGGCGAGCTCGGGCTGGTTGATGATCGGCGTCGCGAAGACGCCGCCCAGCGGCCCGATGTTGGTCAGGGTGCAGGTGCCGCCGCGCATCTCTGCCAGGCCCAGCCGCCGCTCGCGGGCGCGCTCGGCGAGATCGGCGATCTCGGCGGCGAGGCTCAGCATGTCCTTGCCGTCGGCGTTCTTGAGAACCGGCACGATGAGCCCTTCAGGGGTGTCCACCGCGATACCGATGTTGTAGAAGCGCTTGAGCAGGATCTCCTCCGCCTCCTCGTCCACCGAGGCGTTGAAGATGGGATGGTCCTTGAGCACCGCCACGAGAGCCTTGACGAAGAAGGGCAGCAGGGTGAAGCGGCCGCCGTCGGCCTCGACCTGCGTCTTCACCGTCCGGTAGTGCTCGAAGAGCTCAGTGACATCCGCCTCCTCGACGTGGGTCACGTGGGCCGAGACCTGCTTCGAGGTCCGCATGGCGCCGGCGATGACCTTGCGCAGGTGGGTTACGGAAACGCGCTCGATCTCCCCATCAACGGTGTCGACGCGGACGCCGGTTGCAGCCGGCGCCGGCGGCAGCGACGAGGCCGCCGCCCCGGACGGTGCGGACGCCGCGCGCTCGATATCGTCGTCGGTGATACGTCCCCCGTTGCCCGATCCCTTGACCGACGCCAGATCGACCCCGAGGCGTCGCGCCAGGGCTCTGGTCCTGGGCGTTGCCAGCGGCCGTCGCGTCTTCGTCACCACCGGGGCCTCCGGCTCCGGCGCCGGCACCTGCTCGACCGGTGGAGTGGCGGCCTTCGGGGCGGTTTCGTCAGGCACGGACTCACCCGCATCGCCGATGGTCACCAGAGGGTCACCGACCTCGATGGCGGCGTCGTCCGCCGCGTGCAACGAGAGCACCGTACCTGCTCTCGGCGACGGCAGCTCGACAACGGCTTTGTCGGTCTCGACCTTGAGCAGGGGCTGATCCTCGGCTACCTCGGAGCCCTCGGCGACCAGCCACTCCACCACGCGGCCCTCGTGAATGCCCTCGCCCACGTCCGGAAACTTGAAGACGAATGCCATCTAAAACTCCAGCGTCTGCTTCACGGCCGCTGCAATGCGGTCGCGGGTTGGAAGGTAGAGGTGCTCGTTCTTCGCCAGGGGGAAGATCACGTCCCATCCAGCCACCCGCTGGACCGGCGCCTCCAGATGCAACAGGCAGTGCTCGCCGATGAGGGCGGCGATCTCGCCGCCGAAGCCGTTGGTCCGCGGCGCCTCGTGGACCACCACCGCCCGGCCGGTCTTGGTGACGCTGACCACGATGGCATCGCGATCCAGCGGGTTGAGCGTCCGCAGATCGAGGACCTCGGCGCTGATGTCCTCTCGCGCCAGCATGTCCGCTGCGTCGTGGCACACCCGGACCATCGCGCCCCACGAGATGAGCGTCACCTGGTCGCCCTCGTGCACCACTCTGGCCTCGCCGATGGGCACGGTGTAGGGCTCCGACGGCACCTCCTCGCGGAAGGCGCGGTAGATTCGCTTCGGCTCCATGAACAGCACCGGATCCTCATCGCGGATGGCCGCCGACAACAGGCCTTTGGCGTCGTAGGGGTTGGACGGCACCACCACCTTGAAGCCCGGGCTGTTGAGAAACAGGGTCTCGTAGCTTTCCGAGTGGTGTTCGGGCGGGTGGATGCCGCCGCCGTAGGGCATGCGGACCACCATGGGAACCGAGAGCCGGCCCCGGGTGCGGTTGCGCATCCGGGCGGCGTGGCCGAGCAGCTGGTTGATCGCCGGGTAGACGAAGCCCATGAACTGGATCTCGGCCACCGGACGCATTCCGGTCGCCGCCATACCCACCGACATGCCGATGATGGCGCTCTCGGCCAAGGGCGTGTCGATGACCCGCTCGGGGCCGAAGGCTTCGATGAGCCCGTCGGTCGCGCGGAACACACCGCCGTCGATACCCACGTCCTCGCCGAGAACCAGCACATGCTCGTCCCGGCTCATCTCGTCGCGCATGGCGTCGCGGACGGCCTGGGCGATGGTCAAGCGTTCGCTCGTTCCTGCGGCGCTCACGACGACACCTCCCCGGTGGCCTCTTCCATCTGCTGCTTGAGGTGCGGCGGCAGCTCGGCGTACATGTGGGTGAAGATGTCCCTCGGGTCCTGCGGCGGCATCTCTTCCAGATTGCCCACCTGACGGTCCACCCACGCGGCGACCTCCTCGTCGAGAACCGCCTGCTGCTCTTCATCCCACAGGCCCTTCGACTCCATGTACCGGCGCAGACGCAGGATGGGGTCGCGGCCCTCCCACTCTTCGACCTCCGACGCCTCGCGGTAGCGGCTGGCGTCGTCAGCGGTGGTGTGGTCGCCGAGGCGGTAGGTCACCGCCTCGATGAGGGTGGGGCCGCCGCCGCTCCGGGCCCGTTCGAGAGCCTCCCGCGCCGCGGCGATCACCGCGAAGACGTCGTTGCCGTCCACCTGGATCCCCGGAATGCCGTAAGCGTGCGCCTTCTGCGCCAGGGTCTCGCTGGCGGTCTGACGGTGGAGCGGGATGGAGATCGCCCACTGGTTGTTCTGAATGACGAAGACGGTGGGCGTCTGGAAGACCCCGGCGCCGTTCAATGCCTCGTGGAAATCGCCCTCCGAGGTCGAACCGTCGCCGCCGAAGGCCACCGCCGCCGCAGGCTCGCCGCGCAGCTTGAGCGAAAGGCCGACACCCGTTCCGTGCTGCCACTGGCTGCCCACCGGCACGGCCACGGGGAAGACCCGCACATCCTCCGGGTAGCACGAACCGCGCTCGTCGCCCGCCCAGTAGGCGTAGATCAGGTGCGCCGGCACGCCGCGCAGCAACATGATGCCGTGCTCCCGAAAGGCCGGGATCAGCCAGTCGCCGTCGATCATGGCATGTGCCACGCCGGCCTGGACCGCCTCCTGGCCCCGGATGGGAGGCCAGGTTCCCATGCGGCCCTGACGCTGCAGCTTCAACGCCTTGCTGTCGTAGGCCCGCATGCGGACCATGTCGGTGTAGAGGTGGCGGATCTCTTCGGGTTGTAAAACAGGGGCCAACGCCTCGTCGAGAGCCCCTTCGGGGTCGAGGATTTCGAGGCGTTCAGTGACCGCGGAGTAAACCTGGGTGCGGGGCATACGGACACCTTTCTCTGATCTCAGCTCTCGGCTCGAGATACAACAAGCCGACGCTGGAGGCTATTTCGCTGGACCGGACCGAAACCCATGGCGTTCCCGGCCCACTGGGACAAACTCGGCCTCTGGCTACTGAATTCCGCCATCGCGCACCGGCGCCCACCGCTCCAAACCGTAGGGTTCCAGGGCCCCGGCCGAGGGCCTCGGGCGGGAGCTGCGCCGAATTCCGAGATCGAGGCCGCCGGCAAACCCGCGCTCCACCACCGCCGCCACCTCGGCGGGATCGGCTCCCGGAACCGCAGGGGCGAGACCTGCCGCCACCCGGTCGGCCTCGACGTCGAAAACCCGCGCGTAGAGGGCCGCGTCGAGGCCGACGAGCACCGCCGCGTGGATCAGCACCGCGTCCTTCCTTCGGGCCTGCGAGCAGCCGACGGCCTTGCGCCCGTCCACGACCAGGGTGTCCGCGAGCTGGTCCTCGAAGCAGATGGGCGACCGGACCCGGGTGGCGTGCGCCGGCTCGGCCACCCGCTCCACGCGGCCCCCGGCCGCCGCCAGAGCCGGCTGGACCACATCCAGGAATCGGCCGTAGAGCCCGACGATGGAAGCCGCCCACGGATGCTCCCGCGGCAGTGCGAGTGAAATCGAAAGGTCGCGGCGGTGGATGACGCCGGTGCCGCCGCTGAGCCGCCGCAGCACCGGGATGCCCTGCGACCGGCACCACTTGAGGTCGACGTCTGCTGGCGGCTGTGCGTAGCCGAGAACCACCACCGGGCCTTCCCACGAGGCCGTCAGCAGGCTGCATCTCCCCCCGACGGCGCGCTCCAGCATCTCGGCCTCGAAGGCCAGGTCGTGGCTCGCCGGGCCCGACGACGAGAAGACTTCGAGCCCACCCGTCATCGGGTGCCCACCAGCTTCACCTGCTCCAACGGACGGAACGGGGCGCTCCGGGGCGCCCGGTTGAGCAGGCGGCGGCGCCAACCCGCAGGGAGGACGTCGAGGACGGCTTCGGCGATGCGGACCTTCCACGCCGTCCCCGGTTTCGGCGCCTCCCCCACACCGCCGATCAACCGCACCCGCGCGAAGCCCGCCGCGGTCAGCTCCGCGGCCAGTTCGGTGTGGGTGTACTCGCGCAGGTGGAATCCCAGCGGGACGTCCGAGAAGTACCGCGAGATGTCGTGCGGTCCGTAGAGGCGGTTCGGGGTGACGATGACGTAAGCGCCGCCCGGAGCGAGGGCGTTTCGCACCTCCCACAAGTGGTCCCGCAGGTCGTCCGGGTGGAGGTGCTCGATCGTGTGGCAGCTCAGTGCCAGGTCCACCGACGAGGCCGGCACCACCGACGCCAGACGGTGGCTCGGAACGAATGTGAATCCCTGCGGCGGGCTCTCGATGCCCGGATCGACCGCATCCACTGCCCACACCCGATCCACCCTCGGCGCCAGCTCCAACGACAGCTCGCAGGCGCCGGCGCCGACCTCCAGAAAGCTCGAGACACCGTCGAGGAAAGGTCCGAGGAGCTCCAGCAGCAGACCCACCTGGGACTGTTGGGCCTCCGCATTGCCGACCAGCTCGACCCGCTCAAAAAGCTCGTCGTAGACCTCTCGGTAGAGGGTTTTCCGCCGATCGCGGCCGGCGTTCCGAAGCCGGTCGGCAAGCTCTCTCTCGATCTCGAAGTGGGCTCGCAGCCGTTGGAGCTCTTCACCGCGCGGTCGCCCGGCCACCGTCAACCTCCGCGGACGCTCTGGTGCAGGATCTCATCCAGATCCCGATGCTCCACCGGCCAACCCTCGGGCAGCATGGAGCGAAAGGCCGCCGAGGCGAAAAAGGCCTCGTCGCCGGGGTAGGTGGGCACCACCAACCTCGGGAAGCGGGTCAGGATCTCCCGATCCGGCACCGTCCGGGACGACGTGATCCGCTGCCGCCGCATCTCGGTGCCGCCCAGCCCGGCGAAGAAGCCGTCCGCCGCCCTCAGCTGCATGAGAAAGTGCCCCTCCGCAAGGGCGGGCGCCCCCGCCCGAGGTCCGAGCAGGAGCCGCGCTGCGAGATGCCGCGCCGCACCGAGCACGCCCTTCTCGGCCACCCGGCGTCGCCACCGCTCACCTCTGGTCTGCGGCGGCGCCCCCTCGCCGAAGGGATCGGCGGTCGCCGCGGCCAGCTCCGGTTGCGCCTCGGCGAAGGCGCTGAGCCGGTGGAGGAAGGTCGCCAGGACCGCGGAGCCGAAGGCGGCCCGGCACTCGTCGTCGGCCACCGCGAAGAACGTCCGCAGGGCGTTGCGCTCGAAGAGCACGCCCCGGCGGAAGTCGCCGAGACCGGCAGAGGTGGCGCTGCCGCGATGGCGGGCGACCGCATCCGGCGCCGCCACCACCTCGCGACCGGCCGCCCAGATGCGCCACCCCAGATCGACGTCCTCGAAGTAGGCGAAGAGATCGTCGTCGAACCCGCCCAGGATCTCCCAATCGCGTCGGTAGATGGCCATGTTGCCGCCACAGGCAAATGGCAGCGGCTCGCCCGTCGCGGGCGGATCGACCTCGCCCACCGGCCAGCCCTGGCCGACCTGGAAGGCGTGCGTGTCGAAGGTCACCCCGCCGCGGACGAAGTCGTGGCGGGAACCGTTCCAGCTCGTCAACCGCCCCGCCGAAGCGGCAGCCTGCGGATGGTCGGCGAGGGCCTGGAGGTGAGCCTCGACGAAACCCTCTTCGGCGGCGGCATCGTCGTTGAGCAGGATGAGCACGTCGCCGAACGCCCGACCCGCGGCCACGCTGACTCCACCGGCAAAACCCAGGTTCCTGTTGGTCCGGATGACATGGAGACCCGGCCAGCGTTCGGCAGCCGCCTCGCCGCAGCGGTCCGGCGAGGCGTTGTCCACCAGGATGACCTCGAAGTCTCCCGCTGCGAGCCCCCCCTCAAGCGAGGAGATGCTGTCCTCGAGGTGGTGGAAACCGGCGTGGGCGACGACGATGACCGACGCCCTCACCGGCCGCCTCCGAGACGTTTGATCGCCCGCTTCAGCCGGTTGGACACGGGCTCTTCCGCCGACGACGACGCCGGCGCCAGATCGGTGAAGCGATCGCGGTGCGGGTCCCGCCGCGGAGCGGCGGCGAACTCGAGCAGCGGCGCGGCCACGTCCACCCAGCGGCGGGAGCGGGCCCAGGCGCGGCCCGCATCGCCGGCCTGCACCAGACGGCGCCGATCACCGAAGAGCGCTCTCACCGCGGCGACCATGGCCTTGGCGTCTCCCGGGGGCACCGTGAGTCCGGCCCCGGTGTCCTCGATCACCTTCGACATGGCGCCGCCGGCGGTCGCCACCACCGGGAGGCCGAGCCAGAGCAGGTCCACCATGCGGGTGCGCAGGCTCAGATCGGTCTCGAGGCCCGGCCGGTGCGTGATCAATGCCAGATCGCTGACCGCCGCCAGCTCGAATCGGCGGTGGTAGGGCCGCCACCTTTCGAACCGCACCGTCGACCCGAGCCAACCCCGGGCCTCCGCGGTGCGCCGGGTCTGCTCTGCGAGGGAGAGCGGGGTGTCGTCGGGATGGGGGTGATCGACGAAGACCACCACGGTGCGACGGTCTGCGGCAAGGAGGTCGGGCACCGCTTCGAGCACAACGGCCGGATCGTACCAATCGTAGATGCCCCCGAAGTAGAGCACCGGGCCGCCCTCCACTGCATCGCCGAGGACCTCCTCCCGGGCCGGTTTCGGCGGCGGCTCCTCGTCGGGCGCGCCGAACGGCAGCTCGGCGATGAGACCCTCGAGGCGCGGATCGTCGTCCAGGATCAACGGATTGACGCGGCCGAGGGCGCCGAGCCAGCCCAGGTAGAAAAAGCGCTGCTCCGCGGATGAACAGAGAAAGAAATCGCCGCGGCCGAGCTGCAGCTTCCAGGTGGCGTGGTCGGTCCGGTAGGGCTCGAAGCCGAGCGCCCGGTGATAGTGGAGATTCTCCACCAGGAAAGGGTCGTAGAGGTCGACCACCACCGGCAGATCGTCGCGCTGGCACAGGTAGTGGTTGCCCAGGTGGCCGTGCAGCAGCACCCAGTCGTGGCCTTCCGCCTGGGCCCCGAGGCGGTCGGGGTCGGCGGTGATGACATCGATTCCTTCGCCCACCGCCTCGGCTTCGCCTGCGTCGTTGGGGATGGCCAGGGTGACCCGGTGGCCGGCGTCGCGCAGCACCTCGGCCAATGCGACAAACCGAGTCCCGACCCCGGCGGTGAGCCGTCGAACCGGCTCCGGGCAGATCATGAAGACGCGGCTCACGAGCACGTTTCCGGTGCGGCGATCAGCATGGCCGGATGGTAGCAGAGAGGGCGTCGTATGTGCGGTTTTGCCGATCGCTGACGCTGTTGCCGACGCGGCCGCTGATACTGCCACGGTCGGGCACGGGTACGGGGACGGGGACGGAAGGTCGATGATCAGCACAATGGCGTAAAGGCACGTCCGCCGGCAGCCCGCTGAGGCGATCGCGCACCCGCATCGATCTCGCATCGCCGACCGGTGTACTATCGAATCACATGAAACTCGACATGCTCCCCCCCACCGAAACGACGACGATCTCCGCCGACCGGGTCGTGGTGCTCGCGCCTCACTGCGACGACGAGGTCTTCGGTTGCGGCGGCCTCCTCGCCGAGCTCGCCGAGTCCGGCGCCGCGGTCAAGGTTCTCTACCTCACCGACTCCTCGGGCGGCGACGAGGTCACCGAGAACCGCGCCGCCTACGCCGAACGCCGACACGCCGAGGCCCGGCGCGGCCTGGAGATTCTCGGGATCGACGAGATGGAGATCCTGACGATCGCCGACGGAACCCTCGCCGCCAAGATCGACGACGCGGCCGAAGAGATCCGCCGGGTCATCGCCGAGCATCGGCCCGACCTCCTTCTCTCGGTCTCCCCCACCGAGATCACCGCCGACCACCGGGCGGCCTTCGCGTCGCTGCACCGGGCCCTGACGAGCTTGCGCGGCGGCACCCAGATCGACCTGATCATGGCGTCGTGCCGGATTCTCCTCTACGAGGTGAACCACACCGCCTATCCCAACCTGTTGGTGGACGTCAGCGGACGAGTCGAGCAACTCAGCGAGGCGATGAACGCCCACGCCAGTCAGCTCGAGCGCCACAACTATCGGGAAGCCGCCATCGGAATGCGCCATTTCCGGGCCCTTTCGCTGCCGGCCGGAATCGTTGCGGCGGAGGGTTTCAAGGAGATCTCGACCGCAGACCTGACGACCCACGGTCTTTCCGACCTCGTGGGCAAGCTCGGAGGCTTCGCCGATCGCATCGAGATCCAGGACGGTCCTACGGTGAGCATCGTCGTCCGCACCAAAGACCGTCCGGAACTCCTGGCCGAAGCGATCCAGAGCATCGCCGCCAGCACCTACCGGCACATCGAGGTGGTCCTGGTCAACGACGGCGGCGAGACACCGTCGGTGGCCGCCGATTTCCCGTTTCCGGTGGCCCGGGTGGAGATGGTCGACAACCTCGGCCGCGCCGAGGCCGCCAATGCCGGCGTCGGGGCCGCCACCGGCGCCTACGTCGGCTTTCTCGACGACGACGATCTCATCGGCGCCGAGCACATCGAAACCCTCGTCGGCATGGTGCAGGCCGCCGGCGTCCAGGTCGCCTACACCGACGCTGCGGTGGGAATCTACGAGCTCGACGGAAGCCGCGGCTGGCGCGAGGTCGACCGGCGTCTGCCCTACAGCCGTGATTTTAATCCCGAGCTGCTGCTCGTAGACAACTACATTCCCTTCAACACCCTGCTGATCGAGCGCTCTCTGTTCGACGCCGTCGGACCCTTCGACCCGACGCTGGACTTCTTCGAGGACTGGGACTTCCTGATCCGGTTGGCGGGCGTGGCGCCGTTCCACCATCTGGCGAGAGTCACCGCCGAGTACCGGCACTTCCGCGGCGGCGGGCACCACATCCTCGGCGAGCGGCCCCAGCAGCGGGACGACTTCCTGACCATGAAGGCCGAAGTGATTCGGCGACACGCCGAGCGGCTCGACCCGGCGACCCTTGCCGGTATCGTGGACGGCCTCCGCGCCGAAGCGGTCCGAGCCGGCGACGCCGCCGATGGGGCCCGGAGCGAAGCCGTCATCTCGCGCCGCGACCGGGACCGTCTGAACGGTGAGTGCGTTGCGTTGCGGGATGAACGGGCATCGTTCGTCTCCCGCATCGACAGCCTGGAGGAGGCGGTGACGAGCCTCCAGGCCGAGACGGCCCGTCTCCACGGCGAGGAGGCCCGCCTCGGCGCCGGCATCGCCGAGAGGGATTCGCTCATCGGCGAACTCTACGCCGAGATCGAGCGGCTCAACGAGCTCGTCCGAGCCATGGAATCCACCACGGCGTGGCGGTGGCACCGGCGCGTCGAGCGAATCAAGGGGAAGGGTTCCTAATTCTCAGTTTTCAGTTCTTAGTTACATCGCATCGGTTTCTCCAACGCGACAAGAGATCCTCTGCGATGCAACTAAGAACTCACAACTGAGAACTGCTCAGGCACCGTATTTCTGGATTGCCTTGTCGAGCTTCGGAAGCACCAGGAAGATGAAGGTCGCCACCGCCGCTGCGAGGCCGGCGAGGAAGACGAAGAACCACATGGGCTCCATGTGGTTCTGCACGGTGCCCAAAAAGCCCGAAAACTTGTTGCCGATGGAGGTGGCCAAGAACCACCCGCCCATGGCGAGGCCGGCAAGCCGGGCGGGGGCGAGCTTGGTCACCAGCGACAGTCCGATGGGCGACAGGCAGAGCTCGCCGATGGTGATGACCAGGTAGAAGATCATCATCCACAGGCCCGCCACCTTGACGGCGCCGGCATCGGTCTGCGATCCCGCCACCGCCATGATGAGCAGCGCCGCGGTGGTCAGCAGCATGCCGTAGAGCAGCTTGTGGGCGGTGGGGATCGGCTTGCCCTTGTTGAGCCGCCAGCCGAAGAACCAGACCACGATCGGGGTCATGAAGACCACCCAGAAGGGGTTCCAACTCTGGTAGACCTCGGCGTTGACGACCTGGAGGAACTCGCCCGGCGCAAGGTACTCGGGCTCGTGGCCGTAGCGTTCGCGGTAGCTGTCGTAGATCGCCGCGTTGGTGACCGCGTCGATGACGAAGACCGGCAACCGGCCGCCCCCGGCCATCTCACGGAGCAGCACGACCTGGTCCTTGGGCACCGCCCGGTCGACCAGCGCGACGGTGACGATGTTCTCGCCGTGCGCCCCCTTCTCGGTCCGCACGTCGATCTGGTCGTCGGCGTAGACCTTCACCGCGCGGTCCTTCCATGACGACTCGATTCCGGAAGCGTCGCCCTCGGGTCCGAGGCTCTCCGCCGAAATGCCCTGGAAGGCGTCGAGCACCGCCACGGCGCTCGCCGTCATGCGGCTCTGGCCGAACTGGTTGGAGATCTCCGACGATTCCACCACGAGCAGGCTGTCGGGGTGGGGCCGCGGCACGTCCTCACCGGCATTGGTGTAGTAGCTCGGCAGGGCGTCTTGTTGGATCTGGTCGATGAACGGAACGCTCTGGGCGACGCCGGGCCGGCGGTCGGTGAAGTCGCGCGCCCACTGGGTCATGGCGCTGCCGTTGAGGTGGAGGATCATGAAGAAGGCGCCGCCGGCGACGAAGATGGGCAGCAGGGCCAGCAGGCCGGGCCTCTCCTCATCGTTGGCGGTGAGGCCGAGTCGGACGAAGAAGATGATCACCGGGATCATGCCCACCAGGAATCCGAAGTCCGACGGGCGGACGAGCTGCATCTCGAACTGTTTGGCGATGAAGTAGCCGAGGATGCCGACGACGAACGCCGGGGCGAGGATCTTGCCGAAGATCTCGCCCATGCTGGTGTCGCCCTCGACCCGTTCCGGTTGACGGTCGGCCTTGTCGAGCGTCTTCCAGAAGATGGCGAGGAGAACCACCGCGAAGAGGACCCCGATGCCGGCGGCGCGGAAGGTCCAAAGCCATCCGAAGTAGTTGCGCACAATGGGAGCCACGATCAAGGTCGCCGCCAGCGCCCCGATGTTGATGCCCATGTAGAAGATGTTGAATCCCGAGTCGCGTTTGGGATCGCCGGGCTCGTAGAGATTGCCCACCATCACCGAGATGTTGGGTTTAAAAAAACCGTTGCCGACGATGAGTCCGATGAGGCCCATGACGAAGAAGCTGAAGCCGGGAATCCCCATGAGGAAGAGGCCCGTGGCCATCAACAGACCGCCGATGGCCACCGAGCGCCGGTAGCCCAGGAAGCGGTCCGCAATCATGCCGCCGAGGAACGGCGTGAAATAGACGAAGGCCAGGTAGAGACCGTAGATTTCGTTGCCCTGCGCCCGCGGCAACCCGAGCCCTCCACGTTCCGCATCGATGGTGTACAGCAGCAGGATTCCGACCATCGTGTAGAAAGCCAGCCGCTCCCACATCTCGGTGAAGAACAATGGAATGAGCCCCTTGGGATGTCCAAACGCCATACTGCCTCCTTCGGATTCGACAACGTCGAGCCGCCGCATGGTACCTCAGTTGCGCCGGCTTTTGAAACGAATCCGTCTGACGCAGCCGACGATGGGATCGGGTAGGATTTCCTCGTGGCACGAAAAAACAAGACCCAACCCCCCTCGGTTGCCGAGGCGAACCGTACGAGGATCGTGATCCTCGCCGTCGCGTTCGGATTGATGGAAATTGCGGTCCTTCCGGGTGCGGCAAGCCCCTTCCGCACTCCCAAGAGCGTCATCGCCGTCATTGCCATCATCGCCGTCGTCGGGCTCAGTACCGCAGGGGCACTGCGCCGCGGCAGACTCAGTTTCCGCTGGTCGCCGCTGGTCGCGACGTTGCTCGCTCTCCCGCTTCTGCAGGCGGTCTCAGTGGCGTGGAGCGGCAGCTCCCACCTCGCCTGGACCTCGGCGGCCCACAGCGCGGTCTGGATCGCCGCTGCGGTGTGGATCGCCGGCGCCACCGACGGTGAGCGCCGGTTGCTCATCGACGGCGCCGCCATCGGCGCCGCCCTCTCGGGCCTGGTTCTGATCGCCCAGGCGGCCGGATTCAGCGTCCTCACGGTGGGTCCCGCCGGGCCCACCGGGCGAAAGGTCCTGACCGGGCTGACCGGGAATCCCGCCGACCTGGCGCTGGCGTCGGTTCTCCTGTTGCCCCTGGTGCTCGGCGCGCCCGGCGGGTCGAAACGCCCACGACTCCGCTGGACCCTCGCCGCCCTGCTCACCGTGGCGGCCGTCGTTTCTCAGACCCTCACCGCCATCATCGCTCTCGGTCTCGTCTGGTTGATCTGGCTGCTTCGCAACGGCTCCCGGAGAGCCTGGGCCGGAGCCGCGGTCCTGGCAATCGTGCTGCTGTCGGCCGGGTTGGCCACCGGCCTCGGAGACCGCTTCCGGCAGCAGCTCGTCCGCCTCGAGCGCGGCGACTTCTACTTCCTCCTCTCGGCCCGGGCAGACGGCTGGACGGCGGCGGGAGAGATGGTCCGCACCCACCCGGTGACCGGCGTCGGCGCCGGCAACTTCACCCACGCCTACTACCCGAGCCGGGTCGCCTGGATCGAGCGTTCCGGGTCAGTAGGTCAACGAGCCGAGTTGGCCACCCACTTCAACTTCGCCCACTGCGACCCGCTGCAGCTCATCGCCGAGCTCGGCGTCCCGGGCGCGCTGTGGCTGGCCGCCTTCATCGTCGTCGCCTTCCTCCACCGGCCCCGCGGAGACCCTCTCCCCTGGCTCTTCGCCGCGGCATTCCTGCCCTTCGCCATGCTCCACTTCCCCACCCACCTGGCGGTGGGCCTGCTGCCGATCATCCTCGCCCTCGCCCACATCATCAGCCGCGGGCGAGAGGTCGTCTTCGAACCGGGGGCCATCGGCAAACGACTGGCTCCGGCGCTGGTTCTGGTCCTCGTCCTCGGCGGCTGCAGCTGGCAGCTGCACCGGCTCATGCTCAACCTCCTGCGCGGTGGTCTGAGCCACGCGCTGGCCACCGCACACACCCTCGATGACGCCGGCCGCACCCACCAGGCAGCGGCGGTGGAGGCTCAGATCCTGCCTCGAATCCCGGCCCTCAGCGGCGCCAGGCCCTGGCTCTGGCGGATGGTGGGCCAGGCCAGGTTCGCCCGCGAGGACTACGTCGGCGCCGAGACCGCTTTCCGCAATGCCATGCTCCTGTGGCCGCACGAGGAGGCTGAGTTCGGCCTCGGTCTCACCCTCGCCGCCCAGGACCGGCAGCTGAAATCTCAGGGGAGCACGTTGGACTCCCGCAACCGCCGCGGGGAGGCTCTCGTCCACCTCGGCCGGGTGTGCCGGACCAACCCCGCCCTGGTGGAGCTCATCGACGACGAGGACCTGCAGGATGCGGTGACCGAGATCGTCCGCGCCTTCCAGGCCGGGGGCTAAGAGGCTGTACCGAATATCATTGGCGGCGCCTTTCGGGCGTCAATTGGCCCGTTTTTCGCCTGTTTCTTGGTCCATACCACCAGCATGAACCTGCGAAACAGGCGAAAAACGCCATCATTTGACGCTCCGAAATCCATCCACCATCTATTCGGTACAGCCTCCTAGCCCGAAGTATTCATGGAGTTTCGTCGCGAGGCCGGCGAGGCGCCGATGCCAGTCGACTTTTCTCGTCTTTGGGCGCGGAGGCATACTCGACAGTATGTTGAGCACCCAAAGACGAGAAAAATCGCCTGGCGCGGATGCATCGTCGGCCGCAGTAGATCCCTCATGAATACTTCGGGCTAG
>JAZBOQ010000283.1:0-3308 GCA_036351195.1 Thermoanaerobaculales bacterium | reverse complement strand
TTGTCCCCCAGCCGCGGCAAAGAACGGCGTGCATCTTCCCGGCGAAGAGCGACGGGAGCGCATATGCCTTGACAGAGAATGGTATTGGCTGCAGAAGGAACTTGGTTTCGGTGGAGAAACGCTGAGCTGGGTCGGTGTCCACCTCGATCTTGATCTTGAGCTCGCGCCGTCCATGGATGGTCGAGGCCATCCTGGCCGCGTCGATCGTGAGAAGGAGGAGTCGGGTGTTCGCCTTGAGGAACGCCGACTCGATGGCGGAATCGGCGGTCTTATTCTTGACCTCCACGGTTGCCGGGAAACCCCAGGAGATCAGCTCCTCCTCAACCGCGCCACAGTACGTTGCGAGATCGAAATCACTCGATGGAACCAGGAGCGAGAAATCCATGTCTTCACTGAATCGGTCGAGCCCATACAGAACGCGCAGCGCGGTGCCGCCGTAGAACGCAGCATGTTCGAAGAACTTGGCCCTCCACAGACCGCACAGACCGATCTCCTGCAGGATCTCACGAAGTGCGTTGACGGAGTCTTCGGCACTGCGGGTTTCGTACCGCGCCAACATTCCGGCGATCGCAGGGTTCATTGTGTGCTCCTCAGCTCTTGAAGAAGGGCAGCGCAGATGGCGACCTTGCGGGAACGGAGAACCTTGGCCAACTCCTCGAGATCGATTGGGTCGAGCTGTTTCAAGTCTGTTTGGTCAATCCGAAGATCGTCGAAAAGGTACTTCGCCGCGTCCTTCCGGTTGCTCAGCGAGTGCCCGCGGTCATCCCGGACTTTGTCGGCAAGAGACCGCTCCGGTGTCGCGATCAGAAACGTAATGTCTCCTTCTCCCTTCCGGTCCATTCCCAGGTAGAAGCTGTTCCTTGGCGACTGCCGATAGATGAACGAGCCCACCGGCGTTTCGAATGTCTTCGGCCGCTTTGTCGTCACCGAGGTCAGCGCTTCGATGCGTTCCGGAATGAGGCCGTAGAACGACAATGCCGAGTCCAAAGATACGAATGAAGGCCCGTAGACGAGGTTGGCCAGCAGTTCTCGCGAGAAGGGCCGACGCGCGAGTTCGTCGCCGAAGACGTAGAGGCCTTTTTTGACGCGGATGATGTCACCGCGGCGCAAAAGGGCGGTGACCTTATCGCGGGGGTTGGCATACTCCGATAGCGCCGACATCAACGATTGGTAGTCGAACTCCTCGCGGCCGATTCGTCGTCTCAGGTCTCGCATCGCCTACAGATTTAAGCATACTATGTCTACAAAAACAAGACATACTATGATCAATTCGTTCATTTCCTCGACGGGGGGCGCACTCATCGAATGCAAACGTGCGGAGTCGCCCGGATCGACCCACCATCAAACGGTACCGATTCGATTCGCGGAGAGAATCCTCGACCCCTGCGCCCTCAGGAAACCAACGTCCTGACAACGCAAACCGTGTGGCTTGGACGTGACCTACCAGGGCAGATACTGCAATCTCAGCAGAATGATATTCGCCGATCCCTCGTCTCTCGGGCTGGTGTGGATGTAGTTGAGCTCGATTCGGGTTGTTGCGTTCGCGTACCAGCTCAAGGCGGCGGTGAAATCCGTCATCTCGCCACCCGCCACCAGACCGTCGGTGAGATCGACCGTTGAAATCCGGGCAGCCAGTTCCCATGCACCGCTGCTTCCCTTCTTGAATGGGCTGCCCCCGGAGTACTTTTGCGACGGCAGCACGCGGTCAAAGGTCCCGCTGTTGGTCCGGTACGGTCGGCTCTCGCCGGTGAGAAACCACCCGACCTGGACATACGAGCCGGCGAAGCTCGGATCATCGAGAGATTGGGCCGACACGTCGCTCTGAATGTACTCCGCCATCAACCACAACGGACCGCTCACCGCGGCAAACTCGAGACCCCACAGCCTCATGTGGCTGGTGTCGAAATTGCCGGTGTCGACGAGGTAGTCGACGTATCGGGCTTCGGGTCGCGTCCGATACCGGTTGTCGCCACCGGTCGGCGACCTCGAGCTGAACGACCCGCCGACGTGCACCAGGTGTCGGCCCTGGTCCCGGTAAACCGGCAGGCAGGTGAATCGACCGGTGATCGACAGCAGCGAGGTGCTGGCGTTCTTGTCGTTGCTCTGACCCAAAGAGAACAGACCGGCGGCCCAGGACGTCCGCCCGTTCCTGCTGGAGTCGTGAATCTTGACACCGAGGTTGGTACCGGGGGCGAAAGTCGTGACAGGGAGCGACCGCTCCATGAAACCGCCGTTGTAGCTGCTGGTCTGCCGCTCGAGACTGAACGGCTCATAGACCAGACCGATCCGCAGTTTGCCGAGGTGATGTCCCCAGGCGTCGAGACCACCCTTGGCGCTCTCGACCCAGGTCGCGTCAAGACCCCAGTCGGCGCCGAGATCGAACGAGGCGTTGAAGTTCAGGTTCTGGAATCGACCGACCGCATAGAGGACGATATTGCGCAGCGAGGCCTGCGAGTCGATCGGACCGAAGGTCTCGTCAAAGGTCGTGTCGCCGCTGCCGGCCGTCCCGTCAACCTGAATTTGGCCGCCGATGCGGAACTTCAGCTTTCCGTCGAAAAGACTGTACCGGCTGACACCACGAATCCCTGCAACCAACCCCTGCCACTTGGAGTCGAAGGTCTGCGGCTCGATCTGGTCGAGGTCGAACGGGCGGTAGTTGGTAAACGCCACGGCACCCGGGTTGGTTACTTTTTCGCTCTTTGGAGTCTGATCATCGTCGCCGTCGGTGGTAGCGGCCGGCGTCGGAGAGGCCGACGTTTCTCCGGCTTCTTCCTCGTTCCCGGAGGTTTCGGTCGGGATCGGCTGATTCCCCGCCTCCTCTGCGGTTGGGGTCGGCGACGGCGTCTCCGGAGCCGGTGGAGTCGACGGCGTGGGCGCCGGGTCGGGAGATTCCGATGATGGCGGAGCCACCTGCACTGCTGCGGGTGTGGGGGTCATCACCGCCGTCGGCCAGGACGGCGGGCTCTGAGCGCCGGCCGTCGGCGTGAGGAATACAAGGGTCGCCAATCCCAATATCAAGGACTCAGGCTTCAACTTGAAGAACATTCGTGGGTGCACGTCGCTATCCTAGCGCAGAGTGTTCAGCGAGTTGAACCTTCGGACGGCCGTTGCGTCGCACCACAAGCCGGCGGGCATGAGTGGCTGTTTGAGCAGGGGAGGGAGACCGCGGTGATGCCAGTCGTCAGAGCAGCGGCGCGGTCAGCCGCGCCACCGAGACGGCCAGCCTTTTCGTGAAGGACGCGCGGTCGAGATCGTTCGGGTCCCAGGGGATGGAGTGGGCCATGTCGTTTTCGAGCATCGCCTCGAGC
>JAZBOQ010000282.1:0-2013 GCA_036351195.1 Thermoanaerobaculales bacterium | reverse complement strand
CCGTGGTGCGCACCCCAGCTGACCTGGAAGCGGGCCCAATTGCACGACTCCTGTCGTTGTTTCCTCGAGTTGCGCGGTTCGATGTCCCGGCCGTTCTGAATCGGCACCGGAGTCACCTCGCGGGGGGCGCACGGTCCGCCGTGATCGGCCTCGCCGAGGAGGGTTGCCACCACCGCCACCGGGTCGCGCTCCTCGAGCAGCTCGGCGGCAACGGTGCGAAGACGTGCCGCATCGGCGCGATCGGCGGTGTCGATCTCGGCGAAACGCTCGATCAGGCGTCGATCCGCGGCCCGGAAGATGTCCTCACGAGAGGGGATGCCGGTGCGGGTGGCGACGACCCCGGCCTGGCGCAGCATGGCGTCGACGCGGCGGGCGGCGCGGGGAGGCACGAAGATCAGGCTGCGACCCTTGCGTCCGGCGCGGCCGGTGCGGCCGCTGCGGTGGGTCAACATCTCTGCGTTCTCGGGCAGATCGACGTGGATGACCTGGGCGATGTCCTGGACATCGAGACCGCGAGCGGCGACATCCGTCGCCACCAGAATCGGGGTCTGGCCGCGGCGGAAGGAGTTGAGGGTGTTGGTGCGCTCGCGCTGGTTGAGATCACCGGAGAGCGGGCGCACCGCGAAACCGAGCTCGGCGAGGGCGTCCGACAGACCGGCGGTGTCCATCCGGGTGCGGACAAAGACCAGGGTCTTGGCATCGGGCTCGACCAGGAGCACGTTGACCAGGGCCGACAGCCGCTGGTTCTGCGCCACGACCATGGTGCGGTAGTCGATGTCGGCGTTGGACTCGCCGGGGGTGGTGCCGGCGACCACGACGGCGTTGTGCTGGTGGCGGGCGGCGACCGATCGCACCCGTGCCGGAAAGGTGGCGGAGACCAGGTGGGTGCGCCGATCCACCGGCGTGGCGTCGAGGATCGCGGTGACCTCTTCCTCAAAACCCATGGCCAGCATCTCGTCGGCCTCGTCGAGGGCGACGACCCGCACCCGGTCGAGCTGGAGGCTGCCGCGCTCGAGGTGGTCGCGGACCCGGCCCGGGGTGCCCACGAGTACCTGCGGGTCTCGCTTGAGCTCGCGGAAGTCGATCCCGATCGAGGTGCCGCCGGTGAGCGACACAACGGTGGCGCCGAGGGGCTTGAACAGCCACGACAGCTCGTCGGTGAGCTGGACCGCCAGCTCGCGGGTGGGTGCGACGAGGACCACCGAGGGCCGGGCGCGTACCGGGCCGCGATTCACCCGGGTCACCGATTCGGCAACCTCTTCGGCGACGACGAGCCCGAGGGCCACGGTCTTGCCGGAACCGGTTTGCGATGAGATGCGCAGATCGCGGCCGGCGAGGTCGGGGTTGAGAACCGCTTCCTGGATCGATGTGAGCTCGGTGAAGCCGCGCTCGGCGAGGACGGCGCCGAGGCCCGCGGGGACCTCCGCGAAGGAGATGTCGTGCATGGTCTTTCCTGTGGGGTTTGGCCGCGAGTGCGTGCGTCAATGGGAGGGCAGCTGGTGGGGACCGGAGTTCTCAGCGCACCCGGGACGCCGATGAGTATAACAGAAGCGCTGTTTCAGGTCGAACAACGCGGCATTCCGTCAATCGACGCCATCTACAGTCAGACGCCGACGGTATCAGACGACCTTCGCGCCGCCGAGGGTGACGGGCTCAGCCAGGTCATGATCTGCCGGGCGACCCCGGGGCTGCTCAGAAGACCGAGGTGGGTGGTCCGGAATGCGATGTGCTGGGCATCGTGGGGGAACTCCAGATGCCACGCCGGGTCGTCGTGCCGGCCGAGTGCACTGGCAACGGGCACCAGGCCGTCTCCGATCAGGCGATCGGCGAGGGTCGATCGTGTAGCCGCCGTGGTCCCGGCGACCGCAAAGCAGTCCACGCCGTCGGGCAGCGGCACCACCTGACGATCATCATCGACAACGCGGCCGAACCTCAGATCCGTGATACCGGCGCTGCGCAGCTGACCGAGCGCCGCGAAAGGCGCGGTGTAGGGAGTGCCGGCGAGGATCCGGT
>JAZBOQ010000281.1:0-3887 GCA_036351195.1 Thermoanaerobaculales bacterium | reverse complement strand
TGCTCGTCTCGAGGTTCCGCTGAGCAATATCATCGAGGTGACTTGGCCGAATCGAATGAGCGTTGTCGCCAAGGTTGCAACCACCCTCCGCGAAGGCGCACTTTTCCTCGTCACCGAGCCGCGTGAGGCCAACACCGAGGGCGGAATCGCTCCCGCGCTCTTCGGGACGGTCCTCCTCGTCCTGCTCATGAGCGTCGCGGTGGTTCCCCTTGGGGTCATCACCGCGGTTTACATGACCGAGTACGCCCGACCCGGCGTTCTCCTCAGTCTGGCGAACCAGGCGGTCAACAACCTCGCCGGGGTTCCGTCCATCGTCTTCGGCATGTTCGGTCTCGCCTTCTTCATCTACGGCGTCGGCGGGAGCATTGACCGCACCTTTTTCGCGGACCGTCTGCCGACCCCGACCTTCGGAACCGGGGGACTGCTGTGGGCGTCACTGACGCTGGCGCTGCTGACGGTGCCGGTGGTGGTGGTCGCCACCCGCGAGGGGCTGCTGGCGGTGCCGCGTTCCTGGCGCGACGGCTCGCTCGCCCTCGGCGCCACCCAGTGGCAGACGCTGCGTCGGATCATCCTCCCGGCCGCCATGCCGGGGATTCTCACCGGTCTCATCCTCGCCGTCAGTCGGGCGGCGGGTGAGGTTGCCCCACTCATGCTCACCGGCGCGGTCAAGCTGGCACCGAGCCTGCCGGTCGATGGCACGGTGCCGTTTCTCCACCTCCAGCGCAAGTTCATGCACCTCGGTTTTCACATCTATGATGTTTCCATGCAGTCGCCCAACGTCGAGGCGGCCAAGCCCATGGCCTTTGCGACCACGCTGGTTCTGTTGTTGCTGGTGGTGCTTATGAATCTCGCCGCCATTGTCATCCGTCGTCGGCTGCGCCGCGCCTACCGCGGCCAGACGGTGTAGGGGTCACCATGTCTCAGCCCAACGGTTTCGCTCTCGAGTCGCACGATCTCGACTTCTTCTACGGCGAGGTTCACGCGCTCAAGAAGATCAACTTGAAGATCCCGCAACGCCAGGTCACCGCGCTCATCGGCCCGTCCGGCTGCGGTAAGTCGACATACCTCCGCTGTTTCAACCGGATGAACGACATGATCGAGGGGATTCGGGTCGAGGGCCGGGTCCTTGTCGAGAGTGAAGACATCTACTCGTCGGGCGTTGACCTGGAGCTTCTGCGGAAACGGGTCGGGATGGTGTTTCAAAAGTCCAACCCGTTCCCAATGTCCATCCGGGAGAACGTCAACTACGGTCCCCGAATGGCCGGCGTGCGCGGCCGTGGACGGCTCGACGAGATCGTCGAGCGCTCGCTCAAACAGGCGGATCTCTGGGTCGAGGTCAAGGAACGGCTCGACGACTCGGCCCTCGATCTCTCGGGCGGCCAGCAGCAACGGCTGTGCATCGCCCGGGCGCTGGCCAACGAGCCCGATATCCTCCTTCTTGACGAACCGGCGTCGGCGCTCGATCCCATTTCAACGGCCAAGATCGAGGAGACCCTGCTCCAGCTCAAGCAGAACTACACGATCCTCATCGTCACCCACAATCTGCAGCAGGCGGCCCGCGTCGCCGACCAGACCGCCTTCTTCATGCTCGGTGAACTCGTCGAGTTTTCCGATACAACCACCATGTTCACCAACCCCTGCGAGACCATCACCGAAGAGTACATCACGGGGAGGTTCGGCTAAGCTCATACAGAAGCTTGCAGATACAGATGGTACGACGGCGGTCGCCACCGGCTCGTGTCGCCAAGGAGAATCCCATGAAGCGCCAGTTCGAACAAGAGCTCGACGAGATCAAGAGAACCATCCTCACGATGGCGGGGATGGTGGAGAAGGGTCTGGCCGACGTTGCCAGGGCCCTGACCACCTGCGACTCCGAACTGGCGAACGGCATCGTCGCCATGGACGACGAGATCGACCAGTACGAGGTCGAGATCGACCGGCTCGCAACCGAGTTCATCGCCAAGCACCAGCCGACGGCAACCGATCTTCGATTCGTCATCGTCGCCATCAAGCTCGGACCCGAGCTCGAGCGCATCGCCGACAACGCGGTCAACATCGCCGAGCGGCTCCTCGACATTTGCCGGGCCCCCCGTCTGAAGCCCAATGACGACCTTCTTCGAATGCTCGGGCTCGCGAGCGCCATGGTCAGCGACGCCATTGCCGCCTACGTTGCCCGCGACGCGGGGGCGGCCCGTGGGATCATCCGTCGCGACGACGAGGTCGATGCGCTCAACTGGTCGATCTTTCGCGCGATGATCGACCGTATGGTCGAAGACCCCGACAGCATCACCCGGGCGATCGACATGGTGCTTGTGGCGCGATTCATTGAACGGATCGCCGACCAGGCGACCAACATCTCGGAAGAAGTGGTCTATCTGGTCGAGGCCCATCCGATTCGGCACGTCCGGATGGACACGTGGGACGAATGAGAGGATTTCGATGACACGAGAGCGCATCGTGCTCGTTGAGGACGACGCCGATCTGTCCGCGACCCTCGGTCTGGCGCTGGAGCGCGAGGGTTATGAAATCGTCAGCTATCCAACCGGTCGAGCGGGACTCGTGGGGATCCTCGGGAACCCACCGGATCTTGTCCTGCTGGACCTCAACCTGCCCGATCTCGACGGCCTGAGCGTGTGCCGGGAGATCCGCGATTCGGCGGCGGTGCGCGACCTGCCGATCATCATGCTCACCGCGCGGGTGGAGGAGAGCGATCGAGTCCTCGGTCTCGATCTCGGCGCCGACGACTACATCACCAAACCGTTTTCGCTGCGCGAGCTCAAGAGCCGGATCCGGGCGCTGCTGCGCCGCCGCAGCCTCGACGGCGGGGTGCCCGAGGACGAGTACCGCGACGCCCGGCTCACGGTGCGGCGCGGACCCATGGATGTGGAGCTGGACGGCAGACTCGTTCGCCTGACGGTGCGTGAGTTCGAGCTCTTGTGGTATCTCATCACCACCCGGCCACGAGTGGCGCCTCGAGAGAGCATCCTCGAGCGGGTCTGGGGTCTGTCGAGCGATGTCGAGACCCGCACCGTCGACGTCCACATCCGGGCGCTGCGTGCCAAGCTCGGGTCGGAGATGATCGAGACGATCATCGGCGCCGGTTATCGATTCAGAGGGTTTGAGTGAGCCGGTTCCACCACCTGATGGCAGCCCTGATCGCGGCTGCACCCATCCTCCTCGTCGCGCTGGTCGTCGGTCGCGGCTCGGGTTCTTCCGGTTCTTTCGTGACCGCGGCGCTGTGCCTGGCAGCCGTGGCGGCGGCCGAGACGGTGCTGTGGTTCCGATCGGGTCGGAGGTTCGAGGCGGCGGCCGATCTTCTCGAGGTGCGGCCGAGAGATCTGTCGCGGGCGTTGCGCGAGCTCTCCGAGCAGAGAGACGGGTTTCGGATCGAAAGCCAACGCCTGGCCAACCGGCTCGAGGACCTGTCCTCCGGTCTCGGCGATGGTTTGTTGGTGGTGACCTCCGATCTCCGCGTCCGGCTCATCAACCAACCTGCGCTTGATTTCTGCGGCATCGAGAAGACGGTCCCCCGGGGTAGCCACCTCCTCGAGATCCTGCGCGACCCGTCGGTCCTCGAGGTGATCGAGATCGCGGCCGGTGGCGGCCGACCCGAAGCCGAGGTCGTGGAAAACCGCAGCGGTCTTTGGGAGATTCGCGCATCTCCGGTGCGCGAGGGCGGCGCCGTCGTACTCTTCTCCGAGGTCAGCCTGGTTCGCCGGTCGGCCGAGTTCCGCCGCCGATTCGTCCAGGATCTCTCGCACGAGCTACGGTCTCCGCTGGCGGTTCTGCGGACGACGGTCGAGGCTCTGGAGGACGATGTCGATCCGCGGCTTGCAGATGTCCTCATCCGGCAGGTCGAACGCCTCGATCACCTCACGCGAGAGCTC
>JAZBOQ010000280.1:0-2740 GCA_036351195.1 Thermoanaerobaculales bacterium | reverse complement strand
TGTGTTGGCGGCTCTCAACAACGCACGCCGGCCGACCCAACTGTTCATGTACGCCTCGGCGAAGCGAGGGAGGAGCATGTTGGGGTTGCATCGCACACGGATGAGGTGGTTCTGATGGACGCACGAATCAACTGAACCGTCCCAAACGGCGACGCGTCCAATCTCATCCTTGTTTCCATGTCCTTCCACGACGAGCAAATCTCCACGAGACAGCCGCGTTCGATCGAGTTCATTCGCCGTGATCCGCATCAACTTGATCTCTGATAGATCAAGCGAGCCCCGATGCACATTGGCCACCCGAAGGTAGGGAACCTCGATCGGGTTGGATTGGCGCTTCGCCGTTACCTGCAAGCCACCTTGGATATCGGCCACATCGCGCAGCTCCAGGGCACGGCCGGCATCACCCGCAAACATGTCGATGAAGATGGCTTGGGTGAGAGTGTCGAGCTTGGCGAGAGCCTGGCGGCGTTTGGCTCGGAGTTCATCGGCTGCATCAAGAACCGCCGCAATCAGCTGCTGCTCCTCAACGGGAGGGAGAAGCACGCGTAGCCGCTCCGCGTCGCGTACATACATCGTCTTGTGAGTGGAGCCCGAGCACAACTCAAGAATCTGTGGCCGCGATGCTTGAAGCGCCTTCATGAGGTAGTCGGAGTCGATCTCGGGTCCCGGGATCCAGTTGACAAAATCCTGGGAGGTCGTCATCGGGCGCCCCATCTTCGTGACGAAGCCGACTGAGGCGGTCCGTGACATGCAAACGGTGCCCGTTGGATGAACGACGGCCGACGACTTCGCAACGCCCGCAGCGGAGATTTGGAGCTGTGTCTCGTTACAAGTGGTTCCGTTGAGCTGCCTGATCTCGTTCAGATTTATCCAGGGAACTCCGCCGTTCCAGTAGTCCGGATTACTCCGCGCTGGCGTGTGCCCAGTGACGAGCTGCGCGACATCCGTAATCGGCACCCACTTCCAACCACGAGGATGGTCGAGTGGCGAAGTGCTCGCATTGACGGGCCACTCGGTCATGCCAGCATTGCCTTGAGGTCGTTGATTCCCTCCTGGATCTCCTCCTCCAGCGCGGTCAGCTCATCAAGGATTTCGGCCGGCGCCTGGTACTCGATTTCGTCGTACACGACCTCCTTGTATCGATTGATGCTGAGGTCGTAGTCGTTGGCGGCGATGTCGGCTTTCGGCACACAGAACGACTGATCCGTACGAACTCGACTGAGTTCCGCTCCGTCACGCTCGCGCCAGCGAGCGAGAGCATCGGGGAGGTTGTTCTTGGCGTGCTCGTCGACCGTCAGCGTGGCGGATACGCCGAGCTTGTCCTCCGGCAGGAGCGCCGTGCGCTTGTCGTCGAGGCTCCGGCCCTCTGCCTGCACGTCGTAGAACCAGACGTGACCGGTGCCGCCAGAGTTGGTCTTCGTGAACAGCAGGATGGCGGTTGAGACCCCGGCGTATGGCTTGAACACGCCGGAGGGCAGCGAAACGATGCCGTCGAGCTTCTGGTCCTCGACGAGCATGCGCCGCAGTTCCTTGTGCGCCTTGGTCGATCCAAACAGGACACCGTCAGGCACAATCACCGCTGCGCGCCCGCCGGGCTTCAGCAACCGGAGGAACAGCGCCAAGAAGAGCAGCTCGGTCTTCTTGGTCTTGACGACCTGGAGGAGGTCCTTGGCGGTGCTCTCGTAGTCGAGCGATCCGGCGAATGGCGGGTTGGCGAGCACCAAGCTGTAGGCCTCGATGTCTCCGGCATGATCCTGAGCGAGTGAGTCGCGGTAGGTGATGGCCGGGTTCTGAACGCCGTGGAGCTGCATGTTCATGGAGCCGATTCGCAGCATCTGGTTGTCGAAGTCGTAGCCGTGGAACATCGACGAGTGGAAATGCTTCGCCTGGGCAGGCTCGGTGAGCATGCCAGGGTGTTGCTCGCGGAGGTATTCGCCCGCTGCCACGAGGAAGCCACACGTGCCGCTGGCCGGGTCGCAGATCACATCGTGCGGGGTGGGTGCGGTCATTTCGACCATGAGCTGGATGATGTGGCGGGGCGTGCGGAACTGGCCATTCTGTCCGGCGCTTGCGATCTTCGAGAGCATGTACTCGTAGACGTCGCCCTTGGTGTCACGGTCCGCCATCGGAATCGCGTCCAACCCGTCGACAGCCTTCTGGAGCAAGCCTGCCGTTGGGATCGTGAACCGGGCGCCCTTCATGTGCTTGCCGTGTGTGCTCGACGCTGAGCGCTCTTGAAGGAATGGGAACACGTAGTTGTCGACGACGTCGAACATTTCCTTGGCAGGCAGATGCTTGAGGTGGTCCCATCGAAGGTCGGCGTACGGTCGGCCGGTCGTTTTGCCCTCAGGTGTGAAAGTGCCCTCGGGAAAGATCACGTCTTCGATGGGCTGACCGGTGCGATGGGCTTTGCGTTCGGCGCGCGTCTGGGTCTCGTCGAGGCCCTTGATGAACAGCAGGAGCGTGAGCTGTTCCATGACCTCGAGTGGGTTCGATATGCCTCCGGACCAGAAGTCGTTCCAGACCGCGTCGATCTTCGACTTCAGCTCACCGGTGATCATCGACGCTCGCCTCGCTACTCATACGTCCGGCCACTGTACGGGACCGCGGTAGGCCACGAGCCGGATCGGCTCGGCAGGGTGTGGCCGGCCCTGCGGGCCGGGTGCGGTGGGTCGGCCGACCGGCGGGCGGCTGTCAATCCGCTCGAACGGGTCCAAGTCTCCGGGAACGTTGACAGCCG
>JAZBOQ010000279.1:0-2217 GCA_036351195.1 Thermoanaerobaculales bacterium | reverse complement strand
CGGGCGTCACGGTGCGGTTCCGACAACAACGCCCATAATCTTCGTTATGACATTTTGCGTCGGAATCGACGTAGCGGCGTCGCACACGCTCCAGATCCGGTCCCCCTCCTGCAGTTGCGCCCCGACCAGCCCGTTTGCCGGTCGGCTCGACCTGACATGCAATCGCAAAACTCCCGACCTCAAGTCGTGGCGCGCTCGACCGACTTCAGTGGTGAGCACCAACGGTCGAGAACACCATCGTGTCCGCAACGCATCCGTCCATGAGTACGCGACGGCGCCCCGCTCGTCGCCCCGCACGTCATCTGGCGCGGCTCGGCCTCCGAGGGCTGTGCGTCGCCACGATCGCCGGACTCACGGTGTCGACACTCCCGATGACGGCATCGGCGTCACCGGCGGCGGTGCAGTCCCCGGTGCTCCCCCAGGTGGCCGTCGGGCTCCGCATCGGCGCCAACGGTCCCGATGTCGTCGCGCTCCAGACCGCCCTGCTCGACGCCGGCGTCCGGGTCCCTGGTGGCGCCGACGGCGTGTTCGGTCCGGCCACCAAGTCCGCACTCACCGCCTATCAGTCGCGCGCTGGCCTGGCGACCACCGGTGAGGTCGACCAGGCGACCGCAGCATCGCTCGGCCTGACCACACCGGCACCCGGCGTGTCGTCGTCCTCCGGCAACCTGGCCATCGGCGCCCAGGGCGACGCCGTGAAGGCGCTCCAGACCGCTCTGATGGCATTCGGGGTGTTCGTCCCTGGCGGCGCCGACGGCGTGTTCGGTCCCGCCACCAAGACCGCCGTCTCCAACTTCCAACGCTGGAACAGCCTGACGGTGAGCGGAGAACTCGACACCGCCACGGCGTCCCGCCTCGGACTCGGAAGCGGCTCGGCCGGCCCGTCGGGGGCGTCGAAGCCAGCCGTTGCGGCGGACAACGGAGCGGCCTTCATCGGCATGAAGGTCGGTGCCCGAGGCGACAACGTCAAAGTGCTCCAACGGGCGCTGATCGCCGCCGGAATCGCCGTTCGTGGCGGTGCTGACGGCGTGTTCGGACCGGTGACCGCTGCTGCCCTGACCTCCTACCAGCAGGCCAACGGCATCGCGACGACGGGCGTGGTCGACGAGGTGGTCGTCTCCGAACTGAACCTGACGGTCGGAGCACCCGCACCCGTCGCAGGTCCTGCTCCTGAGCCGGCCGACCCCGGCGCCAGCCACGTCGGTCTGCGGGTGGGCTCGACCGGCACGCTCGTCAAGGAGCTGCAGCGAGCCCTGATGGATGCCGGGCTGTCCCTGCGCGGCGGCGCTGATGGCGTCTTCGGCAACATGACCAAAGCGACCCTCCAACAGTTCCAGAAGTCAGCCGGGCGTGAACAAACCGGAGTGGTTTCCGGTGCCGACGCCGCTGCGTTGTCGCTCGGCACATCCGAGGCGCCCAGGGGCGTCAGCAGCACGGTTGGCTTCGCCGTCTTCGGCGAACGTGGTGACCGTGTCAAGGCGCTGCAGCGATCGCTCCTCGACGCCGGCATCAGCTTTGCCGGCGGCGCCGATGGCGTCTTCGGTGCTGCCACCGCTGGGGCGCTCCTCGCGTTCCAGCGACGCGAGGGCCTGCCGGCCACCGGCAAGGTCGACCAGGCCACCGCCGACCGACTCGGCAGCGTGGCGGCTCCTGCCCCGCCTCCCCCGTTGGCGGACGGCGTGTCCCTCGACGTGTTCCCCGTCCAGGGCAAGTGCTGGTACGGCGACACCTGGTTGGCGCCGCGCAGTGGTGGACGTCTCCACCAGGGCGTCGACATCATCGGCGCCCGCGGCAATCTGCTCTACGCCGTGGTGTCGGGCACGATCTCGAAGATCTACGTCGACTCCCCTGGCGGGTTGGCCGGCAACGGTCTGCGCATCGCCCAGGACAACGGGACCTACTTCACCTACCTGCACATGGACACCTTGGCCGAGGGCATCACCGTCGGTGCGAAGGTGTCCGCCGGCCAGGTCATCGGCACCCTCGGAAGTACCGGCAACGCGGCCACCCCTCACCTCCACTTCGAGGTGCATCCCCGGGGCGGAGCTGCGGTGAACCCCTACCCGCTCGTCAAGCCGATCGACGCGTGCAACGTCACCGCTCCTCGCGCCTGACCAACTGAACCAACCCACTGCGTGGCGGCAGCTGTGGATCTCCCGCTCGAGTCCTCGTCGCCTTCCGCCCGCGGGCTACGCTGCGCTGACAACTGAATCGCCG
>JAZBOQ010000278.1:0-22249 GCA_036351195.1 Thermoanaerobaculales bacterium | reverse complement strand
TGCCGTCACCAACGGAATGGCCTACAACCGGTACAACTGGTGGGACGGCGGGCCGCAGGTCGGCATGAACGTCAATCTGCCCGGAGGCGGCACCCCGACCATGACCCACAACCCCTATGTCACGCTCCCCATCACCTTGACCCACGACGGCCGGTATCTTTTCTGGCGGTGGGCCTGGGAAGTCGACAACGTCGATTGGAGATACGTCAACCCCTATCACCCCCTTCCCGCCGGAATCGACATCCAGAACATCGCCGCCGCTCGGACCGATCCCCTGACCATCTACATCACCGCCTGGAATTCGGCCTCTCAGGGCACCGCCCTCTGGGTGATGCAAGAGGGCGTCACCGGGACCCTCGGCGACATGGACTGGGAAGATCGCACCCCCAGCGGGCCATTCGTGCCGGATGAGCCCGCCGGCGGCTGGGTCTTTGCCGATCGTTCGACCGCCCATGCGGACTACGTCACCATGGCCACCGGTGGGCATCGTCCGTCCCGGATCTTTCTGAGCCCCAGCCGTGGGGCGCACTGGTGGGATGTGACCGGCGATCTCGCCGACGCCCTGCCCGACGTGAGCTACTGGCAACTCGTGGTCCACCCCGCGGACCACCACCAGCTCTTTCTCGCCACCGAGGTAGGAGTGTTCCGGTCGGACGACAGCGGAGTCCACTGGTACCGCTACATGAACGGCCTGCCCTCGGTCGTCAAGGTCCGAGGCATCCAGATCCACTCCACCGGGCCTGACGAGGCCGAGCTCGTCATCGCTACCTGGGGGCACGGATTCTGGGAGCGCGAAGTCGAGTTTCAAGAGGGCGCCCTCTTCGGAGATGGATTCGAGACCGGATCCACCGGCCGGTGGGACGCAACCATCGGCGGCACTCCCTGATTTTCTGAGCGCCGGTTTTCCTTCCGTGTTGTTCGGCGGTTGCGGCCAACGCCGCGACCGCCGAGTCGTTTGCGCGGCACACGCAGGTGGGGTAGCGTAGAAAAGCTACGAACAGCAGCTCGAATGGGGGGATTGGCGGAGTGAGCGACACGACGGTCGCGGGTGAACCAGTCCGGAAGTTCGGCACCTTCCTCGGGGTCTACACCCCGAGCGTGCTGACCATCCTCGGGCTGATCATGTACCTGCGCTTCGGCTGGGTTGTGGGCAACATGGGTCTGCCCACGACCCTGCTCATCGTCCTCCTCGCCACCTCGATCACCGCCATTACCGCGCTCAGCGCGTCGGCCATCGCCACCAATATGCGGGTCGGCGTCGGTGGCGAGTACTACATGATTTCGCGTTCGCTCGGGCTCGAGCTCGGCGGCGCCATCGGGATTCCGCTCTTCCTCTGCCGGACACTCTCCATCACCTTCTACTGCTTCGGTCTCGCCGAGTCGATCCTGGCGTTCTGGCCGGCCGGGTGGGGCGAGATCCCACCGGCGACGACCCAGCTCCTCGCCGCAGGGTTCATCGTGATCATCGTCGGAATCTCCGGCCGCAGCGCGGAGGTCGCCCTCAAGCTGCAGATCCCGATCATGATCGCCGTCGGCCTCTCGGTCGTCGCCCTCGCCGCCGGAGTCTTCAGCTCGGGGATCGTCAGCCCGGAGATGGCGCCCAGCTACCGGACCTCGCCACCGAGCTTCTGGTACGTCTTTGCAGTCTTCTTCCCGGCGGTCACCGGCTTCACCGCCGGTATCGGGATGTCCGGCGACCTGGCCGATCCCCGGAGGTCGATCCCCCGCGGCACCCTGCTGGCGGTGATGACCGGCGCCCTGGTCTATCTCACCATCCCCGTCCTGCTCGCGTTCACCGATCGCGTCACTCCGGAGCAGCTCGCCGAGCCCGGGATCATCTGGATCGTGATCGCCGTCGGAGGCGCATGGCTGGTCTTTCCCGGGGTCTGGGGCGCCATCCTGTCCTCGGCATTCGGCAGCGCCCTCGGCGGGCCGAGGGTGTTGCAGGCGCTGTCCAAAGACAGGCTGGCGCCGGCTTTTCTGGCACGAACCTCGCGCACCGGCCAACCCACCATCGCCACCTGGGTGTCGGGGGCCATCGCCCTGGGAGCCGTCGCCCTCGGTGGACTCAACGCGGTGGCGCAATTCGTCACCGTTCTCTTCCTCACCCTCTACGTCATGGTCAACCTCGCCGCAGCGCTCGAAAACCTCGTCGGCGACCCCTCGTTCCGACCGACCATCAGGGTGCCGTGGTGGATCTCGATGATCGGCTCGGCGGGCGCCATCGCGGTGATGTTCCTCATCAGCCCGGTCGCCTGCATCGCCGCGGTGATCCTCGAGCTCGGGCTCTATCTCGTTCTCAGACGCCGCGTCCTCCGCCGCGAGTGGGGCGACGTCCGCGCCGGGATGTGGATCACGGTGGCCCGGTTCGCGCTTCTGAAGCTGCGCGAGAGCCGCACCGATCCGCGCAACTGGCGGCCGCACATCCTGCTCTTCGCCGGCGACACCGGCAAGCGCCTCAACCTCGTCCGGCTGGCGAGCTGGTTCAATCAGGACCGCGGCATCATCACGGCGTGCCGGCTGGTGACCGGGGATCTCCAGGACGGGGTCATCGAGATCGACCGGATACAGAGCGAGATGGCCGCCGAGGTCGACGAGGCCGGCATCACCGCCTTCTGCGAGGCCCACGTGGTGCAGGATTTCGAGGCCGGCGTCCTCGGCATCGCGCAGGCCACCGGGGTCGGCGAGCTCAGCGCCAACACTGTGATGTTCGGCTGGTCCAAGGACCGCAAACGGCTCGCCTCCCAGCTCCGCCTCATGCGGGCGCTGGCCAACGCCGGCAAGAGCACCGTCATCAGCCGCATCCTCTGGGCCCACGAACCGGGCCAGGAAAAGCGCATCGACCTGTGGTGGGGCGGACTGCAGAACAACGGCGACCTCATGCTGCTCCTCGCCCACCTGCTGCGCCTCAACCCCGAGTGGTCGGATGCCCGGCTCACCGTGCGCTCCATCGCCCGTTCAGAGACCGAGCGCGACAGCCAGCAGCGGGGTCTCGACGAGCTCCTGTCGGAGAATCGCATCGAGGCCGAGACCAGAGTCCTATTCGAGCCCGACACCACCCGCGACGTGGCCGAGATCATGCACACTCACAGCGCCCGCGCCGACGTCGTGTTTCTCGGGCTCATGATTCCCGCCTTCGGCGATGAGATGCGCTACGCCCAACGCCTCGAGGAGCTCGCCGGCGGGTTCAGAACCACCATCTTCGTCCGCAACGCCGGCCGCTTCGCCGGCGATCTGCTGTAGCAGTCAACCGAGACGATCGTTGATCACCACAGAGACACAGTGAATCGAGGACGATTCAGGTCAGGAGCCGATTAGATCGAGACTGAAATCCGCGAGGGAAGGGAGCTTGAGGTTGGCGGCGTCGAAGCCGGGGTTTTCGACGTCCAGCCGATCGGGGACGGCGACGGTGACGCAGCCGGCGGCGCGGGCGGCCCGGACACCGGCGACCGAGTCCTCGAAGGCGAGGCATTCGCCGGCCGGCAGACCGAGCTTCGAAAGGGCGGTGAGGTAGACCGCCGGGTCCGGCTTGCCCCGGATTTCATCGGCGCCCGAGCAGACGACCTCGAAGACGCCGCCGAGGCCGAGAGTCCCGAGGACTACCTCGATGAGCTCGACCGCGGACGACGAGGCCAGGGCGAGCCGCAGACCACCGTCGCGACAGGCCGCGAGGGCGTGCTCGACCCCGGGCATGGCGCGGCCCTCGGCGCGAACGAGCTCCCTGACGCGGCGCTCCAGCCGTCGCAAAACGGTTGTCCGATTCGGGCCCTGCCACGGGTGACGCTGGAACCAGAACCACACCACCTCGTCGGCGCGGAGGCCTGTTGTCCGGCGGCAGTCGTCGTCGGTCAGCTCGACGCCGACGCCGGCGAAGACTTCACGCTCGGCCCTCCGCCACAGCGGCTCCGAGTCGATGACGAGCCCGTCCATGTCGAAGATCGCCGCCTTCATGGCGGGAAGGGTATCTCAGACCTCGTGGATGCATGTCCGATCTCGTTCCCGGAACGTCAACTCTTCACCACAGAGACACAGGCACAGAGAGACGATGCCGACTCGAGCAGCGGACCTCTGCTCGGGGTGTGCCGCTACCGAGGCGCGATCGATTTGAACACGGATGAACACGGATTCTTTGGATAGCGCGGATCCATCGCGTTGATCGACCCATCGCAACCATCGCAGATTGAACCGCAGAGAACGCCGAGAGCGCTGAGTCCATCGCAGAGATCATCGCATTGTCTGAGTGGCGATCCGAACGAGGGCGTGATGCCGCACCCGAATCATTGCGGATGCTGGAGCCTGAGACCATCCAGGCCGCCTGCACCACCCAAGAGATTGCGATGGGTCAATTCATGCAATGTGCGATGGATCCGTGAAATCCGCCAGAATCCGCGTTCATCCGTGTTCAATTTATCGCTTCACGGCGCCTCTTGGCTTAGCGTCAAAGCCTTTTGCCCTGAAGCTACCGGCGACCTCTGTGGTTCTGTGGTTCATAAAGAAAACCGCCGGTCCTGATGGACCGGCGGGTGTTCGATTGGTGATCGCCGTTGCTCAGTCGGTTTCGATGTTGGACAGGGCGTAGGCGTGGTTGGGATCGTTGAGGTCGCCGAGCTCGGCCACGGCATCCTCGATCCGCCGCAGGGTCTGCTCCACCGGAGAGAGCGGCGAAGGCTCGATACCGGCCACGGCCTCGGCCATGAGCTCGCGGAGGATGCGATCTTTGAACTCGAGCTCCTTCTCGATGAAGCTGACCTCGTAGTCGTCACCGAGCTCGGCGAGCTCGGCGGCCGCGGCGACGGCGTCGTCGAGATCGCCGAGGTTGTCCACCAGGCCGAGCTCGTAGGCGTCGACACCGCTCCATACCCGGCCCTGGGCAACCATGTCCACCTCGTCCACCGTCATCCCACGAGAGTCCGCCACGCGCTGGAGGAACTCGCGGTAGCCGTGCTCGATGACGCCCTGGATGACCTCACCGACCTCGGCGGGCAGCTCGCGGTCCGGGCGGAAGCCCGCCAACGGGGCGGTGCTGATGCCGTCCACCCGGACGCCCAGGTGCTCGGCCAGGGGCCGCTGGTAGGTGGGGATCATGCCGAAGATGCCGATGGAGCCGGTAATGGTGCTCGGATGCGCCCAGATCTGATCCGACGAGGTGCTGATCCAGAACCCGCCCGAGGCCGCCACGCTGCCCATGGAGGCGATGACCGGCTTGCCGTCTGCCCGCGCTTTCTCGCACTCCCTCCGGATGACCTCGGAGGCGAAGGCCGAGCCGCCGCCGGAGTCCACCCGCAGGACGATAGCCTTGACGTTCTCGTCGTTGCGCGCCTGGCGGATGAGGGCCGCGGTGGAGTCGCCGCCGATGGTTCCCGCCGGCTGGCTGCCGTCGAGAATGGTCCCGCGGGCGACGACGACGCCCACCGTGTCGCCGTCTGCCTCGCGGCCGAAGCGGTCCTCGTCGATGGTCTTCAGGTAATCGGTGAAGACCACCTTGTTGTAGGAGTGGGTCTCCTCGTCCTCACCCACCAGCTCCACCAGCCGGTCGCGCATCTCGACGCGGGTGAGGGCGTGATCCACCAGGCCGTAGTCCAACGCGGCGCGGGCCGTATCACCGCCGGCCTGGGCCAGAATCGGTGCAAAGTCGTGGGCGTACCGGTCGAGCTCGTCGGCGGTCGTGCCGCGGGCGCCGGCCACGTCCTCGAGGTAGATTCGCCAGAGGTCGCCCAGCCACTCGCGGTTGGCTTCTTTGGCGTGCTCGGACATACCGTCGAGCAGGAACGGCTCCACCGCCGACTTGTAGGTGCCCACCTTGAAGATGTGGACATCGAGCCCGAGCTTGTCGATGCCTTCCTTGTAGTACATCCGGTAGCGGCCGTAGCCTTGGAGGATGACCATCCCCATCTTGTGAATCCAGATCTCGTCCGCGTGGGCCGCCAGGTAGTAGGCGTCCTGGTCGAGTTCGTCGGCGCGCGCGATGACCTTCTTGCCGCTGGCCCTGAAGTCGTCGATGGCCTCGGCGACGGCCTGGAGCTTGGCGAGATGTGCGCCGCCGAAAGCGCCGAGATCCAGAACCATGACCTGGATCCGATCGTCCTCCCGGCCGGCCGAGATGGCGTCGACGACATCCTTGAGCAGCGTCTCGGCCACGGCCGTTCCCCGAACCTCGTCGACCAGCTGCATCGGCGAGGAGGCGGTCAGCTGCTCCACCAGTCGGCCATTGGGCGCCACGACCAGGGCAGTGCCGTCGACGATCTCGGGATCGTCGTTGCTGAAGACGACGGCCAGCAGAGCGATCACGATGGCCAGGAAGAGCAGATTGACGGCGATCTTCCGAGCACCGTCGACGGCGCTCCAGAGGCCGCCGAAAACTCTCGCTACCAAACCTTTACGTTCATCTCTCATGGTGATCTCCCTCGAGGGTTCGCGCTGAGCGGTCGGATGAGCCCGGTCGAAAGCGCCGCAGCAGAGTAACAAAGCCCCGCGCGAGCTCCGGTGGCCCCTCGGCTCGTCAGTCTGCCTATTAAAGACGGACAAAACGAAAATTTGTTTGCCCCCGCCCCCAAAGATTCACTATGGTTTGGGGATGCGGATGCCTGGAGTCCTCCTGCTCGCCCTCGCCGCCCTCGCCTGCGGCGGCACCGGTTCTCCCGATGCTCCGACGCGGTTGTCCGTCGCCGCCAGCATTCCGCCCCACGGCTGGTTGGTGGAGCGCATCGGTGGAGACGCCGTGGAGGTGGCGGTGGTTCTGGGCCCCGGCGACAGTCCGGCGACCCACCAACCCTCCGACGCCCAGGTCAGCCGCGTCCTGGCGAGCCGGGTCTTCTTCAGCTCGGGGGTCCCTTTCGAGTCGGGAGCGTGGTTCGATGCCGTGGCCGGCGCCCTCGAGGTCGTTGCGCTCGACCGCGGTATCGCCGACCGGAGAATGGACGCCCACCATCACGACGCTACGCATGACCACGGAAGCTCAGGCAACGGCCTCGACCCGCACGCCTGGCTGAGTCCCGGACGACTCGCAGAGCAGGCCCAGCGGGTGAGCGTCGAGCTGTCGCGCCTGGATCCGGATCGGGCGGCGATCTACGCCGGAAATCTGAACTCTCTCAATGCGGGACTCGGCGAGCTCGACAGGTGGATTCGAGCCACCCTCACACCCCATCGCGGCCGCGCCTTCGTGGTTTTTCATCCTTCCTGGGGGTACTTCGCCGACGACTACGACCTCGAGCAGATCGCCATCGAAACCGAGGGCAAGGAGCCGTCGGACGCCGAGATCACCGATCTCCAACGCGAGGCCCGTGAACGGGGTGTCTCGGTGGTGTTCGTCCAGCCCCAGATCGCCGGAAGATCGGCCCGGGCGGTGGCCGAGGCAATCGGCGCGGATCTGGTCACCCTCGACCCGCTGGCCGCCGACGTTCCTGCCAACCTCCGCCGCACAGCTGCCGCCATCGCCGGGAGCTTCGATGAGTGAGACCCCCGCGGTGGTCGTCGACGACCTCGGTTTTCGCTACCCGGGCCGGCCGTCCCGGGTGCTTCACGATGTCGGCTTTACGGTCGCCGGCGCCGAGTGGGTGGGGATTCTCGGCCCCAACGGTTCGGGAAAGACCACCCTTCTGCGCCTGCTCCTCGGTCAGCTGCAACCCGAATCGGGAGAGGTCAGGGTGCTCGGCGGACCTCCCGTCCGGACCCGAAAGAACGTCGGTTACGTCCCGCAACACGCCGGCATCGACCCGAGCGTTCCGGCCTCGGTGCTCGACATCGCGCTCCTCGGTCGGCTGTCGAGCTCGAGCTGGGGGCCGTGGTACCCGGCCGACGATCGCGAGATCGCGCTGTCCGCCCTGGAAGAAACGGGCACCGCCGATCTGGCGGCTCTGCCGTGGCGGTCGCTCAGCGGGGGGCAGCGGCAACGGGTCCTCATCGCCAGGGCGCTGGCCTCCAGGGCCCAGCTTCTCCTCCTTGACGAGCCCACCGCGGGCATCGACATTCACCGCGAGAAAACCCTCCTGCGGCTGCTCGAACGACTCAGCGAGCACCTCCCCATCATCATGGTGACCCACGACATGGCCCTGGTCAGCCACCACATGCACCGCGCCTTGTGGGTCGACGGCGACCTGCGCGAGATCGAGGCCGGCAGCCTCGACCCCGACTCCCTGGAGCGCTTCTTCCACCGAGGTCGGACGTGAGCGGCTTCTTTGCCGACGCCGCGGTGAACCCGTTCCTGTGGACGGGCTTGGTGGCCGGCCTGCTCGCCGGCGTCGGCTGCGCCGTCGTCGGGCCGTACGTGATCACGCGACGATTGGTCTTCCTGGCCGGCGCCATGGCTCACATCGCCATCGGCGGCGTCGGCGCGGCCATCTATCTGTCGACTGTCCACCCCGCCGCCTTCGGTTGGCTCGAACCGATCCACGGCGGTCTCGCCGCCGCCCTCGCCTCGGCGCCGCTCCTGGCCATCCTTCACCACCGCGTCTCCGAACGGCTCGACACCGTGGTCGGAGCCCTGTGGGCGGTGGGGATGTCCGTCGGCATTCTGCTCATCAAGATCACTCCCGGCTACCACACCGAGCTCATGAGCTACCTCTTCGGCAACATCAGCTTCGTGACCCGAGAGGACCTGGTCTTCCTTGCCGTTCTGAGCACCACGGTGGTGGTCGTCGCCGCCGTCTTCCACCGCCGTTTTCTCGCCCTTTGCCTCGACGCCGAGCAGGCGGAGCTTCGCGGCGTCCCGGTTCTCGCCACCGAGATCGTGTTGTTTCTCCTCATCGCAGCCACCGTCATCGTCCTCACCCAGATTGTCGGCCTCATCCTGGTCATCGCGTTGCTCAGCCTGCCGGCGGCCGTCGGCGCCCGCCTGACCACCCGCATCGGACCTTCCATGGTGGTGGCCTTCGCCGTCATCACCCTCGCCACCACCATTCCGCGGATCGCCGTCTACGGCACCGTGATCAGCCCCGAGGCCGCCATCGTCCTCGCCACGGCCGGGCTGTACCTTGTCGTTTCCCTGAAACGCCACAACGAGTGAATAATATTCGCAAAAACCCTTGACAGCTGAGTAAAAACGAATAATTATTCATCCTTCACCGGTTCAGGCCGGTCTTGGAGGAGCTTCATGCGGATCACCGTGGCCTATTCGGGGGGATTGGACACCACCTATTGCGTCGCCTGGCTGACGCGGGAGCAGGGCGCCGAGGTCACCACCGTCACCGTGGACACCGGCGGAATGGACGCCGCCAATGCCGCGGCCATCCGCCGACGGGCCCTCGCCGCTGGCGCGGTGGAGCACCGGCTCGTCGACGCCCGGCAGAAGGTTTGGGACAACTTCGTCTCCACCCTGATCCGAGGCAACGTCCTGCGCGGCGCGGTCTATCCGGTCTCGGTGGCCGCCGAACGCACCCAGCAGGCGGTGGAGGTGGCCCGGGTCGCTGTCGAGACCGGAGCCGAGGCCATCGCCCACGGCGCCACCGGCGCCGGCAACGACCAGGTTCGCTTCGACATCGCCTGGCACGTGCTCGTGCCCGGTCTCCCGATTGTGGCGCCGGTTCGCGAACACGCCGTGGAGCGGGAGAGGTCCATCGCGTATCTGACCGACCACGGCATCGAGCTGCCGCCGCAGTCGGACCGCTACTCGGTGAACGCGGGGCTCTGGGGCACGACCCTCGGCGGCGGCTGGACCCACGACCCGTGGCAGGGCCCGCCGGCCGACGCGTGGCCGGGCGGGACCACGGCCGACCCGGAACCCACCGAGATCGTCATCGGGTGGCGGCACGGGCTGCCGTGGAGCCTGGACGGCGAGGCGCTGGCCGGCCCCGAGCTGGTGGAGGCCGTCGATGCGAAGGTGGCGTCCTACGGCATCGGCCGCGGCATCCACCTCGGCGAGACGGTGCTCGGCATCAAGGGACGCATTGGTTTCGTCGCCGGCGCGGCACAGGTTCTGGTGACAGCCCATCGCGAGCTGGAAAAGCTCGTCCTGACCCGGTGGCAGAGCTTCTGGAAGGACCACTCGGCCCAGTTCTGGGGCGACCGACTGCACGAGGGTCAGGCCTTCGACCCGGTAATGCGGGACATCGAGGCCCTCATCGCCAGCTCGCAGGACCGAGTGGCCGGCGACACCCGAATCCGGCTCGACGAAGGCCGGTTCCTCGTCACCGGAGTGCGCAGCCCCCACAGCCTGATGAACCCCGAGGTGGCGGCCTACGGCGAGAGCCACGCTCTCTGGACCGGCGACGAGGCACGCGCCTTTGCCGCGGTGTCGGGCATCCCGTCGCGGCTCGCCACCGCCGCCGGTGAGAAGCCGTCATGGTGACCTCGAAAGTGCGGCTCGACCGCATTGCCTCGTCCACTCGCAACGCCCAGCTCGCCGCCGAGGTGCTCATCGGGCCAGAGGTCGTCTGCCAAGAGGGTCGGGTGCTGGCGGTGCGGATCGACAACGAGAAAGCGGTCTACAACCACGTCGAGGACCCCGGCGGCCGGCTGATTCGACTGCGCTCCGGAGATATTCTCGCCGGCGTCCTCGGGGCGCGCCGGGCGCTGCGAGGCTACGAGGGCCGAGTCCCCGACACCCTTGCTCCCGGCGACACCGTCCAGGTCCTGAATCTCGGCGGCGTGCTCGGCAGCTGCACCGCCGGCAATCCCGACCTCGGCCCGCCGTTCGAAGCCGAGGTCCTCGGCGCGGTGTTGAGCTTCCCCCGAACCGGCGACCGCGTCGGGATCCCCGCCTCCATCCGCGACAACGCGGTGGCCGGAGCGGACGTTCTCCTCGACGGCCCGCCCATCGTGGCCGTGGTGGGCACCTGCATGGACTCGGGAAAGACCGTCGCCGCCGGTGAGGTCATCCGCGGTCTCGGCCGGGCCGGAATGAAGGTCGCGGGCGTCAAGCTCACCGGGGTTTCTCTGCGGCGCGACGCCCTGTCCATGCTCGATGCCGGCGCCCTCGAGGCGCTGACCTTCACCGACGCCGGCATCGTCTCCACCGACGACGCGGCAGCCCTGCCCACCGCGTTCGGCCTGCTCAACGAGCTCAATCGCCGCTGTCGGCCCGACGTCATCGTGGCCGAGTTCGGCGACGGCATCCTCGGCGAGTACGGCGTCGCCACCCTCCTCGGCAACGGCGATCTCGCGTCCCGCATCGGCGCCGTCGTCTGCTGTGCCCCCGACCAGGTGGGCGCGTGGGGCGCGGTGGAGATTCTCCGCACCACCTTCGGCATCTCGCCGACGGTGATATCAGGCCCGGCCACCGACAACGAGGTGGGCTGCCGCTTCATCCGAGACCGGCTCGACCTTCCGGCAGCCAACGCCCGGACCGGCGACGGTGGCCTGGCCGCCGCTGTCAGGGAGGCGCTGTGATCACCCGCAACAGCGGTCTCAACGCTGCCGTCGTCGGCGCCTCCGGCTACGTCGGGGGAGAGCTGCTTCGGCTCCTCGCCGGCCACCCGGCCGTCGCCGAGATCCGGGGCTTCTCGCGGAGCGCCGCAGCACGCCCCTGGTCCGACGTTCACCCACACTTCCTCAACTCTCCGAAGCCCGGCGCCTTTTTCGCCTTCGACCCCGCCGCCGCCGGAGCCTGGGCCGACGTCGTCTTCCTCGCCCTCCCCCACGGCGAATCGCAGCGGGTCGTCGACGCGGTCGAGGCGGGCGCTCCCGCACTGGTGGTGGACCTTGCCGCCGATTTTCGGCTGAAGAACCTGGCGCGATTCGAACAAGCCTACGGCGCCCACTCCCGGCCGGAGCTCGCCACCACCTTCGCCTGCGGTCTGGCAGACGTGGCCGGATCGTCTCTGGCCGGCGCTGATCGCATCGCCGTTCCCGGCTGCTTCGCCACCGCCGCCATGCTCTCGCTGTGGCCGCTGGCCGGTTGCCTCGACGCCCGATCCGACCCAGTGTGCTGGGCCGCCACGGGCTCGTCCGGTTCCGGCGCCCACGCCACGACCGGGACCCACCACCCCTTCCGCGCCCACAATTTCTTCGGTTACGGCCTCGGCGGCCACCGCCACGAAGCGGAGCTGGAAGAGCGCCTCGAGACCTGGTGCGGCCCATCGGCGCCCGGCTGCTCCCTGATCACCCACTCGGCGCCCATGGTGCGGGGCATCCACGCGACCCTGCGGGTGCGACTCGCCGAGCCGGTAGAGGAGCCCATGGAGCTCGTTCGGTCCGCGTTCGAGAACCGCCCCTTCGTCCACCCCCTCGATCAGCCGCCGCGGCTCGCCTCGGTGGTGGGCACCAATCACGCCCAGCTGCATGCGGCGGCCCGAAACGACGGCCGGGAGGTGATGGTCCTGACGGTGATCGACAACCTCGTCAAAGGCGCCGCCGGCCAAGCGGTGCAAGCCATGAATCTCGCTCTGGAGCTTGCCGAGTCGACCGGTCTCGAACACGGAGGAATGTCGCCATGCTGAGCACCACCCACCCCGCCGAGGTGCCGGCCTACGGCCGCCTCGAGCTGAGGCCCGACCGCGGATCGGGGTGCACCCTCGTCGCCGACGACGGACGGCGTTTCCTCGATCTCTACGGCGGCCACGCGGTGGCCGTCAGCGGTCACTGCCATCACCGGGTGGTGGCCGCCGTCCGGGAGCAGGCCGAACGGCTGCTCTTCTACTCCAATGCGGTCCCCCTGGAGAGCCGCGACCGGCTCTTCGCCCTCCTCGCCGAGATGGCGCCGGCGGCGCTGGACCAGGCATTCCTGGTCAACTCGGGCGCCGAAACCAACGACGTCGCCCTCCAGCTCGCCCGCCGGGCCACCAAGCGGCGCCGGGTGGTCACCTTCGACGGCGGCTTCCACGGCCGGACCCTGGCGACCCTGGCGGTCTCGGGTATCCCCCGCTACCGAGAGCTCGCCGACGCGAGCGGGGGCCAGTCTCTCCTCGATCTCTCGGTGGTCGCACCGTGGGGAAGGCCCGAGGTTCTGCCGGCCGTCGTCGACGAGACCGTGGCCGCCGTCATCGTCGAGCCGGTGCAGGGGTTGGCCGGAGCGCGAGAGGCCGGCGCCGAGACCCTCGAGGTGCTGCGCCGGGCCTGCGACGACTCGGGAGCCGTGCTCATCTTCGACGAGGTCCAGTGCGGCTGCGGCCGCACCGGCGCCTTCACCGCCGCCCAGAGCTACGGCGTGAAACCCGACATCCTCACCCTCGCCAAAGGCATCGCCGCGGGCCTGCCCATGGGTGCGGTGCTGCTCTCGCCCCGAATCGCCCGCCACGTCCGACAGGGCGATCTGGGCACCACCTTCGGCGGCGGACCGATCCCCTGCGCCGCTGCCGCCGCGAACCTCGAGGTCATCCGCGACGAGGACCTGGCGGCGCGGGCGCTCGGCCTCGAGCGGCGCCTGCGCCAGGGTCTGGCCGGCCTGCGGCCGGTTCGGAAGATCACCGGCCGCGGGCTTCTGCTCGGGTTGGTCCTCGACCGGCCGGCCCGCCCCGTCCAGCTCGCTCTCTTCGAGCGCGGCATCCTGGTGGGCTCCGCCGACGATCCCGCCGTCATCCGCCTGCTGCCGCCGCTGGTCCTCGCCGACGATGAGGCCGACCGTTTTCTCGAAACTCTGCACGAGGTGCTTTCATGACGAACCGCTCCCTTTTGGGAACCGACGACTGGCCGGACGACGATGTTCGGGCCATCCTTGCCCGGGCTGCCGCGCTCAAAGCCGGCGCCGACGGACTGTCCTTCGCCGGCAGGAATCTGATCATGGTCTTCCTCAACCCGTCGCTGCGGACCCGGACCTCCTTCGAAGTGGCCATGGCCCGCCACGGCGGCCACGCCGTCGTCCTCGAACCGGGCCGCGGCGCCTGGGCCATGGAGACCCGGCCCGGAGTGGTGATGGACGGCGAGGCGGTGGAGCACGTCGTCGAGGCGGCACGGGTGCTCGGCCGCTACGGCGAGGCGGTGGCGGTGCGCGCCTTCCCCTTTGCCGACACCTGGGCGGAGGCCAGGAAGGACGAGGTCGTCCACGCCTTTGCCGACCACGCCGGCGTACCGACCGTCAACATGGAGTCGGCCCGGCGCCACCCCTGCCAGGGCCTGGCGGACGCCCTGACCCTGCAGGAGAACCTGGGAGAGAGCCCGCGCGGGAAGCGCTTCGTCCTGTCCTGGGCGTGGCACCCGCGGGCTCTGCCCACGGCGGTACCCGCCTCGGCCGCCATCGCCGCCGCCCGGCTCGGGATGGAGGTCAGCATCGCCCGCCCCCCCGGCTACGACCTGGACCCGGACGACATGGCCGCCATCGAGGGGGTGGCCCAGCGCAACGGCTCGACGGTGCGCACCACCGACGACCTCGACGCGGCCATCGCCGGCGCCGACGCCGTCTACGCCAAGAGCTGGGGCTGCCTGACCGACTTCGGCAACGCCGAGGCCGAGGCGGCGCGGCGCGCTCCCCACCGCGGCTGGATCATCAACCAGGAGCGGATGTCGTCCACCCGCAACGGCGCCGGAATCTTCCTCCATTGCCTGCCCGTCCGCCGCAACGTGGTGGTCACCGACGGCGTCCTCGACGGCGCCTGGTCCCGGGTGACCGACCAGGCGGAGAACCGGCTGCACGCCCAACGCGCGGTGCTCGAAAGGATGCTTCCGGATGGGGGTTCGCCATGACCGATCTCGTCAATGGACTCAAGGACGCACTGGAGTACACGCGGCTGTATCGTGAGCAGACCTTCGTCATCAAGCTCGGCGGCGAGGTGCTCTCGTCGCCGGAGGCGCTCGACAACGTGGCCGTCCAGGTTGCCCTCCTCGAGTCGCTCTCCATTCGGGTCCTCGTGGTCCACGGCGGCGGCCCCCAGGCCAGCGCCCTGTCACGACGGATGGGCCTCGAACCCAAGATGGTGGCCGGACGCCGGGTGACCTCGCCGGAGGTTCTCCAGGTTGCCAAGATGGTCTATGCCGGGCAGATCAACGTCGACGTGGTGGCCTCACTCCGAAGGCACGGCGTCGCCGCGGTCGGCCTCACCGGCATCGACGCCGGTCTCGTCACCGTCCACCGCCGACCGCCGGTGGAGATCACCGACGACGAGGGCGAGACCTCCATCGTCGACTTCGGCGAGGTCGGCGATGTCGACGCGGCGAACACCACCCTGCTCGACGTGCTGCTGCCCCGCGGTCACGTCCCGGTGGTGGCGTCGTTGGCCGCCGACCCCGAGGGCCGGATCCTCAACGTCAACGCCGACACTCTCGCGGCCCACCTCGCCGGCGCCCTCGGCGCACACAAGCTCATCTACATGACCGGCGCCCCGGGACTGCTGCGCACGGCCGACGACCCGTCCTCTCTGGTGGCCTTCGCGGCTCCCGAGGATCTGCAGGCCCTCCTCGGGTCGGGCTCGATCAAGGGCGGGATGCGACCCAAGGTGGAGGCCTGCCTGCAGGCCGTCAAGGGCGGCGTCCGCCGCACCCACATCATCGACGGCCGGACTCCCGACGCCCTGCTGCTCGAGCTTTTCACCGGGCACGGCAGCGGCACCATGATCGTCGGCGAACGCGAGAAGCGGGACTACGAAAGTGCGGGGAAATGATCGATCCGACGCCACTCCTCGTCGATCTCGTGCGGACGCCCAGCCCGTCCGGCGACGAGGGCCGGGCGGCCGGCGCCCTGGCCGCATGGGCCTCCGACCACGGGCTCGATCCCGAGGTCGACGACACCGCGGTGCGGATCAGGGTGGCAGGGCCCCGGCCCGGCCCGACCCTGCTCATGGCCTCGCACCTGGACACCGTCCCACCGGGCGACGGCTGGTCGGTGGCACCCTACGACGGCGTCGTCAACGGAGGCCAGCTCATCGCACGCGGGGCGGTGGACGCCAAGGCCTCGGTGTCCTCGATGGCCGCCGCCGCCGCGACCTTGGCCGCTTCCGGCAACCCGGCCGCTGGGGAGCTCATCGTTCTGGCGACCTACTCCGAGGAGACCCGCGACACCTCCATGCCGCGCGCCCTCCAACGGCTTGGGACCACGCCTGACGCCGCCATCGTCGGCGAGCCCACCTCCCTCGAGCCGTGCATCGCCCAGCGTGGCCAGCTGCTGTTGGAGCTCCACTGGGAGGGCGACCAGGTCCACGCCGGGTGGGCTGCAGGACGGCAGCCACCGCCGGTGAACGCCATCCGCATGGCCGCCGCAGACCTGGCTGCACTGGACGAAGCGCCTCTCCGCCGAAGCCACCCGCTGCTCGGCGAGGTCACGGTGACACCGACCCAGCTCTCCGCCGGGGTGGCCCGCAACATCACGCCGCCGGAGTGCGTCGCCATGCTCGACATCCGGACCACCCCCGCCTACGAGCACGCAGAGATCGTGTCGATCATCGGCGAGCACGTTGCGGCGCGGGTGAAGATCTACTCGGACCGCCTGGTTCCGGCGGAGACGCCGCCGGAATCGCGAGTGCTCGCCGCGGTCATGGCCGCGCGGCCCGAGTCGACACCATTCGCCTCACCAACCTGCTCGGACTGGGTCTTCATGCGCGACCTCGACGCCGTCAAGCTCGGCCCCGGCGACTCGACGCAGTCCCATACGGCGGACGAGACCATTGCCCTCGACGACGTTCGTGCCGCCACCGAGCTCTACCTCGCCGTGGCCAGGGAGATTCTGAAATGAAACGCAGCCTGTGGGGCAACGGAAGCGGCCTCGACGAGGCCATCTCCAACTACACTGCCGGGACCGACCGTCTCTGGGACCAACGGCTGCTGCGGTGGGACATCTACGGCTCTCTCGGCCACATCGGCGGTCTCGCCGGAGCCGAACTCCTGACCTCGGACGAACACGCGCGTCTCGTAGAGGAGCTCAACCGTGCCCTGGCCGACATCGACGCCGGCCTCTTCTCGGTCACCGAGGATGACGAGGACGCCCACTCGGCTTTGGAGCACCGCCTCACCGAGAGGCTCGGCGAGCTCGGCGAGAAGGTCCACACCGGCCGCTCGCGCAACGATCAGGTGATGACCGCCATCCGGCTCTACCTCAAGTCCGCCCTCCTGGAGATCGAAGAGGCGGTTGTGGACGCTGCCCGTTCCCTGCTCGCTTTCGGCGAGAGGCACCGTCGGGTTGTGATGCCCGGTTTCACCCATCTCCGCCGCGCCATGCCGTCCTCCGTAGGGCTCTGGGCGGCGGGTCACGCCGAGGTCCTCCTCGACGACTGCGACCTGCTCGATGGAGCCTACCGGCTCGCCGACCGCGGACCTCTGGGCAGCGCCGCCGGCTACGGCACTCCGCTACCCATCGACCGCCGCCAGGTCTCCGAGGCACTCGGCTTCGCCTCACCCCAGCTCGCCTCCACCGCGGCCCAACTCTCACGCGGCAAGCTCGAGGCCGCCGTACTCAACGCGCTCTGGCCGGTGGCCAAAGACCTGGCCACGCTGTCATGGGACGTGGTGCTGTTCACCGCTGAGGAGTACGGCTACTTCACGCTCCCCACCGAGATCGCCACCGGCTCGTCCATCATGCCGCAGAAGAAGAACCCCGATGTGTTCGAGCTCACCCGTGGCCGCGCCGGGGTCGTGGCCGGTTTCGCCGCCCAGGCCATGGGGGTGGTCGGGTCCCTGCCCGGGGGGTATCATCGGGACATGCAGCTGACCAAAGGGCCCATGATGGAGGGCATCGACACCACCGTCGCAATGCTGCGGATGACCGCCGAAGCCGTCCCGCGACTCGGCATCGACTCCAGCCGATGCGAAGCGGCGGTGACCGGAGATTTGCTCGCCACGGACGAAGTCTACCGGCGGGTCCGCGAGGGCACGCCCTTCCGCAACGCCTACCGGCAGGTTGCGGAGGAGATCTCGGCGGGAACGCCCGTGCCGGCCCTCGAGCCGGCGTCGATTCTCAGCGGCAGGAACCACCTCGGAGGAGCAGGCTCACCCGCCCTGCAGGAGATCGGGGCACTGGCGAACGAGATTCACGACTCCGTCCTTCACCGCCGGCGTGCGATCTGGGAAAGCCTCGACGCCCTCACCCGGAGTGCCGTGCGATGAGCTCGGTGGACACCCGCCGCCGCGTGATTCTCGAGGCCATCTCCCGGCAGCGCATCGAGACACAGAAGCAGATGGTCGCCGCCCTCAGGTCCCTCGGCATCGACGCCAGCCAGGCGTCAATCTCCCGTGACATCGCGGCTCTACGGCTGGTCAAGGCGGACGGACGCTGGACGGCCCCGGCCGGATTGCCGGCCACGTCAAACCCCCTGGAGGAACGGATTGCCGGCCGGCTGCTCGCGGTCGGATCGGCCGGGGATCATCTCCTGGTGCTCACGACGCCCCCCGGCGAAGCCGGCGGAGTGGCCCTGGCCCTCGACGGGCTCGAGCTCGATGGCGTCGTCGGTACGGTGGCGGGTGACGACACCATCTTCGTCGCCACCGTCAGCGCTGAAGCCGGCTCCCGCGTCACCGAGAAGCTCGAGAGTTTACGACGCTCAAGCCGCAACGAAAGCGTTCCCTGACAGCCCGCATCGTTCACGAGCGATCTTCGGCAATGCGACGTACGCCGCGCGTCGCGACCCAACCTCCCTGCTCTGCGAGTGAGAGCTGTGTACAACCCAGCAGCGATTGTATACAATTCACGTTCGCGCGAATGACCAACGATTTGGCAACCCGCGCGCCGCTTTTTCCGGGGGGAGCACATGAACGGCACCACGTCTATCACCGTCGCCGCCGTTGCGGCCACTCTTGTCATCATCCTGACATCCGCCGCCGCCGAGGCCGGGGCGCCGCCCGATTTCCGCCTGAAAGATCTCGACGGAAACTGGGTCACCCTCTCGGAGCAGCTCGGCGAGGACGTGGTCTACGTGACCTTCTGGGCCACCTGGTGCGTCCCCTGCCGGCGCGAGATGCCCTATCTCCAGGCGATGCACGAGGAGCTCGGCGACGAGGGCCTGCGCATCATCGGCGTCAACACCGATCCGCCGGCCACCACCAGCAAGATCAAGCCCTACATCAAGCGCTACAAGATCTCCTACACCACCGTGCTCGACCCCAACAACAACGTGCTCGACAAGTACAACCCGACCCGCGAGCTGCCCTATGCGGTCCTCATCGACCGCGAGGGCAACGTCCACGAGGTCTTCCCTGGCTACCGCAAGGGAGACGAGGCGCTGCTCAAGGAGAAGGTCCTGGCACTGCTCGCGGACACGCCGGACCACGGGGCTGAGACCGGTGAGCACGAGTAGGCCGCTTCTCGTCTCCGTCGCCGTGCTCGCACTGGCGCTGCCGGCGGCCGCGCAGAACGACTCCGATCAGCAGAAGAGCTATCGCATCTTCGGTCAGCTCACCTCGGAGGTCGAGCTCAACTGGCCCGACGAGTGCCCCTCCTACCACTCCGGGTGCGGCGACTACACCAAAATCAAGCAGCTCATCAGCTTCAACGTCGAGTGGTCGAAGATCACCGCCGGCGCCCAGCTCGAGCTCCTGGTCTTCTCGGACGAATCCCTCGTCGACCCTCTCGACCTCGACCGAACACACGACTTTCTCGAGCTGCGCCGCTACTACGTCGACTACCAGAGCGACCGCTTTTCGGGTCGTCTCGGCACGTTCTTCTCGTCCTTCGGCCGGGGTCTCAGCCTCTATGTCCAGAAGAACGAAGCCCTCGGCTTCGACGAGCCCATTCACGGCGGCCTGGCGCGGCTCACCTTGGAGCACGTCGACGTCACCGTGCTCGGCGGCCGGGTCAGCGAACCGGTCCTGCAGAACCAGTACGATCGCGAGTTCGAAGACGAGCTCTACGGCGGCCGGGTGCTCGTTCGCCTGCCCCTCGATCTGTATCTCGGGGGTTCCGTCGTCTCGGCCAAGCTCGATCGATTCTTCCCCGAAGGCACCGACGAGGTCGACGTCTGGTCGGTGGAGGCCGGCGGCACCAGCCTGTGGGGCGTGCTGGACCTCTCCGGCGAGTGGTCAGAGATCGAGAAGACCGAGAACGACCGTTTCAAAGAGGGCTACGGACGCTACTTCTCGGCTACGGCCTATATCGGGCCGGTCTCGATTCTTGCCGAGTACAAGGACTACTACAACTTCAGCTATCGCTACAATGAACCGCCCAGCGCCGGCCGCGCCGATGAGAAGTACGAGCACGACGATGTCAAGGGGCCCCGGCTCTTGGCCAGCGCCGACATCTTTTCGACCAACTCCATCCTGCACGCCAGCTTCGCCGACTTCAACACCCACAAGACACGGACATCGCCCGGTGGCGAAGGCGGTAACCGCAGCGTCGAGTGGTACGCCGGGATCGAGCAGCTCATCGGGCCCGTCTACTTCGCGGGCTCCTACTTCGACCGCAACTGGTCCGACCTGGACAAGGACGAGAGCCACACCATCGCCGACTTCCACCTGACGGTGGGCGGGAGCGGCGAGATCATTCTCGGCTACGACCAGCGGCTCGAACAGACCGATTACTACCGGCTCGAGACAACCCGTTCGACCCTCGCATACTCGCAATCGCCCTGGGGAACGGTTTCCCTGCGCTACTCCTTCGAAGACAAGAGTCGGGAAGGCAAGAAAGACTTCTGGGGCCTCGAGGTCCAGTACCTTCCCAAGCCGAATTTGATTCTCACCTTTTTCGGCGGCGGCGATCCCGGTGGCCTGGTCTGCGCCGGCGGCCAGTGCCGGATCGAGCCCCGTTTCGAAGGATACCGAGCCAATGTCACCTGGCGGTTTTGATGCTCACTGCGACGACCTTCATTCGACAGACCCCTCAAGCATCGAGGATGGGAGACGACATGACCGAGACACCTCAAACGATCCGCACTCACCGCCGACTGACTGCCGGGCCGCTCACGATCCTGGCGATCGTCCTCGCGGCCTCCGCTGCGGGCGCCGCTGACCGCGTGGTGCTGGGCGAATACTTCACCAACCTCTATTGAGGTACCTGCTCGACCACGGGTCCCGTGGTCCAGCAGCTGGGCGACACCTATCCCGGTCGCTTCGCTCCGATCACTCTCCAGGTCAACGGTGACCCGTTCACCGTCCCCTGGAGCCAGGACCGCCTCGACCTCTTCTACGGCCTCACCGCCGCCGTGCCCACCTTCATGGTGGACGCGCTGATCAACAGCCGGCCGGGCGACTACATCTCCGACGTGGAGCAACGGATGGGCCAGCCCACCGACGTCACCCTCGAGCTGACCGGAGACCCTGTGGGGGGCAGCACCTGGGACATCACCGCGCAGGTCTGCCTGGAAGGCGGCGGCAGCCGGCCGGTGAGGGTCTTCGTCGCCCCCACACTGGACCACCACCCCGACCTCCAGTCCTACGCCACCAACGTCCTCATGCAAAAGGTCTTCGAGACCAACGTCACTCTGAACGGCGGCGGTTGCTCCAGCGTCACCGACCGCATCGACTTCGACCCCCTGAGCATGGCCAACAGCTCCGACATCGTCGTCGTCGCCTGGGTGCAGGATCCCGCGAGCAGCATTCCGGCCACCATCTACCAGGCCGGCCTCATGCGCTGGCCATTCCCCTCCGGAAGCCAGCTCGCCGCCATCGACGTCACCCCCCTCGACGCTACCTTGAACGTCGGCGATGAGGTCGTCTTCACCGCAACCGGGCGCGACCAGCACGGCGCCCCGTTCCCCCTCAGCGCTCCCGTCTGGAGCTTCGGGGTCGGCGACGGCACCGGAAGTCTCGATCCCACCACCGGAACGACCACGACCTTCACCGCCACCGCCCCGGGCACCCGCCAGATTCTCTGCACCGAGAACGGCGTCACCGGGGGCGCGGTGGTCACGGTTCGCGGAACAGCCGAGCTCGCGACGATCGAGGTCGACCCGGCCTCGGCCACCGTCGAGGTCGGCGGCGAAATCGCCTTCACGGCCACCGGCAAGGACCAGTATGGCGAGGACTTCGAGCTCGACAGCCCCACCTGGGCGATCGCCGGCGACGGCGACGGCACCTTCGACCCCGCATCCGGCGCCGCCACCACCCTCACCGGCACCTATCCCGGCGCCGCCACGGTGACCTGCTCCCAGGGCGGCGTCTCCGGCACCGCGGCCGTCGAGGTCACCGGCGACGATCCTCAGCTGACGACCATCACCGTCCAACCGCCCACCGCCGAGCTCCGCGTCGGCGCCGAGCTCGAGCTCGAGGCCGTCGGCGCCGACCAGTACGGCCGGCCCTTCGAGATCGACTTCCCCGGCTGGTTCGCGGACGGCGACGGCGACGGTACCTTCGACCCCGTCGACGAAACCGCCACGACCTTCACCGCCACCGCCCCCGGCAGCGCCCAGCTGGTCTGTTTAGCGGGCTGCGGCGTCCAGGGCTCCGCCGAAGTAGAAATCACCGCCGGCGATCTGCCGGCACCCCGGAGGGCCACCCGGCGTGTCGTCCCCGACTGAGCACCTGGCCG
>JAZBOQ010000277.1:0-3993 GCA_036351195.1 Thermoanaerobaculales bacterium | reverse complement strand
TGCCGCTACAAGCGCGACGGACGTTGTAGCCGCAAGCATCCTTGCTTGCGGGTCCAAGGCGAAGCGGAACCGTCTCGCGTTTGCGGCTCCGGGGTTTTAGCGGGTTTTTGGAACTCCTTTGGGACGCCGCCTCCCGCGCGCGCCATGTTGAAGGTGTGTTCAGCAGTCCACAGAGCACGCCGGCCTGAGCCGGCCCTACACGATCCGCGGGACGCGGGACGACGAACTCGGCACGGGAGGAGGCGCGACATGAGGACGGATGCAATTCTGATTCTGATCACGGTCGGTGTTCTGGGCCTGGCGCTGCCGGCGGCGGCGGCCACGATCCCGGTGACGACGACGAACCCGGCGGTGGCCGCCGACGGCCAGTGCTCGCTCATCGAGGCGGTGATGAACGCCAACACCGACACGGCGAACAACGCCGATTGTCCGGCGGGAAGCGGCGCCGACACCATCGAGCTCGCGAGCTCGGCGACGTATGTTTTCGACGACTATTTCGTCGACTACTACGGACCGACCGCTCTTCCCGTCATCACCACCGAGATCACCTTCGAGGGTCGGGACTCGACCATCAACCGGGCCGCGGCGGCGCCCGCATTCCGTCTCATGGTGGTCAACGACTCTGGAAAGCTGTCTGTCCGCGATCTCACGCTCGAGGGCGGCGACTCCGGCCCGACCTACTGCGGTGGCGCGTTGCTCAACGCTTTTGGGAGCGCCGACCTGACTCGAACCACCGTGACGGGCAGTACGGCCCCCAGCGGCGGCGGCATCTGCAACAGCTCGGGACCCATGACCCTCACCAATTGTGTGTTGACCCTCAACACGGCGAGGGATGGTCAAGGCGGGGGTCTGTTGAGTATTGACGACGTCGGGACGCCAACCCTGGTCGTCGATCAGACGTCGGTGACGAACAACAGCGCGGTGTTCAGCGGCGGTATTGGCGCTAACGATACCGAAGTCACCATCACCGACAGCACCATCAGCGGCAACCAGGCATACTCAGCTGACGGCTATGCCTTCTGCGGTGGTTTGGGCTTTGCGAGCGGCGTCGCGGAGATCCACCGGTCCACGATCAGCGACAACACCGCCCAGTCGTTGGCGGACCTCTCGGGGTTCGGCGGAGGTGTCTGCGTTTCCGACAACAGAACGACCATCAGCAACTCCACGATCAGCGGCAACGAGGCGCTCGGCGCCACCACCACCGGAAGCGCCACGACAGGTCGCGGTGGAGGGATCATAGCCCTTGGTGGTGCTTGGGGAGTTCCTCCCTCCGTGGATACGCTGGTGGTCGTCGAGGACAGCACCATCTGCGACAACACCGCCGAGACCTACGGGGGCGGCATCTCTGCCAATCGCTTCGCCGGAGACATGGCCGTCACGGTCGAGCTGCGCAACACCATTGTCGCCGACAACTACGAAGGCGGCGGCTCGGTGCTCGGGAACTGCATGGAGGAATCGCCTGCGGTGGTCGCCTCGTTCGACTTCAACCTCGCCGACGATGCCACCTGCAACCTCATCGGAACCGACGACCTTGTCGTAGCCGACGTCATGCTCGCCCCCCTCGCCGACCACGGCGGTCCGACCTGGACCCACCTGCCCGAAACTGGCAGTCCGGCCATCGACAGCGGCGACGACGGCATGTGCCAGGCGATCGACCAGCACGGCAACATCCGCCCCTGGGACGGCGACGGCAACGGGTCGGTCCACTGCGACCGCGGCGCCGTCGAGCTGAGTGCCCCCTACTTCCACAACGGCTTCGAGACCGGCGACACCGGCGGATGGGACCAGACGAATCCGCCGCTGCCGTAACCGACCAAGTCGCGATCATCGACCGAGTACGCCCCGCCACTGCGGGGCGTTTTCCTTTTCTCGCGTCCGCAGCAGAGGGCTCAGGATGTCTTCGGGCCAAGACCCCGTCAGGATTTCCAACGCAGAAACCGCTGCTGCAACGGCCTGATCTCGGCGATCACCTGGAAATCCCGGTCACGATGGAGCAGCAGCACACCATTGTCGATGGCGACTTGGGCGATGCAGCAGTCGATGGGGCTACGCACGGTCTTGCCGAGACGGCGCAGATCGAAGTAGATCCGCGCCGCTGCTGCCCATGTCTCTCGGCTTGGCGGTAGATACTCTTGGGTTTCCAAATAGGTTGCGAGCAGCGACCACTCGTTCTCGTCCCTGCAACCCTGGAGGAGCTCGAGTTCGGTGAACGGGGTGAGCAGCACGTCGTCTGGATCAACCATGGATCCCAGTTGCCGCCCCCGGCCCGCCGACGCATCCCGAAAGACATCGATCCAGACCGAAGTGTCAACGATTGTCGGACCGGACATCCCGCATGGCCTTGTGGTCGAAGTCGTCACGGAGCCGGATCTGCCCGGCCAGATCAGCCAGGTTGAGTTTCCGGCGGACTCGGATCAGCTCCTCCAGCGCCAGGTGGATGAGTTCCCGCTTGGTACGGGCATCTGTGAGCCGAAACGCCTCCTCCACCAGATTGTCGTCAAGAACGATGTTTGTTCTCATCGTGTGCCTCCTATGTGTATAATAGTGTGTATTAGGTGTACAAGCAACTCATGAGAGGGTTGATTGGGTCACGTTCACAGCATGGATTGCACGATTCGCAACCTCGGCGAGGATGTTCTTCGGTGATTCGTATTGCGGCGTTTTCGGAACAAGGCTGAACTTTGAATTCTGATGATTGCATCCCAAGTTTTCTAGGTTTTTCGATTTCGCGCGATGCTACGAAAGGCAACCGGTAGGGCGCTCGTCGTGAAGCGAGCCCCTGCGACCAAACTGGCGCGTCCGACGTGCCACCGACATTCGTTCGACGAATTGCTTGTGTTACAATCAACACATGGATCGCACGATTCGCAACCTCGACGAGGACATCTACCGGCAGCTCAAGGCGCGCGCCGCGCTCCGCGGAGCGACTGTCGGCGAGTTGATGAACGAGGCGATCCGCGCCTGGCTCGCGCGGCCGGAGGGGGAGCCCCGTCGGCGGAGTCTCGCGGATCTGGAGCCCGAGCCCTACCCGGAGGGCAACGAGCGCCTGAGCGAAGAGATCGACGCCGTCGCCTATGGCGCCTGAGGACCGATCCCGGTGATCGTTCTCGACTCGAGCTTCCTCGTCGCGTACCACAACACCCGGGACGCTCATCACGAAGCGGCGGCTGAGGTCATGGCCCGCTTCCTCGACGGCGAGTGGGGCCACGGGCTACTGCTCGAGTACGTCTTCCTCGAGGTGGCGACCGTGCTCATGGCCCGACGAGGACCCGAGGTGGCATCCGAGGTCGCCGACATCCTGCTGGGCGCCCGCGAGCTCGAGTTCGTCCCATGCTCCGAGCGCTTCATTGAAGCTGTCGAGACGTTCCGGCGTCAGAAGAAGACCCGCCTGAGCTTCGTCGATGCCACCATCGTCAACGTTGCCCGCGATCGTGCCGAGGGCCGAGTCGCCACCTTCGACCGAGAACTCGCGAGTGCACGGGGAATCCACGCCATCCCGGGCTCCTGAGTCCAGCTTGCGACGAAACTGGCGCGTCCGACGCGCCACCACAATTCGTCCGACGAATTGTTACCCCTTCGGCCGCAGGATCTCCTTGAGCTTGGTGTGCCGCGTCCGCCCCACCTCACCCATCCCGCCGGAACCGATGGGGCCGAGGACTTCGTATCTACCGAGACGATCACCCCGCGAAAGGGACATTTTGTAATGGTTCGAGCTGCTTTCTCATTATGACAAAGCAATGAGCGAGGCGCTAGTTGGGTGTGCGGGGTTAAGAGTGAAGAGTGAAGAGTGAGGGGTTAGAAAGTGAGAAGGTGAGAAAGTGAGAAGTCGTGACGCGAGTTCGGACGTCCGCGATCTTGACTCCTCACAGCGACCGTAGGGAGCGGCTTCACCCTTCACCCTCTCACCAGGGAATGAAGTGAGCGCTCACCTCCTCATCCCACAAAGCGTCATCCGGCACCCCACTTCCTAGCACCGGAAGACGTATGGTATGA